>JALSRD010000001.1 GCA_026984935.1 Desulfobacterales bacterium
CTCCTTTAACGTCGGCTTGGGAAAGCACTGCGGGCCGGAGATGGCCGTTGCCGGGGGCGTCACGGGGCTCGAGCCGCTGCCGCCGGGGCCGCCGTAAAAAATGGTTGCAGGGCCCGCGCCGGCAGATCCACTGCCGCCGCCCGAGGGGCAGGCGTAAGGATAGGCCGTGCAGTGCCAGATGCTGGCGCGCGTGCAGTGGCCGTTGACGCAGGTGTACTCGTAGCCGATGAAAATGCACTTGGAGTGGTAGCAGTCGCCCCCGCCGGTGCCCTCGCCGGAACGCTCCGGTGACAGCAGGCAGGTCACACGGTAGGCCACCGTGATGCGCTGCTTGGCATCCAGGTGGTCGGGCAGGCCGGCCATGAGGTCATAATGAAAGAATTCATCGTCAGCCGGCAGTTTCAGGGTAAGCTTGTCGGCCCGGATCAGACCGTAATTGGTCAGGGTGAACTCGCCGGTGTAGACATCGCCGGCCTGCATTTTGGGCAAAGTCACCGAGGCCGGCTCGGCCACCACCACCGGGGCCGGCACGTCGGTCTCGTAGGTGGCCGAAAGCGTGATGTCATAGCGGTCTTCCACCGGGATCTCGGTGACATCCCACTGCACGGTCACCAGGTTGTAATCCAGAAAGACGGGCGCATTGGCGGTGATGCCGGGTTTGATCCAGATGCGGCCGATCTGCTCCTGGTGGTTATCGGCAGTGATGCGGTACTTATACCGACCCGCCGGCAGGTCCTCAAAGAGGGCTTCACCAAAATCGTCGCTGACCTGGGCTTGGGAAACGGTCGGCACGGCTTCATTCTGCAGGTAGATGCGCGCGCCGGAAAGCCCCTGCACGATCCCGTTATGATCGTCCAGCGTGCCGGTGTAGATATCCGAGATTTTAAACAGCGCCTTGCCGACGCCGCTCTGGGTGACCGCAACGTAGAGTCTGATATCGGTGGTATTATAATTGGCGGCCCGCACCCGCAGATAAAAGGCGTACATCCCCTCGGCCACGCCAGAACCCGGGGAAAAGGCCAGGTTCACCTCGCGCCTGTCGCCCACCTCCAGGCTGCCCTGGTCTGAGGCGGTGTTCAGGTACGCCCATGACGGGATGGAATTACCCTGCTGGCTGACCAGTTGCACGCTGACGTCTTCCAGCGGAGCCAGGCCCCGGTTTTCCAAGACCACTGTCTCAGTGACCATGTTTTCCAGGGCCACACCGGTCTCCAAGTGGTCGGGCGTGAAAAACAGCGCCGGCCCGGCCTGGGAAAAATGCGCCTGCACCACCACGCTGGCCCAATCGGGATTTTCGTTGCTGGCGACCTTGAACACCAGGGTGGCGGTCGCCGGCGCCGTGTTGTCGGCCCACAGAGTCACGTTCAGTTTGGCCGTTTGACCTTCGGCCAGGGCGGCAACGGGCGGCGCGGCTGTCACGTGAATGCCGGCCGGCAGTACGCCGGCGGGCTGATCATCGGCCACGTAGCGCAGGTGCAAATCTGAAAGTGCGGCGCCGCTGCCGGCGGTGACGCCAATGGGGATGGTTTTTTCGTAATTTTTGGGGATGGACAAATTGATGGTCCCGGGGGCCACGGTCAAACGCTCGATGACGAACCGGCCCTGAACCGGCCGGTCATTGACGTCCGGGTGCACGGCGCGCGCCGTGTAAACCCCGCCTTCTTTGGCCAGTGGCGTAAAATGATAGCTGAAGGCGCCGTCATCGTCGGTGCTCACATCATAGGTACGCTCGAATCCGTCTAAGGTAATGATGAGCTTTAGGGGCACATGCGCCACAGGATCTTGAGAGTCGCGCGCAACCGCTCTGCCGCTGACGACCACGTCCTGGTCACCGCTTGAGTTTTCGGGCACAATCGATGTGATCTCGCCAATGTAGGCCGTATCCAGCAGCGAAATCGGACGGGTTGTGGCCAGCCCGTCCATGGTCACCTGGTCTGCTTTGGCGCGGTGATGATAGATATGTGCAACCGTCAGCCGGATCGTCACGTCGTCGGGCGCGCTTGCCGGGACCGCAATGTTCATTTGCGCCGCGGTGAAAGTGGCGCCGGCGGCAATGCGGGCCACGGAATCACCGTTGGCAAGGGTCGTGATACCGGCCCCCAGGGCCTGCTTGAAGCCGGCCGTGGAAAGCACATTCCCGTCGCCGTCGAGCAGTTCATAGGTGATGTCGGCGGAAGCGGCACTTCCGGCAGCGGTGGCGGTGAGCACCTCGATATCTTCGTCCCCGGTATTTTGCAGCGTAAACCGCACGCTGCCGCTGCCGCCGCGCGTAAACGCCGCATTTAGGATCTGCAGCACCAGCATGCTGTCGGTCACCGCGATGCTGGTGTGGCGTACGATCTGCACGGATTCGCCCTGGGCCGGTGTGATCTCGATGGTGGTGGTCACAGGTTCGACATCCTGCAGATCGGCATAGCCGCCCACGGGCACGGAGATGGTCTGCGACGCTCCCGGGTCCATGCTAAACTCGTCCGAGAGGTGGTCCCGGGTCCCCACGCGAACATGCAGCCGCACATGCTGTAAAACGGCGGCGGAAAGGTTTTCGACCCGATACGCCAGGCGGTTCATGACGCCGCGTTTGAGCGTGGCATCTGCGGCCAGGGTTGCCGTGATTTTCGGTAAAGTGATGCTGCGCGCAAGGCTCTGGTGATCGCTGACGTCCACCGCCACCACGCGGTATTGGCGCTCGTCGTCGCTGAAACCGGTGTCGGTATAGGTCATGTCGGTTAACAGCGACGGGTTGAGCTTTGTCCCGGGAGTCCCCAGGTAGATGTCAAAGCCGGCAATGTCGCCGCCCGCATGGGTCCAACGGATCTGCGGCGCCCGGTCGTCGGTCTGCACCACCGAAAGCGTGGTCACCGGCAGCAGATCCGCATTGAGGTATGCGCAGGCCGAAGGTGCCGACGCGTTGCCGGCCGCATCCACGGCGGTCACGGCGTACGTGTGCGCGCCAGGAGACGGATGGGCATCCAGGCTGCTGGTCGGGATGATCCCCGTAACAATCGGTGTCAGGCCCTCGATGGAAGAAATCTCGGCCTGATCGCTGCGGTAGAGCGCATAGGTAACGGATTCTGTATAGGCGGGGACCTGCCAGTTGGCCTTGACCCCTTGAGGGGTCAGTTCCAGGGCCAGGTCAAAGGGTGCTTCAGGCGCCTTGGAATCCGACACCACCGCCATCACCGGACTCTGGCTGCTCTCGGATTCCTGGCCGTTTTCGGCGCGCACGCTGGTGATGGCATAGCGGTACAGGCCCTCTGTATCCGGTTCGTCCGTGAATTCCGCCACCGTCCCCAGTCGCTGATAGGCGCCCAAACCGGATTCTGACGGCCCCTGGCGGTAGAGTTGGTAGCCGACGGCGCCCGGTACCGCCTGCCAGGTCAGTTTGATTTTGCCGCCCGCCAGCGCTGTGCCGGCAAATCCTTGCGGCGCATCCAGCGGCGGCAGGTCCCCTTGGTAGACCTGGTAGCGGTTCTTGGCCAGAATACGGTCACTGACGTTGCCCAGATCATCCGTGCCCTGGTAAATGAAATGCAGGCTTTCCACCTCGGTCAAGCCGGCATCCGGCGGCAATTCAAAGTTAGCCCGCCAGGTCTGGGCATCACCGGCCTGGGTGGCGATTTGGGAAACAGTGCTGATAGCGACGGGATTGCGGCCCTGCCCGGAGAGCAGATACGACAGGTGGGGGCCATCTCCCGGTGGGATGGCTTCATCAAGGCCCAGGGTGACCGTGAGCGCCACCGGGTTTTGCGCATCGTTTTTTATCGGATCGCCGGGCATCACCGACAGGCGGGCGACGGCCGGGCCAGCGGTGTCGATCAAAAGTGTCGCGCCGGCGTCGATTTCAGTGCCGCGGTTACCCACGGCATCGCGGGCCGAAAACACGGCATAGGCAATGCCGCCGGGGGTGGTATCGCGAATCACGAAAAGGCCGCTGTAGACCTGGTCGCTCTCTTTGGTTAAGGCCACCGTCATGGGCATGCCGTTTTGCGGGCTGATGCTCAAAAAGGGTGTATTCTGAAGGGGTTCTGAAACCGTCAGGCGCACGTTGACCGTGCCTGGTGCCGTGCGGCCGGTAGCCGGGTCCTGGTGGCCGGCGGGAAAATACGCGATCATGCTGGCCCGCGGTGCGGTGCGGTCCGACCGGATGGCAACTTCATTGGACAAGGCGCTTTCGTTACCGGCCGTATCTTGGGTGGCGACCCGGTAGTGCCAGGTGCCATCTGCGGGCGGCAGGTCTTCAAACTGTGTGGCACCGAGCAGCCCGGTGTTGACCTTTTCGGCTTCCGTTGCCGATGCAAAGCCGGTGTTGCTGCGGTACAGGTTGTAGCCCGCCACCTGGGTGTCCGCGGGTGCCTGCCAGGTCAGGCGGACCATGCCTTGCGCTTTGGCGGCGGCGGTCAGGCCGGCCGGGCTTTCAGGAATGCTGGTGTCTAAGTCAATGACGATCGCAGCGCTCAGCGGTCCGGTGCCGGCGCGGTTTCCGGCCGCCGCCTGGATGCGGTTCCGGCCTTCGGAAAGCGTAAAATCCGTGCTGAAACTGCCGGTGGCATCGGTGGCCAGGGCCGGTCCAACCTGAACCCCGTTATTGTAGAGCAGCACCTCGGCGCCTTTTTGGGTGTAGCCGGAAACCGTAATTTCGGAAAGGTTGGTAACAATACCGGAAGTAGGCTGCGTGATGGTCGGCGCCGGCGGGGGACTTGCGTTTGTGGTGATGGCATACGAAACATGGCTGGCGTTACCCAAGGTGTCGATGGCGGTGATGCCCAGCGTGTGCGCACCGTCATCCAGGGACACGACATCCAGGTCGCAGGAGTACGCCGGCGTGCCGCTGTAATCGGTGCGGATGTGCCCGGAATCGATGTAAAACTCCACCCGGCTGACGCCGGAGGGGTCGTCGGCGCTTACGGTAATCACGGCAGCACGCGTGAGGGTCAGGCCGTCTGCCACCGGTGCGCCATCCGCTTTGACGTTGGCAATCTGCGGGCCCTGGGTGTCGGCGGTGGGCGTGGCCGAAATGGGGGTGACGCTCTTTTGCTCCCCGCCGGATACGTTCAGCGTGGTAACCGCCAAAAAATAGGTTGTGTTGTTGGTCAGTCCGGCGACCTTGATGGATGTTGCCGTGGTCGTCAATACCGGGGTCATGCCCGTCACCGCAGCAAATGCACTCCGGCTAACGTAGACTTGGTATTTTTTGACGTACTGGGTAGGCTGGGCGCCCTGCCAGGTCAGGTCTACATGACCGCTGTAGGCCGCGGCCGCAAGGCCGGCCGGGTTGGGCAGCAGCGTTGCCGCGGTGGTGGCCAGCCCCGTGCTCTCGTTGCCGTCAACGTCGATGGCGGTCACTTTGAAGTTGTAGCCGCTGGCCGGATTCAAGCCGGCCTTTTCGAAAGTATGCTGTGACGACGGCAGCAGCTCGCCGGCGGGATCGTCGTCGAAATAGACTTTATAGGCGTTCAGATCCCCCGCCGCATCGGGGCTGGGCTGCCAGGCAAAGACCAGCCGCGTGGCAAAAGACTGCACTACGAGATTTTGGGCATCTTCGGGCGGCACGATATCGTTGGGTGTGGCCGATACCGAAGAGACGGCACTTGCGGCATTGCCGGCCTGGTCCACGGCCACCACGGCAAACCAGTACAGCGTATTTCTGGTAAGGTTCTGCGCCGTGTAGGAAAACGTGCCGGCCGGCAGCGTGGCGGCCGGCGTCAGGGCAGCAACATCGGTAAAAGCAGACGACTCAAGGTAGACGCGGTAAGATGCAATATCGCC
>JALSRD010000002.1 GCA_026984935.1 Desulfobacterales bacterium
CCATCCTGCGCGATGCCCTGCCGTACAGACGGCAGTTTCAGGCCGCTTGGGCTTCAGGCGATGGCGATGCGACTATATCTCCCCCTTGGTCATAAACGAAGAACAGCTCCGGGTTCAGGTAAATCCTGACTTGCGCGCCGATGGAGCGGGGGTGAATGCCGTTTTCCTGGACAACCAGGCGCACAGCGCCATAGTCTACGTGCAGAAACGTTTCCGATCCGTTGATCTCCGACAGCTCGACCCTGGCCTGAATTTCAATATCCTGCGCACCGGTTCTCGACAGGCCGAAATGATTCGACCGCACGGCAAACTGGTATTTTCCGGCGCTCAATGACCGCATGTGCCCCGGCAGCGGAATTTCAAGGCCGCCCGCCAAATAGACCCGGTTTTCGGCAATCGTCCCGCCGATGCAGTTGATGGGCGGATCGCTGAACACCTCGGCTACTTTGAGTCTGGCCGGGTTGCGGTATACTTCCGGCGTCGGCCCGGTCTGCAGGACGCGCCCCTCATCGATCACCACAATATTTCCGCCGATCATCAGGGCCTCGGCCGGTTCGGTGGTCGTATAGACCACGATGGCCCGGCGGCGTTTGAAAATCTGCTGAAGCTCGAATCTCAATTCCTCGCGCAATTTGAAATCCAGATTCACCAGGGGTTCATCCATCAACAGCAGGTCGGTTTCCTTGACCAGGGCACGGGCGATCGCCACACGCTGCTGCTGGCCGCCGGAAAGTTCCGCCGGCAGGCGGTCGAGCAGATCCTCGATGTGCAGCATGGCGGCTGTTTCGCGTACACGCTGCTCAATTTCTTTTTTTTGGACGCCGGCAATTTTCAAGGGCGATGCGATATTTTTGTAAACTGTCAGGGACGGGTAGTTGATGAACTGCTGGTAGACCATGGCCACGCTGCGTCTGCGCACCGACACCCCGGTGACATCCCGCCCGTCGATCAGAATCCTGCCGTGGCTGGGACGGTCCAGGCCGGCCATGATCCGCAGCAGCGAGGTTTTGCCCGCCAAGGTGCGGCCCAGCAACACATTGCAGCTTCCGGATTGCAGGTCAAGGTTGATGCCTTTCAGATGAAATTCTCCGTGAACGATTTTGTCGACTTCCTGCAAACACAGGCTCATCCGGCCTCCCCATGTGTCCTCGTTCCAGGCCGGTGCAATCCATTTTGGCCCGGTGTCTTTTGTTCTAGGGTTCAGCGTTCCCCGCATACCATTGGCAGGCAAATCTTTGCAAAGGATTTTTCAGAAATTTTCACGTCCGGCAGTGCCGGATTGTTTTTGCGCCGCTGTTTGTGTATAGTTGGCTGCCGGCCGGCCGCATCGCGCTGTCAGGAGATTCAGCGCCCTCTGCCGGACGACCAACGAAAAATGACCGTGGAGGCGGGAAATGCATAATTGGCAGGAACCGGCAGGCTTGGGCGCCTACCTTCCGGTTCTGATCACGATGGTGGCCGGCGCCGGCATCCTCTGGCTGGCCAACTGGTGGCTGCTGCGCCGCCGTCCCGACCTGGGGGCGGAAGCCAGACTGCCGCGCCAGCTGCTGATGCTGGGGCTGGCCGCAGCCGCACTGCTGGCCATCCTGCTGCTGAACCCCATGTCGGAAAACACCCGCGGACAGATTCTCAGCCTCGTGGGTATCGTGCTCACCGGTGTGATCGCCCTGTCTTCCACCAGCTTCATCGCCAACATCATGGCCGGCCTGATGCTGCGAGTGGTCAGAAGTTTCCGCCCCGGAGACTTTATCGGCATCGCCGAAAAATTCGGCCGCGTGACCGAGCGGGGCCTTTTCCATACCGAAATCCAGACCGAAGACCGCGACCTGACCACGTTCCCGAACTTCTACATAGCGACCCACCCGGTTACCGTGGTACGCAGCTCCGGCACCATCGTGTCCGCTTCGCTGTCTTTGGGATACGACATCCCGCGCATCCGTGTGGAAGAACTCCTGAAAACCGCTGCCGAAGAGGCCGGACTGCACGAACCTTTTGTGCACATCACGGCCCTGAACGACTTTTCGGTTGCCTACCGCATCGCCGGCTTCCTGCCGGATGTCAAGCACCTTCTGACAGTACGCTCGGACCTGCGCAAACGCATTATCGATGTGCTGCACGCCGACGGTGTCGAAATCGTCTCGCCGGCTTTCATGAACCAGCGCCGGCTGCCGGAAGAAAAGAAGATCATCCCCCGCCCACAGACCGGCAGACCCGCCGTCCCGGACGCCCTGGCAGGCCAGACCCCGGAAAACCTGATCTTCGACAAGGCGGACAAGGCCGAGGCGCTGGAAAAGCTGCGCGACCGTTTCGAAGCCCTGCAGCGGGAAATCGACGCGCTCAACAAGGCCCGCAAAGACGCACCGGAAGCGGCGCTGCCCGGCCTGAAAGCCCGCATCGAGTCCCGCGAAGCCCGCAAAAACCAACTGGCACAGCTGCTGGAAAAGGCCCGGGAAAAGGGAGATACCAAGTAAGGCGCCGGGGTCTTTCGGGGCGCGCGGCCGCCATCTGCACCGTCGCCTTAAAATGCGCCGACGGCCCATTGCCACAGCATGAAAGCCGCCATGCCGCCCACAATGGTCACCAGCATGTTGCGGCTCAAGCGGCCCAACAGAACGGTCAGCAAGGCACCGATCAGGTAGGGATTACGCCACGACAGATGCATTTGGCGGCCGTCGGGCATCAGCACGGCCGGCACGACAATCGCCGTCAGCACCGCCGGCGGCACATAGCCCAAAGCCTTTTGAAAAGCGGCCGGAAAGCGGATACGCGCGGGGAGCATCAACAGACTGTAGCGGATGAAAAAGGTCACCAGCATCATGCCGCCCACCAGGTATACGGTCTGCACGTCAACCCTCTCTTTCGGTGACCGGCGGCGAGAAACGGGCCGCCAGCATGTCCGCCGCCAGGCCGGCGGCGACTCCCGCCAGGGCGGCCAGCATCAGGCCGATCTTATGCGGCAGTCCATTGAACAGCAGGGCGCCGGCACCGGCCACAATCACGGCGCAATAATTGGGGCGGTCCTTCAGATAGGGCAACACCATGGCGATAAAGGCGGCCACCATGGCAAAATCCAGCCCCCAGCTGCCGACGCCCTGGAGCAGGCGACCCGCCACCAGCCCGATCAGGGTGCACAGGTTCCAGTTGACGTACATGAAAACCGCCGAGCCCAATTGATACCAGTGTTTGTCGGGGCTGTCGTCCGGCTGTCGGTAGCGTCCGACAGTTACGGCAAAGGTTTCGTCTGTCAGGCCGAAGGCCAGTATGATCTGCCACAGGCGCGGCAGGCGCCGCAGGTGGTTCCGCAGCGTCGCCGTGTAGAGCATGTGGCGGAAATTGACCACGAAGGTCGTCACCACGATCATGGGCCAAAGCGTGCCGGCGCCCACCAGCCCCATGGCGATAAACTGGGCCGAACCGGCGAAGACCAGCAGGCTCATGGCCATGGTCCCGGCCGCCGACAAGCCGCAGCTGCCGGACAGCGTGCCGAAGATGATGCCGAAGGGCACCGCTCCGATCACCAGAGGCAGCGTGTCCCGGGCTCCCTTGAAAAACTCCCGGCGTCGATTGGCCGTACGCATGGTGCTCCCTGACAAAGTTTCGGACCGGCGGAAAGCGCCGGCCGCTGTCCAGGCGGCATATCATATCTGCACACCATGGCAAAGATCGTTTTCCGCAGACCAGCTATCACGGAAACAGGCCTTTTACCGCGAAATACCAGGATTGTCCGGTCATCGCAGCACCCGGCAATCCGCTGCTGCGGTCAAGATCGGCAAAATCTTCTCATGAGAAAGCGTGCACCGGCGGCTGAAAAGCGGTTGATATCCTGGAACCAACGGGTATATATACCGGAATCGGTAAAATTTCACCGTAACGCGCCGCTGCAACCAACAGGACAAACATATTTTCCGGACCTTTGCGCTGTTTTTGAATTGAAAAACATGACGACCATTACTGCCGATGAAGGATTTTTAGGGAAAATCGACGTCCATGACCGCCTGCGTTTTGAAACCAAATTCGATTACCCTTTTGTGGAGGGGGAAAAAACCAGCCGCTATGCCGTCGAAGCCTATTTTTTCATTCCCGCCTCCCTGCAGTTGAACGCGCACTCCTATCCCATCGATGATTTCTACGCGGACATCAAGGGCTACGTGCGCTTCAAGACGCCGCAGATGACACTGGAGCAGCTGCTTTCCGAAAAGAACGCGAACTCGCCCTTAAAACGCATCCGTGATGATGTGCAGGCACTGCTCGTAGCCGGCCGGGACCGCCGCGACGCCATCATTTACGAAAGCAAGATGCTGGTGGCCATCATGCGGGCCGCACTGCGCGATGTCACCCTGTTGATCCGCAAACTCGGCAGCGCCCGTTATCAATCCGGGCCGCACGACGCGCAAAAGGTGCTCCACCGCGCGCTGGAGCACATCCAGCAGATAATGAATGCGTTCCGACAGCAACTGCAGCTTGCGCTTTCACCGGCTTCCACGGAGGATTTCCGCCTTTCACTCAACTTCGCCGATGAGTACCTGAGCCTGACCGTCGAGTCCTTTGCGGTGATGGCCTATGATGAGCTGGCGCGTATTCCGGACTGTGAGTCCAGCTGCGACGAGCTGCTGGCGCTGATCGTCCAGGAGCGCAAGCACCGCAAAAACCGCGGGTACCCGTCGCTGCCCGAACCGGAAAGCGATAACGAGCAGTTTATTTACCGGGTGAGCATGCTGAAAAAGTACGTCTCCAGCATCCTCTTTCTGGAAATCGCCAGAACCTCGGCGCGCAAAAAATACGAAACGACTTTTTTTGCCCTCGGCGCGGGTCTGGCCATGCTCTTTTCCACCCTGGTGGTGTTTTTCGCCCAAGCGCACCTGGTGCGTTTCAGCTGGGCGCTGGTAGTCGTGTTCGTCTGCAGCTACATGGTCAAAGACCGCCTGAAAGAATACCTGCGACTGACCTTCGACCGTTTCATTTCGGACCATTTCTGCGATTTTGAAACGCATATTTATGACCCCAACCGCAACGGTCACAAACTGGGCAGCAGCCGGCAGAAAGCGCTTTACCTGCCCAACAGCGAACTGCCGCGGGATGTTCTGAAGGTGCGCAACCGGGGGCGGACGGAGCTTCTGGTGGAACGGGAATTCGAAGAACAGGTGATCCGCTATCAGAAACAGATCGTCCTGTTGCCTCAGGAGCTGGAGGAAATCCACGGGCGTGTGCGTGCGGTGACCGACATCATCCGCTTCAATGTACGCCATTTTCTGGGAAACATGGACGAACCCGTAAAAGAGGTGCGCATACTGGATCCCGAAACGCACCGGCCCCAGGTCAGACCCGCCTCAAAAGTGTATCACCTGAACGTCATCCTGCGTTTCAAAAAAGAACGCGACAGCAGCTATACGCTCAAAAAACTGCGGGTGATCCTCGACCGTAACGGGATCAAGCGCGTCGAGCGTTTCGACGGCCGCAAAGCGCCATGAAGCCGGTTTGCACCTTGAGTGGCTGCCGACAGGTTTTCCCGGAAAATAAGGAATTGACAAAATCGGCCTGCAAAGGTATTTTTATGAATTTTAAGCAACATACCGGTTAAGGATTAGAAAAAGGATTTTTGATGATCGAACTGAATTTCGACAAGATGGGCGGCCTTGTTCCGGCCGTCATCCAGGACCACCGCAGCGGCGAGGTGTTGATGCTGGGTTTCATGAACCGCGAGGCTTGGCGGACGACGCTGGAAACGGGCCGTGCCACCTTTTTCAGCCGTACGCGCAACAAGCTGTGGGTCAAGGGCGAAACATCCGGGCACACCCAGGAGGTCAAGGAGATCTTCGTGGACTGTGATGACGACACGGTTTTGCTCAAAATCGAGCAGCGCGGAGGCGCTGCCTGTCACACCGGCCAGCGCAGCTGTTTTTACCGCCAGGTCGACGGCGGCCGCCTGAAAACCATCGCCGCGCCGGTCTTCGATCCCAGAAAGGTTTATCAGAAATGACAGATGCGCTGAAACTCGGCCTTCCCAAGGGCAGCCTGCAGAATGCCACCATCGCCCTGTTCAAACGCTCGGGGTGGGACATCAACGTCAACGGGCGGAGTTATTTTCCCGAGATTAACGACCCGTCCATCTCCTGTGCGCTGTGCCGGGCCCAGGAGATGTCGCGCTACGTGGAAAACGGCACCCTGGACGCCGGCTTGACCGGCAAAGACTGGATTGCCGAAAACCAGTCCGATGTTCACGTGGTGGCCGACCTGGTCTACTCCAAGGTCAGCGCGCGTCCGGCCCGCTGGGTACTGGCGGTGCCTTTCGATTCGCCCATCCGCGACCTGTCCGGAATGGCCGGCAAAAAGATCTCCACCGAACTGGTCTCCTTCACCCGGCGCTACTTCGCCGAGCGTGACATCGCCGTCGAGGTGGAGTTTTCCTGGGGCGCTACCGAGGCTAAAGTCGTATCGGGCCTGGCCGACGCCATTGTTGAAGTCACCGAAACCGGCAGCACCATCAAGGCGCATGGCCTGCGCATCATCCACGAACTCATGCAGACCAATACGCGCCTGATCGCCAACCACGATGCCTGGCGAAACCCGCCGAAGCGGGAAAAAATCGAACAGATCGCCCAGCTGTTGCAAGGTGCGCTGCTGGGAGAAAAACTGGTCGGTCTGAAAATGAACGTGCCCCAGTCGCATCTGGAGCGCGTTATCGCGCTGCTGCCCAGCCTCAACCGGCCGACGGTGGCCCCGCTTTACAATTCGGACTGGTTCGCCGTCGAAATCGTGGCCGAGATCCAGATCCTGCGGGACCTGATCCCCAGGCTGCTGAAAAACGGCGCCGAAGGCATCATCGAATACCCGTTGAACAAGGTGGTCTGAACCCATGCCAACGCAACGCTCCAAAGGCACCTGCGAGCCATTGGCGGCGGATTCCGGCAATAACCTGCACGCCGGCTGGAAGGCTTCCAAACGCACCCGCGAGATGACTTCCTTCATCGTCATGGACGTTCTCGAACGGGCCTGTGAACTGGAGCGCCGGGGCAAGGACGTCATTCACCTGGAGGTGGGCGAGCCGGACTTCGACACGCCGGCCTGCGTCAAGGCGGCGGCCTGCCGGGCGCTGGAAGATGGGTTTACCCACTACACCCACAGCCTGGGGCTGCTGGAACTGAGGGAGGCGGTGTGCGAACACTACCAGCGGGCCTACGGTGTCTCGGTGGATCCCGGCCAGGTGGTCATCGCTTCGGGCACCTCGCCGGCCATGTTTCTGCTGTTTGCGACCCTGTTGGACCCAGGTGACGAAGTCATCATCTCCGATCCGCATTACGCCTGCTATCCCAATTTCATCCGCTTCGTCCAGGGACGGCCGGTGGAGGTACCGGTTTTTGAAGAAGACGGCTTTCAATACCGGCCCGAGGCCATCCAGGCGCAACTTTCTTCACGCACCAAGGCGGTTTTCATCAATTCGCCGTCCAACCCCACCGGCAACCTGCTGTCGGCCGCCCGCATGCGGGCCATCGCGCAGCTGGCGCCTTTCGTGGTTTCCGACGAGATCTACCACGGACTGGTCTACGAGGGGCAGGCGCACTCCATCCTCGAGTTTACCGACCGCGCTTTCGTGCTCAACGGTTTTTCCAAGCTGTACGCCATGACCGGCCTGCGGCTGGGCTATCTCATCGCCCCCAAAGCCTTCATCCGCCCCATGCAGAAGCTCAACCAGAATTTCTTCATCTCGGCCAACGCCATGGTACAAAAAGCCGGCATCGCCGCCCTCCGGGAAGCCGGCGACGACGTCCGGCGCATGCGTGCGACCTACGACCGGCGCCGCCGGTTCATGATCGACGGCCTGCGCCGACTGGGCTTCGGCATCCGCGTGGAACCCACCGGGGCCTTCTACGTTTTCGCCAACGCCCGGCACCTGGGACAGGACTCCTACCAGCTGGCCTTCGACATCCTGGAAAGAGCCCGCGTGGGGGTGACGCCGGGCATCGATTTCGGCAAAAACGGCGAGGGCTATCTGCGATTTTCATACGCCAACTCCATCGAGAACATCCGCGCGGGATTGAAGCGCATCGAAAACTACCTGAAGACCCGATGATCATCAAGTCCGCCGAGTTTGTGACCAGCGCGCCCGGCATTGCCCAATGTCCACCGGATGATCTGCCGGAAATCGCCTTCGTGGGGCGTTCCAACGTGGGCAAGTCGTCGCTGATCAACCGCCTGCTCAACCGCCGCCGCCTGGCGCGCACCAGTTCCACCCCGGGCCGCACCCAGCTGCTCAACTTTTTCCTGATCAACGGGGCTTTCCGGTTCGCCGACCTGCCCGGATACGGCTATGCGCGCGTGCCGGCTTCCGTTCGACGGCAGTGGGGGCCCATGATCGAAGGCTACCTGAGCGGGCGCGCCAATCTGCGTGCCATCGTGCTGATCATGGACATCCGGCGCACCCCCGAAGCCCAGGAGCGTTATTTGATGGACTGGTTCCGGCAGCTGCAGCGCTCCTGCGTCGCGGTGCTCACCAAGACCGACAAACTCAAACGCAGCCGTCTGGCCGGCAGGCGGCAGGCGGCCGCCGCCGCGCTGGACTGCAGCCTGCAGGAAATGGTCCTGTTTTCGGCCAAGTCCGGCCAGGGAAAAGACGACATCTGGTGCCGCATCCAATCGCTGCTGGCGCCAGCCGCATAGGGAAAAATGCACATGTCCGAGCCCGCCGCCCCTTCTGCCGCCTTCCGCTCCGGTTTCATCGCCATCGCCGGCGCACCCAACGTGGGCAAATCCACGCTGCTCAACCGCATCCTGGGCGAAAAACTTTCGATCACCTCCAAGAAGCCGCAAACCACGCGCCACCGCATCCTCGGCATCCTGCACCGGCCGGCGGCCCAGCTGGTTTTCGTGGATACGCCCGGTGTGCACACCGCCGCCGGCCTGCTCAACCGCCGCATCGTCGATGCGGCCATGGCGGCCCTGGGCGATGCGGATGTGCTGCTGGCCATGATCGATGCCGCCAATCCCGATCCGGACGCGGAAAGGATCCTGCTGGCCGCACTGGCCCGAAGCGGCCGGCCGGTGGTGCTGGCTATCAATAAAATCGACCTGTTGGCCGATAAAACAGACCTGTTGACACTCATCGACAGATGGTCCGGCCGCCGCCTGTTCGAAGCCCTGGTACCCATCAGCGCGCGGCGCGGCACGCAGGTGCCGCGGCTGATTGAGGTCATGGAAGGCCTGCTGCCCGCCGGCCCGCCGCTGTTTCCGGCCGACAGCCTGACCGACCGCTCGCAGCGCTTTCTGGTGGCGGAGATAATCCGCGAAAAGGTCTTTCGCCTGACCGGCGCCGAGATCCCATACGCCAGCGCCGTAACCATCGACAAATTTTCACGCCGTGCGCAACGGCCCATCCATATCTTCGCTTCCATCCACGTCGAACGGGCCTCCCAGAAGGGCATCGTCATCGGCAAAAAAGGGGCCAAGCTGCGCCAGATCGGCGAAGCCGCGCGCAGGGACATCGAACGCCTGCTGCAATCACGGGTCTTCCTGAAGCTGCACGTCAAAGTCCAGAAAAACTGGAGCCGGGACAGCCGTGCGCTGCAACGCCTGGGCTACGAATGATTCTCTCCTTTCACCCCTGCATCGTGGCCGACGAAAACCGCATCTGCGCCGGCCGCAAACCGGACCACCAGGACCAGGCGGCCATGCGGCGCGCGGCGGCCGTAATCCTGCCCCAGGGATGCCCGCAGGATCTGTACCACATGGCGCGCGGCTGCTGCCGGCATGTATTTCCCAACTACGATGCGCGCTTTGCCTACCCGGGCAAAACCGGACAGGCGCGCCTGTTTGAGCGCTGCGGGGCACCATGTCCGCCGACCGCCGTGCTGACCGATGCGCGCGACCTGACCAGCGCCCGGCTGCCCTTCGATTTCCCCTATATGGTCAAACTCGACTGGGGCGGCGAGGGCCGCACCACCTTTCCCGTTTCGGGTCGCGCCGATCTTGACCGACGGCTTCTCGATGTTCTACAATCGGAGTGCGCCAAGGGGCGCGCTTTCGTGGTGCAGCGTTTCGTGCCCTGCGGCGGGCGCGTGCTGCGGGTGGCCGTTATCGGCGGACAGCGCTTTTCCTACTGGCGCACGCTGCCCGGAAACGGCGGCCAGCTGGTCGGTCTGCGCCAGGGTGCCGGGATCGACCGGCATGCGGATCCCCGGCTGCAGCGTGCGGCCGTGGATGCGGTGGATGCGCTCTGCCGGTGCGCGGCCATCGACCTGGCCGGATTCGACCTGATTTTCGACGACCGGCACCACCCCCTTTTCCTGGAGATCAATTACTTTTTCGGCCGCTACGGACTGGGCGGATCGGCCGCCTTTTACCGCATCCTGAAGCGCGAAGTGCTCAACTGGCTGCGCAACCGCGGCATAGAGGTGCCAGAGTGACCATGGAACCCTACGCACTGGACCTGGATGAAGCGATGATCCGGCGGGAACGGCGCAAGGCACGCGCGCTGCGGGCCACCCAGTGGTGGAAGCGGCGCATCGCCAAGGGCGTCTGCGGCTACTGCGGCCGGCCCACGCCTCCGAAAGACCTGACCATGGACCACATCGTACCCATTGCGCGCGGCGGCCGCACCACCCGCGGCAATGTGGTGCCGGCCTGCAAGTCCTGCAACACGCGCAAAAAACAGCTGCTGCCCATGGAATGGGAAGCCTACCTCGAGGACCGTTTCGAAGGCTGACTTTCCCCCGGCGCGAAGGCGCAGTCGGAAGCGCCCGCGGCCGGGACTTTTTCCTTGACACCCGGAATAGGCAACCCTATTGTGATGCGCATTTCCAGGCAAAGACCCGGCCGGGCGACGCCTTGGCAACACGCCGTGCGCAGCCTGCTACAATCCCGGAAACATGCAACACCTCCAAAAAAGAAAGGAATCGCGCCATGAACCGTCGAACTTTACTGGCCATCACCGCCATCCTTTCGATTCTGCTGGCTTTCCCCCCGGCCGGACGCGCCCAGGCGAAGAGAATCAAAGTCGCCTTTGCACTCCTGTGGACCATCGACGACCAGGGCTGGACCACAGCGGCCTACAACGGCATTGAATACCTGAAAAAACAGCTCGGCGACCAGATAACCGTCAGTTACACCGAAAAAGTCCGCGCCGCCGATGCCGAACGGGTGATCCGGGGATACGCACGCAAGGGCTACGACATCATCTTCGGCACGACCTTCGAACACATGGATCCCATGCTGATGGTGGCGCGCGATTTTCCCAAAACGGTCTTCGAACACTGTTCAGGATACAAGACCGCGCCCAACATGGGCAACTACTTTGCCCGCATGTACCAGGGCGAATTTCTCTCGGGTTATCTGGCCGGCCTGATGGGGTTCAAGAACGTCGGTACCGTGGCGACCAACCCCATCCCCGAACCGATCCGCGGCATCAATGCCTTTACCATCGGCCTGCTGAAAGGGCTCAGAGAATCCGGCCGCTCCTATGATGCCGGACACGTGAACACCGTGGTCTGGCTCAAAGCCTGGCGCGACCCCATCAACGAAACCACGCTGGCGGAAACCCTGATCAGCCGCAAACACGATCTGATCCGCCAGATGGCCGATACGCCCGACAGCAGCCTGGCAGCCTGCGCCAAGGGCGTACCGGCCATCGGCTACGGGGCGGATGCCGCCAAATACGGTGCCAAGTGCGTGCTGGTCTCGCCCGTCTGGAACTGGGGGCCGTATTTCGTTAAAGTCGTGCGCCAGGTTCAGCAGCACACCTGGAAACCCGAGGCCTACTGGGGCGGATTCGATCACCATGACATCCTGCTGACGGCTTTCAACCCCTCCGTACCGCCGGCGGTGCGCCAGAAAGTCCTGGCACAAAAGGCGCTGCTGGAAAAGGGCATCGACACGATCTTTGCCGGACCGTTGTACGATCAGCATGGCAAACTCAGAGTTCCGGCCGGCAGCAAGGCCAGTGACAAGGAGTTGCTGACCATGCGTTGGCTGGTCAAAGGCGTGCGCGGCAGCATCCCGGACTAGCCGGATTTCAAGGATTTGGACAACATGGCCGATACGCTGGGATCACTGGAATCGGGAAAGAAATATACACTGCGGGTTCCCGGCCTGGCGTATACCCTCGAGCTGCCCTGGGTTACCCTGGCGGTAAACGGCCGCCGACTGGACATCGTTTCCCTGAATCTGGTGGGCCAGATCCGTTTCAACCATGACCTGGGACGGCTGCTGGCGCAACGCATCCGCACCGAAATTCCCGACCTTGCGGGCATCGTTCTGCTGACCGTGGTGGAAAAGGCCCTGCAGCTGACCCAGGCGGCAGCCCACGATCTCGGCGTGGATACAGTGGCCGTGGCCTACAACCGGATCAAGCCGCACATGGAGCCGGACCGCCGGCCGGTGATCCAGGCCGGTACGGACTCCGTCACCAGCGGGGGAAAATTTCTGGCCTTCTATGAACGCGACCTCAACCTGCTGGCCCACGCCCGCAGGGGAATCATCATCATTGACGATGTGGTCAGCACCGGCGGCACCATTTACGGTCTGGCCACACTGATTGAGGAGGCGGCCCGCTGGCGGAAAATGCCCCGCATACCGCAGATTCTGGGCGTATTCTGCGTCGCCCGTGAAGGCCGTGAACACCCCCTGCTGCCGGTTCCTCTGTACAGTCTGACACAATTGCCGGCACCCCAGCCGCGCGACACCTGACCGGACACGGGTCCCATGAGCCTGCCATCTTCCGCGCCTGCCGCACCCATCCTGGAGCTTGACGGCATCAGCAAACGTTTCGGACCCGTCGTGGCCAACCGCCGCATCCAGCTTAAGGTATATCCCGGAGAAATACACGCCGTTTTAGGGGAAAACGGCGCCGGCAAAAGCACCCTGATGTCCATTCTGGCCGGCCGCTACCGTCCCGATACCGGCCGCATTCTCCTGGACGGACAGCCGGTTTCCTTCGCTTCCCCCGCCCAGGCACTGGCCAGGGGCA
Organism: Desulfobacterales bacterium; assembly: GCA_026984935.1. Taxonomy (GTDB): domain Bacteria; phylum Desulfobacterota; class Desulfobacteria; order Desulfobacterales; family JALSRD01; genus JALSRD01. Next base: position 12,956 of record JALSRD010000002.1, read on the forward strand.
TCGGCATGGTCTACCAGCGTTTCATGCTGGTGGACGCCTTGAGCGTCGTTGAAAACCTCCTTTTGGGGCATGCACGGGGCCGCTTTCGGTTGGATATCGACGCCGCCTGCCGCAAAATCGCATCCTTCTCCCAAGCTTACGGGCTGGCGGTCGACCCCCGCAAGACCGTTCGCCAGCTCTCCATGGGGGAACGGCAGCGCGTGGAGATCCTGAAACTGCTCTTGCGACAGGCGCGCATCCTGATATTCGACGAACCGACGGCCGTTCTGGCACCGCCGGAAGTCGAGTCCTTCTTCCGCGTCCTGCGTCGGCTTTCACGCAAAGGCCACACCATTTTGTTTATCACCCACAAACTGGAAGAGGTGCTGCAGATGGCCCAGCGCATTTCCATCATGCGCCAGGGTGCGCTGGTGGCCACGCTGACACCACGGCAGGTCAGCTCGCGGCGTGAGCTGGCGCGCCTGATGGTGGGACGCGAAATCGTGCTGAATGTGCACAAGCAACCCTCAAATGCCGGAGAAGTCATTCTGGCCGCCGAAGGACTTCGCGCCAGGGACGACACCGGACAGGTGCTTTTTGAAGACATCCGGCTGCACCTGAAAAAGGGCGAAATCCTGGCCTTAACCGGTGTGGCCGGAAACGGGCAGTCCCCTCTGGCCGCCGCCCTGGCCGGCATGCCGCCCGCTTTCGAGGGCCGTATCACGTATCGCGGCAGGCCGTTTGAAAATTCCCGCTGGCAGCGCCGACCCAAACCGAACATGGTTTACATTCCGGAGGACCGCCATACCACCGCCAGCGTCGGGCCGCTCAGCCTGACGGACAACTTCCTGCTCACGCGCCTGAAAAACTTTCGCCGCCAAGCGCACCTGGCACGCGGCCGCGCACGGCTGGCCACGGGCGACATCCTGACGCGCTACGGCATCAACGCGCCGGCCGGTCCACAGAGTCTGGCGCGGCAGCTCTCGGGCGGCAACCTGCAGAAGTTTATCCTGGCACGCGAACTGGACCGCCGGCCGGACGTCATCATTGCCGAGTCCCCCACCAGCGGCCTGGACGTCCGCGCCACCGAGGAAATCTGGCGTCTCCTGCTGCAGCAACGGGAGCAGGCCGGCGTGCTGCTGGTTTCCGGAGACTTGCGGGAAGTGCTCGCACTGGCCGACCGCGTGGCCGTCATGTTTCGCGGCCGGATTCTGGCAACCCTCTCCACGGCCCGGGCAGAACAGGTCGCGCGCATCGGCCTGCTGATGGCCGGCGTCCCGGAAAAAGCCAACCGTCATGCGATTGAAGCTTGAAAAAAAAGCGCATTCAGGCCTGCGCATCGTTCCGCTGACACTGATGATCGCGGCACCCGTGCTGCTTGCCGGCGCCGTGCTCTTCGAGGCCGTGGGCGCCGACCCGCTGGCGGCCTATGCGGTCATGCTGCAGGGGGCTTTGGGCAACTGGTTCAACTGCTCCGAAGTGCTGGTCAAGGCCATTCCCCTGATGCTGACCGGGCTCGCAGTGGCTGTGGCCGCACGCATGCAGCTGTGGAACATCGGCTGTGAAGGCCAGCTGGTTTGCGGCGGCATATTTGCCGCCGGCTTCGCGCTGTACGCCGCCGATGCGCTGCCTGCACCGGCCGTCATCCCGATTCTGATACTGGCCGGCTTTGCCGGCGGCGCCCTCTGGGCGCTGATTCCGGCCCTGTTGAAAGCGCGCTGGAACGTCAATGAGATCATCTCCACTCTGATGTTCAACTACGTGGCCGTCATCCTCATGCAGCACCTCTACTTCGGGCCCTGGCGGGACCCCATGGGACGCGGCTTTCCGGGAACCGCCATGTTCGTCCGCTCTGCCTGGCTGCCCCGGTTTTTTCATACGCGCATCCACCTGGGACTTTTCATCGCGCTGGGAGCGGCCCTGCTGCTCTACTACAGCCTGGGGCACACCACCTGGGGCTATCGCGTTACGGTCATCGGGTTGAGCCCGCAGGCGGCGCGCTACGCGAACTTCGATGCCGGCCGTCAGCAGATCGCCGTTTTGCTGATCAGCGGCGGCCTGGCCGGCCTGGCGGGCATGGGTGAGGTCTGCGGTATCCACCTACGGCTGCAGCAGGGCCTGGCGGTGGGTTACGGTTACGACGGCATTATCGTGGCTTTCCTGGCATATCTGAACCCGTTGGCCGTTCCGTTGGTTGCCCTTTTGCTGGCCGGGCTGATCGTGGGCGGAGAGCAGCTGCAGGCCGTCGCCCACCTGCCGGCCTCCATCAGCATGGTGCTGGAAGGATGTCTGCTGCTGGCCATCCTGGCCGCAACGGTTTTCTCCACGCACCGGTTGCGGATCGTGCGTGACGACGAGGAAGGCCCATAAATGGACGATCTTATCTTTATCGTCGCCATTACCCTGAAATCCAGTCCGGCGGTGCTTTTGGCCAGCTTGGGCGAACTCATCAGTGAGCGCGGCGGCATCCTCAATCTCGGGGTCGAAGGCATGATGCTGGTCGGTGCCCTGGCGGGATTCGTAACCGCCAGGCAAAGCGCATCCCTTGCGCTGGGCTTGTGCGGCGCCATGGCCGCCGCGGGCCTGCTGGCGCTGCTGCATGCCTTTTTGTGCGTTCATCTGCGCGCCGACCAGGTCATCAGCGGCCTGGCGGTCACCATCCTGGGCACGGGGCTTTCCAGTTTCCTGGGGCGACCCTTCATCGGGCAGACCGGTTTGCATTTCAGCTCTATCGGCGGAACCTGGATAGATGGGCTGCCGCTGATCGGACCGCTGCTGGCCCAACAGAATCTATTTGGGTTGCTCTGCCTGGCGGCGGTACCCGCGCTGATGTACCTGTTGGGCCGCACCTGGCTCGGCCTTTACATCCGTGCGGCCGGACAGGATCCGGCCGCTGCGGATGCCGCCGGTGTGCCGGTGGCGGCCATTCGATACGGCTGCACGCTTTTCGGGGGATGCATGGCGGGCCTGGCCGGCGCCTATCTGTCGCTGGCGTACACGCCGGGCTGGAAAGAGGGCATGACCGGCGGTCAGGGCTGGATCGCCATCGCCATGGTGATTTTCGCCACCTGGCACCCACTGCGCGCATTGCTGGGAGCCTTGCTGTTCGGACTCCTGAACGCCCTGCAGTTCTACTTTCAGGCCACCGGTATCGAACTCATTCCGGCGTACATCCTGCACATGCTGCCCTATCTGCTGACCGTCGGCGTCCTGGTGCTGGTGACCGTACTGGAAAAACCGGTGCTGGGCAGCGTGCCGGGGGCCCTGGGCAAGCCTTTTTCACGGGAGGAATGAATTCCGCCGGCGCCCTTTGTGCTTGCCAACCGTGTTCAAATGGGATATGTAGCATACATTTACAAATAAAATCAGGAGGATAAAATGAAAAAACTCGCGGTGTGTCTCGTGTCGCTGATGATCTTGAGCGCCGGCCTGGCCATGGCCGCCTCGCAGGATTTCCAGGTCGGCTTCGTGTATGTATCGCCCGTGGGCAACGCCGGCTGGTCCTGGGCCCACGACCAGGGCCGCCTGGCCGTCGCCAAAATGCCCGGCGTCAAGACCGCCTACGTGGAAGCCGTCGCCGAAGGCCAGGATGCCGAACGCGTGATTCTGAACATGGCCCGCAAGGGCTACAACCTGATTTTCACAACCAGCTACGGCTACATGGATCCTACGCTGAAGGTCGCCCGCAAATTCCCCCACACGGTCTTCATGCACTGCTCAGGGTTTAAAACCGCTAAAAACATGGGCAACTATTTCGGCCGCATGTACCAGGCCCGCTATCTCACCGGCATGGTGGCCGGCGCCATGACCAAAAGCAGGATCATCGGCTATGTGGCCGCCTTTCCCATTCCCGAGGTGATCCGGGGCATCAATGCCTTTACCCTGGGGGTACAGCGCATGAACCCCGCCGCCCAGGTGCGCGTGGTGTGGACCAAGACGTGGTACGACCCGGCCACCGAAAAAGAAGCCGCCAAGAGCCTGCTGGACGTGGGCGCCGATGTGCTGACCCAGCACCAGGACTCCCCGGCCGTACAGGAAGCCGCCCAGGAAAAGGGCGTTTATTCCATCGGCTACAACTCGGACATGTCCAAATTCGCGCCCCAGGCCCACCTGGTGGCGGCCGTGTGGCACTGGGGGCCGTTTTACCGGGAAATGGTCACCCAGGTACGCCGGGGAACCTGGAAGCCCAAAGCCTACTGGTACGGTCTGAAAAAGGGCATCGTGGACATCTCCCCCATGGCCAAAACGGTGCCGGCGGCCGTGCAGCAGAAGGTCATGGCCGTCCGGCAGGCCATTTCCGACGGCAAACTGAAAATCTTCGCCGGTCCTCTGTCGGATCAGGCCGGCAAAGTGCGGCTGACCGCCGGACAGGCACTCACGGACAAACAGCTGCTGGGCATGACCTGGTTCGTCAAAGGCGTGGTCGGTTCGACGCAGTAGGTCTGTTTTGAAACATCTGAACGTGCCGCACCCTCCTTGCACTTCATTGACAGCCGGCGGCTTTCATGGGCATGCGTTTTAAAATAAGCCGGCGCCAGAACCCGCGCCGGCTGCATTCCGGGCTGGTTCTGCTGGCGGCTGTGGGTCTGTCCCTTGTCATCTGTGCGCTTTTACTCGAGCAGCAGGGAAAACCCTCCCTGCGGGGCCTCATGCTCCTGTTCCAAGGCGCCTTCGGCTCCGGCTGGGCACTGCAGGATTCGCTGATCAAGGCCGTACCCATCTTTCTGTGTTCCCTGGGGGTTGCCATCGCCTTCCGGTTGCAGATCTGGAACATCGGTGCCGAGGGGCAGTATGCCCTGGGCGCGCTGGGGGCCTCCTGGGTGGCACTGCACTTTCCGGACCTGCCCTGGTTTGTGCTGCAGCCTGCCATGCTGGTCGCGGCCACGGTCTGCGGCGGCCTGTGGGGGCTGCTGCCGGCGGTGCTGAAGCTGCGCATGCGCGCCAACGAAATCATCATCACCCTGATGCTGAATTATATCGCCATCTTTTTGCTCGACTACCTGGTGTACGGACCCTGGAAGGATCCTTCCAGCTTCGGTTTTCCCATGACGCGCATGTTTTCACAAAATGCCGTGGTGGCCAAAATCGGCGCCGGCGATCTGCACTGGGGAATTCTCCTGTGCCTGGTCATCGGCATGCTGGTATGGATCTTTCTGGGTTTCACCCGCCTGGGATATGAAATCCGGGCCTGCGGTGAAAATGTGCAGGCCGCCCGTTATGCCCGCATGCCGTACGCCGCGCTGGTCCTGCTGGTCATGGCCGCCAGCGGTGCGCTGGCCGGCTGGGCCGGGTTCCTGGAAGCCTCCGCCAGCCTCAACCGACTGGAGCCCAGCATCATGGCCGGCTACGGCTACACCGCCATCGTGGTCGCTTGGCTGGCCAGACTCAACCCGCTTTTCATCGGGCTGGCCGCTTTTCTGTTGGCCGGCCTGCGGGTCGGTGTGGAGCAGCTGCAGCTGGAACTCCAGATACCGGCGTCCTTTGGGCAGATCATGGAAGGCCTGATTCTGATGACCGTTCTGGGCGGCAGTTTTTTCGTCACCTACCAGATCAGGCTGCTGAAAAAAGAATGACTGAGAACTTTGCGATATCCCTGCTGGCCGCCGCCGTACAGTCCGGTACGCCGATCCTGTATGCCACGCTGGGTGAAATTCTGTGCGAAAAATCCGGCGTCCTGAACCTGGGTGTCGAAGGCATCATGATGATCGGCGCCCTGGCCGGTTTCATGGCGGCGGCATCCACCGGCAGCCCGCTGCTCGGATTTCTCGCCGGCGGGGCCTGCGGCGCACTGCTGGCCGCTGTCCACGGATGGGTATGTCTGAGCTTTCGCGGCAACCAGGTGGTTTCCGGACTGGCGCTGACCATTTTAGGAAGCGGTCTGGCCGATTACCTGGGCACCCCTTTCGTGGGGCGGCAGGCACCGGGATTCGACCCCTTTGCCCTGCCGCTTTTGTCGCGTGTGCCGCTGCTGGGAGATATTTTTTTCAACCAGGACCTGCTGGTGTACATTTCATATCTGATCGTGCCGCTGATGTGGATCTTTCTGCGCAACACCCGCTGGGGATTGTCCCTGCGCTGTGCCGGCGAGAACCCGGATGCTGCGGTGGCCAACGGCATTAGCGTAACGGCCTACCGCTGGATGGGGACCCTGGGCGGCGGGTTTCTGGGGGGCCTGGGAGGTGCCTACCTCTCTTTGGCCTACACCCATCTCTGGTCCAACGGCCTTTCGGCCGGACGCGGATGGATCGCCGTGGCGCTGGTAATTTTCGCCTTCTGGCGTCCGGAGCGTGCACTGATGGGCGCTTACCTGTTCGGCGGTGTTATGGCTTTTCAACTGCGCCTGCAGGCTGCCGGGACATCGATACCCTCCTCGATCCTGCTGATGCTGCCCTATGCCCTGACCATTTTCGTCATTGTGCTGGCCTCGTGGCGGCGCCCCCAGAGCGCCATGCCGACCAGCCTGGGTGTAAACGTTGAACCGACTGAATAAAATGGAGATATCCCATGGCTGATAACCGCTATCAAAAAACTTATCCCATCTCCTGGGAACAGCTGCACCGTGACTCCAAGGCCCTGGCATGGCGCCTGCTGGACCTTGATTTTTTCAAGGGCATTATCGCCATCACCCGCGGCGGACTGGTGCCGGCGGCCATTGTGGCCCGCGAACTGGACATTCACCTGGTGGACACCGTGTGCGTATCCAGCTATAAATGGCAGGAGCAGGAGGGCGAACCCGAAATCCTGAAGGCTTTTGGCGGTGACGGGCAGGGCTGGCTGATCGTGGACGATCTGGTGGATACCGGCAAGACGGCCGCCATTGTACGCAAGCTGATTCCCGGAGCCCACTTTGCAACCGTCTATGCCAAACCGGCCGGCCGGCCCCTGGTGGATACGTACATCACCGAGGTCAGCCAGCAGACCTGGATTTTATTTCCCTGGGATACCGAATCGCGTTTTGTCCAGCCGCTGGCCGGTACACGGCAGGAGCCCTGACAGTGTCGCCCGACAGCGAAATCATCCGGCTGCAGGGTATCAGCAAGTCGTTTGGCCCCATCCATGCCAACCGCCACATCGACCTCAGGATCCATGCCGGCCGGATCAAGGCCATCCTCGGCGAAAACGGCGCCGGCAAAAGCACCCTGATGGCGATTCTCTCCGGCCTGCTGCAGCCGGACAGGGGCCGCATTTATGTGGCCGGCCGGCCCGTGCGCTTCTCCTCTACGCGCCAAGCCCTGAATATGGGTGTCGGTATGGTCTACCAGCATTTCAAACTGGTCGATGCCATGAGCGTAGCCGAGAATCTCTTTTTAAGCGCCCGTCAGGGCGTCTGGCTGAGCCCCGGGAAAATGGTCGCTGCCACACACCGTCTGGCTGCGCGCTACAAACTCGAAGTGGACCCCACCGCCAGGGTTGCGGACCTTTCCATGGGAGAGAGGCAGCGCATCGAAATTCTGAAGCTTCTGAAACTGCAAAGCCGCGTTTTGATTTTCGATGAGCCCACCGCCGTACTGACGCCCCTGGAAAGTCAGCAGCTTTTCAAGGCCTTAAAGGAAATGCGGCGCCAGGGCAAGGCCATTGTGTTCATCAGCCACAAACTCGATGAAGTCATGGAAATCGCCGATGAAATCGCCATCTTGCGCCGCGGACGCATTGTCGGCCGGCTGGATGCCGCCGCAGTAGCGTCCAAAGCGGAGCTGGCCCGGCTCATGGTGGGCCGCGAGATCCTGCTGAACGTCGAGAAAACGCCTTGTGAATCCAAACAGATCGTCCTGAAAGTCGAGCGTCTCAGTGGAGGGGGGCTCGGCGATGTTTCACTGCAGATACGACAAGGAGAGATTCTGGCCCTGGTAGGCGTGGCCGGGAACGGCCAGAAAGTGCTGGCAGAGACCCTCTGCGGCCTGCGGCCCCCTGCCGCCGGGCATGTGCGGATTCTGGGCGCCAGTTGGAAGCGTTTTTATGCCAACCCGGCCAGCAGCGATACCCTGAGCTACATTCCTGAAGACCGGCAGCGCCTGGCAACCTGCCTGGGCTTGAATATGGTCGACAACTTCCTGCTGACCACCCGTCTGCGATTCTGCCGCGGCATCTGGCTGAAGCGTGAACAGGCGCAAACCAGCACCCGGCACCTGGTCAAAACATTCGGCATTCAACCGGACAATATCGCGCTGCCGGTCGTGCAGCTTTCGGGCGGCAATCTTCAGAAGTTGGTTCTGGCGCGCGAATTCTACCGTCGACCCAGGCTGATCATCGCCGAACAGCCCACCCAGGGGTTGGACATCAGTGCCACCGAAGAAATCTGGGACCTGCTTTTAAAAGCACGCGAACGCGCCGGCATTCTTCTGATTACCAGTGATTTGGGTGAAGCCCTGTCGCTGGCCGACCACCTGGCGGTCATGTTTTCCGGCCGTATCGTCGGCGCCTTTGCTGCCGATGACGCGCAAAATATCGCTTCCATCGGCGCCCTGATGGCCGGAATCCAGCCTGCCGCCGGGGAAAACTCCGTCCGCCGGGAATCCTAAGCCGCAGTTTTCCGGAACGCTTTGCGCTGTGGCCCGGCCACTGCCGGCAGCCGCCCTCCGGCGTTGCAACCGGCCCATTATTTTGTTGACTTCTGCAATTTGCGTGCTATTGAAGCAGGTTCATAATCTTAACGCACCGGATCCCTCAGCCCGTTGCCGGGGGCCGGCATGCATCCCTTCCCATGAGGAGGAATCGTTTTGTACGGTTTGGAAGCGATCACCCATTACAATGGATGGGCCCAGGCCATCATCGGCGCCACAATCGTTTTGGCCGGCCTGAGCGCCCTGTCATTCGCCATCTCCCAGATCCGTGTACTGGCCGAATACCTCGAACGGCGGAAAAGCGCATCTGAAAACGGCGGGCCTCCCGGACTGGTGCGCCTGTCGCCGGAAGAACCGGCCCCCGGAGACCTCGCACAAACCATTCGAAAATACCAGCAGCTCGTCCAGCGCCTGGCAAGCCCGTTCAGCCTGCAGGACCTCTACGCCGCCTGTCGGAAACACGGCTTTCGGCATCCCCATCAGAGCATCAAAATGCTGCGCGAAGCCGGCGTCCTGCAAGCCACGGGAGATGGCACTTTCACCTGGAGGCCGGATGTTGTCTCTAACCCCATCTCACACTAAGGATCCTCGCACCGATGCATCTCTTTATTCAGTTTCTGACCAATACCGGATACTACCTGGGCGATTACCGCAACTGGCTCATGATCGTGGTGGGATGTTTTTTCATCTACCTGGCCATCGCCAAGAATTACGAACCCCTGCTGCTGCTGCCCATCGGCTTCGGCGTGCTCGTCGGCAACGTGCCATTTTTTAAAGGGTTCGGTCTCGGCATCTACGAGAACAACAGCGTTCTGCACTACCTGTACTTCGGCGTCACGTCCGGCGTATATCCCTCCATCATCTTTCTCGGGCTGGGCGCCATGACCGACTTCTCATCCCTGCTGGCGCGCCCCAGACTGATGCTGCTGGGGGCGGCTGCCCAGGTGGGCATCTTTTTCACGCTTCTGAGCGCCCTTGCATTGGGGTTTTTGCCCAAAGAGGCCGCCTCGGTGGCCATCATCGGCGGTGCGGACGGTCCGACTTCCATCTTTCTGACCGCCAAGCTGGCCCATCACCTGATCGGCCCTGTGGCCATTGCCGCCTATTCCTACATGGCCCTGATTCCCATCATTCAGCCGCCTATCATGCGGCTTCTCACATCCCGCCAAGAGCGCCTGATCCGCATGCCGGAGCCGCGCGAGGTTTCGCGCACGGAGCTACTCATCTTTCCCATCGCCGGCGTTGTGCTGTGCTGCTTCCTGGCGCCGGCCTCCATTCCGCTGCTGGGTACCTTTTTCTTCGGCAACATCATGAAAGTCAGCGGGGTAGTAGACCGCCTGGCTCAGACGGCGCGCACCGCCATCATCGATACGGCCACCATCCTGGTGGGGTTCTGCGTGGGGGCCAGCACCCAGGGCGACGTTTTCTTAACGCCCAAATCCGTCAAAATCTTCATCCTGGGCGCCGTGGCTTTCAGCATCGCCACGGCATCCGGTATCCTGTTTGGCAAAATCATGAACCTCTTTTTAAAGGAGAAAATCAATCCCCTGCTGGGCGCTGCCGGCGTCTCGGCGGTACCGGGGTCCGCCCGCGAAGTTCACATGATGGGCCTCCATGAAGACCCGGAAAACTTCCTGCTGATGCACGCTATGGCCTGCAATTCATCCGGTGTCATCGGTTCGGCCATCGCCGCCGGCGTGCTCTGGAGTTTTAATGTCATTTAAACCGGACCCGCGCACGATCCAAAATCCTGCCTCGGTGCCGGAGGGAAACCTGCGCTTCCCTCCGGCCGTTGCCACCTTTTTGCCCCCCTGCTTTTTCCTTGACCGTTTTGCCGTGTTATGCAACGATAATACCGTTTTGCAGCGCATCACTGCGCTTTTTCGCCTGAAAGACGGGCCTTGCACCCCATAATACATTAATATACAATAAATTCAAATTGTTGCGTTGTGCCAGATGGCTTTGAGGCTTGCCCGGTGTGTGCACGCACCGCGTCGGAATGAGGATTTTTTTACGATCTTACTGCCGCCTGTGAACCTCTCCGGGCCGCAACGGACTTGTTGTCCGCCAACCGCATTTTTCACTGCAAGGAGACAGTCATGATCGCGAAAATCATCATCAAGAGAAAGTTTTTGAAGGGAAACGAAAAGCAAATCATCGCCCTGCTCAACAAAATTCGCACCGGCGCCATGAGCCAGCCGGGTTACATCTCCGGCGAAACACTGGTACAGTACCATAAACCGCAACACCTGACGGTCATCGGCACATGGCAGACCATGGAAGACTGGCAGGCCTGGAAAAAAAGCCGGGAGCGCGAAAAGCTGGAAAATATGTTGCAGGTCTTTCAGGACGGCCCGACGCTGTATGAAGAGTACTATCTGGGGACGTCTTCCCAGTAAAGCTCGCTGGCGCGACCTTCAGTTGCACCCTCCACCACGATCCTGAACCAGCCTGGCGCCGCCGGTGTAGGACGTGGGACGGGATACGGTCGGGGTTTTTTCAATCGTTTCCGCCAGAGTCAGGCTGTCGACAAACTTCGAAAAATCCAAAAAAACGGGAGAAATTGTGTAATGCAACAGTGGCAATGTACGGTTTGCGGCTACATCCACACCGGCGATCAGCCTCCGGAAGCCTGCCCGGTCTGCGGTGCCGACCGCAGCCTGTTTATCGCGCTTAATTCACAGGGCCCCAAGGTCTCTGCCCCGGACAAGGCGTCTACCGCCCCGGACGGGCCCCAAGACCGATCCGACGGCCGGCAGTGGCAATGCGGCGTCTGCGGTTATGTCCACCAAGGCGCCCATGCGCCGGCGGCCTGCCCGGTCTGTGGCGCCGACCAGGACCAGTATGCCGCGGTACGCCACTTTGAACCGGCGTCGGCGCAAGAAATCGAAGAAAGACCTGGTCCCGGAGCCGCACCGCCGAACCACCGGCCTCCGCCCGCCGAATCAACATCAGCGGCTGTAAATCCCGGCCGCCTGGAGTGGATCCTGGGCAAAATGGTCGACCTGCACGCCCACCCCATCGCGGTACACATCCCCAACGGGGTCTTGCCCATCGCCGTGATTTTTCTCCTGCTGGGCAGCCTTTTCCACTCCCGTTCCCTTCTCACGGCGTCCTTTTACAACCTGGCTTTCGTGGCCCTGGCCATGCCGGCCGTACTGTTCAGCGGATACAATGACTGGCAGCGGCGTTTCGGCGGCCGGCTGACCCATGTTTTTCTGACCAAGATGATCTGCGGTGCAGTGATTTTGACTGGAACTTGGGGCGGGGTGATCTGGCGGCTGTTCGATTCCGCGCTGGTTTTGCCCGGTGCGCCGGGCCGCGGGGGTTATATCGTGCTGCATCTGGTCGTGCTGGCAGCCGCTATCGTGGCCGGCTATTACGGCGGCAAGCTGGTCATTTTCCCCAAAAAGCCACGCTGAACCAGCGCGGCGCGGCGCTTGAACTTCCGGGGACAAGAATATCGCCTCGCGGCGGCTTGCTTGCAACACCGAGCGTTTTGCAGGGCCGGCGAAGCATCTTAGGTTTCCCGCCGAGCATCCCTTTTCTCACTCAAAGCCTTCGCGCTGCAACAGTTCGCGGTACCAGCATGAAAAGTCGTACATCCCGCGAAAACGCTCATCCTCGTTGATCAGGCCCAAAGCCATTTCGAGCGCACCTTGCTGATAGGCATCGGAATATTTTTCGCCAACATGGGCCTGCAGGAATTCCCGGACCAAGGTCTGCGTTGTACGCCGGCTCTTGTCCTTACGGATGTCGATAGGATCCTTGGGCTCCTGAAAGGGGTCCCAGTTCTGGTAGCCTTTTTTCAGAATGTGCCGCCTGCGCCGTGGAGACATGCTTTCCAAAACCGCCCGTTTGCGCGCTTCGGCTTCTTTCGCACTGAATTCATCCACCGTTTTCTTCCCCCTTGCGGTTCTTATCGATCCCCAGGTACTGCGCATCATAGTCGGTCAACAATGCCATGGACAGCGGTACCAGTATCTCAGCCAGTTTCGGGTACCTGGATTGGATGCCGGCAACCAGCTGCTGCGAAATATCGTACAACTTTTGCTGGATGTTTCCAAGATTGACGGTCGGGTACGGCTCTCCGGGGACAAACGCCGACTTTCCGCAGGTGTGGCCCTTGCCGTCAATTGCGGTTGGAATGCCGTACAGCCTGCAGGTAATGGGGCGGTATTCGTACAATACGCACAAGTCATCGGCACCGAGCAGGGGACAGCGGGCCCGCTCGCTTGCCATTTTTTCCAGAATCTGGGCCTCACTCTGCTGTCCCTCCCTGAGTTTTTTATAAGCGTCCCTCTTCAGGCGGTAGATCTGGCGGTCAATCCGGCTGGCCGTTTCGAGAAGCTGCGCCTTGCGCTCGCCTGTAAATTTTTCGTGAAACCGGCGGTTCACATACAGGGCTTCGATCAGCGTCAAATCAAACAAGGCGTGGCAGCAGTCCGCGCACCCATGGTCGCAGCGTACACACTCAGGATAGGATTTTTTTACGCGATCGAATACTTCGTCCGCCGTCCGGCACAAGGCTTCATAGGCTTTAATGTACTGATCAAGATCGTATTCCATGATTGGCTCCCGTTGTTTCACGTGAAACATTATTTTCCGATACAGAATCGGCTGAAAAGCGCATCGATGGCCTCCTCGTTATAATGTTCACCGGTTATTTCCCCCAGATTTCTCAGTGCGGCCTCCAGATCGGCGGCGATGATTTCAGTCCACTCCTGATTCTGCATGCCGCGCAGCGCGTCCTGGCAGGCTCCGCGCGTTTTTTCCAGAATGTGCTTGTGCCGCAGGCCGGGGACTATTTTTTGGCTGGCATCGGGAATCCGGCCATCTGTAACCTGCCCGACGATTTCTTCTTCGAGGAGTTCGATATGCTGCCCGTTGCGCGCAGAGATTTCGACGCGTGGCAGGGAGTTTTCTAAACCCCGCAGGCTTTTTCGAAAAGGTGGTGTTTCAATATCGATTTTGTTGACCACCAGCAAAGCGCGGACCCCGCAGGCTGTGATGCGCTCGAACAGCCGGACGTCCCAATCGTTTAGCTCCCGGCTGGCGTCGATGAGTATCAGCACCAGGTCGGCGCCCGGTATTTTTTGCCAGGCTTTTGCCACACCGATGGTTTCGACCGGATCGCTGCTTTCGTGCAACCCGGCCGTGTCACTGAGCCGCACGCTCAACCCTTTGATCATAATCCGCTGTTCGATGACATCACGTGTGGTCCCGGGCTGTGCGCTCACGATGCACCGATCGCCGCCTGCAAGCCGGTTCATCAGCGTCGATTTGCCGACATTCGGTGCGCCAGCGATGACAATGTCGATACCGCTGCGCAGGTACCCGAGCTCATGATGGTCCTGCACCAGCTTTGCCAGCGGATTCAGAACTTCCGCCTGAAGGCGCGCTGCGGCCGCCGTGCGATTTTCCGGGCCCTCGATCTCATCGCCAAAGTCGAGGCTGGCGTAGACATCCGAAAGTAATGATATCAAGACGCTACGCATGCGCTGGATGCGTTCCCCGAGTTTTCCGCTAAGCTGCGCAGCGGCGATTTTAAGCGCGCTCGCCGATTCGGCACAGATCAGGTCGTTGACGGCTTCGGCGCGCGTCAGATCCATGCGTCCATTCAAAAAGGCGCGTTTGCTGAATTCTCCGGGACCGGCCAATTCGGCACCCTGCTGCAAAACCAGGTTCAGTACATGCTGCATCAGCAATGTGCCGGAATGCGAGTTGATTTCCACCACGTCCTCGCCGGTGTAGGAATGGGGCGCACGCATCCAGGAAAGAAGGACTTCGTCTACGACGTTTCCGTTGCGGGGGTCGACGATATGCCCGTGGTAGAGCCGGTGGGACAGAAACCCCGGATTTTTGACAACATCATTCTTGGCCGACTGCGCCGGACCGCCCGCCTTGCTTTTTCGGAAAAGCGCCGCCGCGATCTCCAGCGATCTTTTGCCGGATATTTTGATAATGCCGATGCCGCCGCTTCCCGGGGGGGTTGCGATGGCGGCGATGGTTGAGGCTGTCATTTTTTCCGGATCGGGGTTTGCATGGGCGCATTCAGCGCGCCGTTTTGCGCGGCGTTTCGGGACGATTCTTCTTACGGGGGATGATGATCAGCTTGCGGACAAAGCCGTCGCCGACGCTCTGTGTGCGCAGGTTTTGGTCTTCTTTGAGCTCCAGGTGAACAATACGCCGTTCCTGTGGTTTAAGTTGCCCGATGGTCACCGGCTTGCCGTTTTTTTTGGCCTTGGCGGCCATGCGCCGTGCCAGGCTGCGCAGGTTTTTCCTGCGGTTTTCAAGATATCCACCGACATCGATCTGCAGATGAACCCGGCTTTCCGCACGCCGATTGACAATTTTTTCCACAAGGTATTGTATGGCTTCCAATGTCTGCCCGTGTTTGCCGATTAAAATGGCGGCATTTCCGCCCTGGATTCTGAACAGAATGTGGTCGCCGTTCAGGTGGCCGTCAATGCTGGCGTCGCTGGTGATGGCATCCACCATTTTTTGCAGGGCCTGACGCCCCAGGTCAAGCACGGCCGCGTCCGGCGATTGTTCTCCTGCCGCGCCATCTTCGGCGCGGGAAACGTTTTCCGCTGCAGGCGTTTCGCCGGCGTCGGTCTTCTTCTGATCAACGCGCCCCACAGCTGCCGGTGCAGCCTCTGGCACGGAATCTAGGCGTGCATCCCCGGGAGCGTGCTTCACCCGGATTCTGGCCTTACGCACACCCACAATGCCAAAAATTCCGCTGGAACCATGCGTGATGATTTCGTAAGTCAGCGCATCCCTTACAACATTGAGCCTGTCACAGGCTTTCTGAATGGCGTCTTCAATGGTTTTGCCCTCAAATTCCTGGACCACCGACATGCCGGACCTCCTTGCGCTTTGACCTGGATTTGTGTTCAGGGCTCCGAAAAGACGCAACAACGCCGTTGCCCCGCGCAGATTATAGCTTGGCGGCGGAGTGCCTCGCGTTGGCGTTGTTGCATTCGCCTTGCACGCACGGGTCCACCGAACACTGACGCCGTTTCAGCAGGGCCGGAAGGCCGGCAAAAGATGGGGTTTTTCTATCCGGAACCCTGATCCCGGGATCGACCGCAGGTCACGCGTATTTCTTTTGAATGTAATACTGCTGTCCGATGGACAGAACATTGTTCACCAGCCAGTAGAGCACCAGGCCGGAGGAAAAGTTAATGAAAATAACGGTAAAGATGACCGGCATCATCATCATCATCTTTGCCTGCGACGGATCGCCGACCGGCGGCGACATTTTCTGCTGCCAGAACATGGTGGCGCCCATAATGATGGTCAGCACCGGAATACCATAAGGCGGCTGCATGAAAGGTATCGAAAAATGAAACCGCAACAGTCTGTCCGGCGCGGACAGGTCGTTTATCCACAGGAAAAAAGGTGCATGCCGCAACTCAATCGCCTGGTAAAGCATGCGGTAAAGCGCGAAAAACACCGGTATCTGCACAACCATCGGCAGGCACCCGCCCATGGGATTAATCTTGTAGGTCTTGTAGAGCCCCATAAGCTCTTCGTTCATCTTCTTTTTGTCGCCCTTGTATTTCTGGCGGATCTCGGCCATCAACGGTTGCAGCTTTTTCATCTCGCTCATGGAGCGGTAACTTTTGGTGCCCAGCGGCCACAGCACAATTTTAATCAGAATGGTGAGAATGATAATGGCCACACCGTAGTTGGGGATCACACGGTAAAGCTGATTCATCAGCCACAGGCAGGGCTTGGCCAGAATATCGAACCAGCCGAAGTTGACGGCTTTGTCCAGTTGATTGTCCAGTGCCCGCAAAACATGCAGACTTTTGGGGCCTACAAAGAGATTGAAATCAAATGTCTGCTGGGCGCCGGGCGCGATACTCAGGGCCGGGCTGATATAACGGCTTTCCACCAGATTCTTGGGGTGCAGAAAAAGGCGCATGTCCGCCTGCGGCGCATCGGGGAAAACCAGGCTGGTCATGAAGTATTGGCTCTCAATGGCGAGCCACTGCACGTTGCCGCTCAAGGCGTGCTTTTTCTTGATCTTTCCCGTTGCGATCTGTTTGAGCTTCCCGTTGACATAGGCGCTGGCCCCCTCAAATCCGTAACGCGACCGCTTGGCGCTCAACCGATTGAAAAGCGACAGGTACAGATTATCCTCGATGGGCTGCGCCGATTGGTTTTTCAGGGTAACTTTCACCTGAATCAGGTAGCTTTTTGCATCAAAGCGGTAAGATTTTTCGACCACCAGGCCTTGTGGTGACCTCCATAAAAAATGGGTGACCTGCGAACCGGCTGCAACGTCAATGCGGTCCCGGGCTAGGGGGCTGTTAAATACGGCGCTTTTCAGGTCGATCTGTTTGTGGTGCAGCAGGCCGATCTGCGGGTTGCCTTCCGGCAGGCCGGGAGCCAGCACCGTCTTTAACGGAGAATTAGGATCTACTTTCTCTCGATACTTTTTCAATACGAAATCTTTGATGACCGCTCCCCGGGTGGACAGCTTGGCAATATACAGGGGTGTCTGAACTGTCAGCATGCGGGCGGGCAGCGCTGGTTCAGGCGGCACCTCTGCCGCCGGCGCCCGCACCGGCTCAGCCTGCTTCTCTGCATGCGACACTGTTTTTTCTACTTGCGGCGTTTTGGCAATTTTCTTGGGTGTCGTTGCCGGTTCTGTTTTTTCGGTGGGGTGAAGCGGTTTTTTCAGTGCATTTTTATCCACAAACATAAATTGCCATACGAGAAAAACAACAAATGACAATGCGATTGCAAGCACAACACGACCCATTTCCATAACTCTCTCCTGAAACCAGTCGGCGGAATGTTACGGTTTACAAAAGCGGGATTTTCCCCCTTTATCTTTCCGCCTGGCCTGAAACTCTTTTTGAAAGACGCTGGCATGCCGGACACCTTTCCGCTGCCGGTTTTTGGCTCCAGCGGGTAAGCCCGCCGGAGCCGTCTTTACCCTCACCTGGCACAGAAACCGCCGAACTGAGACCGCATCCGGCATGGCACCTGCCGTCAGCCCCTGTTATCGCACGGCCTTCCGACTGGCGGCACGCCCGCTCGACCGTGCGTCGCATGTATCCGTCGAATTGGATTCGGGCAGTTGGTTGAATAGTTCTAGCAGGGAAGAAAAAATACGGTGGGAGTTCAGGCTTCCGGTATGCTTTTTGGCAATAACATAAACATCGAAGCATCCCTTCCACTGTGCATGGTTCAGCCTGAAAAATTCGCGCACCAGCCGCTTGACCCGATTCCTGACGACCGCATTGCCCACCTTGCGGGAAACAGCCACTCCCAACCGCCAGCGCCTGGCCGAGCTGGCCTGCACGAAGGCGATAAAATCGACATTCTGAATTTTTTTCCCCGTTTCCGCCAGCCGTAAAAAGTCAGCTCGTTTTAAAATGCGGTCTGCTTTAGGGAACCGGAAGCCGCCCAACTGGTTATACCTTCAAAATAAAACTATCCCGCGCGCGATCGGAGGCTGTGCATGTTTCTATACCGCCAGCCGTTTGCGTCCCCGCGCCCTGCGCCGATTGATGATGCGCCTGCCGTTTTTGGTCGACATGCGCTTTAAAAAGCCATGGGTTCTTGCCCGCTTGATCCGACTTGGCTGATAGGTCCTTTTCATGATGATTATTTTCCCTTAACGCTTGTTTTTAATCAGACGCCAAACATGCCGCTTGCCCGGCACCAAATTTACAATCTATTATTATGAACACTTTTGAATGAGGCTGTCAATGATATTTATGCTGCACCTGGCGGCTTGCCCGCGGCGTGCTTTCGATAATGTCGAACTCCTCGATATGAAATTTCATGTATGGATAGACCACGATTTCTTTTTGAATTTTCTTTTCCAGTGCCTCGATCAGGTGGCTTTGTTCATCGTGCAGGTACTCGGCGATGCGCGGATTCACCCGCAGGGTCAATCGGCTGGCATCGCTCTCCAGCGCACTGTTGCGTATCCGTCGCGCAATATCGTGGCAAACCGTCTGGCGGGAAATGACAAATCCCTCTCCATCACAGTAAAAACATGGCTCGCAGAGTATTTCGGCCAGCGGTCGGCGAACCCGCTTGCGGGTCATCTGAACCAGCCCCAACTCAGAAATAGGCAGTACGTGCGTTTTGCTGCGGTCTTTCTTCAAGGCCTCCCGGAATGCACTGAACACCTTTTCCTGGTTGGATTTTTTCTGCATATCGATAAAATCGATGATAATGATGCCGCCGATGTCCCGCAGCCGGATCTGATAAGCGATTTCGCGCACGGCTTCCAGGTTGGTCTTTAAAATGGTTTCGTCAAGATTGTGTTTTCCCACATAGCGGCCGGTATTGACATCGATGGCCGCCAGTGCTTCCGTCTGTTCGATGACGATGTAACCTCCCGATTTAAGCCATACTTTGCGCGCCAGCACCCGCGAGATATCGCCCTCCAGGTTAAAGGCCTCAAAAATGGGTTCATTCTCACTATACAGCTCGACCGAATCCTTGAGAACCGGCATGCAGGTATCCAGAAATGCCAGCACATCTTCGTAAACCCGCTGCGAATCCGTGACCAGTTTCTGTGCTTCATGCGTCAACAGGTCTCTCACCGCCCGCAGGCTGACACTCAGTTCCTTGTGCAACAGCGCCGGTGCCGATGTGGTTTGATATTTGGCCTGAATATCCTGCCACAGTTTATTCAAAAATCCCATCTCATACGCTATTTTCTCCTGTTGCTCACCGTCTGCGGCCGTCCGTACGATGTACCCGAAATTTTCACAGCGTAGGGATTCCACGATTTCCCGCAACCTGGCGCGTTCGACTTCATCTTCAATTTTTCTGGAGACGCCGATATGTTCGGAAAAAGGCATCAGCACCAGAAAACGGCCCGGCAGGGAAACATAAGTTGTCACACGCGCCCCCTTGGTTCCCATAGGTGCTTTGGCGACATGCACCATAATTTCCTGGCCCTCTGCAAGCAGGTCTTCTATGGCGGTGCCGGAGCCGCCAATCAGCGCCGCCGGCGCAACCTCGCCCAGATCATAACATGGACTTTCGCTGTATGAATGCAAAAGGAAATTTTCGACAAGGTCGGTATCATATTCTTCCACAACGTCGCTGACATGGATAAAAGCCGCGCGCTCGAGCCCGATATCGACAAAGGCCGCCTGCATGCCGGGCAAAACCCGCTGGACCCGACCTTTATATATGTTGCCGGCGATGTCATTTAAATCGCGCCTTTCGATGAAAAGCTCGGCCAGGTTCCCATCTTCAATTACCGCGACCCGTGTTTCACGCTCCGAGTCATTGATCACCAGTTTTCTGAACATATTCAGGGCACATCCTGTAATCTAGGCTTTGACAGTGGCAGACTTATGGATATTTTATGAATAATATCATCAAAACGGCCGCTGCACAATAGCGCCGCTGGACTGGAAAGGAAAAGGACATGCAGACCATCAAAACTGTTTCAAAATTATTGTTTTGTATGACCATTGTCGCCCTTGTGGCCGTACCGGCCGCTTCGGCCGCCACATACGGCGTGGACCCCGTTCACACCTCGGTGGTCTTCCGTATCCGGCACCTTAACATCTCCTATCTCTATGGCCGCTTCACCGGTGTAACCGGCACCCTGCGCTTTGATGAAAAAATGCCGGCTAAAAGCACGTTGACGATCAAGATCAAGTCCGCCAATGTAGACACGGCCAACACCAAGCGGGACCGGGATTTGAAAAGCGCTAATTTCTTCAATGCCGCCAAGTACCCCGATATCGTCTTTAAAAGCGACAGCTTCGCGCCAACCGGCAAAGACAGTTACGAAGTCAAGGGGCATCTGACCCTGCTAGGGGTCACCCAGCCGCTGACGGTAACCCTTCACAAAATCGGCAGCGGCAAAGATCCCTGGGGAAACTACCGCATCGGCTTTGAATCCCGCTTTACCCTCAAAAGAAGTGCCTTTGGCATGAACTACCTGTTAAAGGGGGTAGGCGACCGTGTCAATCTCATGGTGGCCATTGAGGCCATACGCAAGTGAAGACTCCAGGAGATGCGGTTTTCCCCGGCGGCGGCAGTGCCGCAGCACCGGTCATACGCGCCTTGGTGGTCAGATTCGGAAATACGCTGACGCACCGCAGCCGTCGAGGCACCCGTCCGGCGCGGCGCGAAAATTTCGGCATATCGGGAAGATGTCGTGGTTTGCGCGCTGCATCCGGACTTCGAGGCCCTGCCGGATGAATGCCAGCGTATGTATAAATCGGTCCACTTAGTGCCAGACCTGCCGGACCCGGTCGCGCGGCGCCGACCGCAGCCGCTGGTTTTCGGCATAGGGCGGAATCCGGATCCACTGTTCGTCAGCAATACGGCGCTGCATCGCAGCCCAGAACTCGGTTTCCAGCACATCGGCGTGGTACTTCATGAAAAGACTTTTTAAATCGCTATCCAACCCCATTGTGACGCGAAACGCTTCCGGGTAGACCGTTTCTTCGAACGCAGTGGACAGGGCGGCGGACGGTCCCTTCCAGCTCGAGACGGCAGGAGGCGCCTCCAGGGAATCGAAACGGCAGGCGTGCAGCGGGCAGAGCTCGTCGTAATCATAAAAAACGATGCGCCCCAGGCGTGTGACGCCGAAGTTCTTCAGCAGCATATCTCCGGGAAAGATATCGCTCTTGGCGAGATCCTTGATGGCATTGCCGTAATCGATTACCGCGCGATGCGCCGCCACGGTATCGGCGCGTTTCAGGTAAATGTTCAGGGGTGTCACACGCCGCTCGATGTACGCATGTTTCAGCACCACGTGGCTGGCGTCCACCTCCACCGAGGTCGCGGCATGCTGTTGCAGCTCGGCAAGCAGCTTTTCGGAAAAACAGGCCCGCGGAAATTTGAGCTGCTCAAATGCCTGTACATCCAGCAGGCGCCCGGCCCGGTCATGGCGGAAAACGTACTCGTATTTCTGCATCACCCGCTGACGGGTTGTTTTCTTGGGGTATGCGAAACGGTCGCGGATAATTTTGAACACCAGATCATCCGTCGGGCTGTTGAAAACAATCATCACCATGCCGGGCTCGCCTTCGGACAATTCAAAAGGTGCATTACAAAGATCCGTATGGCTGAGCAGCTCGCGGTAAAGCTCGGTTTTGCCGTGGCGGTCGAACCCCAGCACCGTGTAAAGCTCAGAAACCCGTTTTCCCGGCAGGATGCTCCGCAGAAATCCCACCCAGTCGGCTGGTCGTTCTATTTCAACGTGAAAACAGGATCTTGTGTAGCTAAAGAGAATGCTGGCCTGATCCTGGTCCAAGAGGATGCCGTCGATGACGAGCCCTTCGGCGGGGTGTAGCAGTGACAGAATCAACGGCACGCTGCGGGTGCCGCAAACCAGCCGCCCCACAAGGTATGCGCCGTTGTCCCGAAACAGGGGGTGGTGCAGCATGTCAACGCGCTCGAAATTCCGCAGCAACCCCAGAATGTGAAGTTGCTGTTCCACGCGGGCAGCCGACAGCCGGATGTCCCGCTGCAGATTTTTGAATTCGGCCTGCAGCTGAAAATCCAGCACCAGGCGCTCGAAAAGCCCAATGGTCAAATTCGATTGAAAGTAGCTCCGGTAGGACTGTTCACGGACACCCTCGTCTCTGGCGCTCAGCGGCAGGTTGACAAATTCAACGCGCGGATCCACACCGACGGTCACCAGCATGCGGCGCGTGACGGAATTAAAAAATGTTTCGGCCAGTTCTGTATCCAAACGGTTTTCAAGCCAGCGCCTGTAGGAGCGCTTGACCGCCGACCAGAACCATTTGTCCTGCAGGTTTTCGGCGATGCGTCCCCGGATGCGGTCAACAATCCCGGAAAGAACATGGTGGTACAAATCCAGCCGTGCCGCGCATACGGACCGCATCTGCGCCCAGTCGCGAATTTCGAAACATACCCGCGTCTGCCGCGTCAGCTGCCCGAAGCGTTCGCAATAGCTTTCAAAACCCCGGAAAATAATTTCCGCGCAACGCTCGACAGATCGGCCGTGAATCATGGGCCCTGGACCACCCCCGCTTTTTCGGTTTATGTCCATCCGGCTTCCGGTCAGCTTTTCAAGATAACCGGCTTCCAGCCGGACGTCAACGGCAATCAGCGGGTGTCTCCGCAAACGCATGCCGCAACCCAAGCGGCACGGCTTGACAGCCCGGTTGATTTTCTATAGTCAGTAGCGAGGCTGGCGCGGCCCTTAAAACCGGCCAGCCAACGCCAACCCTTTGCGAAAGACCGGAAATTATGGAACTCTCCCCGCTGACCGCCGTGTCACCCATCGACGGCCGCTACCACCGCAGCACGGCGGTGCTGGCAGATTTTTTCTCGGAAAGCGCGCTGATGAAATACCGCGTACAAGTGGAAATCGAGTACTTTATCGCGCTCTGCGGCCTGCCGCTGCCCCAGCTCAACGAGGTTGACCCACACCTGTTTACGGAGCTGCGCCGGTGCTACCGTGAATTTACACCCCGGGATGCGGCCCGCATCAAAGCCATCGAAAAGGTTACCAACCACGACGTCAAGGCGGTGGAATACGATGTCAAAGACCACTTCGAACGTCTCGGCCTGGGCGCCGTGAAGGAATTCGTACATTTCGGCCTGACATCCCAGGACATCAACAACACCGCTATGCCGCTCGCGCTCAAAGACTGCTGCCGGCAGGTGTTACGCCCCGCCATAGATGCTGTCGTCAGCGCCCTGAAAACACGCGCCGGTGAGTGGCGCGAAATCCCCATGCTGGCCCGCACCCACGGACAGCCCGCCTCTCCGACACGCCTGGGCAAAGAGATTTACGTGTTTGTCGAGCGCCTGCAGCACCAGCGAGCAATGCTCGACGGCATCCCTTTTTCCGCCAAGTTCGGAGGTGCCACCGGCAATTTCAACGCCCATTGCGCGGCCTATCCCGACGTCGACTGGCCGGCCTTTGCCGACCGTTTCGTCAACCATACGCTGGGTCTTCGCCGTTCACAAGTCACCACCCAGATCGACCACTACGACAGCCTGGCCGCCTTTTGCGACAATTTCAAACGCATCAATACGATTCTGATCGATCTGGACCGCGACCTGTGGGCCTATATCTCGCTGAATTACTTCCGGCAGAAGATCCGCGCCGGCGAGGTGGGTTCTTCGGCCATGCCCCACAAGGTCAACCCCATCGACTTCGAAAACTCTGAAGGCAACCTGGGGCTGGCCAATGCCATTTTCGAACACCTGTCCGCCAAACTGCCCATCTCACGGCTGCAGCGCGACCTGACCGACTCAACGGTCAGCCGCAACCTGGGTGTTCCCCTGGCCCACACCCTTATCGGCTTCAGCGCGTTGATCCGCGGACTGGACAAGCTGATTCTCAACCCGCAGGCCCTGCGCGCCGATCTGGCCGCCAACTGGGCCGTGGTGGCCGAGGCCATTCAGACCATTTTGCGGCGTGAACGCTATCCCGAACCCTACGAGGCGCTAAAAACCCTGACGCGTACCAACCGGCCGGTGGGCCGGCCGGAAATGGAGGCATTCATCCGCCAACTGGACATTCCCCGGCGGGTCAAGCAGGAACTCTTGGCCATCACGCCGGAGAACTATACGGGCGTGTGTAACTTTTAAACACCTCCCGAATGGCCTCCAGACGGCGAGTTTCCCCCAGCGCCACCATCAGCAGGATGCGTGCCTTGGCCCCTGAAAGGCACCCGCCCAGGATCACCCCCTTTTTCTCCAGGTCGGCCCCGCCGCCGGCATAGCCGTAAATGGGCCAGACGCCGCCCTGAGGGCACTGGGTGGTGAGCACCACCGGAACGCCGTCCGCCAGCATCCGATCCAACGGTGCGACGATCTGCGGCGGCACGTTGCCGGCCCCAAAACCTTCGATCACCAGACCGGCCGTCTTCTGTTGCCGCAGATGGTCAATGAGCGTCGCCGGCATGCCGGTGTAGCACTGTATCAGCGCCACATGCGGCTCGATGGCCGCAGGCCTTGCCGCCGGCTGGCGGCGGTCCGCGCACCCGGAAGAACAGCGCGTCAGCAGCACCGCGTCACCCGCCACGTACCCTATGGGCCCGCTCTCCGGGGCCTCGAAAGCGTCAATATTCAGCGCGTTGACTTTAATGACTTCCCGGGCCGCAAAGAGGCGGTCGGTCATCAGCAGCACGACCCCGCTATCGGCGGGTATGGGCAGCAGGCAGGCCTTGATGGCATTGAGCAGGTTGCGGATGCCGTCGTACCCGCTCTCGCTGTAAAACCGCATCGAGCCGGTGTAAACCACCGGTTTCCCGGAGCGGATAATCAGGTCCGCCATGAAAGCCGACTCCACCAGCACATCGGTGCCGTGCAGCACGACAGCGCCCAGGACCTCCGGATCGGCCAGGGCGGCATCGATGTCCACAGCCAGGCGGAACATGCGCTGTGGCGTCATGTGGGGGCTGGGCAGGTTGGACCAGTGTACCGCCTCCAACTCAACGTTGGGCATGTGCGGGCCCAGTTCAGACAGAAACCGTTCGACTTCCCGGCTGGGGCCCACACCGCGGCGGCCGGCCAAAGGCTTCATGGAAATGGTGCCGCCGGTAAAAAACAGTTTGATTTTGCTCTGTAAACGCAACTTCGGCATCTTTTCCCCTCTGGATCAAGCACACGGCAATGCATTTCGAATGTGCGCCGCCGCCGGCTCCAGGTTGAAACGCGGCTGTCGGGAAATCAGGGCTTGCAGCGCGCAGCCGCATCGGCCCGAACGGCCAGTTCAGACAGCCGGCGGCTCAGTTGAAAGCGGCCGTTGGCGAAAACGCCGTAGTCGCCGCCGCCGGCCATGGCGGCGGCAAAGCGGGTTGAGTTGGCGAAAAAGAGCCATCCCTCGGTCCAGGCTTTTTCCACGGCTTCGTCAAAAGGGTTGACCCCGGCCGCCAGCCCGTGGGCAGCGCCGGAGCGCCAGATCCGCTGCATGAGCGTGGTCGACAGCTTAATGCTGGCGTTGGTCTGTCCGATGGTGTTTTCGAACCGCTTCCAATGGCCGTTTACCCAGGACGTACTGTGGCATCCCCGGCAGACCGCTTGCATGGCCTGGCGGCGCTTTTCCTGCTGCAGTGCCCCGATCAGAAAAGCGCTGGCCGGCTCTCCGCCCAGGCTGGTGGGCAAGGGCCGTCCCTCGCGGTTGCGGATGATGCGGGTGTCGGCCTTTTTGGGGTGCGGGTGGGCATAGACCAGCCCGTAGATGCGCCAGGGCAGGCGGTCGTTCATGCGGTGGGTCCGGGGGGCGATGACCTCACCGTCATCGTCCGCCAGCAGGCTCACGTGACAGGCCGCGCAGGTGGGGGCGCTGAAATCCCGGCCCACGATCCAGGGAACAGCGGTAAAATCCCAGTGTCCGCCCAGGGCTGCGTAAAGCCCGCCGTGTTTGCTGGCAGCGTAAATTTTAAAGGCCGGCACGTCCGGCCCCACATGGCACTGTCTGCAGGTAGCGGGCTTGCGGGCCATTTCGATGGCAAAACCGTGACGGGGATGGCAGGCCGTACAGGCACCCCGGCTGCCGTCCAGGTTGATGCGCCCGACACCCTGGCTGGGCCAACCGCCGATTTTGGGAAAGATCATCTCACCGGCATCGGTTTCACGGGTCTCCAGCCCTTGGAACGTCAACCGCGTGCCGTGGCAGGAGTAGCAGGCCTCCGCCCGCGTTTTTTCACCGGCCGGCCGAAAGGTCAATACGCGGTTTTCAAGTTGCGCAGCGCCGATAACCGACACCTGCAGCTGGCGATACAAGGTGTTGTCATGCAGGTTGCCGTATGCGTGGGACATCAGGTTCTGGGCGTACTGCGCGTCTTCCTTGGCATGGCAGACCGCGCAGTCCCTGGGGCTGACCACCACGTGAACGTCATAGCCGTTGTGCTCGAAGGTGTCAGCGTGCCGGCCGGGCCGCAAAGTGTGGCATTCGGCGCAGCCCACGGCCACTTTGCTGAGGCGCGCCGGAATGGCCGTGGCTGAAATGCGACGGGTGTTTTGCTGCCCGGCGAGCGCTGTGGCGACGGTCATGGCGGCATGGCGACCGGAGCGCCAGTCGCCCACGATCCCGGGTGTCACCGATGCATGGCAGTCGATGCACTCCCGGGTGGCTTCGCTGAGGGGCGCCGCCGCCTGCACGGCCACGCTCCACGGCCCGAAAAACACCATTGCCAAACAGACCACCAACTGGTATCGCATTGCAACCTCCCGGGCAGATCTTGCCTTGAAGGAATTCGTTTTCTAAGTGCCGACCCGTTGCTGGATTCCCCCGCGCAAGCCCGGATACTTACCGTGAGCCCTGTGGGCTGGACTGCATGGCGGGACCCCTCGGCAGGCAGAAATTTGGGGGAATGCCGCCTTCGAACGCATAGTAGACCCGACCAACCCGAGTGATCCCGTAATCGCGTCGCTCAGGAGCGCCGCAGGCAGATCCTGCCCGGACCGGGCAGTGGGTCCGCACCGTTTTTTCGACCGGCGCCGGCCGGCGGTTCTTCCGTCGGGCCCCTGTCCAGCATGATCCGGGCATCGGCCACGGTGCAGCGCCGGGCATCGCAGATCACGGGGTTTAAGTCGATGGAGGCAAAACGTCCCGCAAGGTGCATCACCAGCGCCGAAAAATCGAGGAGCAGACAAGACAGCTTTTCCATATTGACGGGTTCTGTGCCCCGAAAACCCGAAATCAGCCGGCGGCCCTTGAGGCAATCGATCATCGACGGGATGTCGTGCGCCTCCAGGGGCGCCATGCGCACACTGACATCCTGGTATACTTCGACGGCGATACCGCCGATACCCAGCAACACAACCGGCCCGAATTGGTCGTCCATCTTGGCACCGACGATCAGCTCGACGCCCGCAAGGGTTTCCTCCACCAGAATTCCCTCGAACCCGTCCATGGCATAAAAACGCCGAAACACCCTTTCCAGTTCCGTGTCTCCACCGATACCGGTGACAACACCGCCGACCTCGGTCTTATGAATGACCTGGGACGACACGATTTTGGCCACCACGGGATATCCGATACGGCGGGCAAAGCGCTTGGCTTCCGGCAGGTCCCGCGTCCAGATAAAAGCCGGCGTATCCAGGCCGGCGGTTTTGAGCAGGCGCTTGGCTTCCGGCTCGAACACCCATCCGGCGGTTGCGGCCTGCGTAAGAATGGCATCAATGGATGGATCTAGCATGGCTGGCACCTCCGCATGGCATCGGCCATCTCGATGGCACCTTCGATGGAAGGGGAAACCGGAATACCGTTAAGCTCAAACCCCTCGATGAGCATCCGGTAGCGCTCCACATGGGGGACATAGGCGACCAAGGGCTTTTTCTGGCGCCGGCAGAGCTCGCTCAGACGTGCCCCCAGATCGGACGTAATCCCCGGGGAATACGGCAGCAGCAGGATGATGACACACTCGATTTGCTCTAAGCCGCTCAATCCGGCCGCCGCTTCGACAAAGTCGTCGTCGGTGGCGCTGCCCGTCAGGTCGATGGGGTTTTTCAAAGAGGCGATTTGGCGGATGTTGCCCGCCAGTCGGCTGCGCAGCCGTTCCTGCTCTTCGGCGGAAAGCTCGGGAACGGTCAACCCGTGCGCCGCGCACACGTCGACGGACAAAACACCGTGACCGCCACTGCCGGTCAGAATACCCACCCGGCCGCTGATGCCCCGGGGGTACGCGCTGAGGACTTCACAACAGGAGACCAGTTGGTATTCGTTGACGGCCTCCACGATGCCGTGCTGGGCCAGAACGGCTGAAAAAACCCTGTAATCGCCGGCGACAGACGCCGTGTGGCTGGAGGCGGCACGGCGTCCACCGGCGCTTTTGCCCGACTTCAGCACGACCACCGGTTTGGGGCACTCCCTGGCCAGGCGCACAAACCTGCGGCCTTCTCCCTTGGCAAACCCTTCAATATAAAAAGCGATCACGCCGGTTTTGGGATCGTCGGCCAGATAGTTGAGCAGATCGATTTCACGAATCAAGGCCTTGTTGCCGATACTCACTGCCAGCGCCAGCCCGACGCCTTCTCCGGCGAATTTGACCATCTGGTCCACCAGTACGCCGCCGGACTGGCTGACGAAAGCCACTTTGCCGGATTCCGGCCGCACAAGGCGCTCGGCCGGCAGGAAAAAGGTGTCCACCACCTCCGGCACATAGATTCCGAGGCAGTTGGGTCCGATAAACGGAAAATCCGCCGCACGCGCCATTTCCACCAACTGCTGCTGAAGATCGTGGCGCCCCACTTCGGCAAATCCGCCCGAGATGATGGTAGCCCCGCCGGCGCCGGCCTCGATGCAGGCGGCCAGCACGCCGGGGACCTGCCCGGCGCGCACCGCGATGACCACCAGGTCGACTTTATCCGGAATTTCGGAGAGGTTTTGGAACACACGGTTGCCCTGCAACCGGCCGCCGCGGGGGTTGACCGGGTAGACCGTCGCCGGGTAGCGGTGCAGCGCCTTATTGTAAATCACGTTTGCCGGGTGGCGATGATTGCCCAGGGAAACCCCCACCACCGCCATGGTTTTCGGCGCGAACATCGGTTTAAAATTCAAGGTCGACTTCCTCTACCGTCGAATCTGTCCGGCAACACGCTGCCGGTCAGGTTCGCGCACGGCAACGCTCCGAAGACGCCGGGTCACGCGGCCGGCGGGGCACGAGAATCCCAGCATGTCTGGAATCCGCCACGGTTGGCGCAACACAGCCAGTTCCGCCGGCGTGCCGCCGTAAGGGATGAACCCGGCCATTAGGCCGGAGTCACGGTAATGACGTTGTTGAAAGACCCGAAGCAGTTTTTACAAAGCTCCTGGTTTTGCGGATCCTGCACCCACTGGCCGTCGACCTGAAAACGGTATTCGTAGCGTCCGGGGGGAATCATGACGATCTTCTTCCACCTCCCGGATTTTTCTTTGCGCATGGGGTGCTTTTTGGGGTCCCACTGGTTGAAATCTCCCAGCAGCGTGACTTCCCGCGCTTCGGGACGGTCCAGGTAAAAAGTCACACGCCGGCGTTTCACGCGTGGTTTGAGATGATGTGTGGCCATGGCATTCTCCTTGACTGCATGAGCGGTTTGCGTTTCATTCGGCAACCGGCCGTTCAATGGCCCGCACGGGTTCTCTGCTTTTCCGATCACAATACCCGGTCACCGTCGATAACGCTGCCGCTCTTAATAACGGCCGGGGTGCTGCGGGGATTCGAAAGCCGCACTTTTCCGATAATCGTCACGTCGCTTTCGAAGCGCACGTCACCGTGCACGGTCAGCGCCTCGCAGGCCAGAAGCGAAGGCACCCCCTGGCTGAAACGCATATCAAAATCATCGATTTTCTCATAGTAGCGCGGGTCCAGATCGATGCGGATGGCACCGATCCGGCGGGCAGGATTGACCTGCAGCCCCTGCTCCCGGGTGTAGATGTAACAGTCCGACCGCAGCGCCAGCAGCTGGTTGCACTTTTTCACCGGGAAAAAGCGACTGCGCGGCACACGCACGGCCGTGGCGCCCTCGAACACCGATATCGCCGCTCCCATGGCGGTTTCCAGTTGAAAAACGGCGGGACTGCGCTTGTCCCGTGGATCGAGGGTCTTGGGATTCAGGATCATGGCAAGGGGTACCGTATGCCGCGATTCGATCAGTTCCTTCAGGCGGGTCAGGTCCAGCCAGAGGGTGTTGGTGTTGAAATAGCGATAGCGCCGGGCATCGCGGAAGGCATCCAGTTCGTTTGCCGGGCACTGGGACACTTCCCGCAGGATCAGGCGGCCGTCCGATCTGCGCCGGGCCAGATGTCCGCCTTTCAGGTCTGCCGGGGTTCTCTCGGCAACTTCCATCATGAAGGGAAAGCCCTTTTCACAGAAATAGCCCAGCAGCGCCGGATCCAGCACGGCCCCCAGGTTATCGGAGTTGCAGATAAAGGCGTAGCGCCGGCCGGACGCAAGCAGTTTGGCCAGCATGCCCGATGAGACCAGAGCCGTATAGATATCGCCGTGTCCGGGTGGATTCCACTCCAGGGCGGGATCCTTGGGCCAGATCGCCGGTGAAAGGTCCTGTTGCAGAATTTTGGGAAACTTGTGCTGCAAAAAAATCGCGGGCCGCCGCTTTGGTGCAATTTTACGCAGCATTTTGCGGGTGGGGGCATCCGTTCTGAAGCTGTTCATCAGCATCAGTTCGACACCCATGCGTTCGGCCTGTTCGATGATGATCTGCAGAAAAGTCCTGTCTCCTTTGGCCGGCAGCAGGGATTTGGGGCCCGTAAGCCCCATGCTGGTGCCCAGGCCGCCGTTCAAGACGATCATGACGGCCTGATTCAGCACGCGCGCGCCCCTGTCGGCAAAATATGCCAGATCCCCGGCGGCGGGAATTTCTGATTCTGTAACCGGTAGCAGCTCCCGATCGCACAACAGGCCCTTTTCTCCCCGCACCACTGACCGGTAGTAGCCGGCGAAAGTGTCCATGACGATGGCCGGCAGCCCTTCGGTGCGCATTTTTTCAAGAAAGGCAGACAGATGCCCCACTATGCGGTCTCCTTTTTTACCCCCACCTGCCGCCTTTCAGTTTTGCCGGCGCTTTTCCCGGATTTTAGGTTTTCTGAACCCTGCAAGCAAGGTTTGTTTTCCGTAAAAAACCTTATATCGGCTCGATCCAGCCGTATGCATCGTCATCCTTGCCGTACTGAATGTTCGTAATGGCATCGAAGAATTTTTGCGCCACAGGCCCCACCCGCCCGTCGCCGATACGGATCACCTGGTCACCGTATTTCAGCTCACCCACCGGCGAAATGACAGCGGCGGTGCCGGAACCGAAAATTTCCCTGAGCGCACCACTCTGATGGGCATCCATGACCTCATCGATACTGATCTTACGCTCGCTGACGTTCATATTCCAGGCGGCGGCCAAAAAAAGCACCGCATCACGGGTGATGCCCGGCAGGATACTGCCGTTGAGTTCCGGCGTAATGAGTTCATCGCCGATTACGAAAAAAATATTCATGGATCCCACTTCTTCAACATATTTTCTCTCGACACCGTCGAGCCACAACACCTGGGTATACCCCTCGCGGTGCGCTTTTTCCCCGGCCAGCAGGCTGGCCGCGTAATTCCCGGCGGTTTTGGCGTCGCCCACGCCACCGCGCACGGCGCGCACATGATCCCTGCTGACCATGATCTTAACAGGGTTGAATCCCTCGGCGTAATAGGCGCCCACCGGCGACAGAATGATAAAAAAGCGGTACGTGTATGAAGCCCGCACCCCCAGAAAAGGGTCGGTGGCAATTATCGTCGGCCGCACGTAGAGCGATGTACCCGCAGCGCCCGGGACCCATTCCTTTTCAATTTCCACCAGCTTTTTCAGCGCCTGGAGTGTAAAATCCAGGTCCACGGGTGGAATGCAGAGCTTTTTGCATGAGCGGTTGAGGCGTTTCAAATTGTCTTTGGGGCGAAATAGCTGCACCGCACCGTCCTGGCGTCGAAAGGCCTTCAGCCCTTCAAAAACCTCCTGTCCGTAATGCAGCACCATGGTGGCCGGATCCATCTCGATGGGGCCGTAAGGCTCGATGCGCGGGTTGTGCCAGCCTTTCTCGGGATCGTAATCCATGTTGAACATGTGATCCGTAAATATGTTGCCGAAACCGAGGTTGGTTTCGTCCGGCCGCGGTTTCAACTGGTCCGCTATGTTGATGGTAAGTTGCATGGGGCCTCCTTTGATGAGAAAAGTATGTGTACCTTAAACAGCCACAGGGTTACGCCGCCGCCGGAAATGCAAACCGCTTTCCGGTTCCCGCACCCTGTGCGTTGAGCAATGTTTTTCAGTATATCGACTCGCCGGTCTCTGCATCAAAGAGGTGCAGGTGCTCCAGGTTCATGGCCAGAGAAAGCCGGTCGCCGCGTCGTATACGCCGGTGTCCCTCAATTTTGGCGGTAAAAGAGACGCCTTTCAGGTCCAGGTGCATGAGCGTTTCGCTGCCCAACGGTTCAACCACTTCAACCCGGCTGTCCACCCGCCAGTCTTCGGGCAGGTGCCGGCTGTCGGCGTGCAGGTCTTCGGGCCGCAACCCCATGGTCACATCCATTTCTTCCCGGACCTGTGCGCCGCTTTTTTCCGGAAGCGGTACACCAAAAGCCTCACCGACATTCAGCCGCAAATGCCCCTTGCGGCGCTCGATCCGGGCCGGCACCAGGTTCATGGGGGGACTTCCGATGAATCCGGCGACAAAGGTGTTGCGCGGCTTTTCAAACACTTCCAGGGGAGATCCGATCTGCTCGATATAGCCGTCCTGCATAATAACGATCCGATCCGCCAGACTCATGGCCTCTACCTGATCATGGGTGACATAGATGATGGTTGCCCGCACCTTGTGGTGCAGGAGCTTGATTTCCGTACGCATCTGCGTGCGCAGCTTGGCATCCAGGTTGGACAGCGGTTCATCAAAGAGAAAAACCGACGGCTCACGCACGATAGCCCTTCCCATGGCCACGCGCTGGCGCTGGCCGCCGGAGAGTTCATAGGGTTTGCGCTGTAAAAATTCCTCCAGCCCTAGAATCTTGGCGGCGCCGGCAACGCGTTCCTGTATCTCGGCCCTGGGAACCTTCTGCAGTTTCAGACCAAAGGACATGTTCCCAAAAACACTCATGTGGGGATAGAGCGCATAATTCTGAAAGACCATGGCCACGTCGCGGTCTTTGGGCGCCACATCATTGACAACCCGGCTGCCGATCCGGATGGTGCCGGCAGACACGCTTTCGAGTCCGGCAACCAGGCGCAGGGTCGTCGATTTTCCGCAACCCGAAGGTCCCACCAGCACGGCAAACTCATTGTCTCCGATTTCAAGGTTGATGCGGTGCAAAACTTCGGTTTTCCCGAAGCGTTTGATCACGTTTTCTAAAGTTACCCCGGCCATGTATATTGTCCTGCCTGCTGCATGTACACGCAAAGCCGCCCAACGCGCGCTTTACAAAATTTTATTAAGACCATGATGTCCGGCGCAAGTCAAGCGATCCGAAAAAGTTTTTGCGGGTGATGCCAGAAAGTTTCCGGGGTACTGAACGGCAGCGGCAAAGGGCCCGGGGGAAAGTGGTTTGCAGGAATTTAACGCTTGACTCATCGATCAATCGCTTCTACCTTTACTCCTGTTGATCTGCATTGAGAAACGGTCATGTTTTCCAATTCCGGTGCAGTGTTGCCAATCATCAGACAGACAGGAGGGAATCAATGAAAATCAAAAAAGGGTTCACGGTGCTCGGCTTGCTGGTGCTTTCGGTTTTTTTGGCCGGACAGGTACTGGCCAAACCGATTACGATCAACTGGTGGCATGCCATGCGCAGTGCCCGGGGCAAGGTCGTCAATGAAATGATCAAACAGTTTAACGCGTCCCAGGACAAGTATGTGGTCGTGGGAACCAACAAGGGCAACTACGATGAAACCGTAAACGCCGGCATCGCGGCTATTCGGGCCGGCAAGCAACCGCACATCCTGCAGTCCTTCGAAGTCGGCACCCAGACCATGATGCTCTCCGGTGCTGTTTATCCGGTTTACAAGCTGATGAAGGACATGGGCTACAATGTCAACTGGAAGGACTATCTGCAGCCCGTGCTGTCCTATTATATGAACGCCGACGGCAATCTGATGTCCATGCCGTTCAATTCTTCCACGCCGGTGATGTACTACAACGTGGATTTGTTTAAAAAAATCGGTGTCGGCCGGCTCTCCAAAACCCAACCCATCACCTGGGATCAACTGGGCGAAATCTGCGCCAAACTGGTGAAAGCCGGCGTCCAGGAAGGCATGGTGACGGCCTGGCAGTCTTGGATCCAGATTGAAAATTACAGCGCCATCCACGATCTCCCACTGGCCACGCGTGCCAATGGATACGAGGGGCTGGACTGCAAACTGACGATCAACAACCCCAAGGTAGTGCATCATATCGCCCAACTCAAAGCCTGGATGGCCGACAAGCGCTTCTTTTACGCCGGCCAGAAATACCAGGGCCCCAAGTCCGAATTTATCGCCCAGAAGGCCGGGGTTTACATGGACTCCATCAGTGCCATTGCCAAGCTGCAGAAAGCAGTCAAGGACTTTGAATGGGATGCAGCGCCCCTGCCGGTGGAATCCTGGATGAAAAAACCCCAGAACAGCATCATCGGCGGTGCCTCCAACTGGGTGCTCAAGGGACACAGCAAGGCCGAGTACAAGGGTGTGGCCGCTTTTCTGGCTTTTTTGGCCACCAACAAAATGCAGGAGTACTGGCACGAACACACCGGATACTTTCCCATCACTCTGACGGCCTACCGGGATCTGAAAGCCAAGGGATACTATGCCAAACACCCCTATCAGGAAGTCGGCATCCATCAGATGACGCGGCGCGACCCCACCAAGAATTCCAGGGGAATCCGCCTGGGTTACTTTATCCAGATCCGCAACATCATCAACGAGGAACTGGAACTGGTGTGGAACGGCAGCAAGACCGCCCAGGCGGCGCTGGACAGCGCCGTCAAACGCAGCAACATCAAGCTGCGCGAATTTGAAAAAACCTATAAGCAGTAACAGTTAAAAACCCCGGCAAACGGCGCCATCGACAAAGCCGGAACACGTCGAGCCCCTATTTGCCGGGGCTGATCGAGAACACGCGAAATGCAATAGCAACGGCGCGCGCTTTCCCGCAGGCCGGGAAAGCGCGCGCTGTTCGCGGTCATACGCGTTATGATTAAACGCTCCATTTTCAAATCCAAGCTGTTGCCCTACCTGCTGATCGGCCCGCAGATTCTGGTAACGGCGGCGTTTTTTTACTGGCCGGCGGCCCAGGGTGTCGTGCAGTCCATGATGCGCAGTGATCCCTTTGGACTGCACAACCGATTTATCTGGTTTGACAATTTCAGCGCCCTTTTTTCCGATCCGCTTTACCTGAAATCCATTGCGATCACCCTGACTTTCAGTGGGGCCACGGCATTGACCTCGATTTCCCTGGGCCTGTTCATTGCCGCCATGGCCAACCGGGTCTTTAAGGCCAAAACCGCCATCCGCACCCTGCTGATCTGGCCCTACGCCGTGGCGCCGGCCATATCAGGCATCCTGTGGCTCTTTCTCCTGCACCCTTCCTACGGCATCATTGCGCTGGCCATCAAACGCTGGCTGGGTGTGAACTGGAACCCGGTGTTAAACGGCAACGATGCACTGGCCATGGTGGTCATGGCCAGCGCCTGGAAGGAGATCAGCTACAACTTTGTCTTTTTTCTGGCCGGCATGCAATCCATTCCCCATTCCCTGATCGAGGCCGCCGCCATGGATGGAGCCAGCCCTTTCCGGCGTTTTTGGGCCATTACCATGCCCCTGCTTTCACCCACCTTGTTTTTCGTGACCGTGATGAACATCATCTATTCGTTTTTCGACACCTTTGGTGTCATTCACACCGTCACCCAGGGTGGCCCCGGCGGGGCTACCAATATTCTGGTCTACAAGGTTTACCAGGATGGCTTCATCGGCTTGAACCTGGGTTCGTCAGCCGCCCAGTCCATCGTCCTGATGACTCTGATTATCATCATCACCGTACTGCAGTTTAAATATGTTGAAAAAAAGGTGCACTATACCATCTGAGGCGACCATCTCCAAGGAACCGTCGGGCAGGTAAAATTCACTGAACGATCATGGTTGAAAAAACACCCATTCTGGACACACTGACTTACGTTTTTCTCATGCTGGGCATCGGGATCGTTTGTTTCCCGATTCTGTACGCCATCATCGCGGCCACCCTGCCCCTGGACCAGGTCAGCCGGGTACCCATGCCGATGATACCGGGAAATCAGTTCTGGGTGAACATTCAGGCGGCCTGGGCACGGGGGAACCTGGGAACGCAGCTGTTTAACTCCTTTATCATGGCCGGCGGTATCACAGCGGGCAAGATCGTGGTTTCCATGCTGGGAGCCTATTCCATCGTCTACTTCGACTACCGATTCCGCACCGTGGCTTTTGTCACCGTTTTCTGCACCCTGATGCTGCCGGTGGAAGTGCGCATTCTGCCCACCTATGAAATGGCTTCCAATCTGCTGGGCCCTGTGCAGCCACTGTGGAATTTCCTGCATCTCAACGCCCTGGCCAGTTGGATTGCCGGCCACCATGTCAAGGTGACACTGGAGCTGAGCCTGCTGGACAGCTATGCCGGCCTGATCCTGCCGCTGGTGGCTTCGGCCACCTGCACCTTCCTGTTCCGCCAGTTTTTTCTGACCATCCCCGAAGAGCTCTGCGAAGCCGCCAAAATGGACGGTGCATCGGCCATGACATTTTTCCGAAAGATTCTGCTGCCGCTCTCCAAGACCAACATCGCCGCGCTGGTTGTCATCGAATTCGTCTACGGCTGGAACCAATACCTGTGGCCGCTGCTGATCACCACCAACCCAAAAATGACCACGGCGGTAATCGGCCTGCAGAACCTCATCCCCCAGGCCGACGATCTGCCCGAGTGGAACGTCGCCATGGCGGCCGCCCTGATCGTGATGCTGCCGCCGGTACTGGTGGTCCTGTTCATGCAGCGCTGGTTTGTAAAGGGATTGGTGGAAAGGGATAAGTAGGCCGGAACGGCGGGCGCAACCGAACAGCGGTTGCCAATGGCCGAAAACGTGCGCGTGTCTTCTTCCGGATGGAACACATGGACTGCGGCCGGCGCTTTACGCGAGCAGGTGCATCGTCATTTCGGCAAAGCCGAAGCCGCCTTCCTCTTCGGTCACCCATACCGGTTCTGAAGCCAGTGCATGGGCAAATTTCAAAATGTTGGCCACCCCCACCGAGTGTCGGAAAAAGGCGAACATGGGGCTGTCGTTGGGCGAGTCGCCGATGAAGAGCATCCGGTCATTTTCACGATCGATGTCCACACCGAAAACTTCCGCAAACAGTTTGCGCGTCATGGCCAGCTTGTCGTAGTCGCCGAACCAGCCGTTGACATGGATGGAGCTGATCTTGGCCTGTGCGCCGGCCTGTGAGAAAATCGCGACGATGCGCTCGACCGAGGCCGGCGGCAGGGGGGGCACGTCTTCACAGAAGTCGATGGCCAGGTCCGCCTCGCGAAAAGCCTGGTCGGCCGACACGCGGCAGCCGTCAACCTCCTGTAAAATGCGCTTGCGGATGGCGTCCAACCTGGTGCGGTCCTGCCGGCGCTGCGTTTCGGTTTTCCAGTACCGCCGCCGCATTTTCCTGTTTTTACCGTCATAGCAAAAATAAAAGGCGCCGTTTTCGCCCACCACGCCGTCGGCCGGCCACATGCGGGCGATGTGGTCGCACCAGCCGGCCGGCCGGCCGGTGATAGGTACCACGGCAATACCGGCCTTTTGCAGATTCTCCATGGCCGCCAAGGCCGCCGAGGGCAGCTTTCCGTTGACGGTCAGGGTATCGTCGATGTCGGTCAGTACGAACCGGATTTCCCGGGCAACTGTTTTTGGAAACAGGGAAAAGGGTTTCATGTCGGACGCTCTTTCACATGCAGCGCCAGGCAGCGCACAGACACCCCGTTGCGTGCTGGCAGTCAAACATCTCCATTTCAGCCACCCCGCGGTCACTCCTTTTACGTCCCATGCAAAGCCCGCCAGTGACTCAGTGAGACCATCTACACTTCAGCATATCACAACAAATCGGCCGCTGGAATCCCGTGAGCGGACAGCTTTGCCTTGCGGGGTGAAAGCCAGTCAAAGGCCCCTTTGGCAGCCCGACGGTTGGCTTTACGGCCGGTCCTGCTGCCTGGCCGTTGCTGCGCACGGCGGCCTCTGCAAGGATTTGCTTTGACACGTGCAGAAGCATGATAATTGAAATCCGCCAAAACGCGTTGCTCCACCGGCACTCCAATGACCCGCTGAATGGCCTTCACCATCTGCCGGTCTTCATCGGTGATCATCGTAAAAGCCTCTCCCCGGCGCTCGGCCCGGCCGGTTCTCCCGATGCGGTGGATATAAGCTTCGGGCGTACCGGGTATATCGTAATTGATGACATGCGAAACCTTGGAGACGTCAATGCCGCGCGCTGCAATGTCGGTCGCCACCAGCACCTGATATTTGCCCGACTTGAAGCCGTTCATGGCGTTCTGACGCCGCGCCTGCGACAGGTTCCCCTGGAGGGAGGTCGAACGATAACCGGCTTTGGCCAGTTTTTCTCCCAACTGCCGGGCGCGATGTTTGGTGCGCGTGAAAACCAGGACGGCACCGATGTGCGTATTGCCAAGCAACTCGAGCAAAAGCGCCGTCTTCAAATGCCTGGCAACAGGATAAAAGGCGTGGTTGACCGTGTCCGCAGGTGCCTCGTGCCCGGCCTGTACCCGGACATGCTTCTTCTCTAAAAGGTCACCAGCCAGACGACGAATTTGAATGGGCATGGTGGCCGAAAACAATAAAGTCTGGCGATGCGATTGTGGCAGGTGGGACAAAATCCGCCGGATATCCGGCAAAAAACCCATATCAAACATCTGGTCGGCTTCGTCGAGCACCAGCACTTCCAGGTGGGAAAGATCCACGGTCTGCCGGTGGATATGGTCGAGAAGCCGCCCCGGGCAGGCAACCACAATATCCGCGCTTTTCAGCAACTGCACCTGGCGCTGAATGCCAACGCCACCATAAACCGTGGCACTGCGCAAGCCGGTTTTGATTCCCAGCATTTCAATGTCCTGGTGAATCTGCTCAGCCAATTCACGGGTGGGGGCAAGAATCAGGGCGCGCACAGCTCTCCGTCGCCCATGCAACAGCCGATGTAAGATCGGCAACACAAAGGCGGCGGTTTTTCCGGTGCCGGTCTGGGCCAATCCCATTACATCACAACCCTGCATGACTCTTGGAATAGCGCGGGTCTGAATGGGCGTGGGGGTGGAATAGCCTGCAGCGGCAACGCCGGCTGCAATCGGGGGGTGAAATGAAAAGTCTTTAAAATTCAAGCGATATAATTCCTTGTAGTTTCAACGACCCTTTGGCAGCAGGGCCGGTTGGTTGTTATCTGTCCGGTAAAAGCGGGGAAACGCCGCTTGCGATGGACGTATCGGGTTGTAAACCCGAAAAAAGGGTAAGAGTGAAACACCCGAAGGGGGTACAAGAGGCATGAGCAGGCGTGCGGCCATTTTAGCCGGAAATCACTCTAAACGGCAAAGAGCATCTCCCCAAGCCCTGGAGACATGCCCTTTTTACAGGTCTTAAAATTTAAATCCCATTGACATTCGCTGCACCCGGACCTTTTGGCCCCTGTAAGATGTCAAAGGAAACCCGGTCGCCTTCACTGAGGCTTTTAAAACCACTTGCATGAATCGCGGAATGGTGAACGCACACATCGGGTCCGTCTTTCTGCTCAATAAAGCCAAACCCTTTTGCGTCGTTAAACCATTTAACAGTTCCTTCGGCCATGGTGACATCCTCCTTTCTATAAAATATTCAAAATCTTAGACTGGAGGATGTAAGGCTGAAAACGATTTGCTCCTTCAGAAAAAAACCGCCCCGCAATATGCACGCGGGGCCATGTTGACAAGCACATAATAACTCTTTTTATGGCGAAAGCAAGCGATTTATTTTTAAATACCCCTCCAGACACCGGATCGACGTATGTGGCCCGAAAAATAGCGGCATCTCTCTTGGCGATTTCAGATGGAATTTGTTGCAATTCTGTTTTCAGGCTTTGAACCGGCCGACCAGTTGATTGAGCTTGCACGACAGCTTGGACAGATCGTTGGAGCGGCGCAGGTTAACATGACTGCTGGAATTGACCATCTCTCCTGCTGCATGGGTCACCTCGGTGATGTCTTTTGCAATCTCCGAGGCACGGCGGAGGTTTGCACCACATTCTGGTTGACTTCCCCGATCCCGTCCGCAGCGTGGTTGACATTGGCGGCAATTTTCTTTACCTTGCCGATTTCCTGTGCCGCCTGTCCCCGTTTCCCCACCTGCACGCCGGCATTGGCCGACTGGCTGACCGCGTGTCCCTTGATTTCGCGCGCTTTTTCCGTGTTCGCGGCTGTCCCGCCGATTACCCTGGTCATCTCCCCGGCCGCCGAGGCCACCATATGGTCTGCTCAGTCGGTATCCTTCCTATAACCGTATCAGTATGGAAGCAGCGGACTTTAATGGTTTTGTGACCCAACATAAAGAACGCACGATAACAACACTTGTCTTGACGGCGATTGTGAAATCATGCTTAATGAAAATAAAAAGGTGAAGCCTGACAGAATCGTAAAAGGTCGTTTTCGGGCCGGTTTCAAGCCTCTTCGGTAAGAAAGCGCTGCACATCTCCCGAAAAGGTTTGCACAAGCGACAACTCCGGACTTTTTACGAACGCATCCGCCTTAAAGCCCAGAAAAATATTCAACCGCCGGCCTCCGCCGGAAATATTGCTCGAATAGAAAACGTGACGACCATGAAAACCATACAATCCATAGCCATTGATAAAGACCGTATTCAAAATCTGGCCGCACAGGCGCGCGCAGCAATTCCGCCCGTCGGCGCACAAAAGGAAAAGCTTGTTGCCCGTATCAAGGAACTGCTCAAGGAAAAAAACGCGGTTCTGCTGGCCCACTATTATGTGGACGAAGACCTTCAGGTTCTGGCGGATGAAACCGGCGGCTGCGTTTCGGACTCGCTGGAAATGGCGCGTTTCGGCCATGACCATCCGGCTGCAACCATCGTGGTGGCAGGCGTGCGCTTCATGGGCGAAACCGCCAAGATTCTCAATCCGGAAAAAAGGGTGCTGATGCCCTCTTTAGAGGCGGAATGCTCCCTGGACCTGAGCTGTAATGCAGAAGTGTTCAGGCGTTTTTGTGACCGGCATCCCGATCGCACCAGTGTCGTTTACGCCAATACCAGTGCCGAGGTCAAGGCCTGCGCCGACTGGGTCGTGACGTCGAGCATCGGCACCAGGATCGTTGCGCACCTGCAGGCAAAGGGTGAAAAGATCCTCTGGGCGCCCGACCGCTACCTGGGGGCCTACATCCAAAAGGTCACTGGTGCGGACATGCTGCTCTGGCCGGGATACTGCGTGGTTCACGACGCCTTCAAAGCAGACGCGTTACTGCGCCTGCGCAAAAAATATCCGGCTGCCGCCGTGCTGGTGCACCCGGAATCGCCCATGGAAGTGATCGATCAGGCCGACGCGGTGGGCTCCACGACCCAGCTGATCCGCGCGGTGACAAAACTGCCGCACGAGCTTTTCATCGTGGCCACCGACCACGGCATTTTTCACAAAATGCGCCAGGCCGCTCCGCAAAAGCGCTTTATCGAAGCCCCCCTGGGCGGTACCGGCGCCAGCTGCCTGAGCTGTGCCCACTGCCCGTGGATGGCCACAAACGGCCTGGTCAACCTGGCGCACACCCTGGAAACGGGTGAAAACGAAGTGTTGGTGGATCCTGAGGTGGGGCGCCGGGCCATGGTACCTGTCCGGCGCATGCTCGACTTCGCCCGCCGCATCAAAACACGGGCCACCGGTGAAGCAAACATTGCTTCACCGGCCTGAACGTGAATGATTGCGTTTCACAACCGTCAACGTCAACTTCACGGTCTCTCCGATTCCAGTTGTTGCATCTGCGCTTCTATGCGTTGCACGGAATTTTTCATGTTTTCATAATCCCGCGATGCACACTGATCTTCTATTTTCTTGGCCATCTCGGAGATTGTCATCAGTCCCAAGTTTCCGGACGCGCCTTTGAGTGAATGCGCGACACGGCGGATTTCAGTTTCATCTTTTGCTTCGACGGCTTCTTTGAGTTGCTCAAGCTGGGGTTTTCCGGTTTCCACAAAAAGATCGACCAGTTCCATGAATTCGTCTTTTTCCAGCCCCAGGTTTTCAGCCAGTTCGTTAAAATTCATTTAAACTTCCCCTTCAGTATACAAAATTGATGATTTCGTAAAAACTCCGGACTTCTCGCTGCTGCAGGACTTTTTACGAACCTGTTAAAATTAAATGGCCCCCGTCCGGATTAAAGCCCGGGAAGGAATAAATCCACAGATCACGGCGTATTTTGGTTCGGCGGCAGGGCGCGCCGGTAGTTTCATACTGGTTGTAGGGAACAATCGGCCGGACTCGGTAACCGGGCCAAAAGACAAGTCAGATCGGTACTTTTATTATTCCGGCGGGGGCTTCAGTATAACCCGTTTTTCAAAAAACAGAGGACCGTAAATACTGCCGGGCCACCGCGTAGGTTTTTGCTTATATGGTTTTCATCGGCCGCGTATGCCATCGGCCCCGTAATCATCTATCTTCTTGGCGTTATTATCCGGTTTTTTTTCAACGAACTTTAGCCAATTCCCCGGCGCTAAAAAAATGATAAACTAAATATCCAGCGTACTGACTTCCAGGGCATTCGTCTGAATGAATTCCCGCCGCGGTTCCACCTCTTCTCCCATCAAAATGGTGAACGTTTCATCGGATTCGACCTCATCCATTACACGGACCTGCAAAAGTGTACGTTTTTCAGGATTCATGGTCGTTTCCCACAGCTGCTCCGGGTTCATTTCTCCAAGTCCCTTGTAACGCTGAATATCGATTCCTTTCTTCCCCTCCTCCATCAAATAGCTGACCAGGGAGCGCCGATCTTGAAACACCGCCTGTGTGTCGCCCTCTTTCTTGCGGGCATACACCTTATAGGTTTTATTTTCGTAGCGCACCCACTTCTTGTGTATCAGCAGCAGCCGTTGGAAGTCTTTTGAAAATATGAAACTTCTGCCGAGGCGGACACTTTCCGTACCCAGAATGGCCAGTCCCTCCAAAACTTCGCTCTGTTCCCGTGAGATGACATCCATCTCATACACACCGCGTTCATCTTTCCATTTCAGGTCACCGACCCGGTATCCCTTTTCCAAAAGCCCTCTCTTGAGGCCCTCCATTTTTTCCCGGTTTTTAAGAAAGCTGATATTCTCAACACCTTCGGTCAGCAGAAATTCAACCAGTTCCGGCTGGACACCGCGCCTTTCAAATTGTTGCAAAATTGCGTAGTATTCTGCAAAATCGGAAATGAACAAAAACATCTGGTGATCCGGAATTTCCCTGCCCGCCTCGAACTCGATGCGTTTATTCTGGCAAATGCGTTTCAACACGTAGTCATTCAGATCCTCATCATTTTTGAGATAGATGGCGGATTTCCCCTTGCCGACACGGTAAAGCGGCGGCTGGGCGATAAACAGGTAGCCACGGTCAACAATTTCCGGCATCTGGCGAAAAAAGAATGTCAATAGCAGCGTGCGGATGTGCGACCCGTCGACGTCTGCGTCGGTCATGATAATAACTTTATGGTAGCGTATGTTTTCAACGTCATACTCTTCTTTGCCGACTCCCGTTCCCAGCGCCGTTATGATATTTTTGATTTCATCGCTTCTTAAGATCTTGTCAAAACGGGCTTTTTCAACGTTTAAAATTTTTCCTTTAAGGGGCAGAATGGCCTGAAATTTACGGTCCCGTCCCTGTTTTGCGGACCCTCCGGCCGAGTCTCCCTCAACTAAAAAAATCTCTCTTTGTGCCGGATCGGAAACCTGGCATTCCGCCAGTTTTCCAGGAAGCGTGGAATCGATCAGGGAACCTTTGCTTCTGACGATGTCACGGGCCCGCCGGGCCGCAT
This sequence comes from Desulfobacterales bacterium, assembly GCA_026984935.1. Lineage (GTDB taxonomy): Bacteria > Desulfobacterota > Desulfobacteria > Desulfobacterales > JALSRD01 > JALSRD01. The sequence goes on from JALSRD010000002.1 coordinate 56,981, forward strand.
CCCTGGCTCTTGCAGCATCCACGGCCTTTGACATGATTTTTTTGGCAACTGATGGATTTTCTTCGATAAACATATTCAATTTTTCGTTTATCAGAGATTCCACCAGACCCTTGACCTCGCTGTTGCCGAGCTTGGTTTTGGTCTGCCCCTCAAACTGTGGATTCTTGATGCGCACGCTGATTATCGCCGTGAGACCTTCGCGTACGTCGTCACCGCTGATCTTGGCCTTCATGTTTTTGGGAAGGTTTCCATTGTTGGCGTAATTGTTGAGCGTCCGCGTCAGCGCCGCCTTGAATCCGCTTAAGTGAAAGCCACCTTCTATCGTATTGATGTTGTTGGCAAAAGAAAATATCTTTTCCGTAAACGTATCGTTGTACTGGATGGCAACTTCAATTTCGACTTCGTTTCTGACACCCTCCATAAAAATCGGCTTATGCAGGACGGAATGATGCCTGTTCAGGTATTCGACAAAAGAGACGATGCCGCCCTTGTAAAAAAAATCATCTTTCTTGTCCGTACGTTCATCTTCGATTGCGATGCGTACGCCTTTGTTTAAAAAGGCCAGTTCCCTGAGCCTGCGTGCCAGGACATCGTAGTTGTAATGACCGGTGTTGAAAATGCCCAGATCCGGGACAAAATGGATTTTGGTTCCACGTTTGGCCGTTTTTCCAATTACTTTCAGTTCACAGGTTTTGACGCCCCTTTCATAGGTTTGGTAGTATATTTTCCCGTCGCTGTATATTTCGACTTCCAGGAAAGCGGAAAGCGCGTTGACCACTGAAACGCCGACGCCGTGCAGGCCGCCGGAAACCTTGTACGAATGATCGTCAAACTTGCCGCCGGCATGCAACTTGGTCATGACCACTTCCAGGGCCGGCACTTTTTCAGTCTTATGAATACCCACCGGAATGCCCCGGCCGTTGTCTTCGACACTGACGCTGTCATCGGTGTGGATGGTCACCTGGATTTGGTCACAGTAACCGGCCATCGCTTCATCGATACTGTTATCCACAACTTCGTAGACCAGATGATGCAGCCCTTCGACGTCAACATTGCCGATATACATCGACGGCCTTTTTCTGACAGCCTCAAGGCCTTCCAAAATTTTTATATTATCTTCGTTGTACTGTTTTTTCGGCATATTCAAACCTAACCCGGACAAACCGGCCCCGAAGGTGTAATTCGTGTTTAGGAAACCTCTATATTATATTCGCATGGGCATCACGACGCTCAGGTAGCTCTTGTCCTGCGCGCCCTGAATGTAGCAGGGTTTTTCGTTGTTCTTGATGCTGACAATCACCTGGTCATCTTCAATGACATTGAGTGAATCGATAAAAAAGCGTGGGTTGAAGGCTGCTTCCACGGGATCACCCGTAAAACCGATAGGCATGTCCTCCTTGGATTCGCCAATTTCCGGATTCGTGGAGTTGATCAGCAGAACATCATCTTTAAAATTAAATATCACACACTTATAGCTATCCGTGGAGAGAATGGACATGCGTTTCAACATCATCAAAAACAAATTTCGATCCATAACGATTTCGGTATAGCCGGATTGATCGACAATCTCGCTGTAGTCCGGAAATTCTCCTTCCAGCAGGCGAATCACTAAAGTTTCCTTTTCCTTTTTCACCACCAGGTGATTGTCCATGAACCCCATCTGCACGAACTCGTCGCCTTCCAGAAATTTTCCGACTTCAACCAACTCCTTTTTGGAAATCAGCACCCCTTTTTCAAAGGGAACCTGCATTTCTTCTTTGAGTGCATAATCGACTTTGGACAAACGGCTGCCGTCTGTTGAAACCATTCGGATATAGTGTTTGTCGCCTTGTCGCAGGCATTCGAAAAAAACACCGATAACGTGGGCCCGTTTATCATCGCCGGCACCGGTGATAACCACGGACCGTTCAATCATTTTCTTAAGTGCGGAAGACTTCATTTCAAAAAAGGGAATATCCTGGATTTCCGGGTTGCCGGGAAAATCTTCCGGATTCATACCGACAATATGATAGAGCACTTTTTCGTTGCCGATCTCGATCCAGTGATTTTCAAGCTCATTGATTCGGATTTCTTCACTGGGAAAATCTCTTACAATTTCAAAAAGTTTCTTGGCATTAATCACCACCATACCTTCGGAGCGCACTTTTGCGGTAAAATGTCCCTCATACCCGGTTTCAAGATCGGTTGCCGCCAGTACGACGCCGGTATCGCTGGTTTTCATCAGCAGGGACGATGTAATGGCCAGGCTGCTCTTTCTGCCGGTCAACCCCTGTATCTTGGACAATACATCCAAAAAATCGCTTCGTTTGATGGCAATGTTCATCACAACCTCTTTTTTCTTTTTTTATTTAAAAACAAGGGAGATTATAATGGCTTGTCAATAAATCCAATAAGCTTTCAATACTGTGTTTTAAAAAGAAAAAAAGATTCAATTCTGATTCCATAAGAAAAGGCTTCCGCCATTGATAAAGGCCTGTTTGAAAACATGCCGTGCAAGTATGTCAATAACCGCAGGGTTATTGTATTTTTGTAAACGCGTTATCAACGGTCCATCCAGCGACTGATCTGCGGGCGTGTTTTGGTTTCCCAGGCATCCGACAGGCGCTCTTTGACGAAGACTTGAAAAAGCGTTTCGATTTTTGCAATGATTTGCTCGCAAAGATAAATCCGGTTCAAGGCGGCGCCCTCGAGATCTTCTTTGGTTTCAACGAGCTCGGTTTCCGGAAAACTGAGGTTGGATATGGCCAGGCTCTCGGCTTTGAGGGTAAAACGCCATTTCAGGTTTGCCTGGCTGTAAGTAAGGTTGGCCTCGGAAACCCCGGCGCCCTTGCGAAGGGCGATGAAGGCCTCTTCAAAGCCGGCGTCATCTCCCTTGATGGTGATGGTTTCCAGTCCCTCGCGGGATCGGTTTTCCAAAACGATGCGGTTTCCCATCTGAAAGACGCCATCGTCCGGTGAATCCGTTTCGTGGTTCTGGGTGTCGATTCGATGCCAAAGCCATGTTAAAAATTCGTATCCCAAAAATTTATAGCGGTTATAGGCGACTGCCAGATCAAGCATGCGACCCCTCCCGAAAAGAAACCGGCGAAAGTTGGAGCAGCCTGTCTTGCTCTGAATGACTGAGTTCCGATGCCAGTACCGCCTGGGTATAGGGAAAGAGCCTGACCAGCGACAGGTTGAAGGACTTTAAAAACAGGGCTTCCAATTCTTCATTGGCCGATTTTAGGGTCGAAAAGAGCCAGAGGCGTTCCTTTTCATAGTCCCATATCAGATCGTAGATATTGGGGGTGGCCGGAATCTGGCGGCAAAGGTTCTGCACGATCTGTTCTTTCAGCAGTTTTTTTTCGTTACTGGAAAGAAAACCGCGGCCGTTTTCACGTTTGCGTTTCTCGATTTCGAGACTGCAATGTTTGCGGATGGTTTTGGCCGCAAGCGTTTTTTTGTCGATTCGAAGGGCAAACAGAAAATACGTACCGATCATAAAGGAAGATCCGCGGAAGTCGGGCTGAAAGGGCGTCTGCCAGGATGTCCAGCCGGCACTTTTTTCATCAGTCTGCTGATCAATTTCCATAATACAGTTTTTACGAAGGCCCGTGAAAACGGATTCCACCGCTGAAGATTCAAATTTACCGTTTACTTTGTAGCGGCTGACCGATACGCTGGAAGACAGCAATCCCATGCGGCAACCCCCGTTATTTTAAATAGTTTTATTAAATTCCGACTATACGCCGTTTCGGTCAAATAAACAAGTAAATATTTATTATTAAAGCAATAAAAAGACAGCTTGACCCATGAAATTTATCGCGGATCTGCATGTGCATTCAAAGTTTTCCAGGGCGACTTCCAAAACCCTGGATCTCGCAAGCATCTTTGTGGCGGCGCGCCTGAAGGGAATTGGCGTCGTCGCCACCGGTGATTTTACGCATCCGGCCTGGTTTGCGGAAATTAACGCCAAACTGGTTGCGGCCGAACCCGGCTTCTTTCGGCTGGAAGATGAACTTTGGGCAGCCTGTGAAGAAAAAATACCGCCGGGAATCCATGGAGAGGTCCGGTTCGTGCTGGTTGCGGAAATCAGCAACATCTATAAAAAAGATGGCCGGGTGCGCAAGAATCACAACCTGGTTTTCATGCCGGACCTGGAAAGCTGTGCGCGTTTTAATCAAAAACTTGAAAAAATCGGTAACATCCAATCGGACGGCCGGCCCATCCTGGGCCTGGATGCGCGCAACCTGCTCGAAATCGTAATGGAAGTTTCCGAAGATGCTTTTCTGATACCCGCCCACATCTGGACCCCCTGGTTTTCGGTGCTGGGGTCCAAATCCGGTTTCGAGTCGCTGCAGGCGTGTTTCGAAGACCTGACCAAATACATTTTTGCCGTCGAAACCGGGCTTTCTTCGGATCCGGGAATGAACTGGCAGGTATCCGAACTGGACCGCATGACCCTGGTTTCAAATTCCGACGCCCATTCCGCCGACAAACTGGGGCGCGAAGCCAATTGGTTCGACACCGATTATAACTACTTCGGCATCCGCAGGGCCCTGGAATTTCCGGAGAGAAAGGAATTGCTGGGAACATTTGAATTCTACGCCCAGGAGGGAAAGTATCATTTTGACGGTCACCGCAAATGCGGCGTGAGTCTCAGCCCGGCGGAAACCCGATCTCTCGACGGAAAATGCCCGGAATGCGGAAAACCGCTGACCCTGGGAGTCCTGAATCGCGTTATGCAGCTGGCGGACCGCCGGCCTGGTTTCGAGCCACCCGATGCACGCCCCTATTTCAGTATCTTGCCGCTGCGCGAAGTCCTGTCGCAGATCCTGCGCGTGGGGCCCAATTCCAAGAAAGTTGCGCGATACTACCGTCGGGCGCTGGAAAAATTCGGCAGCGAGTTTGACATCCTGCACCACATAAAGCCTCAGCACCTGAACAGTACGGAAATACCGCTTTTGGGAAAAGCCATCGAAAAAATGCGCCGCGGCCGGATCAAGATACTTCCCGGGTTTGACGGGCAATTCGGCAAACTCCAGCTCTTTGACGACCAGGAACGCGAACAGCTGCTGGGCCAGGCCAGCCTTTTTGCGGTTCCGCCGGCGTTGGAACATACGCTTAGCAGCCGGACGGTCCCGGTCGCGGCCACCGCCGGCACAATGGCGCCGGAAAAGCGCAGAAGCATATCGCAAGCTCCCGGACATCAGCGCAAAGCGGAAATTGGCCGGGATTTAAACGCGGCCCAGCGCCAGGCAGTTTTATGCGTCCGCGAACCGCTGCTGATCGTGGCCGGTCCGGGTACGGGAAAAACCCGCACCCTGACACACAAGGCCGCCTACCTGATGGTCGACAAAAAAATCGCCGCGGAGCAGATTCTGGCCCTGACCTTTACCAAACGGGCGGCGACGGAAATGCAGACCCGCCTGGAAAGGCTCGCCGGAGCGCGCTGCAGATCTGCAACGGTAACCACTTTTCACGGCCTCTGCCGGCAGCTTCTGGCGGGTTCCGGGAGCTATCTGCTCGACGCGCTGGCGCAGCGCAACTGGGTCAGAGAAGCGCTGGCGATGGTCAAAAAGAGAAGCGAAAAATTATCCTCGCGTGATTTGGAGCGGGCACTGTCCACTATCGCTTCGGCCAAACAGCAGCTGTTGTCGCCGGCGCGGTTTTTTGAAAAAAGAGGGCGCCTCCAGGCGGCAGATGCACAGCATAAAGTCTATGCCGCCTATCAGCGGCTGTTGGACAGCCAGAATATCGTGGACTATGAGGATCTGATTTTTAATGTGGTGCATGATCTGGAAGAGAATGCCGTTTTGCGCAAGACACTCCGGCAGCGGTTTCGATATATCCTTGTCGATGAATACCAGGACATCAATTACGCGCAGTACCGCCTGATTCGGCTGCTGGGTGCAACTGCCGAACAGGTGTGCGCCATTGGAGACCCGAATCAGTCCATCTATGGCTTCAGGGGGTCGAATCCGCAGTATTTCCTCAATTTCATGCAGGATTATCCCAACGCCAGGCTGGTTGTGCTTAACAGAAATTATCGTTCCACGCGCACCATTTTGAGCGCAGCGGCACAGGTCATCAAGGGATACGAACTGGCTGTCGACACGGCATCGGATTTTCGGTCCAGACAGGTAAAAGCCGTGGATTCCGGCATCCGGGGTTATCCGCAGGTGGATCTCATCGAAGCTTCCTCACCGCGGGCGGAAGCCGTTGCAGTGGGCAGGGTCATTGAAAATATGGTCGGCGGCCTGTCGCTGCATTCCATTGACAGCGGCAAGGTCTCGCCTTACACCAAGTCCGCCAACAGGAGTTTTGCCGACTTTGCGGTGCTGTACCGCACGGCTGAGGACGGCAGGCTTTTTTCCGATGTTTTCCGCCGGGCGGGCATCCCGCACCAGGTATCTGCCCGTGAACATGCGCTGGACCGCGGAGGCGTGCGCGACCTGCTGGACCTGTTGAAGCTGGTTGAACGACAGGCCAGTCTGCTCGATTTTGAGAAAGTCGCCGGCCTGCATGTGAGCGGCCGGAGAATCAGCCGGCATTCCTGGCGATGCTTCAAGTCCTGGTGTTTTGATCGCAAATTGGATTTACAGGCAGCCGCCGCGCACCTGCAGCGTTTTCCGGTCCCCGGGTTAAGCACGGCCCAGCAGCGCGAATTGAACACGTTTGCAGCGGCCGTCGAGGACGTAAGGGCACAGATTAAAGACCTGCCCGTGGCCCGCAAACTGGTGCATTTGAGCCGTCATGATGACTTTCCGCACCTGAAAAGCGTCTTTGAATCCGACGAAGGTGCGTGCCGGGAATTGAAAAACCTGCTTGCGGAAGCCGGGCAAGCCGGATTCAAGGCCGATGCTTTTCTGGCCGATATTAGCTTAAGGACCGACGCGGACCTGCTTAAAGCCGGTGTTGAAAAGGTTGCCCTCATGACCATGCACGCGGCCAAGGGCCTCGAATTTCCGGTGGTTTTTATTGCAGGCTGCAGCCAGGGAAATATTCCCTATATCCGCGAAAAAGATGAGGCCGACGTGGACGAGGAGCGTCGCCTGCTTTACGTGGCGATGACGCGCGCTAGGGAGAGGCTGTTTTTTACACGGGCGGAAAAACGGCGGGTTTACGGCCAATGGATCGGTTGCCGGATTTCACAATTTATTGAAAGCATCGATGGCAGATTGATAAAATACAGCCAATCAGGTGTCCAGAGGCCTGTCGGGCGAACGGGTGTGCAGCTGAAGCTTTTTTGACCGGAAGAAACGATGCGATTTTTTTCAATATACGGGCAACACGGCGTACGAATCCTGCTCTGGTGCGGCGCCTGGTTCGTGCTGATGACCTGCCTGCCCGCCAAAGCCGATATTTATGTCTATCGTGACCGGCAGGGCGTGCTGCACTTTTCCAACGCACCGGCATCGGCGAAATATCAACTCTACTTTAAGAACCGCCAGCGCTTTGCCGTGCGCCGTGGTACCCGCAGGTCTTTTCAGAGCGTCATCGCCGAGGCCGCCAGAAAGAACGGCGTTTCCGAGGCCCTGCTGAAGGCCGTCATTGAAGTCGAATCCGACTATGATCCCCAGGCCGTGTCGCGCAAGGGCGCCAAGGGGCTCATGCAGATCATGCCGCAGAACTTCGCCCGCTGTAATATCCACGATCCTTTCGATCCCCAGCAGAACATCATGGGGGGTTCCCGTTACCTCAAAAGCCTGATCGAGCACTTTGGCGGCGACCTGGGCAAGGCGCTGGCCGCTTATAATGCCGGCGTCGGAGCCGTCGAACGCAGCGAGGGTATTCCGCCCATCGCCGAAACGCGAAACTATGTTGCCAGGGTACTGAAGCTGTACCGCCACTACCGGCGCTAATCCGGGCCGCTGCCCAGGTACTCCAGAACCTGCGCCGTGCGGCAGGGAAGGTAAAGGCTGAGAAAATTTCCTTCCGTGGAGCTGTCGTAAAGGGTGAAATGCTCCTGGGCCGGCGCAAGCCGGCCGAAACCGCCGTATTCCGGGCCATCGCTGTCGAAGCACAGACGGTATTTTCCGGCCGGCGCCGTGATGCGGTAATGTTCGAAGGAAGTTTGCGGGTGAAAGTTGAAAACAAAAATCAGCGCCGCGCGCGTAAAGGCGATGATTTTATGCGTTGAATGTTCCAGCAGCAGCTGTGGTGCGCCGTCTTCCAGAATTGCCGTCTTTCGGGCCAGGCGAAGCATGTCGCGGTCGAAGCGTCCCAGAAAGTGGTAGCGCAGGTTTTCGTCATCGGCCAGATGCCACTGGCGGCGGGCGTAGTGCAGCGACCAGTTGTTGCCGGCGCGTGGAAAGTCGATCCACTCGGGATGGCCGAATTCGTTTCCCATGAAATTGAGATACCCGTGGCCAGCGGTTGCCAGGGTGATCAAGCGGATCATCTTGTGCAGCGCCATGCCGCGGTCCACGGCCGGGCTTTGGCTGTCGACGTGCATGCGGTCGTACATGTCGGCCCCGACCATGCGGAAAATCAGTGTCTGGTCGCCGACCAGCGCCTGGTCGTGGCATTCGGCATAGCTGATGCTTTTCTCCCCGTGGCGGCGGTTGGTCAGTTCATGCCACAGATCCCCCATGTGCCAGTTTTCATCCGGCACGTCCTTGAGCAGTTTGATCCAGTAATCCGCGATGCCCATGGCAAAGCGGTAGTCGAAGCCATAGCCCCCTTTTTCCAGCGGTCTGGCCAGCCCGGGCATGCCGCTGATGTCCTCGGCAATGGTAATGCTTCGGGGGCGCAGCCGGTGGATCAGCCGGTTGGCCAGTGCCAGGTAGACCAGCGCGGATTCGTCGACCTGGCTGTTGAAATAATCCGCGTAGGACGTAAAAGACCTGCCGAGGCCGTGGTGGGTGTAGAGCATGCTGGTGACACCGTCGAAACGAAAACCGTCCACATGAAACGCATCCACCCAGTAGCGGCAGTTGGACAGGAGAAAGTGAAGCACCTGGGGTTTGGCGTAATCGAAGCAGCGGGAGTTCCAGGCCACATGTTCCCCGCGTGCGCCTTCATGAAAATACTGGTAGGCGGTACCGTCGAAACGGCTCAGGCCTTCGACTTCGTTGCGCACGGCGTGGGAGTGAACCAGATCCATGATGACCACCAGACCGGCACCGTGGGCCGTATCGATCAGATATTTAAGGTCCTCCGGCGTACCGAAGCGCGAGCTGGGTGCGAAGAAACTGGAGACCTGGTAGCCGAAGGATGCGTAGTAGGGGTGCTCCTGAATGGCCATCAACTGCAGGGCGTTGTAACCGGATCTGACGATGCGGGGAATGACTTGCGCTGCGAATTCGCGGTACGTGCCGACTTTTTCAGCATCCTGGGCCATGCCCACGTGGGCTTCGTATATGAATAGGGCATCGGGCGTTGGCTCGATTTCAGGAGATTGCCAACGATAAGGATTGCGCGGTTTCCAGACCTGGGCGTTGAAAATCAGCGTTTGCGGATCCTGGACCACCCGCCGGCAGTAGGCCGGCAGGCGGTCGCCGCTGCCGCCGCGCCAGGTGATGAAAAGCCGGTAAAGGTCGCCGTGGTGCAGCTGCTCGGGCGGCAGGCGGATTTCCCACACCCCATCGGTGTTGATGCGCGTCAGGCGGTAAGCGTCATCGGCGTGCCAACGGCTGAAATCGCCGATCAGGTATATGGCCGTGGCATTGGGGGCCCATTCGCGCAGCACCCAGGAACCGGACCGGAAATGAAGGCCGAAGTACTCGTGTCCGGCCGCAAAATGCTCCAGCGGTTTTTTGCCCAGCGTCAGTTTTTTTTGTGTCGCTTCGATGAGCGCGAGGCGTCTTTTCAGATGGGATTTGAACGGCGTTAGCGCCGGGTCGTCGGCCAGCGCGCTTTTCAGGCGCATGCTTACGGCGGCTATACCGCCTTCGGTGCGTGGGTGGCGGCTGTTTTCGGAGCTTTTATGCATGGTGGCCCCGGAAGGCGCGAGTGTTGGGCATACGGTGCCGGTTTATTGAATCAGGGGGCGTTTCAGCATCTTTTCATACAGTTCGATATAGTGGCGGGCGGTTACGTCATGATTGAAAGCGGCCAGGCTTTCCCTCATGATGCGCTGAACCTGCTTTTGCTTCACGGCCGACGGGCGGCCGAAAAAGGCCATGGCCTCGGAAATCGCCCAGAACAGGCCCTGGGCGTCAAAAGTTTCGAACAAGAAACCATTGCCCGTGTCTTTTTCGACAGCCAGGTTGGATACGGTGTCGTGAATACCGCCGGTATCGTGGGCCACCGGCAGCGCGCCGTATATGGCGCCGATCATCTGCGGCAGGCCGCAGGGCTCGAAAAGCGAGGGCATCATCACGAAATCGGAAGCCGCGTAGGCCAGGTGCTCCAACCGTACGTCGAAGTCGCAGACGGCGACCCGCTGGTGAAAGCCGTGGAAGGCGACGATGTTCTTAAAGTACTCCTGATACGGACCGTTGGCCACAAAGACGATCTGCAGGTTGCGGTCCCAGTAGGTCGAAATCACCTGGTAGAGAATGTCGGCCAGCAACTGGCACCCTTTTTGGACCGGATCCAGGCGGGAAGGCCAGAAAAACAGGGCTGCTTGGTCGTCTTGCGCCAGGCCCAGGCGTTTCTGCAGGTAGCGTTTATTTTCAACTTTTCCCGCCGCGTGGTCTTCGGGGCCGTAGGTCCGGACTATGTCTTTGTCTTTGGCCGGATTGAAAGACGGGTCCGGGGCATTCAGGATTCCGGAAGCGCAGCCGGCATGCCACTTGTTCGCAAGTTCCCGGTGCAGCGGCGCTTCGATGAAACTGTGGCGCTGGTCAACAATTTCTCTTAAAAAGGTCGGGCTGACGGTGTTGACGAAGTGGGCGGCGAAAACTCCGCTGACCAGAAAATCCACCGGGTTGTTTTCGCGGGTGCTTTCATAGTCGTAGGCCATGTTTTCGTAGTAGAGGTTCTGCCAGAAATAGGCGGCGTCGATGCCGCGGTCCTCGATATGCGCCAGCGTGCTTTTCACGGTGTGGATGTTGTGGATGGTGAACAGGCAGGGGATCCCCAGTTTTCTGGACATGGCGGGAATCAGGCCGGTCATCCAGTCGTTGCAGTGAATCAGGTCGGGCTGGACGCGGGCCACGATGTTGTTGATCACCTCGCGCTGGAAAGCCAGCGCCAGTTTGGTGTTTTCGTTTCCGGAAGTGGCGTAAACCCGGTTGAGGTAAAAAAAGGCGCGGTCTTCGGCCAGGTGGATGCGGTCGTCGGGCATTTTGCGTTCGAAACGACTGAGTTCTTTTCGCAGGCGGGGTGCCAGCCGGTCGTGGAAGATGGCACGGTAGTTGGGCAGCGCCACATGCACATCGGCGCCCTGCTCGAAAAGCGCGCTGACCAGTGCGGCGGAAACGTCCGCCAGTCCTCCGGCCTTGGCCGTCAGGTAGTGCGAGAAACTGCCCATGCGGTCCGGAAGGTAGGTGACTTCCGGGGTGACCACCAGAATACGCGGATTTTTTTGGGTTTGCATGGCTTGGCACCTCAATCAGGCGGCCGACGCCCAGGTGATGAGGCCGGGGATGTTTTTCTGCCAGTCGTCCCCCTTGGGAATCGCGCGGGCGGAAAAGCCATAGCGGCCTGAGGCGTGGCAGTTCAATTCACTGCTGTAAAGATAATTTCCGTCACCTAAGTGTTTTTCAACGTTCATTTCCCTGGTCCGGCTGGACTGAACGGTTTCGGTGGCCGACATTTTGCCGTAGTAGATCTGAACACTGACCTCGTCGGGCCGCAGGGCACCCAGGTGAACGTCGGCGCTGACACGAAATGTATCGCCCACCCGAAAGGGGCCTTCGCTCTCAGCCCGGGGTGCATCGATGCGGATGTGCCGCCAGTGTTCGAGCAGTCGTTTCCGCTGGGCAGCCAGTTCGCGCGCCAGTTCAGACTGGTTGGCGACCAGTTCGTCATGCCAGCGGGCGGCCGGAAAGTAAAACCGGTTTTCATATTCGTGAACCATACGCAGTCCGGAAAATTTTTTCATGGTCATTTGCATGGCGGCGCGCATCATGCGAATCCACTGCTTGGGTGAATCGCCGTTTTTGCGGTCGTAAAATGCGGGCAGAACGTCGTTTTCCAGCACGTTGTACAAGGCCTGCGCTTCCAGCGCATCCTGAAAGGCGGGGTCGTTGAACCCCTCCTCGCCGTCTGCAATGCGCCACCCCACCGATTCGCGGTACCCTTCCGCCCACCAGCCGTCCAGGATGCTGACGTTCAGCACGCCGTTGATGGCGGCTTTCATACCCGAAGTGCCGCAGGCCTCGAAGGGGCGCCGTGGCGTGTTGAGCCAGACATCCGCCCCCTGGCACAGGCAGCGCGCCAGGTGCATGTCGTAGTCTTCGAGAAAAATAACCTTGTCCCGCACACTGTCTTTCTGGGCAAACTGGAACAGACGCTGGATGATGCCCTTGCCCTCGTTGTCGCTGGGATGGGCCTTGCCGGCAAAAATGATCTGAACGGGATAGCGCTTGGAATTCAGGATCGCCTCGAAACGCTCCTCGTCGTGTAAAAGCAGATAGGCGCGTTTGTAGGTGGCGAAGCGGCGTGCAAAGCCGATGGTCAGCACATCCGGATCGAGCACGCTGCGCGCCTCTTCCAGGATCGCCTTGGGCGCATTGCGGCGTCGGTACTGCTTAACCAGCTGCTGGCGGCAGGTGCGCACCAGGCGTGCGCGGGCCGTTTCATGGGCGTGCCACAGCTCGTCGTCGTAGATGTCCTCAATGCGCCGGGTCTGTTTGGGGTTGTGCGGGCTGCGGTGCCACAGCGGCCCCAGGTAGCGCTCGAAGAGCAGTGCGATTTCCGGGGAAAGCCAGCTCGCCAGGTGTACCCCGTTGGTGATGTGGGAAATTGGCACCTCGTCGACGGGTTTTGCCGGCCATTCGTGGGCCCACATCTGCCGGGCCACGCGGCCGTGCAGCCGGCTGACGCCGTTGCAGTACTGGGACATGCGCTGGCCCAGGTAGAACATGGACAGTTTGCCGTCGGGAGCCGTTCCCTTGGCCTGGCCCCAGGACAGTATTTCCTGGGCTGAAGCACCGATGCGTTCTTCAAAAGGTTTGAGAACCGGTTTCACCAGGTCCGCCGCAAATTCGTCGTGCCCGGCGGCAACCGGTGTGTGGGTGGTGAAAACGGTCGTGCGCGGAACGATTTCCAGGGCCGTCTTCAAATCCACGCCGTGGGTGGACATGGTGAGGGACAGCCGTTCCAGGCTGCTGAAGGCCGAGTGCCCTTCGTTCATGTGGCAAACCTTGGGGTACAGGTTCATGGCGGTCAGGGCGCGGATACCGCCGATACCCAGCACAAGTTCCTGGCAGAGGCGCTCTTTGGGATCGGAAACGTACAGGTTGGAGGTGATGCCGCGGTATGCCGGCGGATTGTCGTGCAGATTGGTGTCCAGCAGAAAAAGCGCAACACGGCCCACCTGGATTTTCCAGACCGTAGCCAGAATGTCTCCATCGGGCCCGGGGACGGACAACACGACCTCCCTGCCGGCGTGGTCCCTGGCCCGCCTGGCGGGCAGGCTGTAGAGATCGGCGGCCGGATACTCCTCCTGCTGCTGTCCGTGGGCATCCAGCACCTGGCGAAAATACCCATGGCGGTACAAGAGACCCACACCGGTAATGGGCAGCGACAGGTCGGAGGCCGCTTTGAGGTGGTCGCCGGCCAGAATCCCCAATCCGCCGGCAAAGATGGGAATCGATTCGTGCAGGCCGAACTCCATGGAAAAATAGGCGATGGTTTCGTTTTCGCCCAGCGGGACGTTTTTCTGCAGCGGGGGCACGGCAACGCCCTTTTCGAAGCGCTTTTTGATTTCCTGCATGTGGGCCAGAAAACTTTCATCGCCCGCAAGGTCTTCCATGCGGGCCTGGGGCAGGCGGGTGAGAAAGACCAGCGGGTTGCGGCCGCATTCGTCCCAGAGGCGCGGATCGATGCGCCGGAACAGCTCCACGGCACCGGATTTCCAGCTCCACCACAGGTTGCGGCCCAGCTCTTCGAGAAACGCCAGGGGTTCCGGAAGGTTGGGAAATACCTGAAAAGTAAACAGTTTATTCATTAAAACATTCCTTTGGAAGTGTTAAACCGGGATGAATTTGTATGTCTATCCGTTTTCTGCCAGCGCGAGCCAGACGCGGATGAATTCACTCAACCCCCACGCCTGGGCGTCGCAGCCCCGCTGAACATGGGGGTAGTCGCCGTCCAGGATCTCCGGGATGTGGCCCACACAGCCATCGCGGACCAGTTGCAGGCTGCTGCCCAGAAGCGCCCGTGCGGATGCCGCTGCTGTCCGGCCGTAGGCCGCCACCCATGCTTCGCAGAATGATGGAAACAGCCACGTCCAGGCGGTGCCGTTGTGGTAGGCCGGTTTGCGGTCGGTATCCTCATCCCCGGCGTAGGTGCCCCGGTAAGGGTGATGGGGATCATTCAATAACTTTCCCTTATGCCAGATTTCCAGTGCATGTGCAACGCTTTGGTCCGCCAGGCTGCGAATCGCACCCGGCACCAGCAGACGTTGGCAGGCATTGACGATGCAACGCCGCATGGCGGTGCTTTTAACGGCGCCCAGGGTAACCGCCAGCAGTTGGTTGGGCCGCAGGGCGTCGTCGGCCACCGCGTCGGCGGCGGTGGTATGGGGTTCGGCATGCAGGCAGTCGGAGAAATATCCCGCGCTCTTAAGGCAGAAGCGGCTGCTCACGGAACGCCGGACCGTTTCGGCCAGGCGCGACCACTTTTTGTGTTCGGCAGCGGCGGCGATTTTTTGCCGGAAACGCAGCGCTGCGTACCAGAGGGCCTGAATTTCAATGGGGTATCCCTGCCGCGGGGTTCCGGCCGGGTGGTTGGTGTCCATCCATGTGAAATGCACCGGGCTGAAAACCAGGCCGGATCCGGCATCCACCATAATCCCGTTGGGTGTGCCGTTGAGATAGCTGTCGATGATGGAGTTAAGCACCTGTTCGATCTTCCGGCCGCCGCAGTCGGCCTGCAGGAATGCGGGGCGCTTTTCACTACGGACGAGTTCGGCGCAGGCCAGCACGAACCACAGAGGGGCATCCGAGGTGTCGCGGTTGGCGGCGGTTTCTCCCTGGATCATGTTGGGCAGGGTGCCGTTTTCTTCGAAGCGGCCGAATTGCAGCAGGACCTTGCGGGCCAGTTCATGGCGTCCGGCGGCAATCAGCCCGCGCGTGAAAATCAGGGCATCGCGTCCCCAGTCCAGAAACCAGGGATAGCCGGCGATCACGCTTTTGGCGTCCCCGCGGTCGACGACATAGGCCTCCAGTAAATCGGCCAGCCAGCGTACCGGGCGGCGGTGATGCTGGCTGTCGGCCTCTTCCGGGGTATTCTGCGCGGCACCGCGTTGCGGCGACGGCCCGGGCTTTGAATCCATAGGGCGCACGCAGGCCGTCAATTCCTCGGGCGTGTCCCCCCGGAGCTCAAGTTCAAAATAGCCCGGGCTGAAGAGATCGGAGTCCGGATCCTGTCCGCGCTGGGCGTCCAGCCTCCGGTGCACCATGTAGCGCCACTCAGGTTCCGGGACGAAACTTCCAGAAGAAACCCGGACCTCGAGCCTCCGGTCGTCGGCGGGTTGGAAAACAAATCCCGCCGCATGCGCCGAGACGGTGGCCGGCCAGGCATGCTCGGGACCGGTATACGCTTTGGTCAGATCGTGAAAATTGCGGTCTTCGATGTCCGGCCGCAGGATGAGCGTCACCGGGATGCCGCTGCCGAGAATGCCATTTTGCTCGCGGCCGGCAAGACGCCGGAAGGTCAGGCGGACTTCATTTTTAAAGGGGATCATGCGCAGGGAGATGGCCAGGTGCACATGCTGGCCCTGGCCGGTGGGCAGGTTGAAATGCCAGCTGCCGCCATGCGCATCGAAGCGAAAAGACGAAAGGCAACGGTTGTCAACCTGCGTTGAAAAGCCCTGAAAGCGCAGCCAGGCCCGGCAGCGCGTGAACATGATGCGGCGGTCGTCCGGGTAGTCCCTGTTCAGATTGGCGGCCAGCAGAGCGTCGTAACGGCTGTAAAGCCGGCCCCACGGCACGGCTGCGCGCAGCATGGCGCCCCGGCCGTTGGTCGACAGCAGGAGGTGCGGTTTCGCCAGCAGCTCGGCTCGCGGATAGAGGGTCCGGATGACAGCGTGTTCGGCGGGGGGCAGATACAGCAACGGGGCTTCCAGATGCCGGCCGGCCGGCCGGGTGTAGAGGGAGAGCACAAGCTGCAGCACGCGCGGTTTGCGGGGTTCGGGCAGCGGGGAGAAGAGTGCGAAAAAAGTGCCGTCGCTGCGCGCAAGGCTCTTCTCACAGGCCAGCGTGGCCTTTTCCGATGCGATGCGGGCGCGGAAGGGAAATGGGGCCGCCACCAGCAGGAAATGGCCGGGAGGCACCATCACCTGGCGGTTTTCGTCGGCCGGAAAATTCCACTGGGCCACATGCGGTTCGTCACCTTGGGGGTTCATCCGGCTGCAAAAGGCCAGGGGGTCTTCGGCCAGGCGGGCGGCGGCGCGTTCCGGGTGCATGTCGCCGATATGGCGCGTTCCGTTAAAGGCGCAGAAGACATCGAGGGCCTTGGCCCGCAGCAACTGGTCGTGGATGCGTGCAGGCCGGGATGTGGTGCGGTCGTCGGTGTTTTGTATGATTTCCATGTCCCGGGACTCCGCAAGGCAGTACACCTGTCCGGGAGCCAGGTCCAGGTGAAAGCGATCGCCACGGCGTTCGGGATAGATCTTGCGGCCGCTCAACAGGTCCAGGAAAGGCGGTCGCCACGGATGCGTGTGTGCAGCCGACCAGGCACAGGGGTTGTTTCGGGAATCGTCCAGGTTGACGGCCACCACGAGACGTTTTCCGGAAGGAAGGTGATGCCGCAGCAGCGCCAGACTGTTGCCGTCGCCTTCCCCGATGATCGATATTCGGCAGCCGTCGAAAAAGGCCGGGTGGGTTTTCAGCAGGTGATTGATGCGGCGGATGAAATCCACCTGGTTGTCCGGCGCACCCCAGTTCAGGGAGGGGGCGTCGTGCACATCGATCTTTTCGGTGGCATACCATTCGACACCGTTGGCGAAGCCGAAGGCGCCGTTCTGGGAGGCCAGGGCGCACAGGGCGGTGCGCATGCGCGCCCAGGTGGGCGAGCGGGCGGCCAGGCGGTTGTTGTCATGGGTTTCGGCGAAATGCACCATCAGCCCCTGGCCGGCGGCGATTTCCAGCGCCTCGGGAAGGTAGGCCGATATCTGGCGGCGGTCGTAGTTCTGAAAGAGTTCCGAGTAGGCCCAGTTCAAATTGGCGTTGTCCAGCAGGCGGCGGGTGACCGAGATTTTGCCACCCAGGCCTTCGAGAAAAAACAGGGTATCCGGATACTGCCGGCGCACTTTGGCCACAATGTACTCCCAGGCCGCCTCCGGGATCATGTAACCCGCATCGCAGCGGAAGCCGTCCACGCCCCGGCGGCACCAGATGAGAAAAACGCCCGCCATGTAGCGCCACAGGTCCCGGTGCGAATAGTCCAGACGCGTGAGATCCTCCCAGCGGACACCCCAGGCGCCGGGGACTTCGATGCGCCCGTCGGGGTCGCGCACGAGCCATTCGGGATGGGTTTCGTGCAGCCGCGCCGCCCAGCCGGTGTGGTTGATGGCGATGTCGATGATGACCCTGGCGTCCCGGCTGTGGGCGGCGTCGACGAGCTCGATGAACTGCTCCAGCGGCGTTGCGCGCGGGTCGAATTCGGCCAGCGCCGAATCCACCTCCGTAAAGCTGAGCGCGGCGAAGGGGCTGCCGAAACGCCCCATGCGCGCATACGTAGTCGGCGTCGGGAAGATGGGCAGAAGCTGCAGAATGCGGCAGCCCAGATAATCGATGATAAAATCGAGCTTTTCGATCAGGTTGCGAAAGGTGCCCGAAGGCGGAATCAGGGTGTACCCCTGTTTATCGAGCGTTTCGGTGGGCAGCCTTTCGAGCAGGTCGAAGCCCCCGCCGGATTGGTTGGGCCCGAACTGGCGCACAAAGGCGTTGTAAATCATGTTGGCACAGCAGGTGTCCGCCGGTTCGACATTGAGCGTTACATTTTCCCCGGGCGGCCAGGATGGATCGGGGCGGTTCTTTTCCAGAAAAAAAGCCTTGGCCTCGAAATGACCGGTTTCCACCAGCGGCAGGATGAGCTCGAAGTGCGTATCGGAAACACGCTGCATGGGGATGTCGAACCAGTCGCGGGCCAGGCGGGTTTCCTGATGGTCGATCTGGCGCGTGATTTCACGGCGTTGTATGGCGGCGCGGCCGAGGTTGGTGCGCAGCCAGGCGCCGCCCGGCACAGCGTCGGCCAGCCTGAGGGTGAAACGCTGGCAGTCGCCGCAAAACCGCAGGTGGCGGGTTCCGGGAGCCGGCGTCTGTATCAGTGGATGGGGTCGGGTCATTTTAGGCAAGCGCTGCAGAAGATACGCAAATTGTGATTGATTGAGTGTCTTACCGCAGTATCCGGTCGGACTGATAGGCATCCAGGGCGCCGATGATGAAAGCTTCCAGGAATGCGTCGACAACGGCTTGCCGGATATCTTCGACCAGGTGGGTTTCACGCTTTTCTTCCACCACGTTGGTGAGGCGTTCGGGAAAGCGGAACGAGAATTCGATCTTGCGCAGATCGCCCGTGGCGGCAAAAAGCGATTGGTAGGCCCGTTTCAGTAAAAGCCGCTCATCGGCCGTGGAAGAGACCCGTTCAGGGATGAAACTCAGAGCGGCGCTCTTGAGAAAAGGTGTGTCCGACGACGCGTGCGAGGACTGCGCGATATTGATCTGGTTCCAGTAGCCGGCCTGCTGCAGGTCTCTTTCGACATCATAGATGGCCGGCAGGATATATCTTGAAAAGCAGGCGGTTACCTTTTTCCGTAAGGCCCGGATCTCTGTTTCAACCGCCTGGTCGGGCTGTGCGTGTCCGTCCGGCGATGTTTGCTTTTCTTCAAATGTTTTCAAAATCTTGCTGATTCCCATGTGGAGGCCTCCCGGGTTTTGTGTCTTGTGCCTTTTGCCACTATAGCCTCTGACGGTAAAAATGGCAATGCCGCCGGAGTTTCCGGCGGCAGAAAAAGCCCTGCCGGCGCTGATCGTGTTTTTCACCGCCCGGTTCAAAGCTTGCCTGCCGGCGACAGTTGCGCTACGCTACGTACCGTGATGCTGGAATGGGTCGGGAACGCGTTTTTACAAAAACGGCAGGCGGTAAGGTGCGTGATGCACGCTTCTCACTTTTCGATGGGGCAACTGGCCGGCCAGCGCTTGATGGTCGGTTTTGACGGTACGCAGATGAACCGCGGGCTTGCGGAAATGATCACGGATTTCAAGGTCGGCGGCCTGATCCTCTTTTCGCGCAACCTGCGGGCACCGGAGCAGATTGAAAAACTGTGCGCATCGGCCCAGGCCCGGGCAGCGGCCTGCGGTCAGCCCCCGCTGTTTATCGCCATCGACCAGGAGGGCGGCACGGTGGCCCGGCTCGGGCCACCCTTTACGCGTTTTGCCGGCAATGCCAGCATGCGCACGCTGGCCGATGCCCAATGGTTTGCCCGCATCACGGCCGGTGAGCTGCGCAGCGCGGGAATCAACATGAACATGGCGCCGGTGCTGGATGTCGCCCACGATGACCGCAGCATCATGCGCCGGCGCGCTTTCGGCGGGGATGCACAGCAGGTGGCCCGCATGGGCGCCGCGGTCATCGACACGCTGCAGCAAAACGGGATCATGGCGGTGGCCAAACACTTTCCGGGCATCGGCCGCACCACCCTGGATTCACACCTGGATCTGCCCGACCTGGACGTCGATGCCGTTGAACTGCACCGGGCGGACCTGGTGCCCTTTGCAGAGGCCGTCCGTCGGAAAGTCTGCGGCATCATGCTCTCGCACATCCGCTATACCGGCCTCGATGCGCGCTGGCCGGCCAGCCTCTCGGTGACCATCGCCCGCGACATCCTGCGGCGCCGGATGGGTTTCCAGGGCCTGGTGCTGACCGACGATCTGGATATGGGCGCCATTTGCCGGTACTACGACATCGAAACGGCGGTCGGCCGCATCCTGGCCGCCGACATCGACGTGGCCCTGATCTGCCACCAGGGACCGACCATCCGGCGCGCCTTCGACTGCCTGGTCGAACAGCTTGAAAATTCGGCCGGACTCCGTCAGCGCGGCCGGGAGTCCGTCCGCCGGATCCTGGCCGCAAAGTCCCGCTTTATGCGGTCGCAGACGGAGTAGAGGGCTTTTACCATTGAACACGATCCCGTTTTTTTAGAAACGCCCCACCCGCCGCCATAACTTGTCACCTTAAAACCAGAATCTTGCACAGGCAATTTTGAAAACGTATAAAATTATAATGTTATCTCATGGTTGTCTATGGATGCAGCGCGATAATTTTTAGCGTCATTGGTATGTTCGGAAACCTTCCATTTTGACTTCAAAATTGTCCGCCCTGCGGGAGCGCCGATTTTACCGCCTCTACTGTGATGCAGGGCATTTGCGTCTGTACACTACAGCTGCATGCCCTGCGCCTTGTATAGGCGGCAAACGCGACGCTTGCAAAATTCAGGTAAAAACCCGAAAAAGTTGTCCCGGCATCGGGGTCCACCCGGGTTTCCGCCCTGCTGATCGATTATGGAAAATACCAGCTAAACATATCGGTGATGCGGGTTCCAATTCGATGCCGGCTTTTCTGCGTCGGTTGTCGCTATGCAATTTTCTTTATCTCTAAAGGGGGAAAACGATGCTCTATGTTTCTCAAGATGACCCCGGTATCGCGGAATTAATTAAAAAGGAAAAAATCAGGATAGAAAGCACAGCCGTTGGAGCGCCTTTTTAAGATTCGTGGAAGGAGCCGACATCTGTATTGCCGCCGGGACCGCTCTATCGCCGTCTGCGATGGCCCTCAGATGCCGGTGCGGGAGTATACGTCGGCGTCAAGGGCGGCGCGCCGGCCGGCGGTAAACTCGTGATACCCGGCGGCGGCGACCATGGCCGCGTTGTCGCCGCAGTATTCGACCGGCGGCAGGTGGAGCGTCAGGTTGTTTTCGGCCGCCATGCCGGACACCTTTTCGCGCAGCCGCCGGTTGGCGGCCACGCCGCCCACCAGTGCCAGGCGCGTGCAGTCGCTGTGGCGCGCGGCGCTCAGGAGCTTGAACGAAAGGACCTCGACCACCGCTTCCTGGAAAGCGGCGGCGATGTCGGGCATGTCCTGCGCCAGCGTTTCGGCGTGGGTCTGGATGTGGCGCATGACGGCCGTCTTCAGCCCGCTGAAGCTGAAATCAAAGCCGGATTTGTCCAGATAGGCGCGTGGAAAGACGATGGCGGCCGGGTTGCCGCGGCGCGCCAACTCGGAGATGACACGCCCGCCGGGGTAGCCCAGGCCCAGCATCTTGGCCACCTTGTCGAAAGCCTCGCCGGCCGCGTCATCGCGGGTTTGCCCCATGGGTTTCATCCGGGTATGCGATTCTACATAATAGATGGCGGTATGGCCGCCCGAGGCCAGCAGGGCGACGAACGGAAAAGCCGGTGCGCCGGCGGTCAGAAAAACGGAGTTGATATGTCCGTTCAGGTGGTTGACGCCCACGCAGGGCAGACTGCGCGCGAAGGCATAGGCCTTGGCGAAGGAGAAGCCGACCAGCAGGGCGCCCACCAGCCCGGGGCCCTGGGTGGCGGCCACCGCATCCAGACCGTCGGGTCGAAGGCCGGCGCGTTCGAGGGCCTCGGAAACCACCGGGACGATGGCCTCGATGTGTTGGCGGGACGCCAGTTCGGGCACGACGCCGCCGTAATGGTGGTGTACCGCCACCTGCGTGGCGACAACCGACGAAAGTACGCGGCTTCCGTCGGCCACCACGGCGGCCGCCGTTTCATCGCAGGAGGTTTCAATGCCCAGAATGTTCATGGTTTCCTGCCAGTGGCCGAGAGCCCGGCAACGGGCAGACTCCGCCGGTGCGCGTTTCTCAATTATCCTGCTGCCCCTGATGGTTGTCGGCATCCAGGTCTTCCAGGTGGATACGGAAGCGTTTAACGTTCAGGCCCAGGCGCCGGCCGGCCGCTTTCAGGGCTTCGCGTTGCTGTTTTTTAAGGCCGGCAAAAGCAATCAGCAGCCCATCGATACGCTGCTGTGCCGCAATGGATTCCAGGGACTGAAAATTTCCCAGAACCGGAAAGCCCTGCAGCTTCTTGCCGGTTTTCAGAGGGTCGTCATCGATAAACCCCACCGGTACAACCCCCATGCGTCGGTTGTTTAAAATTTCACGCAGCAGGATCTCGCCGCCCCGGCCGGCGCCGTAGATCAGCACGCGCTGGCCGCTTAAGGTCTTGCGTTTCATGAAATCCCCGGAAAGGCGGAAAAAACCGCGCGAACCCAGCAGAGCGGCCGTTGTCAGCAACCAGTCGATGACGAAAATCCCCTTGGAGAAGTGCTGAAAGCGGAAGAGAAAGGTCACGGCGGCGATAGAGATCAGCGAGGCCGCGGAAGAGGCCTTCAGATAGACCAGCACTTCGCTGGAGCTCATAAATCCCCAGATGCCGCGGTATGTGCCGATGATGAAAAAGGCCACGAGCTTGCAGGCGATCACCGCCGGCAGCGACCGCAGAAAGATTTTGAAAAATACCGGGAAAGCGGCGGCGCTGAACCGCAGGCGGTAGGATAAATAATAGCAGAAAGCCACCATGCCCAGGTCGAAAATGACCAGCAGAAGCTGGCGTTTGTAGGTCAGCTCGATCAGCACCGGGGTGAAGGTGTGGCCGCGCAGCACCGAGAACTCCTTTTCGGGGTAGACCCGCAGTTGAGCCAGGTAAACGCCCATGAGCACGACGGCCGTAAGCAGCGGGATGATGACTGAAGGCGACGTGAGCGTGTCGCTGCGGCTGACAAAAAGAGCCGCCAGGCCTGAAATGGCGCCGATCAGGTACAGGAACAAAACGGCTTTTTTTTCGCTCAGCCCCATGAGCACCAAGCGGTGAGAGGTGTGGTCCTTGCCGCCGGCAAACGCCCGCCGGCCGCTCAAAAGGCGGATCAGCGTGACCATGGTGGTGTCCAGAATGGGAACCAGCATGACCAGGATGGGTACGGCCATGGCGGAAAGGCGGTTGCCGGTGGTTTCCGAATAGTAAAGGCTCAGCACCGCCAGTGCAAATCCGATGACCAGGCTGCCGCAGTCTCCCATAAAAATGGATGCCGGGTTGAAATTGTAGACCAGAAAAGCCGCCAGCGCGCCCGCCAGAATCAGGCACAGCAGCCCGGCTTGGGGGCTGCGACTGCCGAACACCGCCGCCAGCGACAGCGCGGCCACCGCACCGGTTCCCGCGCAGAGTCCGTCCATGTTGTCCAGCAGGTTGAAAGCATTGGTGATCCCCACGATCCAGAAGATGGTAAACATGGTATCCAGCGTCAGCGAAGAAAACCAGTGCAGTCTCAAGCCCAGAAAGGCAATCAGCGAGGCCGACAGGATCTGGCCCACCAGTTTGGAGTGCGGTTTCAGGTTGATGAAGTCATCCACCAGGCCCAGAACGAACAAAAAGGTCATGCCCAGCCAGATGACGGCGGCCACGAAAGAAGGGGATTTGGCAACAGCCGCCATCATCGGCAGGTGGATGGCATGCGTATCGATGGCCAGCAGCAGCGCTGTTGAGGTGCCGATATAAATGGCAATGCCGCCCAACAGGGCGGTGGGTCGCTTGTGCCAGCGGTCCTTAACCGGCTGCGCCA
Organism: Desulfobacterales bacterium; assembly: GCA_026984935.1. GTDB lineage: Bacteria > Desulfobacterota > Desulfobacteria > Desulfobacterales > JALSRD01 > JALSRD01. Next base: position 80,666 of record JALSRD010000002.1, read on the forward strand.
TCCAGCCGCGACGGCTGGAAACACGCTTGACCACCGGTGTCAGTGCCAGACAGATCAGAAAAGAGAACAGCGGCAGACTGAAGCCCATGCAACTTTTCCTGTCAAGAGGAAGCACAGCGGCCCGGGAAGGTCTCAGGCCGCGACTTTTTGCCATGAGAAAAGCCAGGCTGGCCGCCCCACCGCAGCACATCGGTCGCGGCGCAGATTTTCCTGGCCCTGTTTCGGCCGCCGCCGGCAGGTCGCCTATTGCGGAGGCTTATTTTTTTTCCTGGTGGAAGGCGCCCAACTGGCACCGCTGCCGGAGGCGCCTCAGCCCGAGCAAAAGGGCGCCTCGGCGCTTCCCCTGACTACCCACTGGAAAAGCTTTCGCAGCCCATGGCGAATGCCGCGGCGCCTGTTCTGTTTGCCGGAGGACGCGGCGGTATGCCTTCTGGTTACTGGATCCATTGAATCCGCCCGCCCGTTTCTTTTCGCTCCACGATCTCACCGATAACAAAGGCTTTCTCGTCAAGTGCATCGAGGCGCTCCAGCACCTCCTGGGTGACCTTTTCGGGCACTACCAGCACCAGCCCGATGCCGTTGTTGAAGGTGCGCAGCATCTCGTGGTCGGAAACCCGGCCGGCGCGCTGCAGTACACTGAAAATAGGGGGAATATCCCAGCTGCCGCGTTTCAGGACCGCACCGCAGGCATTGGGCAGGATGCGCACCACGTTTTCGGCGATTCCGCCGCCCGTAATATGCGCCAGGCCATGGATGGGAAAATCCCGGATCAGGCGCAAAATGGTCTGGGCGTAAATGCGCGTCGGCCTGAGCAGTTCTTCACCGATGCTGCATCCTATCTCGGCAATGTGGGCGTCTATTTTCAACTTCAGGATATCGAAGCAGATTTTGCGGACCAGTGAATAGCCGTTGCTGTGCAGGCCGCTGGATGCAACGCCCACCAACTGGTTGTCAACCCCGATGTCCGAACCGTCGATGATTTTGGCGTTTTCCACGATGCCCACGGCAAAGCCGGCCAGGTCATATTCGCCCGGTGCGTACATGCCCGGCATTTCAGCGGTTTCACCGCCTATCAGGGCGCACTTGGCCTGCCGGCAGCCTTCGGCGATGCCTCTCAGTACAGAGGTGGCGATTTTCGTGTCCAGTTTTCCCATGGACAGATAATCCAGGAAAAAAAGGGGTTTGGAACCCTGCACGGCGATATCGTTGACGGACATGGCCACCAGATCGATGCCGATGGTATCGTGTTTGTCCATCATAAAGGCGATTTTCAGTTTGGTGCCCACGCCGTCGGTGGAGCTGACCAGCACCGGTGTGTCCAGATTTTCGGTGGTCAACGAAAAAAGCCCGCCGAAGCCGCCGATTTCGCCCATCACACCGGGGGTAAACGTCTGTTTGGCGAGTTCTTTGACCTCTTTCACGAAAAGGTCGGCTTTGTCGATATCGACACCGGCATCTTTGTATGTGAGCGGATCGGCCATAGTTAGCTCCTGATATCCTTAGATATATATTGAATTATGAGCTTATCCGTAATTAGTCCCAATGGATGCAAAAGTCAAAACAATTTTGACATCGAATACGCAATGGTCTAATTAAGTTATGAAAAATGGTAAACCCGCAAACCGGGAGATGGAAAATGCGTGAATTCGCCAGACTGGATCGGCTGCCGCCTTATATCTTTGCCACCGTCAACGAAATCAAGATGAAAGCCAGACGGGCCGGACAGGATGTCATCGACCTGGGGATGGGCAACCCGGATCTCGGCACCCCGGAGCACATCGTCGACAAGCTCGTGGAAGCCGCGCGCAAACCCCACAACCACCGCTATTCGGCCAGCATGGGCATCACCAAGCTGCGCATGGCGATTGCCGACTGGTACCGGCGGCGCTACGATGTGGATATCGACCCTGAGAGCGAGGCCATCGTGACCATCGGTGTCAAAGAGGGCCTGTCGCACCTGATCCTGGTCACCATCCGTCCGGGGGATGTGGTTTTTACGCCCAACCCGACGTATCCCATCCACCCCTATTCGGCCATTATCGCGGGCGGTGACGTACGCGGCATTCCACTGGCGCCCGAAAGCGATTTCTTCGAAAACCTGCTGCAGGCCACCAAGCAGACCTGGCCTCGGCCCAAGGTGCTGATCCTGTGTTTTCCGCACAACCCCACCACCGAAACCGTGGACCTGGCTTTCTTTGAAAAAATAGTGGACTACGCGCGCGAACACGGCATCATGGTGATCCACGATTTTGCTTACGCGGACCTGACCTTTGACGGCTATCAGGCCCCCAGTTTCCTGCAGGTCGCCGGCGCCAAGGAAGTCGGCGTCGAGTTTTTCTCGGTATCCAAAAGCTACAGCATGCCGGGCTGGCGGGTGGGATTCTGTGTCGGCAATGCCGAAATCATCGCCGCCCTGCGGCGCATCAAGAGCTATCTGGACTACGGTATTTTCCAACCCATTCAGATTGCCTCCATCATCGCCTTAAACGGCCCCCAGGATTGCGTTGCCGCAATCCGGGACACTTACCGCGAGCGCCGCGATACCCTGATCAAGGGCCTGAACCGCATCGGCTGGCCGGTGAAGCGCCCCCGCGGCACCATGTTCGTGTGGGCGCGCATTCCGAAGCAACACCTGCACATGGGATCGGTGGAGTTTTCCAAGTTCCTGATTCGCGAAGCCCAGGTGGCCGTGTCGCCGGGACTGGGTTTCGGTGAATACGGCAACGATTACGTGCGCTTTGCACTCATTGAAAACAACATGCGCATCAACCAGGCCGTGCGTGGGATCCGCCGGGTCATGTGACGGCTTGAAACGCCCGCCGGATGTTTCACCCCCGGCGGGCGGAAATTTTCGGTTGACTTTGGGGCGGCGGTCCTGCACATAGCGACGGAGTGCCGTCGGCCGCCTGCCGCTTGCGGGGGCGGCTGCGAATGCCGGAAGGCCCGCAAAAACAGGGAACCAGTTTGCGAAAACATTTTATCCCGGGAGAATCTGAATGCCAAAAGTCCATATCGGTCTGATCGGGTGCGGTACCGTCGGTGCCGGCGTCGCCAGGATCCTCCTTCACAACCAGGATGTGCTTGAAGCCCGCGTGGGCGCTGAACTCAATCTGAAGTCCGTCGCTGACCTGGATATCGAGACCGACCGGGGGGTCGCCTTTGCGCCCGGCGTGCTGACCACCGATGCCATGGCCGTGGTCAACGATCCGCAGATCGACATCATCGTGGAAATGATCGGCGGTGAAACCTTTGCCAAAGATGTGATTTTGGCGGCCGTCGCCAACGGCAAGCCGGTGGTGACGGCCAACAAGGCGCTGCTGGCCAAACATGGCGACGGTATCTTTGCCGCGGCATCCGAAAAAGGTGTGGACGTGGCTTTCGAAGCCAGCATCGGCGGCTGCATGCCGATCGTCAAAACCCTGCGCGAATCACTGGTCGGGGACCGCGTTCGGTCGATGGTCGGAATTCTGAACGGCACCTGCAACTACATTCTCTCCAAGATCACCGATGAGGGCATCCCCATCGAAACCGCCCTGGCCGATGCCCAGCAGAACGGCTACGCCGAAACGGACCCCACACTGGATGTGGAGGGTATCGATGCCGCCCACAAACTGACGTTGCTCTCATCGCTGGCTTTCGGCATGCAGCTGGATTTCGACAGCCTGTACATCGAGGGGATTCAGGGGATCAGCCCCATGGATATCGAGTATGCCACGGCATTCGGCTACCGCATCAAACTGCTGGCCATCAGCAAGTTGCGCCAAAACGGTGTCGAGGCCCGAATCCACCCGGCCATGATTCCCGTCGGCGACCTGCTTTCCAACGTCAACGGTTCTTTGAATGCCATTATGATCCACGCCGATGCTGTGGGCGATATGCTGCTTTATGGCCACGGCGCCGGCATGATGCCCACGGCCAGCGCCGTGGTGGGCGACATCGTCGACATCGCCCGCAATTTGATGAACAGGTCGCCCGGAAGAGTTCCCCTGCTGGGCTATCAGACGGAAAATGTACGCCGGATTCCGATCATTGCCATCGACGACATTGTGCTGCACTACTACATTCGCTTTTCGGCTCTGGACCGGCCGGGCGTACTCTCCAGGATTTCCGGTGTCCTGGGAAACTACGGTATCAGCATCCAGAGCGTGCACCAGAAGGGCCGCAAGACCAACGGGGCCGTGCCGCTGGTGATGCTCACCCATCGGTCGCGGGAGGCGGACATCAAGGCGGCGCTGGCCGAAATCCAGCAGATGGCCGTCATCAAGGAGCGCCCTGTGCTGATCCGCATCGAAGAGAAAAACAGCGTAGATTAAATTGGAAGAGGAATCGAAACACATGTACATCGTATGTGCGGACCTGGAGGGGGTCTTCGTTCCCGAAATATGGATCGAATTTGCCCAAAGAACACAGATCCCGGAATTGCGCCTGACCACGCGCGACATCCCGGATTATGACCGGCTGATGGAGAGACGCCTGGCCATACTCATGGAAAAGGGGTTAAAATTAAAGGACATCCAGGAAACGATCGCCGGCATGCAGCCCCTGGCGGGAGCAGTCGAATTTCTGGACTGGCTGCGGGCGCGGCTGCAGGTGGTCATTATTTCAGACACCTTTGTGGAATTCGCCAGACCCCTGATGGAAAAACTCAAGTGGCCCATGCTGTTGTGCCACAGTCTCGCAGTGGCGCAAGACGGCACCATCAGCGGTTACAGGCTGCGTCAGCGCGACGGCAAAAAGCGCGCCCTGCTGGCCTTCAGGAGCCTGAACTACGGCATCATCGCCGTGGGCGACTCGTACAACGACGTCGACATGCTGCTTTCGGCCGACCGCGGCATCCTGTTTAAACCGCCGCAGAACGTGGTTGACGAATTTCCCCAGTTGCCGGTGGCAGAAGATTACGAAGCGCTTAAAGGGATCATCCGCCGGACCATCGGGGACACGGTCTGAATATGCACACCCGGGCGCACCGCTGTTTTTCCCGTGTCATCTACGGCGATACCGACAACATGGGTTACGCCTACTACGCCAATTACCTGCGCTGGTTCGAAATCGGACGCACCGAACTTTTCCGCGCCTGGGGCCTGACCTATCGCACCATCGAGGAGCGCGGCATTTTTTTGCCGGTGGCGGAGGCTCACTGCAAGTATATCCGGCCGTTGAGCTATGACGACCGGCTGACCATCGAAACGCGGCTGGATCTCACCGTCCGGGCCGGCATGAAATTCGACTACCGGATTCTGGATGACAGCGGGGAGCTGCGCGTCGCCGAGGGGTACACCCGCCACCCTTACGTGGACCACGGCGGCCGCGTCGTGCGCCCGCCGCAGTTTATCACCGAGTTAATTCGTGCGCATAAGCAACCTGCGGCCTGACGTGTCTTTCGGAAAGCCTTGCACGCACAGCCGTGAAAGTTGGCGCCACACACCATGGAACTGCGAACCAGCGACAGAGGCATTACGTTTAATGTGCGTGTGCAACCCAAAGCCTCCCGCAACGAAATCGTGGGGCTTTATGGCGCGGCATTGAAAATCCGGCTCAAGGCACCGCCGGTGGAAGGCGCCGCCAACCGCATGTGTCTCAAGTTTCTGGCAAAGATTTTAAAGGTGCCCAAAACCCGCCTGGAAATCGTGTCCGGTGCTGCTTCACGCAACAAGACGGTTCTGTACCGCTGTTCGGGCGGCGAGCAGCGGCAGGAGTTCGAACGCTTAAAGAAATTGATGCAGCCCTATTTGTCGCCGCGATAGACGGGACCAGACAAAGCGGCTCTGAAATAATGTAACACGGTGATCACCGCCGCTTTTCGAACCGGTCCGGATAAGGAGAAAATCATGCCCACAACCACCGTCCGTTGGATCGGCGGCCGCACGTTTGTCGGCACGGATTCGCGCAACCACTCCGTGGTGCTTTCCGGAGATCAGCCGCCGCGCGGGGTCAGCCCGTCTGAAATGCTGCTCGTGGCGCTGTCGGCCTGTTCGGCCTACGATGTCGTTGCCATTCTGGCCAAAAAACGCCTGGCATTGACTTTTCTGGAGGTTACCGCCAGCGGCGACCGGCCGTCAGAGCCCCCCTGGCCTTACGAGAGCATTCACGTGCACTACAAGCTGGCCGGCAGCGGGCTGACCGACAAAGCCGTCTCTGCGGCCATCGAATTGTCGGAAAAAACATACTGTTCCGTGGCCGCCACGGTGCGCGGCGTCGCACAGGTGACCACTTCTTTCGAAATCGTCGGGGCTGTGGACTGAATCGGACACCGGTCGGCTACAGCTCGGCACCGGCGCACAGAGACCGCGACCCCTGCGCGGTACAGATGTGAAGCTTCACGGCATTGGATACCAAAAGCGGGGCAGCCGGCCAGCGCCACAAAAAACTTGACACTTATGGGACCTGCGCTTATATTGGTTTTTCAGGAAAATTGATGCGGGGTGGAGCAGTCTGGTAGCTCGTCGGGCTCATAACCCGAAGGTCGTTGGTTCGAATCCAGCCCCCGCTACCAATGATTACAAGGGGTTACGGCGTTTCGTCGTAGCCCCTTTTTCATGGGGGTGTGTCGTTTTGTGCCATTTCCACAAAACAGGTGGATCACTTTGCCTTCCCCGGAGCGCCTGTAAATGTGCAAATAGTTTGAGCTAAAATTTGACGATCTCGTAAAAAGTCGAAAATCTGAATTGCTACCACAATATATCGTGTGCGGATCTGATTTAAGACTATTTTACAGCGCGAACTCCATTCATGTTGAATGTCTTGCGAAAGTTTGATGAATTAGGTGTTAGCGCTACTTGCCTCAGGAAGTGGCAATAATGGATACACAAAAATAGAATGGAGCGATATATGCAACCGGGTTTACTGTTAGTCGATATCCAGAACGATTATTTTGTCGGTGGCAACATGGCGCTTGTTGGCATGCAACAGGCCGCCGAACAGGCAGCCGAACTCCTGCAGGATTTCAGAAACAGACAATCGCCAGTTTTTCATATCCGGCATGTCTCCAAACGCCCGGGGGCTACATTTTTTCTGGAAGGCACACGCGGCGCTGAAATACATTCACTAGTCGCACCGCAACCGGGTGAAATCGTCATCGAGAAAAACTTTCCCAACAGTTTTAGAGACACCTCGCTGTTTGACTGCCTCAAAGACGCCCAAGTCCAGGAAGTCGTTATTTGCGGGGCAATGAGCCATATGTGTGTTGATGCAACAACACGGGCGGCATTTGATTTTGGATTCAACTGTACTGTCATTGATGATGCCTGTGCGACACTAGATCTCAGCCATAAAGGCATCTTCGTTAAAGCGTCAGATGTACATGCGGCTTTCATGGCTGCGCTGGCAGCTGTCTATGCCAATGTGATTTCCGCCACAGAGTTTTTTTCTCGCTTGAAATAACCACCGGCCGCCAATTTTCTCCCGGCAAGCCTGATGCGTCTTGATCGGGCTTGCCAGGAGCGTTGGGCCGCCCCTTGTCCTCGACCTGGTCATCATGTTCCGCGAGTTGCCTCGTCTCAAGAGGATAATTCGGAAGGCGGACCCCAATGCCTTTGTGGTAGTGACAGACACGCTCGAAGTGATGGGCTTGGTATCGGTAACCAGCCCCATTGGTAGGCTTGGCCTACGCAAAAGAGTGGTGCTCAGAAACGGAAGATCAACAAAGAGGGCGCCATGCGACGGGTATCAAAATAGATGTCACCTGAAACGAAAAAGTTAAGCCGCTTTCTTGGCCGGCGGTGATCGTTGCGCGCTGGAGGCGACAACTACCCTGACACAGGGGGGTTTTGCCTTCGGATTTGAACATCTTGAACACCTCGCGGCAAAACATCTCATCCACGATCTTATGATCCGGATTGGTGCGGGGAAAAAATTTGCCCTCCCCGGGTGTCAAAATCGTAATCGGTAATGTCCCCAAAAAATAAAATACTGTAAATGCAGGCAGATGTGCTTTGGCATGCATGATGCTTGCAAACTTTACTGAATGTGGCGCAAGTGTGCCGTATCCCGAAAGCACCGGCAAAAAAACATGCGCCAGAGGGGATGGGTCATGGCAGAAAAATACCGGCTGGCGGCTGCATGCAGCATCCTGACGTTGACACCAGGTCACGTTTGTGCCGCCGGCACGGGCATGCCCTGGGAAGCACCGCTGGATCAGCTCCTGAGCTCGATCACGGCTCCATGGCTGAAGCTCGGTACAGTGGCGGCCATTGTGGTGGTGGGCCTGTTGCTGGGTTTTTCCGAGACCGGCGGTTTCTTCCGTCGGGTGATGTACGTGGTGTTCGGCTTGTTGCTGGCCTGCGCAGGCGCCAGCTGGGGCTTGACCTTTTTCGGATTTACCGGCGGACGGCTGGTGTGACTTCATGAAAATTCCGCTTTACGCCGCCACCACTGGCGTATCCTGATGGGGGCCATGGATCGGCAAACCTAAAGCGGCGGTGGCATCCGCCGGCTGCTAAAAATATCGGGCCGAACCGGCTTGGTGATTGAGGCAACAGACTGAATAGAAAGTAAACGGAACGCGGACCGACAGCCATCATGGCAGCGGTGGCTTCGGGGTCCGGATAAACCGCCGCACATCGAGAAGATGGTTAGGGCGGATCTCCGGGGGGGCTTCATCGGCTTTTGCAATATCGCACAACCCGTATCGTAATTACAAAAACAACCATGGGCATTCGGGAACGCAAGCAAAGAGAACGCGAAAGGCGAAATCAGCAAATCATGACCGCCGCCAGGCGGGTTTTGACCCGCAAGGGTTTTAATTCGACAACCATGGAAGACATCGCCAAAGAGGCCGAGCTGAGCCCGGGCACCTTGTATCTGTATTTTTCCGGCAAAGAGGCGCTGTACGCGTCCTTGTCGCTGCGCGTGCTGCAGTTCATGAACATGCGCTTGAAAAGTATTGCCCGCAAAACAGATATGAGCTGCCGGCGGCGCCTGGCCCTCATGGCACAGGCCATGTATGATGTCTATCAGTTTGATCCCCTGATCGTTGTCAACATGTCACACATGCAATCCAGCGAGATCCTGCTGAACCTGTCAGAGGAAGTTTTGGAACAGATCAAGGCGCTGTCGCGAGCAACTACCGGAGCGGTGGCCGGGTTGATAAGCGAAGGCATCGAAAAGGGTGTTTTCGTCGACCGGAATCCCACGGCTCTGGCGGATATATTCTGGGCTATATTTTCCGGTCTCGTACTGTGGGAGGAAAGCAAAAAGCGCCTCAACAGCCGGAAGGATTTTTTGAAGGACACCCTGGAGCTGGCCTACCGGATTTTTATTAAGGGTATTGAAAAGCATGCATGGCCGGGGTACCCGCCACAGGCGTAGAGGCCTGTCGATGGAGAATAAATCGTTCGCCGTCAACTTTTGGGACAGCGTTTCAGCGCCTGTGCGTCCACGCAGGACATGAACGGCGACGGATTCGTGGCGGCGGGAAAAAACTGCCGGAGCGCGTGCCGTTGTCCTGGGGCCGCCGGGTATTTCCGGGCGGCGCCTCAATTTTGATTGACCGCATGGCGGTGGGTGTTCAGGCCGTCGCTGCGGGCCTGAAAGACCGCGTCGGCAGCCACTATCCAAAACTCGCCGCCGCAATTCTGATGAAAACCATCGGGGCCGGCCCGATTTTCCGTTTCATGTGCGGTCAGCGTCGGCATGATCCCAATGCCCGATGCGAGGTGACATGCAGCCACGCTATTTATCCAAACCCCGGCACCGGTTCCGGCCGCTTGTGATCGGACTGCTGATCGCGGCCGTGCTGCTGGTCGGTTTGAAACTGGCCAGCACGCGCGTGATCCTGCAGGTCACCGGCAGCCTGCCGAAGGGCATCTACGCCGTACATGCGCCCGGGCGGATCGAACCCGGCATGCTGGTGGTTTTCGACATACCGCGGCGGGTGAGGGGCCTGGTCCTGGCGCGCGGCTGGATCCCCAAACACCTGCGTTACTACCTGATGAAGCCCGTGGCGGCCGTCGCCGGTGACAGCGTCATCGTTTGCGAAAAGGGGCTGTATGTCAACGGCAGCTATTGGGGCGCCGTCAAGAGATACGACAGCCGGGGGCTGGTCCTGCCGGCGCTGAACAAAAGCTACGTCCTTGACGCCGGCCAGTATTTTACGGCCTGCCGCGGTGACGATTCTTTCGATGGCCGGTACTTCGGGCCCATCAAACGAAAAGAGATCCGCGCGGTGGCGACCCCGCTGTGGGTTTTCAACTGAAAAAGGTCTTTTCACGGGGCAAAAAGACCACCCAGACGTACTGAGCGGCCCGTATACGGGCGATCGGCACAAAACCCATACATTGGTATGTAAAAGACGGCAAATGCGGCGCTATCGCAAAATCAACGAGAGCTACGAGGGATTTGAGACCTGGTACAACGCCCTGCGCATGGCGGTGCGCATGCACGTGCAGATCTTCGTTTTCCTGCTGGTGGTCAACCTGCTGTGCTTTGCCGCGGGCGTCTACCTGGTGCTGGGGCCTTTTGCCACCCGGGCCACGGCCGGCTGGGTGGCGGCCAAAGCGGCCGCAACGGTTTTTCCACGGGCCACGGTGGTCTACCGGAACCCCGATGGCAGCCGGGTCCGCACGACCGCGCGGGCGCTGGCCGAAAATGCGGCCGTCAGGGACTTCGCTCTGGCCGGCCTGAAGCGCGCCGGGTGGATCTATTTGTTTTCGCTGGGGGTGTTTTTGCTCTGGCCGCTGGTGCTGGGAAGGTTTGCACGCCGGGCCAGGGCCCAGGCCGACCGGCAGTACATCCGCGGATCCAGGCTGATAACGGCGCGGCAGTTCACGCGCCGGGCCAGGAAAAGAAAGCAGGCCCTGGACCTGCCGTTCGGGTCGGTGCGCATGCCGCGCAAAGAGGAAGTCAAGCACACCTTCATCATCGGCCGGCCGGGCAGCGGCAAGACCCAGCTTTTGACACCCATCCTGCAGCGATTGAAACAGCGCGGCGCGCGCGCCGTGGTCTACGACTACAAGGGCGACTACGTGTCCCGGTTCTTCGATCCGGCCACGGATATTATCTTTAACCCTCTGGACAAGCGCTCCGTGGGCTGGAATTTGTTCAACGAGATAAAAAGCCGTCCGGACATCGACGCCATCAGCTACTCGCTGATCCCGCCGGCGCTGTCAAACAGCGATCCTTTCTGGCGCGATGCCGCCCGCGGCGTGTTCGCCGGCATCCTGCACTACCTGCACGACCAGGGGCTCGGCACCAACGAGGGCATCTGGCGCCATGTGAGCGCCGACGGCGAGCAGATCGCCGCCTGCCTGAAAGCCACCCCCGGGGGAAAGGCCGGCCACCGCTACATCGAAAGCCCCCGCTCGCGCCAGGCGCTGGGGGTGTTCGCGGTCATGATGCAGCAGGCGCGCTGCTTCGCGTACCTGGCCGGCCACGACGGTGATTTTTGCATCAACGACTGGATGCAACACGGCCGCGGCATGATCTTTATCACCAACTACGAGATGGTGCAGGACACGTTGCGGCCGATGCTGTCGTTGTTCATCGACTTGCTGGCGCGCCGGCTGCTGTCCATGGCGGATGACCACCGGCGGCGGCTGTTCTTCTTGTTGGACGAGTTCGGCACGCTGCAGCGCCTGGATGCCCTGGTGAAGCTTTTGACCGGGTCGCGCTCCAAGGGCGGGTGCGTGTTTTTGGGCATCCAGGACATCGGCCAGCTGGATGTGCTCTACGGCCGGGACCTGCGCAAGAGCATCGTCAACGCCTGCGGCAATACCGCCATCTTTGCGGTGGGCGATCCGGACAACGCGCGCTTTTTGTCCGACAAGATCAGCGACACCGAGTACAGCGAGATGGAGACCAGTTATTCCATGGGGGTGGAGGACTTCCGGGACGGCACCAGCTTGAGCCAGCGCAAGCGCAAGGAGCCGCTCTTTCTACCGGCCGATATCATGCGCCTGCCGGACATGACCGCCATCGTCAGGTTCGCCAACCATGACCACCTGATCTCCAGGTTCACTTACCGGAGCTTTGCCGATGTGAACCCGCGTTTTGAGCTCAGGGACGATCTTCGGATGCGGGCAAGCGCTGTTGCAAGAGACGCTGAAGATGCCGGGCGCCTGGATGTCTGCTTCGAGGGTGTATGAAGGTGCTACCTGAAGACAATATCGTCGGCCGGTCCAGGATCGACCGGGCGCTGCTGGTCTCGGCCGACTGGCAGGCGGCCAAGGAGGGCTTCGACACGGCGGCCGCCGGGCGCATCGTGGATGCGCTGTGGTCCGGCCGAAAGACGCAACAGCTAAAGGCGCTGTTGCCCACGCCCGAAACCACGCTGCTGCTGACCCAGCCGAGCACGTCCAAGACCAATGTGATCCCCGTCTGTTTTGCCGAAAGGCTTGCCCGGGAGATCGGCGCGCCGTACCTGGTGGGCGATGCCTATTTTAAGTCGCTGCACGGCCGCCAGGCCAAGCACATGAGCCGGTCGGAGCGCATCTTCAACCGGCGGCGGTACGCGCCGTTTGATGCAAACGAATTTAAGGAACGGATCGGCGCAAGACAAATCGTCATCGTCGAGGACATCCTGACCACCGGGGGATCGGTGGCCGAGTTTGCAAGCTGTCTGGACGGTCTGGGGCTTAAAATAAAATCGGTGGCCGGCCTGATGGGCGACAGGCGCCTGAACGTTGATGAAAAGACGCGCCAACGTCTGCAACAGGCGCTGGCGGCCAAACAACTGCCGGCCGGGGATCTGGCAAGTATTTTAACGCGCACCGAGGCTGGCGCTTTGATCATGATCGCAAACAACGTAAGGACAGAACATGCCCGCGAAAAACTTGCCCGTAACATACAAGGGTTACTTGACAGAGGAACTGCTAAAGACCTGGGAAGAGATCCGCAGCCCGGAAGGCACCCGGGCGCCGGAGGAGATGATCGCGGCCCTGAACGAACTGCTCAAAGAGTACGACCTGGGGCTGTTCGGGGTGCTGAAAACCGACCGGAAGTAACCGGGTTTTACGAGATCACCGCCGTTTACAAAGAAGGTGAACGTATGCGGGAGGTTGTCACCGAGGTTTGCGTTTGCCCGGGGCTGGACCGCGAGCAGCTCAAAGCGGTGCTGAGACAAGAGGCCTACCGGTTCGTGCGGGACCACCCGGGCATCGCTTATCCGGAAAACGCCCGCGTGCTGATCCGGCCGGTTGTAAAACAGGTTGCGTTTGCCAAACCGATCGAGAAGGGCAGGGGGCTTTAGCTTAACCGGCCGTTTTTGATTTTATGCGAAGGTTTTTAGCGTAACAGGTTGTTCTGTATTTCATGCGAAAGGATAGAGAAGATAATAGAGAGGGGGATCACATGGCCATACTGCGCATCAGCCGGGTCAGCGGCCGAAAACATCCGCGTGAGATCGCCAAGCTGAAACTCTGCGATCATGAGTGGGACCGTCTGCGCTGCCGCATGACGCCGCAACAACCCTGTACATGCCGCCTGGATCTGATGGATGACAACGGAAAAGACCGGCTGTACGCGCCCATTTGCATCAGTGCGGCGCAAACAGACCATCTGTTGCGCGATGTCTTCATGCTGCGCGGGTAGGGGAGATGCCATGGAGTCCTTCGGGGTCGTCGATTTTAAAAAGCGCGAAAGGGAAAAGCAAAAGCGGGTCTACGGCATGCTTTTGTCTTCCATGGGGGATCTCATCTGCCGGCTTTTAAAAGACGACACGGTCAGCGATATCACGGTCAATCCCGACGGGCGCCTGTGGGTGGACCGCCTTGCAGTGGGCCGCAGCGACAGCGGCGAGACGCTGTCGGAAGCCGATGCCGAGCGCATCATCCGCATCGTGGCATCGAGTTTAAACACCGTCTGCAACCGCGAAAACCCCGTCCTGTCGGCCGAGCTGCCCGGCACGGGCAGCCGGTTCCAGGGGCTGTTGCCGCCGGTGGTCCCGAAGCCCTGTTTTGCCATCCGCAAGCACGCCGTCCGGGTGTTCACGCTGGATGACTATGTCCGCGACGGCATCATGGAAAAAGGCCATGCCGTCCGCATCCGGCAGGCGGTCAAACAAAGGGAGAACATCCTGATCGTGGGCGGCACGGGGTCGGGCAAGACCACCCTGGCCAACGCGATTTTAGACGAGATCGCCAGGTACAACGACAGGGTGGTATTGATCGAGGACACACTCGAATTGCAGTGCCGGGTGGACGATTTTGTATCGCTTCGCACCAAAGACGGCGTGGCCGACATGACCGCCCTTTTAAAAGCCACCTTGCGCCTGCGGCCGGACCGCATCATCGTGGGGGAGGTGAGGGGAGGGGAGGCCCTGGCGCTGTTAAAGGCCTGGAACACGGGCCACCCCGGCGGGCTATCCACGGTGCACGCCAACGGGCCGCGCCAGGGGCTCATCCGCCTGGAGCAGCTCATCCAGGAGGCGGCCGCCGGCATCCCCCGGGCGCTGATCGCAGAGGCCGTGGACCTGGTGGTCTATATCGAGCGCTGCGGGGT
>JALSRD010000003.1 GCA_026984935.1 Desulfobacterales bacterium
AGTTCCTGGCCGCGCACAGGGAAATCCCCAAAGAGATCCTCTACGTCAAGGGCCCCCTGGCCACCATCGCCGATCTCCAGGATGAGGGCTACCGGACCATCATCGTACAGCCGACCCACATCTACAACGGCGAAGAGTTCACCGACATCCGCTCCTATGTCAACGGGCTCAACGCCATCAAGACCATCAAAGCCAAATTCGCACCGTTCGCCAAGCTGGTCATCGGCCGTCCGGCCCTGGGGCAGTATGGGCCGCGCTACGACTATCACAAGGATATGCAGATCGGCGCCGAAGCCCTCAGGGCGGATGTCGCACTGGCAGGAAAAGAGGGCCGCGCCCTGGTGTATATGGGACACGGCAACGCGTTCTACTCCACGGGCATTTACGCGGAATTCCAGCAGGTCATGCGCAGGACCTATCCGGGCGCTAAGATTTTCATCGGCACGGTGGAGGGATACCCCTCTTTAGGCGACGTGGTCTCGGCGCTGAAGCATACGGGAGTGCAAAGCGTGGTGCTCAAGCCGCTGATGATCGTTGCCGGCGATCACGCCAACAACGACATGGCCGGTCCGGACAAGAATTCGTGGAAGAGCACCATGGAGCGTGCGGGGATCCGGGTGCAGCCGGTGCTGCACGGTTTGGGTGAAAACACCCAATGGGCACAGATCTATGTTAGGCACATCCGGGATGTGGCCAAAGATAACCACATCGGTCTGTAGCCGAAAAATGAGTGCTGCCGGCCGGAAGTTTCCGGAATGCCGCCGGGGTGCCCGGCCGGACGGCTACGGGTAAGGGGAGTGATGCCATGAAGCGCACCAGTTTCAGAAACGTATTTATATTCCTGGCAATGATCATCATGGTTCCGTCCGGCGGCAGCGCGGCCCCGTCATCTCAGCAGGCGCCGGCCGGTGCAGACGGGCCCTTTAAGAGAATCATTTCGCTGTATGCCGCCCATACCGAAAATCTTTTTTCGCTGGGGCTTGAGCGGGAGATTATCGGCGTGTCGCGCAACGAAACCTATCCGCCGCAGGTTGCGCGAAAGGCGGTCTTTTCCTATCATGACGGCCTGGAGAAGTTTTTGGCGGCCGGGGCGGATCTTGTCCTGATCCGGCCCATGATCGCCAGGGGGTATGCGAAACTGGTGGCCCAGCTGGAAAAAGCCGGTATCCGCGTGGTGTCGCTGCAGCCCAGAACGGTCAGGGAAATGTACGCCTACTGGCGGCGCCTCGGCCTTTTGACCGGCCGCCGGGCACGGGCCGAAGAGATGATCGACCAATTCCGGCACGCACTGGTGCAGATTGAAAAGGTGGTCGCCGGCATCCCGGTGTCCGAACGCAAGCGCGTGTATTTCGAATCCATCCACAGCCGCATGAAGACGTTTTCCCCTGATTCCATCACCATGTTTGTCCTGAAAAGTGCCGGCGGTGTGAATGTGGCCGCCGATGCCCGCGCCGTGCGCAGGACCAATATCGCGGCTTACGGCAAGGAGCGCATTTTGTCCCATGCCCAGGACATCGATGTCTATCTGGCCCAGCGGGGGGCCATGAACCGCACGAGCCGCCGGCGCATCCAGGCAGAGCCCGGATTCCAGGCCATTAAAGCGGTACGCACCGGAAACGTCTATATTGTGGATGAAAAAATTGTTTCGCGCCCCACACTGAGACTGCTCAAGGGCATCTGTAAAATCGGAAGGATTCTCTATCCGGGGTGTTTCGAAAAAGCCCCCGGCTGCCTCCGGTACTGACCGCAAAGACCGGGCTGCTTACCCATCGTTGACCATCAGTCCCTGGCCGGTGGCCTGGATGACGTTTTGCCAGAGCTTGCCGCCGGGGTCTACCTGTTTGCGTTTTCCCGCCGAGGCGCTCAGCGGCACATGCACGAACTGTTCATTCCAGTAGCCCACCAGAAGCCGGGTTTTTCCCGCCATACCGGCGTGCACGGCGTCACGCCCCAGAAAAGAGCAGAAAACATGGTCCTTGGCGCAGGCCGGCAGGCTGCGGATCATGTAGCTGGGATCGATATACTTCAGGTTGATCTCCATCCGGTGCTCCTTGAAATAGCGCCCGATCTCAGCTTTGAGGAAGAGGCCGATATCCTGCAGGCGCACGTTACCGGACTCGTCGTACTTGACCTCGTTGTTTTTGAAAAATTTCTGTCCGGCGCCTTCGGCAACCACGATTACCGCATGTTGGCGCAGCTTCAGACGCGTTTCCAGCGCCTGCAGAAAGCCACGGGGACCGTCCAGGTCGAAGTCGATTTCCGGGATGAGGACGAAATTGACGTTCTGCTGCGCCAGGGCGGCGGTGGCGGCGATGAAACCCGAATAACGGCCCATGAGTTTGATCAACCCGATGCCGTTGGGGTATCCGGATGATTCGTTGTGGGCGCTGATGATGGCCTGGGTGGCCACGGCGACCGCGCTGTCGAATCCGAAGGAGCGGGAGACCAGGTAAATGTCGTTGTCGATGGTTTTGGGGATGCCCACGACGCTGATATGCAGCCCGCGCGCCGTGATTTCATCAGCGATCAGGCTGGCGGCCTTCAAGGTGCCGTCCCCGCCGATCATAAAGAGAATGCCAATGTTCATCCGCTCCAGCGCATCGACGATTTCTTCGATGGACTGCGGCCCCCGCGAGGAGCCCAGGATGGTGCCGCCCATTTCCAGGATTTCGGTGACGGCTTCCGGGTTCAGGTCCATCACTTCGTGGCCGTACTTTGGGATAAAGCCCTGGAGTCCGTAGCGGATGCCGTATATGTTGCGTACACCGTAACCGTAGTAGAGTTCCAGCACGATGGCCCGGATGATATCGTTCAGGCCCGGGCAGAGGCCGCCGCAGGTGGCCAGAGCGCATTTGAGTTTGCTGGGGTCGAAGTAGATATCGCGGCGGGGTCCGGCCTGTTCAAAGGCGGCAATTGCTGAGCCTTTTTCGATCAGCGTTTTCAGGCGCTGCGGATTGACTTCGATGGCCACTTGGTGCTCATCGCTGATGAAAGTCCGGGCGTGGCCGCTCTCGGATCTCAACAGCGGCGAAGGAATCCTGGCAGGGCCCAGGCTGTCGATGGCGGTATCAGCCGCATGTGGGATCATGGGGTTTCTCCTTGTGAAGACTGCCGTTGAATTTGAACTCTCCCTTGCCGAGAATATCGTGCAGGTGCAGGATCCCCAGAATGCCGCCGTTGGCATCGACGACGGGCAGCACCGTGATCTGGAACGTCTCCATGAGATTCAGGGCGTCATAGGTAAAGGTTTGCGGCCCTACGCGGCGCGGCGCGCTGGTCATGACGTCGGCGGCCAGCAGGTCTTCGACCGCTTTTCCCCGTACCAGCAGGCGCCGCAAATCGCCGTCGGTGATGATGCCCGTCAAGTGCCGCTGCGCATCCGCCACCAGGGTGACGCCGAGGTTCCGGCGGTCCATGATCCCGATGGCCTGGTGAAGCGGTGCGGTCTCCTGTACCACGGGAACGGCGCCGGCGGTGAGCATCAGGTCCGCCACACGGCTGGAAAGGCGCTGGCCGAGATTTCCACCGGGGTGGAAGCGTTTGAAATCGCGGCTGTTGAAATGGTGCTTGTTGCTGAGCACCACGGCCAGAGCATCTCCCACGGCCAAGAGTGCCGTGGTGCTGGCCGTGGGGGCAAGGCCCATGGGGCAGGCTTCTTTTTCAACCCGCACGTCGATGACGATGTCGCTTAGCCGGGCCAGCGTGGAGTCCGTGTCGCCCGTAAAGGCGATGATGGGGCAGCCCATGGCGCGGATGCTGGGGATCAGCCGGTTGAGCTCTTCCGTCTCCCCGCTGTTGGAGAGCGCCAGCAGGATATCGTCCCGGCTGACCAGGCCGAGATCACCGTGCATGGCTTCAACGGGGTGCAGGAAAAGGGCGCGCGTGCCGGTGCTGTTCAAGGTGGCCACGATTTTGCGGCCCACGATGCCGGATTTGCCGATGCCGCTGACAATCAGCCGGCCGCGCACCTTTCCGACCAGGCTGACCATTTCGGCAAAACGGGAATCGATGCGGTCGATTAAGCCCAAAATGCCCTGCGCTTCGATTTTGAGCACCTCAACGGCCTGGGCCAGCACATTCTGTGATGGGTCTGTGGTTAGAGCAGTCATGCACGCCTCTTTAAATGAAATCCTGTGCCCGGGCAAGTGTTATTTGTCCTTCTGCGCGGTCTTTGGTGCGGCACCGTTTAAGACAGAAGCTTAACGCCTGAAAAATAAGCGCTTGACGCCGCCGCGCATTTGATTGTATGAGATGAGAACCTTAATCGCCCTTAAACGAACCGCCTGCTCCCGTAAACTGCTTACAACGAAATCTGATTCCCGCCCGCCCGGAACCGGCAAGGGTTCGGTAGCGCCTTTTCTTATGGGGCCGACGGCTGCCGGCTGCAAACAGATCTCAACCGGGTTTCCAGATTAATCAAACTGCGTGGAATGTGAGGAGTATCTGCATGGATGATTTTTTGCACAAACTCAGAAACAGCAGGAACAAACCGAATTACGACCGCAACCGCCGACCCACGGATGCCTTCCCCTACCGGGGTTCGGAACGTAAAAAAAACAGGGGCCGGAAGAGCTCCGCTACGGCTGCGGCGAACGCCGACTATCTGCCGGTCGTAAAGAAGGCGCTGGATGCGCTTATCGAAAACCAGAAGGAGATGATCGATCTTGCCAATGCGCGCCTGGATGTTGAGCGCCATAAAACCGGCCTTATGGCAAAAGTCCTTGAGCGTCTCGATGACCTGCTGGACAGTTCCCGCACCCGGCAAGTCGACGTACAGACGCAACCTGGTGCCCTGCGCCAAGAGCCTGCCGCCCGGGCGGATGCCGCGCCGGAGGCCGGACGCCCGGCCAAAGCGGATCGAAAAAAGGTGATCGCGATTATCCGGGGACTCAGAAAAGAGGGCAAAAGCTACGAGAGCATCGCACAGCATCTGGAAACCGAAAACATCCCGACACTGTCCGGAAGGGGCAGGTGGCGCAGCCAGAGTATCCACCGGCTATACAAAGAGCTCGCATGATGGGCGCGGGCCGTCCCTTCAGCGCGACGTCATTTCATCCAGGCAGCGGATGAAATCATCGGCAAAATCGGACATGATCTTTTCTTCCAGCCCTTTTTCGGATTCATCCGTCAGCTGATTCCCCTTTTCTCCATAGTGCACATCCCATCCCAGCGCCTTCAGACGCCGGATCAGATCGTCAACCTGCTCGCGTGTGGCAGAGGCGCCGATGTTTTTCTCGGCCAGATAAAACTTCATGGGCGGTTTCTTCCTGTTTTCGGCGATGGTTTGAATCGTTGGGCCCGCGCAAAAAATACCTGAATTTTGCAAGCGTCGCGTTTGCCGCCTATACAAGGCGCAGGGCATGCAGCTGTCGTATACAGACACAAATGCCCTGCAACACAGTAGAGGCGGTAAAATCGGCGCTCCCGCAGGGCAGACAATTTTGAAGTCAAAATGGAAGGTTTCCGAACATACCAATGACGCTGAAAATTATCGCGCTGCATCCATAGACAACCATGAGATAACATTACAATTTTATAAGTTTTCAAAATTGTCTGTGCAAGATTCAGG
>JALSRD010000004.1 GCA_026984935.1 Desulfobacterales bacterium
GAGCCTTTCGAACAGGTGGAAAACGGCGCCAGCCGCCGGTACCACGGCACCGGCCTGGGCCTGGCCCTGACACGCCGGCTGGTCGAACTGCACGGCGGCACCATCCGGGCACAAAGCGACGGGAAGGATTGCGGCACAGTTTTTGTCTTTTCGTTGCCCATCGAAAAGGTTGCCGCAACACCCTGTATTTCATAAAAACGGTACCATGCGAGATCAACCGGCTACAAATGCAGCGAAAAAAACGACAACCCAGGCGCTGATTTTCTCAGAAAGAGAGCATCCCATGGAGCTCGATGCGCGTATAGGCGAAAAAAACGGTGGTTGTGCCACAGACAAATCCGGCTGCCGGCTGGACGGTATCACGGGCCTGCCCGGGCACGCGGCCATCCAAGAGTCCCTGGCACTGGCGTTCAAGCGCTTCGAGCGCAGCGGAGAGCCTTTTACGCTGGCGCTCGTCGACATCGATCGTTTCAGCACCTACAACCACCGGTACGGTTTCGCCGCCGGTGATCGGCTGTTGGAGCAGATTGGCGGGCTGATCCGCAGCCGCATTCGAAGCCTGGACCAGGTGGGGCGCTACGGTCCGGATACGTTTGCCGTGCTGTTTTCCGGATCAGACACCGCAGCGGCACGCAACGGGGCCGGCCGCCTCCAGGAAGCGGTACGCACCGCTTTGAAGGGACGCGTGTCGCTGAGCACCGGCCTGGCCGCCTGCCCGGCCGATGCCGTGGACCGCCGGACGCTGCTGGCGCGGGCCGAGGAGGCGCTGGACGAAGCCCGCAACCGTGGCGGGAACCAGATCTTTTTCTGGCAGGCCCCGCCTGCCGTACCGTCTGCCGCAAAGGGGCGCATCCTGGTCGTGGACGATTCGGCCCGCAACCTGAAATTGATGCAGGCACTGCTGGTCTCCCAGGGATACGAGGCCCTGACCGTGGAAAGCGGGGTCGAAGCGCTGGGTATGGTGGCCGGATCCGATATCGATCTGGTGCTGCTGGATGTCATGATGCCTGAAATGGACGGTTTCCAAGTCTGCCGGCGCCTGAAGAGCAACGACGCAACCCGCCTGATTCCGGTGGTGCTGGTCACGGCCCTGGATGATGCCGCATCCATGGTCAAAGGCATCGAAGCCGGCGCCGATGATTTTCTGACCAAGCCGCCGGACAAAGCCAAACTGCTGGCGCGCACGCGCTCCCTGGTTCGCATGCGGCGCGCCAACCGCAAGCTGGCCAGTGTGGAAAGCGTCCTGTTTGCGCTGGCCAAGACCATCGAAGCCAAAGACCCCTACACCGAGGGACATGTCGAACGCGTATCCAGCCTGGCCATTTCTCTGGGCCGCCGGCTGCAGCTGCCCGACAATGAAATCGAGGCCCTGCGCATGGGCGGTATTCTTCACGATATCGGCAAGATCGGCATACCCAACCGCATTCTGAACAAGCCGGGGCCCTTGGACGATGCCGAATGGCGGATCATGCGCACCCATCCGGACATCGGCCACCGCATCTGCCTGCCGTTGTCGCAAAGCCTGGGCATGTCTCTCGAAGTCATCCGGCATCACCATGAAAAACTGGATGGCAGCGGTTACCCCGACGGGTTGAAAGCCGAACGGATTCCAGCCGTGGCGCGCATCATGGCCGTGGTGGACATCTACGATGCCCTGGTGTCCGACCGGCCCTACCGCAAAGGGATGCCCCGCCAAAAGGCGCTTTCGATTCTCCAAAAAGAAGCCGACGACGGGAAGCTGGACAGCGCCGTGGTTGATTCCCTCGCCGCCCTGCTCAAGATCGGTCGCGCGACCCGCCGGCCCGGCGGCGCTCAGGACCGCGGCCCGGAAATCGATAAGAACCCGCCTGCCACCCGGCAGACGCCCTGAACAGGAGTATTCCCATGCAGAAGTGCATACCGCTGCTCTCCAACCGGTGGACGGCATTTTGTGCGGCGGCGCTGGCCCTTTTGGCCGTTTGCGCCAGTCCGGCCCTCGGCGGCGCGAATGCCGTGGTCAGGGATCTCACCCAGCTGAGCCTGGAAGACCTGATGAACATCCGCATCACATCGGTGTCCAAAAAGGCGCAGCGGCTCTCAGATGCTGCGGCCGCGGTGTTCGTGATCACCAGCGACGATATCCGGCGCTCAGGCGTTACCACTATCGCCGATGCCCTGCGCATGGTGCCCGGCCTGCAGGTCGCCAGGGTCGATGCCAACAAGTGGGCCGTTACTGCCCGCGGGTTCAACGGCCGCTTCGCCAACAAGCTGTTGGTTCTCGTAGACGGCCGCAGTGTCTACACTCCCTTGTTTTCAGGGGTTTTCTGGGAAACACTGGACATGTTTTTAGATGACATCGCACGCATCGAGGTCATCCGCGGACCCGGCGCCAGTCTGTGGGGATCCAATGCGGTCAACGGCGTGATCAACATCATCACCAAAAAGGCCGGCAAGACCCAGGGCGGACTGGCCAAGGCGCTGGCCGGCAGCGAAGAGCGCGGCACCGGCGTACTGCGTTACGGAGACAGGCTCGGCGCCCACACGCCGTTCAGGCTCTGGGCTAAGTACAGCAAGCGCGACGCGGCCGTGGACGCGGAAGGGGACGATACGGCCGACGACTGGCACATTGCCAGCGGCGGTTTTCGCATGGATTCGCACCTGTCCGACCGGGACACGCTTCTCTTGGAAGGCGGACTCTTTGATGGAAAAATGGGAACCACCGCCACGTTTCCTCGTCTAACACCGCCATTTGCTCAGACTCTAAATGTCAAAGATAAACATAGCGGGCACCACCTGCTAACCCGTTGGCAGCACACTTTTTACGGCGATTCAGCAGATATGGCGCTGCAGTTTTTTTACGACCACAACGACCGTTTCCCGACCATCTCACATGCCCGAGTGGATACCTACGATCTGGATTTTCAGCATCGTTTCCGCGTTGCAGGCCGCCATGAAATCGTGTGGGGCCTGGGTTATCGCTACATCCGCGACGACATCGACGACAACCCCGACTTTTTTTCCATCGAACCTTCCCGGCGCGGGCTGAGCATTGCCAACGCTTTTGCCCAGGACGAGATCAGCCTGTTCGCAAAGCGGCTGCGTTTAACTCTTGGTTCCAAGTTCGAGTACAATGACTACACCCACCTTGAAATTCAGCCCACCGGCCGCATCCTCTGGAAACCGACCGCCAACCAGTCGGTTTGGGCGGCCGTCTCGCGGGCCGTGCGAACGCCGGCGCGCGGTGAACGGGGTGCGCGTGCCACAACGATGGTGCTGCCGCCGGGCACCGTGCCTGGCGTATCACTGCCGACAGCGGTAACCACCTTTGGAAACGAAAGCGTGAATTCAGAGACTGTCATCGCCTACGAAATGGGTTATCGCTTCCGGGCCGCCAAAACCTTCTCCGTGGATGCCGCCGCCTACTATAACGAATACAGGAACCTGCGCCGGGCTATCCCGGAGCGTCCGTTTACAGCCTTTTCGCCATCTGGGCCACACATGGTAATTCCATTTCTTATCGGCAATGGAATCGATGGGCAGCTCTACGGACTGGAGCTGGCAATGGATTGGCAGCTCACACAAAAAATTCGCCTGCAGTCATCCTATGCCTATACGCTGCCAACGCTTCATGGTGAAACAAATCGCTACCTGCCGCGAGTTCCCCTGCGTCTTGAAAATCCCCGCCACCAGATATCGCTGCGCGCCGGCTTCGATCTGCCGCACAATACAACGCTGGACCTGTGGTGGCGTTACGTAGACGAATTAGGCGATCGAGTGGACAGTTACCACTCCCTGGACGTGCGCCTGGGCTGGAAACCAATATCAGACCTTGAGATCTCCGTGGTGGGCCAGAATCTGATCGAGAACCACCATCTGGAATTTATACCCGAATTTGACGCTATGACACCTACCGAGGTCCAGCGCAGCGTCTATGCCGCGATTACCCTGAAATTTTAACTTTTGGATCAACGAAATTTTGAAGCAAAAAGCTTCCCATACCAATGCCGGTGTAAAGGCATCCCGCATCGTTCTGGCAGCGATGCTGTTCGCAGCACTCGCGATGCAAGGCACCAGTCGCAGCTGGGCCCAGCCGGCCGTTTCGCAGGAGTACCGCGTCAAAGCGGCTTTCCTGTACAACTTCGCCAAGTTCGTTAAATGGCCGCCGGAGACTTTCGAAAACACGGATGCGCCTCTGGTGCTCTGCGTGCTGGGTGATGACCCCTTCGGCTCCGCGCTGGATATGCTCCAGGGCAAGAGCGTCCGCGGCCGGCGTCTTGCCATATACAGAACGCACGCTATCGACGGTCCGCCGTCCTGCCAGCTGCTGTACGTTGCCGGTTCAGAGCGGGCCCGGCTGCAGTCCATTTTGGATCAAGTCAGGGGCCGGCCCGTGCTCACGGTCAGCGACCTGCCGGATTTCACCCTGCACGGTGGGATCATCGGATTTTTTACGGTCCAGTCCAGAATCCGTTTTGCAATCAATCCCGGGGCCGCTGTCGCAAACGGCCTGAAGATCAGCTCCCAGCTGCTGAAGCTGGCCCGCATCCGGAGGCAAAACTGATGGCCGGGCGACGGAGATGGCTGACCCTGCGGGACCTTCCCGTACAGCGCAAGCTGATTGTGATCATCATGATGACCAGCCTGGCGGTGGTGACAATTTCGACGGCCGCCCTGATCGGCTCCAAAATCGTCTCCTTTCGCAGTGCCCTGATGCAAAACCTGTCCAGCCTGGCCCATGTCATCGGGCGCAACAGCACGGCCGCCCTGTCTTTTAACGATCACCAGGCCGCCAAAGAAACCCTCTCCGCCCTGGAGGCTGAGTCGCACATTCAGCTGGCGGCAATTTTTGATTCGCGGGGCCGCCTTTTCGCAACGTACGAAAGAAACCCGGCACCCCGTCGATCGGGTGAAATGAAAGGCCTTGCCGGAATTTTGCTCCCGCAATTCACATCGCATCCCGAAGGTTACCGTTTCAGCACCCACAACCTGGATCTGTGGCAGCCGATTATGCTCGACAGCGAAGCCATCGGCAGCATTTTTCTGCGCACGGACCTGAAAGACCTGTATGCCAGCCTGGTCGGCTATCTGCTGATCGGCGTTTGCGTGCTCTTGGTGGCGGCAATCATCGCATACTTGATGTCGAAGAGGTTTCAGGGCATTATCTCGGCACCCATCCTGCAGCTGGCCGACATCTCCAAAAAAGTTTCCGACAACCGGGACTACTCGCTGCGGGCGGAAAAAACCAGCAATGATGAGCTGGGCGATCTCATCGATGGTTTCAACAACATGCTGGTGCAGATCCAGCAACGGGACCAGGCGCTCCAGGTGCATCGTGCCAGCCTGGAAGACCAGGTCGCCCGGCGCACGGATGAACTGTCGCAAATCAACCGCCACCTGAAGCACATGCTGCGTAAGCTGGCGGAGTCCAAAAGGGCCGCCGAGGCCGCCAACCGCGCCAAGAGCGACTTTCTGGCCAACATGAGCCACGAGCTGCGCACGCCGCTCAACCACATCATCGGCTTTACCGAACTGGTGATCGACCAGAGCTTCGGGCC
>JALSRD010000005.1 GCA_026984935.1 Desulfobacterales bacterium
ACACCGGCATCACCATCGACGTCGGTTTCTTTTCCAGGAAACGCGAAATCAACAAGGACAGCAGCTTTTCGGTCAACGGGTAACCCGGCCGACAGGCCGGACGGACGGACAGGTCATTGGAAATCCGGGCTTCAACCTTACCGGCACCCAAACGATCGGGGAAAAGCCCGGAAAATCTGCAGCGGAAGGGTCCGGCGGCAAGACCGGCCGGTTCCGCTGGCAATACTCATCGCATAAACAGAAAGGAGAAAAACATGGCGGGCAAAATGCGTTTGTCGGTAATCATCACGGTGGTGGCCTCGATTTTCCTTTTCACCTCCCTGGCCGTGGCGGCGGAAAAGGTGCTGAAAATCGGGGTGCTGGGACCCTTTACCGGCCCATCTGCAAAGTCCGGCAAGGAATTCAAGGATTCCGTAACCATGGCGCTGGACAAGATCGGCAGCAAGATCGGAAATTACAAGATCGTCCCGGTCTGGATCGACTCACAGTCCGATCCGGCCAAAGCGACCAATGCCTTTGCCGAGGCCATCGAGCGCAAAGGGGTCGTGGCGGGCTGCCTCAACTGGCACAGCTCGGTCGCCATTGCCTGCATGGACCTGGCCGCCCAGTACAAGGTGCCCTGGATTGCAGGCATGGGGGCCGCGGAACTGGTAGTCAAGAAATGGCGCTCCAATCCCCAAAAATACAGCTACTGGAGCTGCAAATTCTGGCCGGTGCCCGGGAAACTGGAAGCGGGACAATCCGTGGCGTTCATGAATTGGGCCCTTAAAAATGGAGTCTGGAAAGTCAAGGCAAAAAAAGCGGCCATTTTCGGTGAAGACACGGACTGGGGCCGCAATGCCGGTGAAAATCTTAAAAAAGCCCTCAAGGCCGGGGGCTGGGAGATCGCTTTCGAGGACTACTTCGCCCTGACCCAGACCGACTTCTACCCCATGCTCTCCAAGTACAAGAAGGCCGGTGTGACCTTCGTGGGCGGCACGACTACCTCGGCACCCTCCATGACCGGCCTGGTCAAACAGTACCGGGAAGTCGGGCTCAAGGCGCTGCTGTTCGCCAACGGCCTCTCCTGGGTCGGCGAGTGGTATAAACTGACCGGCAAGGCGTCCAACGGCGTTATCGATGTCCAGGCCCAATTCGGATCCAAGGCGGCCAAGGCGTTCGCCAAGGCCAAAAAGGCCCGTTTCGGATATGCGCCATCGGCCCCGGCATCCGGGCTGTCCTATGACGGCTTCAACTTTTTCATCAAGATCCTCAGGCGCACGCTGGAAAAATACGGCAAGATCACCAGCGAAGACATCCACAAGGTCGTGATGGACGAGGTCAACACCGGCAAACTGACCTTCACGGAAGCCGACGGTGCGATCCTGATGAAAGAGTACAAATATACCGCCGAGACCGCTCCGGACCCCGTGGTGGACACGAACCACTACTTCTTCCCGGTCATCCAGTACGAAAACGGGAAAAGCTCGATTATCTTCCCGGAGTCCATGAAGGAAAAGGATTTTACACCGCCCATGTAGTCAGGTGAAAAAGGCGGCCATGGTTTATCCGCCGCCTTTCTAAAAAGTATGACGCCAAGGAGGGAATCGGCCGGCCGCACGGCCGGCCGGGGCTCTCTTTGTCCGGATGCATCGAACGCCAACCATCGGTGAAACCCATGAGCCTCCTTGAAACCATCGCAGTGACCAAACAGTTCGGAGGGCTGACGGCCGTCAACAGGGTGTCCATGCACGTAGACGAGGGCGAAATCGTCGGCCTCATCGGACCCAACGGCGCCGGCAAGACGACCTTCTTAAACGCCATCGCCGGATTGAACCCGCCCACCTCGGGAACCGTCAGGGCCTTTGGTGAGGACACCACCGGACTTACACCGGAAAAAATGTGCCACCGGGGACTTTCCCGGACTTTCCAGATTCCCAGGCCTTTTCCCAAAATGACCGCGTTGGAAAACGTCATGGCAGCCGCGATTTTTGGAAACAGGCGAAAACCGCCGCGCGACCCGGTGGCGCACAGCCGGGAGATGCTGGAATTCGTGGAATTTCCGGAATCGGAAAAGACGGTTTCGGAGAACCTCAATACCGTTCAGCTGAAACGCCTGGATCTGGCCAGGGCGCTGGCATCTTCGCCCAGGCTCCTGTTTCTGGATGAACTGGCGGCCGGACTGACCGAAGGCGAGCTGAAGGACATCATTACGATCATCCGCAAAATTCAGGAAAACGGCGTCACGATTCTGATGGTGGAACATATCATGCAGCTGATCATGAATGTATGCGACCGGCTGGTGGTGATCCAGTTCGGGTCCAAGATCGCGGAAGGACCGACAAGAGAAGTGGCACAGGACCCCAAGGTCACCGAGGCCTATCTCGGAAAATCCCAATAGCGCAATTCCTCCGGGATGCCGCAGGACGTCATTAGTGGTTATTGGCCTGGAAAGCGACGATCTTACTGCACAACCAAATGGGGGCAACAAGTGTTGTTAGAAATCAACAACCTCAATGCGGGCTATGGTTTTCTCCAGATCCTGAGGGACGTTTCACTCAAGATCAAAAAGGCGGAGTATGTCTGTCTCATCGGGCCCAATGGCGCCGGGAAGAGCACCACCCTTAAAACCATCGCCGGCATCATCAAGCCCATGAGCGGGCAGATTGTTTTTGAGGGCAAAGACATTTCCGGCTGGCCGGGCAACAGGGTCACGCGCCTGGGCATCAGTTTCATCTCGGAAGAAATGAACCTGTTCACCAATATGACCGTACATGAAAACATGATGATGGGAGCGTACACGATAAAGGACAAAAACACCAAAAACAGGCTGCTGGAGTTTGCCTACGGCCTGTTTCCGCGCCTGCAGGAACGGAGCAATCAGCTGGCCGGGACGCTGAGCGGCGGAGAGCGCAAGATGCTGGGCATCGGCCGGGCCCTGATGGCCGACCCCAAACTACTGCTGGTGGATGAACCCTCTTTCGGCCTGGCGCCGCAGCTGACGGACCAGGTTTTCAGCTCCCTGGATACGCTGCGCCAAGAGGGCAAAACGATCCTGGTCGTGGAGCAGAATGTCACCAAAACGTTGTCGGTTACGGATCGGGGCTACGTTCTGGAAAACGGACGTATCGAGCTCAAGGGGCCCAGTGCGGAGCTGGCCGACAATGCCCATGTGCGCAAGGTTTTTCTGGGCGTTTAGCCTGCAGGAGAGGAAGGACGGTTGAAATGCTGAATTCATATTTTGCGCGTGCCTTTGCGTGGCTGAAAACCGCGGGGGGGATAACGGTGGCGACCGCTGCTGTCCTGCTGGTGGCGGGCACCATCGATCGCGGCCCTTATATCCTGGTCAATACCGTGGTCACCGGCGGCATGCTGGGACTCGTCGCCATGGGTCTTGCCGTCATCCTGGGTGTTCTGAACATCGCCCAGTTCGCCCACGGCGAGTATTTCATGATCGGCGGCCTGTCCGCTTACTATGTCATCCGGCCGTTGCATGCCTACCTCGATGCCCACCCAAGCGCTTTTCTCGCCATGGTGGCGCCGTTTATCGCCATGATCACGGCCACCCTTGTGGGCGGCCTCGCCGGTGCCGTAACGGAACGGGTGTGTTTCAACCCCTTGCGCAAGCGCAGCCGGGCCAACTGGGTCATGAATTCCTTTCTGCTCACTGTGGGCATCAGCGTGGTTTTGGTAAACGGGGACCAGTTGCTTTTCGGAACGGATTTCAAGGGCATCACGCACTATTGGCCCGGTGTCGTATCCATCGCGGGCGTGTTCATGTCCGTCGACCGGGTGATGACCTTTATCCTGTCGCTGGTGATCGTGACCGGCTTCTGGATCTTCATGAAATACAGCCGCACGGGACAAGCCATCCGGGCTGTGGCCCAGGATGAAATGGGTGCCCTGATGGTGGGCATCAACCTGGAATGGATCATGGTGCTGACCATGTCCATCGGCTGCGCCATGGCCGCCGTGGCGGGCGCCAGCCTGCTGTTCATGTACCCCTCCTATCCCACCGTGGGCCTGGAGCCGCTCTACATGGCATGGTTCGTCGTTATCCTGGTAGGTTTGGGGAATGTCATGGGCGCACTCATCGGTGGGTTCATGGTATCGCTGCTCAAGGTGCTCACCCTGGAGTACATCGGGGCGGGCTGGGAGTTCGTGGTGCCCTCCGTCATCATCATTCTGGTACTCATTTTCAAACCCAGCGGCGTCTTCGGCTCTGAAGTCCGAAGCGTCCTGGATCAGTAGGAGCGTGCGCATGGAAACTGGCGTTTCAAAACATGAAATGGGCTTTTTTAGCAGCGTGCTGGACCGGCTGTGCCTGACCCCTTTAGGGGCCCTGCTCCTGGTATTGCTTGCACTGCTGCCGTTGATCCCGCCCTTCAACCAGCAGTACCTGCTGCGCTGGCTGACCATTGTCGCCCTCTCTGCCGCTTCGGCCATTGCTTTCGACCTTACGGCGGGGTTCATCAATATCGTAAATTTCGGCTATGCGGCCATTCTCGGACTGGGGGCCTATACGTCCGCCATCCTGGCGGTAAGAACCGGCCTTTCACCATGGATCGGCATTTTCGTGGGCGCGCTGGCCTCCGGCCTGCTGGGGTTTCTGACCGGTCTTCTGACCCTGCGCCTGCGCGGCATCTTTGCGGCCGTGATGGCGTGGTTTATCGGTCTGGCGCTGATGGGGCTGGCCATCAAGATGGTCTGGCTGACGCGCGGCCCGCTGGGCCTGCGCGTACCGCGGATGTTCGACACCAGCTCCAACGAACCCTATTACTACATGATGATCGTCATGCTGCTGGTGGTCTACGTTATCTGCCGCTGGGTCACGCGGAGCAAGATGGGGCTGGCGTTCAAGGCCATCGGCCAGAATATGGAGGCCGCCCGCACTTCCGGGGTGAACCCCACCTATTACCGCATCGTCAATTTCACCCTCTCGTGCACCATCGCCGGATGGCTGGGCGGATTTTACGCCCATTACATGGGAATCCTGACGCCGGACCTGATGCATACCTCAAAAACGGTGGAAGTACTGGCGGTGGTCTATATCGGCGGACGGGGCTCCTTGTGGGGCGGCGCTTTTCTGGCATTCCCCTTCCTGATCGCCATGGAACTGGTCCGCTCCGGTTTTTCCAACCTGCCGGGTCTCCACCTGGTGATCTACGGCGTCATTCTGATCCTGGTGATGATCTACCTGCCCGGCGGTATCGCCTCGCTTTACTACCGCTTTTTGTACAAACCCTGGGGGAAATTCTGGGAGTTCATGGTCGGCTACAAAGAAAACGATTGATTCCGCCCCGACGGAAAACAGCAATTCATTACAATCATGAAAGGAAGAGAGCAATGGCAATCCAGGACATTTACCAGGCGATTCTGGGGTTCGACGAAGAAAAGGTCAAGGCGCTGACTTCCGCGGAGATCGACGCCGGCACGGACATCGATTCCATTTTGAACGACGGCATGATCGCG
>JALSRD010000006.1 GCA_026984935.1 Desulfobacterales bacterium
AAGCCCTGGGTATCGGCCAACTTGGTTTCCGTGGCCGTTTTCACTATCATGTTACTTATACACTGGCCAAAGAGGGAGACTACAGCGTTTCCCTCGATATCGAGCCGCGCCCGGGTGGAATTGCGGCAGATTCATATCCGGCGAACAACCATACCGCTGTCGCCTTTCATGCCAGTCCCCCGCTTCCCGACCTGGTGGTTTGCATGGCTAAGGATGTCCACCTCAAGACGCCGGTAACTTTTGAATTCCCACTAAATGTAAAAAATATCGGCAATGCCCCTTCTGCGGCCACTTCTCTCAGTCTGCACCTGGGAGGGCATGGCATAGTCCACCAATTTGTACCGCCATTGCAACCGGGCCATGAATTTACCGCAATCCGAGCGTACACGTGGTGGAATTCAGGGCAAAATCATTTCAGGCTCTGGGTTGACTGGAACTTGCAGGTCACGGAGCAACATGAAGATAACAACATCCTGCGCGGGAGAATTGTGCATACGCTACCCACCGAATTCGACGAAACCGGTCTTGTCCCCGGGCCTGCCTGGATGTGTTCGGACAACCCCGCTGCGGCGGCGCCGGTACAGTGATGATGGTGGCCACAGGACCGTACAACTTGAACTTGGCAACAGAGACATGGCATCAGAGGTTACTTTTAAAACGCATCGATGCCTTGGCAAAGGGGAGATAAGCCATGAAAACAGGATGCTTGGTGGCGCTATGTTTTCTGATTGCCGCCGGAACCGGCTTTGCGGGCGCCGGAAACGCGGCTGCCGTTTCCAAATTTAAGCCGGCCCCGCGGGCCCAGGCCCATCAACCGGCTGCAGCACCCGCAACAACCCACAATATCGGCAAACCGGCTGCTAGGCCCCTTGTCAAGCCGCGGCATATCCGGTTGCTTCCCGATCTTGTTGTGCAAAAGATATGGCTGGATAGAAGCCACATTGCATTCCGGATCAGAAACGCCGGCCGGGGATCCATTCCGGAAAATCAACACCGGCGGGCAAAGGTGAAAGCGGGCCTAAAAACCTATTCTTTGACCGTTGTTGATCCGAAAGGACTGTTGAAACGACCCGGCCGCTTAGTGGACTATACCACGGATATCGTGCCGCTAACCGTGAACAAGGGGCGCAGTGTGGCCGTTACAGTTTCTGTTGACAGCACCAACCAGGTTCATGAGCAAAACGAGGGAAACAACACGAAAACAACCCGACTGTTCCTCGCACCCCTGGCACACGCGGCCAAAAGGCAGTCGGCCGTTGGCCGGAAGACGGCTTTCGATGTGCATATTTCCGTCGAAAAAATCTACCAGCGTGATGGCACCATACATGTGAGGCTGCATAACAGGGGAAAAACCCATTTGACAACGGCACAGCTTCGGAGAATCACCATGCATCTTTGCGCAGGAATAAAGACCGGTGCCTGGCATATTTCCGACATCGACCGTGGACGGCATCTTTTGCAACCGGGCGGTCGTTTTGATTTTGACACTGGCGTCGCGATTTCCAAACCCCAGCGAGTGACGGTTAACCTGACCGGGCTGTCCGGCTTTAAAAAAGGTTTCCGGCCGGCGGCGTCAAAGCGTTTGTCCCCTTCCTGGCGAAAAGTGGAGAAGCCGCTCCATCGCAGCACTGAAAAAAGTATCGGCTCTAAACATATTCGTGACTTGCCGGTTACACCGACGGGCCCGCGCCTGTTTGGCCCGGCCGGAAGCCTTGCAAAACACCTGCACCCTGCTGCGACGCCGCCCAACGAATTGCTCTCACTGGATATAAAAATCGAGGACGATGCTTCGGGGAAGCCCATGGTGGAATATGATGCCATACGCAATAAGATCTGGGTCGATTTCGACTGTGATCCCAGTAAATACAGTGGACCACTGGAGTTTCGCATGATCATACGCGAACCTGATTCATCGGATATCGTTATGGATAAAACCTGGGTCAGCCCTGACAGCGCTGTCTTAAATACAGGCGTTGCGTTCAACTGGCAAGATGCTTTTCCTCACAGTACTGTACGTAAGCTGAGGTATGAAATCTGGGTTAATCCCAACCGCAAGATTCTGGAAACCAACTATGACAACAACCGGCGATCCGGGTATCTGTATCCGGGTGGAGTTCCATTTCTCTATTCTGTAGCATCTCCCTTTCTGCCCGAGTTGGAGGACCGGCCCCGGCCGCAAAGCATTATGCGCAACCGTTATTGGGTACATAACGCAATACTGGCAGGAGCATGCTGGTACTACGATCCCGACGATCCGGATACAAATGTGCTGATGGTGGATATGACGCTATGGATCGAAAACCCCGCGGCTGAAGACCTGACCGTTCAGGTCGCATTATCATGCGATTCCATGTTTGGTCCTTCCCGGTATAGCTACGATGTGCCGGTTGCAGCCGGTGATTTGACTGTCATAACCAAGACGTTGGCAATCAATCTCCAGGATGAAAATTACATCAGGATTCAAATAAATGGGCGCATGGCTTTGGATCTTGCTTTACGCTTTCCAGGGCTGCCCTATGACCCCACAGCCTCTTTTACTGAGCTGTCTGTCATGCCAAATCAACACTATGCTGGATCTAACGGGGGAATCTTCAATTTTTCTATCCGTGGCGGGGATTCTCCCTGGCATATCACGAGTGATGATCCGGCCTTTCAGCCCCAACCGGACACCCTGGACGATAATAGCAATTTTTCTCATTTTTGGGATGGTAATGGTTATTTTTTCCAAGTAATCGTTCCACCGCATTCAACTCCCAAAATGGTTAACTACATCATTAAAGATGCACTCAACCACACCGTTGCGGCCAGACTCTGGATTTTCCCTTCTCGGTAACCCGGAGAGAGAGCAGATCCTGAAAAATGGACAGTATAGAAATACCTGAATTCTGGTTGCCGGCAAAAACCGGCAAGCTGCCTGTAAAATCCATGCGGCGGCCGCAGTGATGCAAAACACGGCATAGCCGCCAGGAAACCGGATCCTCCGAATCTATCCGCCGGGTCCTGTTGATCCTGTCGAAAAAATGAACCTTTCGGCTCTATGGAAACACCTACGGATAAAGGGCCTGGGGAAAGACATCTGCGGACGGCCTAAAAGGGAGGATTTGCCATGAAAAGTAAATGTTTCATCGCGACCTTGCTGGCAGGGGCGGCTATCCTTGGTTTCTGTAATACAGGCGCCGGGGCGCAGTTTTCCGTGCATAAAAAACCCCTGCACGCTGCAGGGCCTGCGACACACTCCAAAGCGGGCGTAAAAGCGCCATCATCAAAACCACCCCAATTCCGGCCGGAAAAGCCCATAAGACTTCTGCCGGACCTGGTCGTCGAAAGGATCTGGCTGAACAGGGGATACATCGCCTTTAGCGTCAAGAACGCCGGCAAGGGGGCCATTCCCGACAGGCAGCATCAAAACGGCAGGGTGAATGTTACCTACGGCGGGAAAACGCAAACCTGCGCCTTTACCCGGAAAATCAACGGAAACGCACCGGTTGACCCAAAGGGTATTCTGAAATCCGCGGGGCGTGCTGTCACCTACACCACAGGCATCAAACCCGGATCTTCCGCTCGCACCATCAGCGTCACCGTTTTTGTGGACAATACCCGGCAGGTTCTCGAACAAAACGAGCGAAATAACACCAAAACGGTCCGGCTGGCTGTTCCTTGCCTGAGAGTTGCAGCTCAGCAAAGGGGCCAGCAGGCCCGCAAGGCAGGCGGCGGGCAGTCCGCCCTCCAGCATCCCGCCGCCCTTAACGCCGTATCCTGCAAGCCGTTGCTGTCCATCGCACGGGTGCATCTGCAGCACGGCACGGTGCATGTGAGGCTGAAAAACCGGGGCAAGACCAATTTGACAAGTACGCAGCTCCGATCGGTCCGACTGCATCTTTCCACGGGGGCAAAGGCCGGAACATGGTTTCTTGGCGGCATCGGGCACGGGCGGCAGCTGCTGCGTCCCGGCGGCCATTTTGATTTTGACACCGGCATCCGGGTGACCGCCCGGACGGATGTCCGCGCCAGTCTGACGGGCGTACGCGGCCGTAGCCTGCGAACCGCGCGCCTTGCCCCGGCACTGCCGTTCAGAAAGCGCAACCGGGCGCCGGTGACCGGGGGAAAGCCCGCAACGCGTGATTTAAAGATGTCAAGGGTCGGATCATTACAGCACGCACCCGGCACCGGGCCAGGGGGCAATCTGCAAGTGGGTCTGCCTGATAATCTCAAACCGGCGCCGAAAAAACCGAAATGGAATGTGAAGCCGCAGACACCGCTGCAAAACCCCGCAGGAGGCCTGCAGGTCCGGACGCAACGCGATGCCTTCGGCGAGAGAAACGACACCGAGGATGCGGCCTACCCCCTCCCCTTTCGCATCAATGGAACCTATCAGGCGGCCTTTCATGACGAGCATGATGTGGACTGGTACAGCTTCAACATACCAAACCAGGGCCTGGGCAGCTGGGTGCAGATCACGGTGCAGTCCGTAAAACCCGCCCATGTGGAATTCAATGTCGACCTTCAGGGCTGGGAAAGTGTAACGTCTACGACCCATGCCCGATTGTGGGCCGCCTTTCAAAAGGGGCTAACGGGATACCTGGGGATTGAACCTGACTATGGTCAAATCATCGCCGCCGGGGGCCATTTGGACTACGATATCGTGCTGCAGTCCGGCGTGATCCCGGACGCGAATACAAGCATGGACGACCAAGGTTGGGAGCATCATCCCTCCGTTGAACTTGAATTGGGCCAACCCAGGCGGGCCTACATGGCCGCGGTAGGCGATGCAGATGGCCATGAAATCGGTGCCTGGGACTGGTTCATATACCCAGGCTATAAGCGCTGTAGGAATTATTGCGTGCAGCTTTCGCAAAAGGGCTTGATCATTTTGCAGAATCCCGAAGGGGGTTCGTTTCCCGATGGCGGTGAAACCCGTCATTACTGCCTGAATGATAACAGCGCCCGGGCCGATGAAACGCCGCCGCTGTGGGTTGGCATCGGTTACAAATCATTTTCAGGATCGGGCGATGTGCCCTCCCGATACAAAAACCCGTACACCATCACCTTGACCGAAGAGGGGCCGGCTTCAAACGTCATAGGCTGTGAGCCGTAAGGAGGCCTCCCGTATTTCACAAAATAAGGGATTATGAAAATATCATCATAATCCCCTGGATTTGTATCTGGCTGAGGGACCAGGATTCGAACCTGGGTTAACGGGGCCAGAACCCGTCGTCCTGCCGCTAGACGATCCCTCAGTATGTGGCCGGACTTTTTACACGATCGCGTCGGCGGCGTCAAGCCTATTTTTGGCCGGCGGCCGCAGCGCGATTCTCGATAAAGGCGATGGCCCGGGCAAGGCGCGGCAGCACGCGCCCGGGGCCCAGCACATCCATGATCTCGAAGATGCCCGGACTGGCGGTTTTGCCGGTCAGTGCCACGCGCACCGGCTGGGCGATCTTGCCCAGCTTAAAACCCGTG
Organism: Desulfobacterales bacterium; assembly: GCA_026984935.1. Lineage (GTDB taxonomy): Bacteria > Desulfobacterota > Desulfobacteria > Desulfobacterales > JALSRD01 > JALSRD01. The sequence continues at coordinate 5,461 of JALSRD010000006.1, forward strand.
GCGTCCATGACGGTCTTGAAGGCGGCCTCCAGTCCGGGTTCGCTGAAATCCGCGAGTTGCTGCAGTTCGCCGAGCAGCATGCGCAACGCATCCAGCACCACCGGCCGCAGGAATTTCTTGGCCGCCGCCGGGTCGTAGGCGATGGTTTCCTGAAAATAGAAGTATGCGTCCCGGGCCATGTCCGCCAGGGTTTTGCTGCGCCGGTTCAGGGTTGCCACGATTTTTTGCAGATCGGGACCGGCATCGACGTCGTAGCCTTCTTTTACCATAAAAGGGCGCACGCGCTGCGCCAGATCGGCCACGTCGCAGGCCTGGATATGTTCGAAGTTCAGTGCCAGCAGCTTTTCCGGGTCGAATACGCCCGCCGATTTCCCCAGGTTTTCCAGGTCGAATTTTTCGATGAGCTCCGCCACGCTGAAAAACTCCTGATCGCCGTGTGACCAGCCCAGCCGCACCAGGTAGTTGATCAGCGCCTCGGGCAGGTAGCCCATATCGCGGTAGGCCGTGACCGACATGGCGCCGTGGCGCTTGCTCAGGCGTGTGCGGTCCTGGCCCAGCACCATGGGCACGTGCCCGTAAGTGGGCAGGCTTGCGCCCAGGGCCTGATAGATCAGGATCTGCTTGGGGGTGTTGCTGACGTGATCATCGCCGCGGATGATGGTGTTCACGCCCATGGTGAGGTCGTCGATGACCACGGCAAAGTTGTAGGTGGGGATGCCGTCGCTGCGCTGGATCACGAAGTCCCCGATTTCGGCGTTGTCGAAGACAATGCGTCCCCGGACCACATCCATGAGCGCGGTCGTGCCGGCGGCAGGCGTTTTAAACCGTACGACCGCGTCGGATGACGGCGGCAGACAGCGCTCGCGGCAGGTGCCGTCGTAGCCGACCGGCCGGCCGGCAGCCAGGGCCTGCTTGCGTTTTTCAGCCAGCGTCTCCGGGGTGCAGGTGCAGTAGTAGGCCTGCCCGGCTTCCAGCAGGCGGCCGATATATTCCCGGTAGATTTCCAGGCGCTGGGTCTGGAAATAGGGCCCCTCATCCCAGTCGATCCCCAGCCACTCCAGGGCTTCGAAAATGGCATCGATGGATGCCTGACTCGAACGGGCCGCATCGGTGTCTTCTATCCTGAGGATGAAACGGCCCTGCGTGTGACGGGCGTACAGCCAGTTGAACAATGCCGTACGGGCGCCGCCGACATGCAGGTAGCCCGTGGGGCTGGGCGGGAAACGGGTGATGACAGTGCTCATAATTTTTCTCTCCGGCATAAAAAAGCAGACAAAACAACATGACTTCTTTTCTATCATAAAGAGTCAAACACAAGTCATGTCAAAACTGCCGCACCGCCATGCCCCCGGCGTGCGCTGGGCCATACCGCAAAAGCATCTTGCTTTTTTAAACCATGCCAGCCACAGTTGGCATACAGCTGATCCGTTAGTTATTGCATGTAATATGAAGTGGTTGAATCCATTCTATCCTGGGTTGCGCACCCACAGGAAAGCTTCCATAACACATCATCTGCGGTGGCACAATAGTGGATTTCAGAAAAGCGACGAAAAGCCTTGACAAGCGGCGCTTTTTAAATTACTTAAGGGCGCAATTGCACGGCAAGCAGTTGATTTGGACAATTATCTTTAGATAACATATAGTTAGGAGATTACTAATGGCGGTTCCCAAACGAAAAACATCCAAGTCAAAGCGCGATATGCGGCGTACTCATAAGAAAACCGCGGCGCCCAATGTCACCACTTGCCCGGAATGCGGTGAGGCCAAACTTCCCCACCACGCCTGCCCAAGCTGCGGCATGTACAAGGGCCGCACGGTCATAGAAAGCGAGGAATAAATACCATGCAGGCGACACCGAGCGAAGCCGGCCGCGGCGCAACAGGTCTCGATGCCGAATCACGCCAGATGGTGCTGGATATCGTGGCCCAGGTCAGAAAGCGGCTGCTGACCCGGGAAAAGATACTCGAGTTTGACCGCACAGAGACCTTTCCTGAAAGCATCATCCGCGAACTGCTCAGTCCGGACATCGGTCTGCAGCTGCTCTTTATCCCTGAAGCTTACGGCGGCATGGGTGGTGGTGCACTGGACTGCTGTGCGGTCACGCGCGCCATGGCCGGGATTTGCCTGGGCATCGGCACCGCCTTTTTTGCCATTCAGCTGGGAGCGGACCCGCTGCTGGTCGGGGGCACCGAAGAGCAGAAACAGAAATGGCTGGGGGCCATCGCCGAAGGCGGTGCCCTGGTGGCCTATGCTGTCACCGAGCCCGAGGCGGGCAGCAACCTGGCGGCTTTAAAAACCAGGGCCGAACCGGTCAGCGATTCGTCCGGCAAGATCACGGGATACCGGATCAACGGCACCAAGCAGTTTATCTCCACCGGTGGGTACGCCGATTTCATCACCCTGCTGGCCCGTACTCCCGAGGGGCCGTCCTTTTTTGTGGTTGAAAAGGATGCGCCCGGATTCAAGCAGGGAAAGAGCGAAGAAAAACACGGGATCCGGGCGTCCAACACTTCGCCGCTTTCCTTTTCGGACGTTTTCGTGCCGGCGGAAAATCTCATCGGCGGCATAGCCGGCCAAGGCCTGAAGCAGGCCAACCAGGTGTTCGGCTATACGCGCCTGATGGTGGCATCCATGGCGCTGGGAGCCGGGGAAGCGGCTCTGGAGATAGTCGTTCCCTATGCCCGTGAACGGGTGCAGTTTGGTTCGACACTGGCTGAAAAACAGGGCTATACCCACAAACTGGTGGTGCCGCACGCCGTGCGGTTGGCGGCGGCGGCGGCACATATCGAAGAGGTCGCCGAACGGCTCGATCGCACCGGCGAAGACCTGCAGGTGGAGGGCTCCATCGCCAAGCTCTTTACCACCGAAGCGGCCAACAAAGCCGCCGACGATGCCATGCAGGCGCTGGGCGGTTACGGCTATATCCGTGAATTTGAAGTCGAGAAGATCAAGCGCGACGTCAAGATCACCTGTATCTATGAAGGCACCAGTGAGATCCAGCAGAATATCATCAGCACCTTCCGCTGGAAAAAAACCTGGAAAACCAAGGGAGGCTTTTACACAGCTTTAGCCGATGAGATGGAGAGCCTGGCCGCCAAAGGGATCGATGCCGGCTGCCGGCGCATCGCCGGCGCCGCCAGGGCCGTCAACGCAGCGGTCATGCTGGCGCACCGGCACCGCCTCACCCGTCAGCAGATCGTGATGTTCCATCTGGCCGACATGATGACGTATGTCGAAGTGGGCGCCGCCCTGGCCCGTAGGGCCGGTGCGCAGACAGTGGCCGGCAGCGCCGAATCTGAAAAAACGCGGTGCATGTCGCGCGTTTTTGCCGCTGAGGTTGCCCAGCTTGTTTGTTTGAATGCCGTCAGGGTGGCCATGGGGCCCGGGATGCTGGCACCGGAAATCACGGCGCAGTTTTTAGCGGACATCGGCTATGAAAAACTGCTGACCGCCGGCCGGGCAGTGGTGCAGGACATGGATCGGCTGGCGGATATGCTGTTCGGGAGGCAGACATGAGTGCCGCGGCCAAACCGCAGCGCACAGTGGTCGTCACCGGCGGTTCGCGCGGTATCGGGCGGGCCGTATGCCTGGCGTTTGCCGACACGCAGACGCACGTTTTTTTCAATTACCATTCGGCCGGCGGTGCTGCGGATAAAACGCTCAAGATGATTGCCGCGGCCGGCGGGCAGGCCACGGCGCTGCAGGCGGATGTGTCCTCGGAAAGCCAGGTCAGCGCTTTCTTCAAGCGTGTGCTTGAAAAAAGCGGGCGTGTCGACGTGCTGGTCAACAACGCCGGCGTCACCCGCGATCAACTGCTGGTGCGCATGAAAACAGGCGACTGGGACACCGTGCTGGATACCAACCTGAAAGGCACCTTCCTCTGTTGCCGGGCGGTGGCCAAAACGATGATGAAGCAGCGCTACGGCCGTATCATCAACCTGACCTCGGTGGTGGCTTTTAGCGGCAACCCGGGGCAGGCCAACTATGCGGCTTCCAAAGCCGGTATTGCGGGACTCACGCGGGCGGTGGCGAGAGAACTGGCCTCGCGCGGGATCACCGCCAATGCGGTGGCCCCCGGTTTTGTGGAAACAGATATGACAGCCGGGCTTTCGGAAAACGCCAGGGCTGCCATGGTCGACCAGATTCCGCTGGGGCGTGTGGGAACACCGGAGGATGTCGCCGCCGCGGTGACATTCCTGGCTTCGGACCAGGCGGCGTATATTACCGGCCAGGTCATACATGTCAGCGGTGGTATGTACATGTGAAACGCGAAAGGAGAACCAACCCATGTCAGTTGTGGACAAAGTCAAAAAGATCATTGCAGAAAAGCTCAGCGTGGATATCGAAGAAGTCGTACCCGAGGCCAGTTTCGTGGATGACCTGGGGGCGGATTCGCTGGACCTGGTCGAATTGATTATGAGTATGGAGGAAGAGTTCGATATCGACATTCCGGACGAGGACGCCGAAAAAATGCTGACCGTAAAGGATGCCATCGAATACACGGAAGCGCATCTGTAAATAGCGATGGCCGCATGGCCGCGATGCTGGCATCAGCATCGCGTGCACATGCGAGAAGAGGAGGAGAAGGTGAACAGGCGTGTGGTCATAACCGGCATCGGCCTGGTGACCCCACTGGGAATCGGTGCCGCCGAGACCTGGGCGGCGCTGTGCGCGGGAAAGTCCGGCATCGGACCCATCACCCGCTTTAACGCGTCGGCTTACGATACCCAGATTGCAGGGGAAGTCAAGGAATTCCAGGCGGTTGATTTTCTGCCGCGCAAGGAGGCCCGGCGCACTCCGCGCTTTATCGCCTATGCCGTGGCGGCCGCGCGCATGGCCCTGGAAGATTCCGGCTTGAAAGTGGACGACCAAAACGCCGACCGCATCGGGGTGATGACCGGCTGTGGTATCGGCGGCCTGTCCGTGCTGGAAAGAAACTACAAGGTACTGCTGGAACGGGGCCCCAAACGGGTGAGCCCTTTCCTGATCCCGATGATGATCGGCAATATGGCGCCGGGCATGATTTCCATCCAGCTGGGCGTGCGGGGACCCAACACGTCCATCGCCACGGCCTGTGCGGCCGGCTCGCACGCCATCGGGGATGCCTTCAAACTGGTCCAGAGCGGCCGGGCGGACGCCATGATCACAGGTGGTGTGGAATCGGTGATTACACCGACCTGCATTTCCGGGTTCAACGCCATGAAAGCGCTGTCGACGCGCAACGACGCACCGGAAAAGGCATCCCGTCCCTTCGATCGCGATCGTGATGGCTTTGTGGTCGGCGAGGGCAGCGGCATCATGGTGCTCGAGCCGCTGGAAGCCGCCCGCGAACGTGGGGCGCGGATCTATGCTGAAATCGTCGGCTTCGGTATGAGCGGCGACGGCTACCACATGACGGCACCGGCGCCCAATGGCGATGGGGCCGCCCGCTGCATGCAGGCCGCACTGGACGATGCACAGGTCCCCTACCGCAGCGTCGGCTATATCAACGCCCATGGCACCTCTACCCAGCTCAACGACCTCTACGAAACGCGGGCCGTGAAAACGGTGTTCAAAGAGCAGGCGGCCAGGATTCCCATGAGCTCGACCAAGTCGATGACCGGGCACCTGTTGGGCGGTGCCGGAGGCATCGAAACGGTTTTCACGGCGCTGACGCTCAAAGAAGGAATTATTCCGCCTACCATCAACCTGGACAACCCCGGTGAAGAATGCGACCTGGACTACGTGCCGCACGCGGCGCGCCGCCTGGCGGTAACCTATGCCATGACCAATTCGTTCGGATTCGGCGGGACCAACGCCTCGCTGCTGCTGAAGGCATACGGAACCACATAGCCCCGATAGCTGTGCCTGTCCGTGCGGAAGGCCCGTTGCCGCCGCTTGAACACTTTGCCGTACCGGAAAAACGCTTATGACTATCGATCGATCACCCATGATTATCGGAAGCGATCATGCCGCCTTCGGGCTCAAGGAAACCATCCGGGCCTATGTCGCCGCCAAGGGGATCACCATCGAAGATGCCGGCACCTTCAGCCGGGATTCCAGTGATTATCCCGATTTTGCCATTAAAGTCGCCCTCCGGGTCTCCCGGGGGGAGTACACCCGCGGTATCCTGATGTGCGGCACGGGCATCGGCATGTCCATGGTGGCCAACAAGTTCCCGCACGTGCGGGCGGCGCTGTGCAACGACCTGTTTGCGGCCAAGATGAGCCGTCGGCACAACGATGCCAACATCCTGGTCATGGGCGGGCGGGTTGTCGGTGAGGCCCTGGCCTGTGAGATCGTGGATACCTGGCTGGCAGAACCCTTTGAGGGCGGCCGGCATCAGCAGCGCATCGACAAGTTCGACGGCCTGTCAACCATTGAACTCCCTTGATCGCTGACGGCGGGGGCCGTCCGCGCGGCACATGTGCGCTGACCGTTCTTGCCGCGGAAAGGGGAAATGGCCACATAATGGTGAAAGAGACACGCCCCTCGTGGGAAACCTATTTCATGGAAATTGCCCTGCTGGTGGCGCGTCGCTCCACTTGCACGCGGCGTGCCGTGGGCGCGGTGATCGTCAAGGACAAGCGCGTGCTGGCCACCGGATACAACGGTGCGCCCTCCGGTGTACGGCACTGCGTTGAAACCGGCTGTCTGCGCGAGCAGCTCAAGGTGCCCTCGGGAGAGCGCCATGAGCTCTGCCGTGGGATTCATGCCGAACAAAACGCCATTATCCAGGCCGCATTCCACGGCGTCTCCATCCGGGATGCGGTGCTGTTCTGCACCAATCTGCCCTGCTCGATCTGCTCCAAAATGATCATCAACGCCGGTATCCGGCGTATCATTTACCGTTCCGGGTACGCGGACAGCATGTCCGAGGATATGCTGCAGGAGGCCGGTGTCGAGCTTATTCAGATACGCGGCGACGACGGGGGGGAAAAGCGATGAAATGTCCGTTTTGCGGGGAGATCAACAACAAGGTCATCGATTCCAGGCTGAGCAAGGACGGCGATGTCATTCGCCGGCGCCGGGAATGCATCCTGTGCAGCCGACGGTTTACGACTTACGAGCACATTGAAGAAATCCCCATTATGATCATTAAAAAGGACGGACGGCGGGAGGTTTTCAGCCGCGAAAAGGTACGTTCCGGCATTCAGCGGGCCTGTGAAAAACGGGACATCAGCATGAACGTCATCGATGCCATTGTGGACGAACTGGAGCGCGACCTGCGGGAGACCGGGAAAAAAGAAATTCCCTCGCGTGATATCGGTGAACGCATCATTAACCGGCTGCACGAGCTGGACGATGTGGCCTACGTGCGTTTTGCCTCGGTTTACCGGGAATTTAAAGATGTCAATGACTTCGTGTCCGAACTCAAATCGCTGCTGAGCCAGCAGTAGTGCGAGTTTTTCCCGTCGGCTTCGGCACAGGCGCCCAACCCCTTGAAGGGGTCTGCCTCGTGCCCGGAGCCTTTTTTAATGGTTTGGCCGGCAATCAGTCGATCTGGTGACGCAAGTTTTTTGGAACTAGGAAGCATGGACGATCGTTATTTCATGCGGCGGGCGCTTTCACTGGCCGCCCGCGGACAGGGTTACGTGGCCCCCAACCCCATGGTCGGGGCCCTGGTGGTCCAGTCCGGGAAGGTGGTCGGGCGGGGGTACCATCGCGCTGTCGGCCAGCCCCACGCCGAGGTCGAGGCCCTTGAAGATGCCGGCCCGGCCAGCCGCGGGGCGACGCTGTACGTCACCCTGGAACCGTGCAACCACACGGGCCGCACGCCGCCCTGCACGCAAAAAATCCTGCAGGCCGGTATCCGCCGTGTGGTCATGGCCATGCGAGACCCCAACCCGCACGTAGACGGCGGCGGCACGGATTTTCTGCGCCGGCAGGGCCTCCAGGTGACCTGCGGCGTCTGTGAGGCCCAGGCCCGCCGGTTGAACGAAGTTTTTGTCAAGTATGTCACCACCGGACGGCCCTTTGTCATGCTCAAGTGCGCGGCCACGCTGGACGGGCAGATCGCCACGCGCAGCGGTGATGCCCGCTGGATCAGCGGGGAGGCGTCACGCCGCTACGTGCATGAACTGCGGCATATGGCCGATGCGATTCTGGTGGGTATCGGCACGGTGCTGGCGGACGATCCGAGCCTGACCACCCGTCTCGAAGGCGGTGTGCACGGCCGCCCCGGGCGGGACCCCCGGCGCATCATTCTGGACACGCACCTTTCCATCCCGGAAACCGCCAGGGTCTTGCGGCAGGCATCGGATTCTGATACGCTGATAGTTGTGGGACCCGGGGTTAGCGCGGAAAAGCGCGCACGCCTGACGGCCACCGGCGCCGGAATTATCGAAAGCCCGCTGAAGGATGGATGGGTGGATCTGCAGGCGCTGATGGAACAGCTCGCCCAGAGGAGCATTACCAGCCTGCTTATCGAGGGCGGCGGCCGCGTCTGCGCCTCGGCCTTAAAGGCCGGGGTCGTCGATAAAATCTTTTTTTTCTTTGCGCCCAAACTGCTGGGCGGCAGCGATGGGGTGCCCATCTGTCATGGTCCGGGGGTCGCGCTTATGCGGGACGCCTTGCCGGTTAAGGATATGACGGTAAAACGTTTCGGCGATGATGTCCTGATCGAGGGCTACCTTTGATTCGAATCCGCGCCTGGTCCGGCGTGCGGCAAACGGTTGAAGTCCATGTTTACGGGAATCATAGAAGGCTTCGGAACGCTGATGCGCCTGCGGCCCGCGGACGGGGGCCTGCGCATGGTCGTGCGTGCGGATTTTGACCTGGACGGCAGCCGCATCGGAGACAGCATCTGCGTAAACGGCGCCTGCCTGACGGCCGTGGAAATCGCGGGCCGGACCTTTACGGTGGATGTCTCTCCCGAAACACTGTCGAAGTCGACGTTCAGGCGGGTGGTCGCCGGTGAGATCGTCAACCTGGAACGGGCCTTGCGCATGGGCGGCCGCATCGACGGCCACCTGGTATCAGGACACCTGGACGGTACCGGCACCGTGGCCGGCATACAGGCCGCCGGCAACGCGCGCATTTTTCAATTTCGTGCGCCGGAGGCCATTACGCGCTATATGATTCAAAAGGGTTCCGTGGCGGTTGACGGCATCAGCCTGACCGTCAACGCCGTAAACCGCCTGGATTTTGCCGTCAGTGTCATTCCGCACACGGCGCAGGCGACGACGCTGGGACATAAGAAGGCCGGCGACAGCGTCAACCTGGAAGTCGACATGATCGGCAAATACGTCGAACGCTTCATGGCGCAATGCGGCCGGGCCACGGCTCAAACGCCGCCGGCCGGCGCCGTCAACCGGGAGTTTCTGGCGCGCCACGGCTTTTGAAGCGGGCAGCACCGCAAAGCGTGTACGTTTTTAACCGGCGGCTCGAAGCGGCCGTCGTTTTGGGGCAACAGGAGAGTTTTGCAAAATCATGCCAATTATATCCATTGAAGAAGCCATCCGGCAGATCAAGTCCGGCCGCATGGTCATTCTGGTCGATGATGAAGACCGCGAAAACGAAGGCGATCTGACCATTGCCGCCCAGTTCGTCACGCCGGAGGTGATCAATTTCATGGCCAAGTACGGCCGGGGGCTGATCTGCCTGGCCCTGACCGCTGAAAAGGTGGATTCCCTGGCCCTGCCGCCCATGGTGGAGCACAACACCTGCCGCTTTTCCACGGGTTTCACGGTGTCCATCGAGGCCCGCAGCGGTGTCACCACCGGTATCTCCGCCGCCGACCGCGCCACCACCATTCAGACCGCCATCGCCGATGATGCCAAGCCCGAAGACCTGGTGCGGCCGGGCCACGTGTTCCCGCTGCGGGCGGTCAACGGCGGCGTGACCGTGCGGACCGGCCAGACCGAGGGATCGGTGGACCTGGCGCGCCTGGCCGGGCTCAAGCCGGCCGCCGTGATCTGCGAGATCATGGACGAGGACGGCACCATGGCGCGCATGCCCTCGCTGGAAAAGTTCAGTGAAAAACACGACATCGGCATCTGCACCATCGCCGATCTGATTGCCTACCGCATGCGCACCGAATCGTTTGTGCACCGGATCGTGGAAACCGTGATTCCCACGGCGCACGCCGGGGAATTCAAAATCATCCTCTACGAAAACGACATGGACAGTTATCAGCACATCGCACTGGTGAAGGGTGCAATCGACCCGGATCAGCCGATTCTGGTGCGTGTGCACTCCGAGTGTCTCACCGGTGACATTTTCGGCTCCATGCGCTGCGACTGCGGTGACCAGCTGCATACCGCCATGAAGATGATGGATGCAGAAGGAGCCGGTGTGCTGCTCTACATTCGCCAGGAGGGCCGCGGCATCGGTCTGGCCAACAAGCTCAAGGCCTACTGCCTGCAGGATCAGGGCCTGGACACCGTGGAGGCCAATGTTAAACTGGGCTTCAAGCCGGACATGCGCAACTACGGCATCGGTGCTCAGGTGCTGGTGGACCTGGGAGTCAAGAAGATGCGCCTGATCACCAACAACCCCAAGAAAATGGTGGGCCTGCAGGGTTATGGTCTCAGCATCGTGGAACAGGTGCCCATTCAGATCGAACCCAATGAGTTCAACCGCTGTTACCTGGAGTGCAAGCAACTCAAGATGGGGCACCTGCTGAATCTGGACGCCAAGCCCTGAGACGGCGCTGGGGAGCGGAAATCGCCAAAATGGAAGGAAAGTCGAAGATGCCCAAAATAATTGAAGGCAAACTGCTGGCCAAAAACAAGCGCTTTGCGGTTATCGCCAGCCGTTTCAACGATTTTATTACCGAGAAACTGGTCGATGGAGCGTTGGATGCGCTGCTGCGCTCCGGTGCCGCTGAGAAGGACATCGACATTATCAAGGTGCCGGGAGCTTTTGAGATTCCGCTGGTGGCCAAGAAAGTGGCGCAAACGCACGCCCATCACGCCGTGATCTGCCTGGGGGCCGTCATCCGCGGTGCGACGCCGCATTTCGACTACGTCAGCGCCGAAGTTTCCAAGGGCATCGCCGCTGTGGGCCTGGAAGCGGAAGTGCCGGTAATTTTCGGAATTTTAACCACCGACAGCATCGAACAGGCCATCGAACGCGCTGGTACCAAGTCCGGCAACAAAGGGTGGAGCGCCGCCATCAGCGCCGTGGAGATGGCCAACCTGCTCGAGGTGCTGGAACCATCCTGATCATGGGCAGTCGACGCCAAGCACGGGAGCTGGCCATGCAGGCCTTATTCTATATGGATGCGGACGGCGGCGACTGGCGGGAGGAACTCGCCCGCTTTCGTGACTGTTTCTGCCCGCACAAAAAAGCGCTGCCCTTTTTTATGCAGCTCGTCGAGGGAGTCGTTGCCGCCCGCACCCGGATCGATCACCTCATCGAAGGCTGCTCCAGCAACTGGAAGATCGGGCGCATGTCGGGGGTCGACCGCAATATCATGCGTGTTGCGGTCTACGAACTGCTCTATTGCGGAGATATTCCATCCAAGGTTTCCATCAACGAGGCCATCGATATCGGCAAGAAATACGGCACCGAAGATTCAGGCGCTTTTATAAACGGCATCCTGGACAGTATCCGGGCGGCCATGGACAGCGGTCAAATCGACCCTGCGGCCGAGCCGGCCACGCATGAGGACGAGGTCCGGGAAGCCGCCGGGCCAAAGACGCCCCCTGCCGGCGTAAAAGCCCCGCCAGACGAACCCCGGGCCGCAAGCAGGCCGGACGAAGTGGAAAAACCCGCCGTGCAGCGGTCGGTGGCTCTGTCGCCGAGGATCAGGAAGCGGCCTGCAAACCGCAATAAGGCGTCCTAATTGATTAATCAAAGCAAGGAGAAAAGCATCATGGAAGTCCGTAAAGTTCTGTTGAGCGAAGACGAAATGCCGCGCCAGTGGTACAATATCCTGGCGGACATCAAGATGAATCCGCCCCTAGGGCCCGATGGGCAGCCGGTTAAACCGGAGATGCTGGCGCCGGTCTTTCCCATGAACCTCATCGAACAGGAGGTTTCCACCGAACGCTGGATCGACATACCGGAAGGGATTTTGCAGATCCTGAAAATATGGCGCCCCTCTCCCCTGGTACGCGCGCTTTTTCTGGAAAAGGCTCTGGATACACCGGCCAGGATTTATTATAAAAACGAAGGCGTCAGCCCCCCCGGAAGCCACAAACCCAACACCGCCGTTGCCCAGGCCTATTACAACAAAGAGTTCGGCATCAAAAAAATCACCACCGAAACCGGTGCCGGACAGTGGGGCAGCGCCCTGTCTTTTGCCTGCTGCCAGTTCGGGATCGAATGCAAGGTCTTCATGGTGCGCGTCAGCTTCGACCAGAAACCCTACCGCAAATCCATGATGGAAGCCTGGGGTGGACACTGTGTGGCCAGCCCTTCCACGGAAACCGAGGCCGGGCGCCAGGCGCTGGCCAAAGATCCCGAGACACCCGGCAGCCTCGGCATCGCTATCAGTGAAGCCATCGAGGCGGCTGTTTCCGACAAAAGCGGCACCACGCGCTACTCTTTGGGCAGCGTGCTGAACCACGTGCTGCTGCACCAGACCATTATCGGGCTGGAAGCCAAGAAACAGTTGGAAAAGATCGGTGAATACCCGGATGTGGTCATCGGTTGTGCCGGCGGCGGCAGCAACTTCGCCGGGCTGGCCTTCCCCTTTGTGCTCGACAAGATCAACGGCCGCGACCTTGAGATTTACCCCGTCGAGCCGGCGGCCTGCCCGACCATGACCCGGGCGCCTTTCGTCTACGATCATGGCGATACGGCCCGCTATACGCCGCTGTTGCCCATGCACAGCCTGGGGCATGCCTTTGTGCCGCCGCCTTTTCACGCCGGGGGATTGCGCTATCATGGCATGGCACCAACTGTTAGTCAGCTGGTCACCGAGGGGATCATCTCACCCAAGGCCGTGCGCCAGCTGGAGGCCTACAAGGCCGGTGTGCAATTCGCCCGTACCGAAGGGGTGATCCCGGCGCCCGAAACCACCCACGCGCTGGCCTATGTGGCCCAAGAGGCCCGCAAGGCCAAAGAAGAAGGCAGGGAAAAGGTTATCCTGGTCAATTTCAGCGGGCACGGGCTGCTGGATTTTGCCGGCTACGACAAATATTTCAGCGGCAAGCTGGACAACTATGCACTGTCCGATGAGCAGCTGGCTGAGGCGGAGAGCGCTTTTGCCGATTTTCCCAAACCCCAGCACTTGAAAAGCCGCTGAAAAGGCGACCGCTGATATGGATGTAAGCAAAGACAGATACCGCCGGCGCTGCCCGAAGCTCGGCGGCCCGGTCGCTTTTTCCTACTGCCGGAGCAGCGGAGCGTCGGAACTGCCCTGCCACAAAATCATGGACTGCTGGTGGGAAGTTTTCGACATCCATGCGTTTTTAAAACTAAACTATGCGCCGGAGCAGCTGCAAGCCTTTGCCCGGCGCAGCATACCGGAACCCAAGATCAGCAGCCTGGTCGACCTGATTGCAAAAGCCCGGCGCAGCAGCGGAACGGATGACGTCTGACCATGCGGGACCCGACCCGCTTTCTCAGGGCGCGGCGGTTCCCGCAGTGCATGAGCCGAAGAGGAGATTTCCATTGATCATTAAAAAGTTATCCGTGGGGCCGCTGATGGCCAACTGTTTCATCGTGGGATGCAAAGAAACCGGAGAAGCTGCAGTGATAGACCCGGGAGGTGAAGCCGACCGGATCCTGATGGCGCTGGCGGAATCCAAACTGACTGTAAAATACATCCTCAATACCCACGGGCACTTCGATCACGTGGGTGCCAACGCCCGCCTGAAGCAGGCTACCGGGGCGCAGCTGCTGATCCACCGTTTGGATGCCCCCATGCTGGACCAGGTGCTGGCGGCGGCCTCCACCTTCGGGCTTGCCGCCGAAAATTCACCTGCTCCCGACCGCACCATAGAAGAGGGCGACACGGTCTCGTTCGGCAGGCTCACGTTCGACGTGATCCACACGCCCGGCCATACACCGGGGGGCGTGTCATTTCACAGTGACGGGCATGTTTTCGTTGGTGACACCCTCTTTGCGGGCTCCATCGGCCGTACGGATTTTCCCGGCGGCGATTACGCAACGCTGATCGCCAGCATCCAGCAGAAGCTCTTTCGACTGGACGATGCGGTCACGGTCTACAATGGCCACGGACCGGAAACCACCATCGGCGTTGAGAAGCGCACCAATCCCTTTGCGCGGATTGTGTAATGCAAGGCGGCATGTGATTCAGGACGGCTGGTCAACGGCAGCGATCTGTCTGCCTGGTTCGCAAGTCGGGTTTCAGGTGTCAAAACGGGGGTGCAGGCGCGCGTGCCGGGCTGCCCGGACACGGGAAAAAGGCCAACCGCTGGCAGGGGCGTAATGCACGGTGGTTGCTTTGCGGTTTGAAATTCGATATTGGCGGAAATCAAACCACGCAGGCCTAATTTCCGGGAAATGTCGAACAATGATCCCGGCACCTGATTGCCAAACGTCAGCCGCTGAAACCCGACACCCGGCCCACCCTTTCGTTCCCCGTTTCAGCCAAGCGCTAACTTTTTTTAAGCCGACTGCCGGCTTTTCCCGACGCCTGCCGCGCGGCAGTCCCTCAACGCCCTACAGCGCCCTCGCGCTCCCCATTTCTGCCAGCTACCGACTGGTACGTTGCCGACACCCCGCGTCCATCATAAAGCCGCGGCTTCGATGCACATCCCCGGCATGGTCAGGATGGCCGCAGAGGATAGCTGACGTCCCGGTGCCTGAGGATATCGTAGTAGATGCGGATTTTTTTGACGAAAGCGATGGGCTCGGATCCGCGGCAGTACCCGTAGATGGCATCCTGGAAGTATTTTTGGCGGCTCAGCAAAGGCAGTGTGCGCATCAGTGATTCCCAGCGGTTGGGGTCGAGGTTCTGTCTGCGGGCCAGGTTGCGGGCGTCCAAGATGTGGCCCTGGCCGATATTGTAGGCGGCCAAGGCAATGTAGAGCCGGGCCGGATAGGCGGCCTTGTCGTAGAAAGCATAGAAGTTCATCAGGTGCCGTACGCCGGCCCGGATGTTTTCAGCCGGGTTGAAGATATCGCTTACGCCGAATTTGGCGGCGGTTTCAGGCATCAGTTGCATGAGGCCCAAGGCGCCGGCTGTACTGACGGCGCGTGGATCGAAATGCGATTCCTGGTAGATCAGGGCGGTCAGCAGGCGCCAGTCGAGGTTGTAGCGCACGGCGGTTTCCTGGATGATGGCCCGGTAGCGCGGCAGCCGTTCCCGGATGAGGCGGTAAAAGGCGTCGATGTCGGTGGGATCGTAGAGGTCGACATTGGCATAGTAGCGGTTGTAGATTTTGTCGAAAGTGCCGTTGCCGCGGATGGTGTCGAAAAAGCGGTTGGCTTTTTCAATAAGCGCGTGTGCTCCCGGATGAAAAGCCCAGCCGAGCACCTGGCGGCCGGAAATGGCCCCGGCGATACGCACTGCGGGATAGTAGCGGCGGTTGAGTTTGGCGATGTTGCTGTCGGCAATGGTGGCCTCGATTTTGCCTTCGGCAACCTGCCGGATCAATTCTTCGGTGGGGGTGTCCACGTGCAGCCGTATGCCGACGGCAATGCCGTGCTGCCTGAGGATCTCCAGCTGACGCTGGTAGGATGTCCCCGTGCGCACGTCGACGATCCTGCCGGCGAGGTCCGCGGCGGTCTGGATACGGTGGTTTTTGCGCTGCACGATGATCTGCTGCTGAATCTGCATGTAGCCTTCTGAAAAGCGTATGCGACGTTCTCTATGGGGCGTGATCGTCATGCTGGCAGCGATGAAATCGCCCTTCCCACCGAGCAGATCCGGAATCATCTGGTCCCACCTGTGCGCTACGCGCACCTGCAGGGCAACTCCCAGAAAACGGGCAAAAGCCTTGGCCAGATCGTATTCGAACCCCATCGGCCGGTCCCTGTAAAGGTAGTAGCAGTGTGCGTTGTTGCGTGTAATGACGGTGATTTTACCTGCGCGGTAGATGTCCTGCAGGGAGCGGTAAGGCGGTTTTTCGTGGCAGGCGCCGAGGATCAAGGCGGCGGCCAGCAGCAGGCCGCCGACAGCCCATAAAGCCCGGCGGGCATGAACGCTATGCGCAGAAAGGGGCTTTTTCATGGGTGCACAGGTACACACCGGGCGCCCGCACCGCCGGCGATCCGGCGCAGCAGGCATCCCGACGGCGGTTTGCGGGAGTAAACATGCAGTTTTATATTTGAATTTGGTTTCACTTTGCCCTATACTAGTAATTTTGGGGAAATGCTAAATCTCTAAAGGCCTCTAATGCAAAACAACATCATACGCAAAGCCACGCGCCAGATCAAGGTCGGAAAGGTGAAGGTCGGTGGGCAGGCGCCCATCGTCGTTCAGTCGATGACCAATACGCCGACCCAGGATGTGGCTGCAACGGTCCGCCAGATTAAAGATCTGGAGGCCGCCGGCTGCGAAATCGTCCGCGTTGCCGTACCGGACAGCCAGGCGGCGGCCGCCCTAGCGGCCATCAGGGCGCAAATCACGATTCCGTTGATTGCCGATATCCACTTCGACCATCGCTTGGCCATAGCGGCGGCCGAGGCCGGCGCCGACGGCCTGCGCATCAACCCCGGCAACATCGGCAGCCACCGCCGTGTGCAGGCGGTGGTCGACTGTGCCGGCGCACACCGGATTCCCATTCGCATCGGAGTGAATTCCGGATCACTGGAAAAGGACATTCTGGCAAAACACGGCGGCGTTACGGCCCAGGCCATGGTGGAAAGCACCCTGCGCAACATCGATCTGGTAAAGTCCATGGGGTTTGAGGCCATCAAGGTCTCCCTGAAGGCCTCGGACGTGCAGCGTACATTGGCGGCCTACCGGCTGCTGGCTGCAAAAACCGACGTGCCCCTGCATGTCGGGGTGACCGAGGCCGGCGGGCTTTACGCCGGCATCGTCAAGTCTTCGCTGGGTATCGGGATGCTGCTGGCCGACGGCATCGGCGATACGCTGCGGGTCTCCCTGACCCGGGACCCGGTCGAGGAAGTGCGTGTGGCCTATGAAATTCTGCGAGCGCTGGATATCCGACACCGTGGGCCGGAGATTATTTCCTGCCCCACCTGCGGGCGCACGCGCATCGACTTGTTCGATATTGTGGCACGGATCGAACAGGCGCTTTTAAAAAAGACGGTGCCGGTTAAAATCGCCGTTATGGGTTGTGTGGTCAACGGTCCCGGCGAGGCCCGCGAAGCGGATATCGGCATTGCGGGCGGCGACGGCAAGGGGGTTTTGTTCAAACGCGGCAGAATCGTCAAATCGTTTCCCCAGAAACAGCTGGTGCGTGTCCTGCTCGAGGCGGTGGAAGATTTTGAACGCGAGGGGGCGGACAGCGCCCAAAAGCATTCCGAAGGCAATAAAAATAAATGAGAAGCGCGCCGGGTGCAAGGCGCTGCAACAGGAAGGAATTGAAAGATGGCAAAACAATCAAAGTCAGCCATTGAACCCACCCGCGAACAGGATTACCCGGAGTGGTATCAACAGGTGGTCAGGGCTTCGGACCTGGCTGAAAAATCACCGGTGCGCGGTTGCATGGTGATCAAACCCTGGGGGTATGCCCTGTGGGAGAACATGGTCCGCATCCTGGACCGCATGTTCAAGGCCACGGGGGTCAAAAACGCCTATTTCCCGCTCTTTATCCCCTTGAGTTTCCTTGAGAAAGAGGCCCAGCACGTCGAAGGTTTCGCCACCGAGTGCGCGGTGGTTACACATCACCGGCTGGAAAAAAGCCCCGACGGACTGGTTCCGGCCGGAAAACTGCAGGAACCGCTGATCGTGCGGCCCACGTCTGAGACCATCATCGGAGATGCCTTTTCAAAGTGGGTCAGCAGCTACCGGGACCTGCCGCTTCTGATCAATCAATGGGCCAACGTGGTGCGCTGGGAGATGCGTACGCGCATGTTTCTAAGGACCAGTGAGTTCCTCTGGCAGGAGGGGCACACCGCCCACGCCAGCGAGGCCGAGGCCGTTGAACGGACACGCCAGATGCTGGATGTATATACCGATTTTGTGGAAAACGAACTGGCCATCCCGGTGATCAAGGGCCGCAAAACGGCGGCGGAAACCTTTCCGGGGGCTGTGGATACCTTCTGCATCGAGGCCATGATGCAGGACCGCAAGGCCCTGCAGAGCGGGACTTCTCATTTCCTGGGGCAGAATTTTGCGCGTGCCTCGGGCATCAAATTTCAATCCCGGGATGAAAAAGAGGCCTATGCCTGGACGACCTCCTGGGGCGTGTCCACGCGCCTGGTGGGCGGCATCATTATGAGCCACGGTGACGATGACGGCATTATCCTGCCGCCGCGGGTGGCTTCCGCGCATGTCGTACTGCTGCCCATTTTGCGCAAAAATGCGGATGCGGCGGCGGTGATGGAGTATACCGGCAAGCTGGCGGATGCCTTGCGCCGGGTGCGCTACCATGGCCGCTTTTTGACGGTTGAAATCGACGACCGGCCTGTGGGCGGCAGCCGCGGCTGGGACTGGATCAAAAAGGGGATTCCGCTGCGGGTGGAAATCGGGCCGCGCGACATTGCCCAAAATGCCGTTTTCGTCGGCCGCCGGGACCGCGCCGTAAATGCAAAAACATCGCTGAGCAGGCGGCAGTTCCTGGATACGGTTTGCGAAATTTTGGATGACATTCAGCACAACCTGTTCGAGCGAGCGCGCGCTTTCAGAAAAAGGCACACACTGCCCGTTGACGACCGGCGCGAGTTTTATGATTTTTTTACGCCCGCCAACCCCGCGCGGCCTGAAATCCACGGCGGTTTCGCCCTGTCGCACTGGTGTGGTGCGGCCGACTGCGAAGCCAGGATCAAAGAAGACCTGCGCGTGACGATTCGCTGTATCCCCCTTGAAAACCAGGACGCCGCCGGGAACTGTATCTGCTGTGGCAAGCCCTCGCCGCAGCGGGTGGTTTTTGCCAAAGCCTATTAGATGATATCCGGGGCGGCGCACGGCAGCTTTTCGAAGACATACGCTGCAGGCAAACGGCAGGGCGCAGAGGCCGGTTGAAGATATCTGATGATCCGCATCAACGACATCATTGAAAAGGTAGTGGCACACAACCCGAAGGCCGATGTCGACCTGATCAACCAGGCCTATGTATATTCGGCCCGGGTGCATGCCGGTCAGGTGCGTCTCAGCGGCGAGCCTTACCTTTCGCATCCGCTGGAGGTTGCCCATATCCTGGCTCAGATGAAGCTCGATACCGTGAGTATCGCCGCCGGACTGCTGCATGACGTGGTTGAGGATACGCACGCCACGGAGGTGGAAATCGGCGAGATCTTCGGCTCTGAAGTGCAGCATATCGTTGCCGGTGTCACCAAACTGAGCACATTGACATTCGCCAGTTCGCGTCAGCGCCAGGCCGAGAGTATCCGCAAGATGCTGTTGGCCATGGCCGACGATATCCGGGTCATTTTGATCAAGCTGGCCGATCGGCTGCACAACATGCGTACGCTGCGTTTCCACAGCCAGGAGGGCAAACGCCGGAAAATCGCCCAGGAAACCCTCGACATTTACGCCCCCATCGCTTCGCGGCTCGGTATCTACTGGATCAAGAGCGAGCTTGAAGACATCTCCTTCATGTACCTGCAGCCGGAAGCCTATGAACGCATCAAAGGACTGGTGGCCAAGGACCGTGAGCAGCGGGAGGCCTACATCCAGGAGGTCAAGCAGCTGATCAAGGGAAAGATGGCGGAAAACCATCTGGAATGCAGCGTGACCGGGCGTTACAAGCGTTTTTACAGCATTTACCACAAGATGCTCAGCCAGAACCTGGATTTCGAAGAAGTCTATGACATCATTGCCTTTCGGATCATTCTCGACACCATTCCGCAGTGCTACGAGGCCTTGGGTCACGTGCACGCCATGTGGAAGCCCATCGATTACAAATTTAAAGATTACATCGGGCGGCCCAAGCCCAACATGTACCAGTCCCTGCATACTACGGTGATCGGTCCCCGGGGTGAACGTGTGGAAATCCAGATCCGCACACACGAAATGGACCGGGTCGCCGAATCCGGAATCGCCGCCCATTGGAGTTACAAAGAGGGCCGAAGCATCGATGAAACGGCCAGCCAGCGTTTCGCCTGGATTCAGAGCATCGTCGAAAACCAGGAGAACATCCGCGATCCCAATGAATTTCTGGAAAATGTGCGCATCGACCTCTTCCCGGACGAGGTCTACGTCTTCACGCCCCAGGGCGACATCAAATCCCTGCCCAGGGGGGCCACACCGGTGGATTTTGCCTACCTGATCCACACCGAGGTCGGCCACCGGTGCACCGGGGCCAAGGTCAACGGCCGCATGGTGCCGCTGAAGTATGAACTCAAGACCGGTGATATCGTGGAGATTCTTACCGCCAAAAATCACCATCCCAGCAAAGACTGGATCAAATTCGTCAGGACCGTCAAGGCGCGTTCCAGGATCCGGCAGTGGATCAAAATCCAGGAGCGGCAGCGCAGCCTGACGCTGGGGCGCGAGATGTGCGAAAAGGCCTTTCAGAAAGAGGGTCTCAGCTTCAATGCCTTTCTGAAATCGGAAAAACTGCCGGAGATTGTTCAGAGCCTGGGTTTCAAGAGTGCCGACGACCTGATCGCCAGCGTGGGATACGGCAAGAACACGCCGCTTCAGATCATCCGCAAGTACATGCCCAAACCCGGCAGCGCGGATGACGGGAGTTCCATTTTTAACAAACTGATCGGAAAGGTCCGCCGGAAAAAGGCTAGAGACGGCATACTGGTCAAGGGCCTGGATGACATCCTGGTAAAGTTCGGAAAATGCTGTCGTCCGGTTCCCGGCGATCCGATTACCGGCTATATCACCCAGGGGTTCGGGGTGACGGTGCACCGCAGCAGTTGCAAAAATGCGCTGAAGATGAATCCCGAGCGGCAGATCGAGGTGCAGTGGAGCGATGCGGTCACCGACACCTATCCCGTCAAGATCAGGGTCAGTTCTTACGACCGCATGGGCCTTTTGGCCGACGTCGCCGCCGCCATTGCCAAGCACAACGCCAATATCTTGAATGCCAACACCTCGGTACGCGACAACAAGGTGGTCGACAGCCAGTTCACCATTGCCGTCAAAGACACGGCGCATCTGAACCAGGTGCTGGCCGAAATCAGGAAGGTCAAGCGGATTCTGGATGTGAAGCGGCTGGATATCTGAGGCGCCGGCGGGGGATGCGGACAGGATCAAAGCGCGCAGGCAAAAAAACTGCAAGTCGGGCTGCCGTAAATTGCGTCCGGCCGTATTGGGAATCCACAACCGGGCGGCGTCTTGGTACGTGTGCACCTGCCGTGCGGGCGTGGCAACGGTAGCGAAAAGGGAGGATCTACGGCGGCGGGAGTCCCCTAGGGCGCTTTGACCACACGGCCGGACTTGATGCAGCTGGTGCAGATCACGATTTTTTTGACCTGCCCGTCGCGCAGCGTCCGAACGCGCTGCAGGTTGGGTTTAAAGCGGCGTTTGTTTACATTGTGAGCATGACTGACGTTGTTCCCGGTAAGCGGCTTTTTGCCGCAGATTTCACATATTCTGGACATGTTGGCGACTCCTCATCCGAAACACGGAATTTCCCGTATTTTCCGCATATATTCAAAAGGTGGCCTTTTACCGCAATTTTGCGTGTGTGTAAAGCTTTTTCCCCGGGCGGCAGAGATTTTGTTTTTTTCATGACCCCTAGCTCTGGTCGTCCGCCAGCACAGCCTGGCACAGACGGATATACCGCAGGGCTTCATTGTGATAGCCCACATCCGGGAACTTCGTCAGCACGGTTTTGAAGCGGTGCAACGCGGCGCGGTAATGTTTGGCTTTATAATAGAACTTGCCCACATATACCTCATGTCCGGCAATGCTTTTCAGGCATTTGCTGATATGCGGTTGCGCCCGGATGGCGTAGACATTGCCCGGGAAACGGCTCGTCAGGCGTCTGAATATCTTTATCGCTTTGCGGGCAGGTGTCTGATCGCGGTCCACGGTGTCGATTTGCTCGAAATAGCACATGCCCGCCTGATAAATGACATAGGGGATGGCTTCGTTGCGCGGGTGCAGGTTTTCAAAAGACTGGTAGGCGTACACCGCTTCTTCGTAATTTCCCAGCTTGTAGTTGGCGTCGGCGATTTTCAGCTCGGCAAGCATGGCGTACTTGCTGAAAGGGTACCAGTCCTTCAAGTGTTCGAAGGCTTTGATGGCATCCTTATAGTTCTTGCTCTTGTAGGCATCCATCCCGTCGCTGGCAAGCTCGGGGGCAGACTTTTCGATGTCGGGCCGGAACCAGGAACAGCCCGCCAGTCCGAACAGGACTGCGATGACCAAACCGGCGGCGACAGTTGACGCGCATCGCCGTGCGGCTTTTGGCCGGTCGATAGGGGCAGCTGGCGGTGCAATCGGCATTTGAATTCGTCCTTTCGGTGGCAGGTACCGGAACGCCATCGGAGGGGGCAGCGGTTTTTGCGGCTCCGGGGAATCATTGCCGGATGTCCGCTTCCCGGGCGGACCGTGTGTCACGGGCGTGCAGTGCGCGCAACCGGTCCCGGATGGTTGCAACCTGCCGAAATCATAGCAGGTTGTTCAATGTTTCCTCCAATTTTGATTTGGCCACGATTCCAACGATCTGGTCCTGGAGTTTGCCGTCCTTGAATACAATCAGCGTCGGGATGGCCTTAATGCCGTATTTGCTCGGTGTGACCGGGTTGTCGTCCACATTGCATTTCACGAATTTAACTTTGTCACCAAAGCTGCCGGCCAGATCTTCTACCACCGGTCCGATGGCCTTGCAGGGGCCGCACCAGGGCGCCCAGAAATCGACCAGCACCGGCTTGTCGTGCTGCAGAACCTCGGATTCAAAACTGCTGTCATCAATTTCGACTACATTCTTTGCCATGGCGGTGCCGTCCTTTCTATGGGAAGTGTAAACAGTAAGTCGGATTATAGTTACCGTCAAAGGGATTGTCAACCTTGCCGGCCGCCGCCGGCCGCATTGATTCGCGGTTTGACATCTCCAGGTGCTTCTGCTATTTAACACACTAAAGATGCTTGTTATTTTGACAGTGTCCGGACCCTCGCGCGCCTTGAAATGCACAGGGGAATAGTAGTTGCCGGGCGGGAAGGGGGATTCTTTATTTGGCCGCTTCTTTACGTATCGGCGTGCTGCTGTCTGGCAGCGGGACAAATTTCAGGGCCATTGCCGAGGCCTGCCACAACGGCGCCATTGACGGGCAGGTGGTTTTCGTGGGCTCCGATAATCCGCGAGCGAAGGGACTGGACTACGGGCGCCGGTGCGGCATTCCGGTGTTTACGGTGGACTACCGGTCTGTGATCCGCCGGGTGTGTGACGGTACGACCCCGACGGGGCCGTCTGATTTTGTGTTAGATGACGTGCAGGCTAAGCAGTCACTGATGCCTGCGCACAGCGATCCCGGCAAACTGAAAAGCTTTTTGATCTCGCGGGCCGCAGCCGAGGCGCAGCTGCTGGAAAAGATGGCGGCCTACCCCTTTGACCTGCTGGTATTGGCGGGTTTCATGCGCACCCTGACGCCCTATTTTCTCGACCGGGTGAATGTCGCGCCCCGACAGCTGCGCGTCATGAACATCCATCCGGCCCTGTTGCCGGCTTTTCCGGGGATCGACGGCTATGGCGACACCTTTCGCTACGGCTGCAAGGTGGCCGGGTGTACGGTGCATTTCGTGGACTACGGGGAAGATACGGGCCCCATTATCGCCCAGCGCGCCTTTCCAATCCGGGAAACAGACACCCTGGAATCGATCCGCAAAAGAGGTCTGCAGCTTGAATGGCAGCTGTATCCGGCATGCATCCAGCTGTTTGCCGAGGGCCGGCTGCGTCTTGTAAAGACCCGTTTGCAACCGCCGGTTGGGCAGCAGACCAGCCGGACGGTTGTCAGAATTGCACCTGACGGACAGACCCAGGCACCGTGATGGACAAAATACTCATTGTTGACGACAGTGCCACCATCCGCAAGCTTCTCCTCTTCCATCTGAAAAACGAGCCCTATGTGCTGCTGGAATCCTGCGACGGTCTGCAGGCACTGGATGCCTGCCTGCGTGAACATCCCGACCTGGTGATCTCCGATATCCAGATGCCGCAACTGGACGGCTATGGTTTGTGCCGTCGGCTCCAGCAGGACCCCCGCACGCAGGATATCCCGATCATCTTTTTATCCGCCAGGGCCGAGGCGGCGGACAAGATCAAAGGCCTGGAGCTGGGGGCGGTGGACTATATCATCAAACCGTTCGACAGGGGCGAAATCCTGGTGCGCATCCGCAACCAGTTGAAAATCCGGCACCTGACCCGCTCGTTGATGGACGCCAACCGTCAGCTCAGGGAGAAACAGCGGCGTATCGCCGCCGACCTCGAAGCCGCCGCCCAGATTCAAAAGAGCCTCCTGCCCGCAGCGGTGCCCAGATTCTCGCATGTGGGGGTGGCCTGGCGCTTTTTCCCCTGCGAGCAGGTGGGCGGCGATGTCATCAATATTTTCCAGTTGGATGAAGAGCACCTGTCGGCTTTCGTGCTGGACGTCAGCGGCCATGGGGTGCCGTCGGCCATGGTTACGGTTTCGGTCTGCCAGGCGCTTTTGTCAAAAAGCGATTCCATTCTGAAACGGCCGATATCTCACGCACCCTTTTACGAGCTGGCGGCGCCGGCCCAGGTGCTTACACGGCTGGATCAGGAATTTCCCTTTGAGCGTTTCGAGAAGTACTTCACCATGGTTTACCTGGTATTGAATATCCGCAGCGGGCGGGTGCGGTACTGCAATGCAGCACACCCCAGGCCGGTGCTGCTCCGGGAAGACGGCCGTCTCGAGATGCTGGAGTCCGGCGGAACGGTCATCGGCATGGGAACGGGTGTGCCCTTTGAAGACAGCGAAGTCTGCCTGCAGTCCGGCGACCGGATTTTTCTGTACACCGACGGGATTGTGGAGTACGCTGATCCGTCGGGTGAATTTTTCGGCGAAGAACGCTTCTGCCACAGGCTTCAGGAAACCCGTACGATATCGCTGGATGCCGTTTGCGAATCCGTCATCCAGTCCATGACAGCGCACAGCGGCGAATTTACTCCCCAGGACGACATCACCCTGCTGGCGCTCGAGTTTCAGGGGTGAGTTCGGCCGCAGCGTTCAGCATGCACGTCATTCAAACAGGAGAGGGCCGATGCAGATCGAAATCGAAAAACAGGACGGCGTCGCCGTCGTCAGGGCGTTGGAAAAACGGATTGACGCCAGTTTGTCCGGTGAATTCAAGGCCAAACTCTTGGAGGCGATCCGGGAAGGCAACAAACGGATCGTACTTGATATTTCGATGGTGGAATTCATCGACAGCAGCGGGCTGGGGGCGATCATTTCCGGCCTCAAAGCCGTGGGGGAAGACGGTAAACTGGTGGTTTCCGGCAGTACGGAAAACGTGCGCTCCATGTTCAGATTGACCCGCATGGACCGCATCTTTTCCATATATGACACCGAACAGGAAGCCGTGCATGCTCTGACCGCCGATAACGGATGAATGCGCATACCCGCATGTGCTGCCGGCATGCGTGAGGAAGTACGTTTATGGGATGTGAAAGCGATAGCCGTCTGCCGGAAACCGCGGATGAATTTAAAAACGCCATCTGCCGGCACCTGAAAGACACCCTGGGCCAATACTGGGAGCAGGCTGCGGACAGGGAACTCTTCTGGGCCGGATCGCTGGCGGTGCGCGACATCCTGATCGAGAAGATGCTGCAGACCGAAGCGCGCTACCGCGATGCCGATGCCAAGCGGCTTTACTACCTTTCCATGGAGTTTTTAATCGGTCGTTCACTGGGGAAAAACCTCTATAATCTTGGGATCCTGGCACCGTTTGCCGAAGCCCTGCAGGCCCTGGACCGCGATCTGGAGAAAATCCGGGACTGCGAACGCGATGCCGCACTGGGAAACGGCGGGCTGGGCCGGCTGGCGGCCTGTTTTCTGGACTCGCTGGCAACCATGGATATGCCCGGTTTCGGATACGGCATCAACTACCAGTACGGACTCTTCAAGCAGGAAATCGACAACGGCTACCAGAAGGAGAAACTGGACAACTGGCTGGTGCACGGCAGCCCCTGGCAGATTGAGCGGCCGGAGCGCGCTTGTATCATACCGATTTACGGGCGAATCGAACATGCACAGGATGTAAACGGCGCCTACAACCCCATGTGGTTGGACTGGCAGCTCATCATCGGCGTGCCCCATGACATGCTGATTGCCGGCTACGGCGGCCGCAGTGTCAATTTCCTGCGGCTCTACTCGGCACGTGCATCCGATGAGTTCGACATGCAGATATTCAACCGCGGGGACTATATTCGCGCCGTGGAACGGAAGGTGGCTTCGGAAACGGTGACCAAAGTGCTGTATCCCGCCGATGACATCGAAGCCGGCCGCGAACTGCGCCTGATCCAGGAGTATTTCTTCGTGGCCTGCGCGCTGCGCGACATCATGCGGCGCTATACGCAAAAGCATACGACATTTGACCCCTTTACGCACAAGGTGGCCATCCAGCTCAACGACACGCACCCTGCGCTGGCGATCGCCGAACTGATGCGCATGCTCGTGGATGAACACCAGGTGCCCTGGGAGGAAGCCTGGCGGATCAGCTGCGGGACCTTCGCCTATACCAACCACACCCTGCTTGCGGAAGCCCTGGAAAAATGGCCCGTCGAACTGTTGGCGCGTGTGCTGCCGCGCCACCTGCAGATCATCTATGAGATCAACCGCCGTTTTCTGGAACAGGTGGCGCAGAAATGGCCTGCTGATAACCAGCGCCTGCGGCGTCTGTCGCTCATCGAGGAAAGTTCGCCCAAGCAGGTGCGCATGGCACATCTGGCCATCGTCGGCAGCCATACCGTAAACGGCGTGGCCGCCCTGCACAGCCGGCTGCTTAAGGAAAACCTGTTTCCGGATTTCAATGCCCTGTGGCCGCAAAAGTTTACCAACAAAACCAACGGCATCACGCCGCGGCGTTGGCTGCTCAAGGCCAATCCGCACCTGTCGCGGCTGATTTCAGCACACATTGGCCGGGGCTGGGTGCGTGATCTGGAACGTCTGCGCGACCTGGAACCACTGGCCGCGGATGCCGGGTTTCGGGCGGACTTCGAGCGCATCAAGCGCCGCAACAAGGAACACTTGGCCGCGGTGATATTTGAAACCACGCGTGTGCGTGTGGACCCCGGGTCGCTTTTCGACATCCAGGCCAAACGGATCCATGAGTACAAG
Organism: Desulfobacterales bacterium; assembly: GCA_026984935.1. Classification (GTDB taxonomy): domain Bacteria; phylum Desulfobacterota; class Desulfobacteria; order Desulfobacterales; family JALSRD01; genus JALSRD01. Next base: position 32,689 of record JALSRD010000006.1, read on the forward strand.
CGCCAGCTGCTCAAGGTGATGAGCATCGTGCAGCGCTACCTGGCCATCGTGGAGCAAAGCCGCCTGCCGCAGGTGGTGCGCACGTTCATTTTTGCGGGCAAGGCCGCGCCCGGGTACACGGCTGCCAAGCGCATGATCAAACTGATCAACAGCGTGGCACAGACCGTGAACCGGGACCCGCGCGTCAAGGGCCTCCTGAAGGTGGTATTTATTCCCGATTACCGGGTTTCACTGGCCGAAAAGATCATTCCGGCCGCCGATCTGAGTGAGCAGATTTCCACGGCCGGCAAGGAAGCCTCGGGCACGGGAAACATGAAATTTGCCTTGAATGGAGCCCTGACGGTGGGGACCCTGGACGGCGCCAACATCGAAATCATGGAAGAGGTGGGGGCCGAGAACATCTTTATCTTCGGCCTGCGAGCCGAGCAGATCCGGCAGATGCGCGCCCGGGGTACCTACAATCCCTGGGACTACTATTTGGCCGATGAAGATATCCGACAGGTCGTGGACGCCTTTGCCGGGAAACGCTTCTGTCCTGACGAACCCGGTCTCTTCCGCCCGGTTTTCGACGCGCTTTTGCACCAGGGGGATGTCTATTTTCACCTGGCCGATTTCGGCCCCTATATTGAAACCGAGCGTCGCATCGATGACGGTTTTGCCGATAAAGCGGCCTGGACGCGCAAGGCCGTGCTGAATGTCGCGCGCATGGGAAAATTTTCGTCCGATCGCACGATATCCGAATATGCGCACGACATCTGGAATCTTAAGCCCGTCCAGTAATGTCGGGAAGATGATATGCAGGCCGGCCGTAAGGCCGGCCGGGGAAACGTAGCGTGGGATTCAAAGCGCATACCAAGACATCTGTGGCGGCAATTGAGCTGAGCGCCGAACTGGAAATTACCAGCCGTGTGGATGAAGTGGCCCAGGTGCGGCGCTTTGTCAGGAAGCTCTGCCGGTCACTGCCCGACGGATGCCTGCACCGGGAGCGCATCAGCCAGATCGAGCTGGCCGTCACCGAGGTGGTGACCAACGTCATCCGGCACGCCTACGAAGGCGCCAGTGACCGCACCATCCACATCGCCGGTCAGGTGCGCGACGGGGTCCTGTCGCTGACATTCTACGACCGCGGCAAGCGCTTCGATCCCGCCAGTGTGCCGCCGCCGTGTTTTGACGGTTCCAAAAGCGGCGGATTCGGGGTATATATCATTTCCCAGATTGCAGACGAGATCGACTACAGCCGCGATGAAACGGGGCGCAACCGGACGTGCCTGAAAATCAGGCTCGGTGACGTGCAGACCGCTTCGCGAAACGGGTGAAAAGCCGGGGACGTTATCATGGAAAAAGCCTTACGGCCTATGCACCGCCTGCTGGTTACCGGCGGATGCGGTTTCATCGGGACCAACTTTATCCGCTACCTGCTGCAGGACGCGGATTTCGACGGACAGATCGTCAATGTGGACAAGCTGACCTATGCCGGCAACCCGGAGAACCTCACCGATGTCGCCGCGCAGTATCCCCAACGCTATGTCTTTGAACAGGCCGATATATGTGACTCCGAAGCGTTGAAGCGCATTTTCGATCGCTACAGTATCGACAGTATCTGCCATTTTGCCGCCGAGTCCCACGTGGACCGCTCCATCGTCGCCCCGGACGCCTTCATCCAGACCAACATCGTGGGGACGTTCAATCTGCTCGAGCTGGCACGCGCGTACCGCACACGCCTGGTGCTGTTCCATCACGTGAGTACAGACGAGGTCTTCGGCAGCCTCGGGGACCACGGTGCTTTCAGCGAAGACACGGCCTACCGGCCCAACAGCCCCTACTCGGCCTCCAAGGCGGCCTCCGACCACCTGGTGCGCGCCTATCACAAGACTTACGGGTTGCCGGTGACCCTGTCCAACTGTTCCAATAACTACGGGCCGTACCAGTTCCCGGAAAAGCTGATCCCCTTGATGGTGCTGAATGCGCTGGCCGATCAGCCGTTGCCGGTATACGGGGACGGCCAGAATGTCCGCGACTGGCTGTACGTCCGGGACCACTGCACCGCCGTCTGGCGGATCATGCAGCGCGGCCGCGCCGGGCAGACTTACAACGTCGGGGGCGGCAGCGAAATGCGGAACATCACCGTGGTGGAGATGGTCTGTGATATTCTCGATGAGCTGGTGCCGCCGCAAAACGGCCGCAGCCGCCGCGAACTGATCACCTTTGTTACCGACCGGCCGGGCCACGACCGCCGCTATGCCATCGATTTTACACGTATCAGGGAGAAGCTGAACTGGCAGCCCGAAGAGTCTTTCGCATCGGGGCTGCGGAAAACCATCACGTGGTATCTGGATCAGCGCTGGTGGGTGGAGCGGGTTAAAAGCGGCCAGTACCGGGAGTGGATCAAACAGCAGTATCACTAGCCGCAAGCTGACCGCCGGGAAGGGGTGCCGGCAGCGGCAAATTGCAGCGCGGTAGCGCGATGGGAGTTTGAACGACACGTGGAACAGAACGTCAGGTCATTGCTGCCTTCCAGAGAGCAGGTCGAAAGTGTACTGGGCCGGCGGGTGAATGAGCTGCCCCCTTTCCCCCTGGTCGCGCTGAAGCTGCTGGAAATCACCCGTGACGACCGTAAGTCATCCGCCGATATCGCCAGGGTGGTCGAGGCCGACCCCTCCATCGCCGCCAAGACGCTGCGGATTGTCAATTCGGCGGCATACGGCGCACTGCGCCAGATCTCCTCCATCAAGCATGCGGTGGTACTGCTGGGGGTGCTTGAGATTCGCGCCATTGCGCTGGCCGTCACGTTGTTTGAAAATATCGTGCGGCCCGGACACGGTGCTGCATTTGACCGTGTTTTTTTCTGGAAGCACTCGATCTGCATGGCGGCGCTTTGCCGGGCCATGGCCCAGGAACTGCGCTTTCCGGATCCCGAGGAAGCTTACGTCGCCGGTTTGCTGCATGACATCGGCAAGGTGATTATCGATTCCTATGGCAAGGTGCGCTACGGTGCCTTCATTGCCGCCGCCCAAGATCACAACGGCGCTCTGGTCGATCAGGAGGACCGCCTGATCGGCCTGCGCCACGACGATGCCGGCGCCTATTTCTGTGATGCCTGGCAGATGCCCGAACGCCTGGTGCGCGCTATTTTGCTGCACCACCGGCGTTTCGGCCATCTCAAGCTCAACCAGGAAGATGCCACGCTGGTATCCGTGGTGGCGCTGTCCGATTTTATCACCTGGAACCAGGGTGTCGGGTCGGTCAACACGCCGCGCCAGCCAGTGCTGAGCCCGGAAGTGGCCTCCCACGTACGGCTGGATCAGCTGGATCTTCAGAGCCTGATGGCCCGTATGGACCGGGAAATGCGGAGTACGGCGGATTATTACGGTTTCGGCTTCCCGTCTTCGGAAAACTTCCGTGAGAGTCTGCTGCGGGCCAACATCGACCTGGGCCAGAAAAACGCACGCTATTTTCAGCTGCACGGGAACCTGAAAAAGGAGCTGGAGACCTTTTCACGCCTCAAAGAGAGTATCACCCGGCCGCATCGCAGCCTGGACCCCAAAGCCATTTTATCCGGCACCCTGGAAACCATTCAGCAGAGTTTTGACTTCGACCGTGTTTTTGCCATGAAAGTGGACCCGGTCCACCGCCACCTGACGATCGTCCAGGCAATGGACCGCACGAACCTGGATGTCGATCTGGAGCGCCTGCGGATACGGCTGGATTCGTCCGCCAGCGGATTTATCGACTGCCTGCGCAGCCACGTCCCCATATTGATCAGCGGCCGTACACCGGACGAGGTCCGGGCGCTGGAGTCGTTAAAAGTCACTGAGCTGGGGGTGGTTCCCGTTGCCAGCAACAATAAGATCGTCGGTATTATCGGTGTGGACAATGCGGCTTCACAGGATCCGCTGCAGCTGTCCGACCTGTCCGCCGTGGCCATCGTCACCAACGAACTGGGTATTGCGCTGGCAAACGCCAAAACCGTCGAGGAGATCAAAACCCGCGCCAGTCGCGACGGGCTGACCAACGTGTACAACCGGGCATCCATCGACACCTTTCTTAAGGAGGCCTTCAAGGCTGCGCAAAGCGGTGAAACCCGCCTGTCGCTGGCCATGATCGACGTGGACCATTTCAAGCGTTTCAATGACAGCTTCGGCCACCTGGCCGGGGACAGCATTCTCAAGCTGGTGGCCGGGACGCTGACTAAATTTTCGCGATCCACCCAGATCGTGGGACGCTACGGCGGCGAGGAGTTTTTGTGCGTGTTAAACGGCACCGATCTCGAGGCGGCGCTCAATTACGGCGAACGCATGCGCCGCAAAGTAGAGGATCTGGGCCATCTGCTGATCAAACGCTTTCCGGGTTACCAACTGAGCATCAGTGTGGGTGTGGCGGCCTACGAACCCGAAGTTAAAAGCCCCGCAGCGCTGATTGACCGCGCCGACCGTGCCATGTATCAGGCCAAACAGGGTGGGCGTAACCGGGTGATGCAGGCCTGATGTGCTGCCGGCGGATTGCCCCGGCACAGCATTTTCAGCTGTAATTTGGCAGGATTTGAAGCACCCGGGAAGGCTCAGAGCAGCTTGACGATCAACGGAATGGCCACGAAGGTTCCCAGCGAACTGCCGATGTTGGTGAAAACGACCACCAGCAGGATGCGCGTAACGTTGTTTTTCCAGAACCCGCGCACCGAGAGGATATCTTCCGGCAGCCTTTCGAAATCCCGGACTTTGGGGCGGCGCGAAAAGGCCTCGACAAGCCCCGACACCCAACCTGCGGCGATCATGGGGTTCAGCGATGTGAGCGGCGCCGCCACCACCGACGAGAGAATCGTCAGCGGATGCGCCAGGGCGATCACGGCGCCCAGCCCGGCCAGCGCCCCGTTGGCCACCACCCACCAGACCAGCATGTGCGTGCCGGTGTGGGATCCGCCCCAGAAAAAACCCAGGCCGAAAAGGGTCAAAATGGCCAGTGGAATGGCCCATTTCAGGACATGCAGCAGTTTGCCGGGCGGCGGTACGCGCTCCAGATCGTCCACATTCACGGGTGTTTCCCAATATTTGGCGATGCCGGGCACATGGCCGGCGCCCACAACTGCAACCACCCGTTGGCCGGGTGCTGTGCGGATTTTATACGCCAGGTAGCGGTCCCTTTCATCGATCAGGATCTTTTTGAGCTGTGGCATGGACTGGCCCACTTCGGCCAGGATGGATTCGAGCATATCCTGCTCTTTCATCTTTTCCACGTCTTCGGCCTCGATGTCATTTACCTCGGTAAAGGACAAGAGCAGCTGAAAGAGGAGCTTGATTTTCTGCGTGAAACGCATGCTGCGCCAGGTGCGTGAGAGGGTCACCCGGATGTCGCGGTCGGCCAGGTGAATATGGGCGCCGATGGCCTGGCCGCTTTCAATGGCCGCCAGCATTTCTTCACCGGGCTTGACATCCAGTTTTTTGGCGATGCGTTTCTGAAACGAGGCCAGCAGCAGATTGGACAGGAGCAGAAAAGCCTTTTTCTCCTTGATGACCTTGATGATGTCGGTTTCCTGCCAGGTTTTCTGCTGCAAAATGGCCTCGTACCGTGACGGACACAGCTCCACGCAGACCGTATCCGGCTTTTCGGCATCGATGAGCGACTTGACCAGCGTCACGCTTTCGCGCGATACGTGGGCCGTGCCGATCAGAATCACCTGCTGCCCGGCGGGAGTCTTCAGGCGGGTCACATTGCGGTTGTCTGTTGCACACATTCGGTATATACTCTCTTTAAAATTCGGGTAAACCCAATTGATGATTTCGTAAAAGTTCGGACTTTTCGCCTGCGCAGGCCTTTTCGGGGGCTGTGCAGCCAGCCGCGTACCGAATTCCGGGAACGGCGTCGTTACGCTCCTCAAAACAGCTTGGGATGGTTGACGCGCAACGATGCGCAGCGCTTTGCGACAAAAAGCCCTGAAATCCGCTCGAAACCGACTTTTTACGAGCCTGTCAATTGATATGGACCATAAATTACGGTGGTAGCCCGGTGAACCTATTATACCCCGGCCTTCAATGCAACCCAAATCGCGGCTGCCGGCAGCCGCTGCGTCCGGGAGGTGTCCCATGACAGGCGGCGCATCCCCTGCGCTGCCCGGCGGTAACTTCATTATCGCCGCGGAACCCTACTATCTTGAGACCGGTGATGAGGTGCGCACGTTCCGGGCGGCCGCGGCCGCCCGGCTGCCGGTGATGCTCAAGGGCCCTACGGGTTGCGGCAAGACCCGTTTCGTCGAATACATGGCCTATCAGCTGAAGCGCCCGCTGATCACGGTGGCCTGCCACGAGGACCTGTTTGCCTCGGACCTGATTGGACGCTACCTGCTGAAAGATGACGAAACCGTGTGGATGGACGGCCCTCTGACCCAGGCCGTACGCATGGGCGCCATCTGCTATCTCGACGAAATCGTGGAGGCCCGCAAGGACACGACGGTGGTCATCCACCCGCTGACCGACAGCCGCCGCTGCCTGAACATCGACAAGAAGGGCGAGGTGCTGCGGGCGCACCCTGATTTTTTGATGGTTATCTCTTACAATCCCGGCTACCAGTCGGTTTTAAAGGACCTGAAGCAGAGTACACGCCAGCGCTTTGTGGCGCTGCAGTTCGACTATCCCGGGCCTTCCCAGGAAGCGGAAATCGTGGCCCGCGAAAGCGGAATCGACACGGGTATTGCCAGGCGCCTGGTGACCCTGGCCGCCAGGATCCGCAACGTCCGCGAACAGGGCCTCGCCGAAGGCGTGAGCACACGGCTGTTGATCTACGCGGCCCTGCTGGTCAAAGACGGAATTCCCGTGTCGCGTGCCTGCCGCACGGCGCTATGCCTGCCCATTACCGATGATGCGCGCCTTCAGGAAACCCTCGACGATCTGGTCTCGGACCTGTTTTGAGAAACGGCCGCATGTCTGCCACACGGCAGCCCGGAAAGGATCGCGGCTGCCGGCGTGCCGGGATCCATCGCAGAAAGAACCGCCATGCTGATTTTCGATGATGTGTATGCCTGGGAAGGATGGGGCGGCGCCTTGCAGCTGCAGGCCGGCCGCTGCCGTTTGCGGATTTTTGATCTGCGCAAGGGGCCTTCCAAAAAAGTGGTGCTTTTCAAGCCTGTGATCGCACTGGTTTCCGAACTGCCGTCCGAAGCCGGCAAGAAAAAGAACTTTCTCTCCCTGCGCAGCTGCATCGGGCACATTGCCACGCGTGTCAGCGAGGAGTTCTCGCTGGATCCCCAGCGCACCATGTGGGTGGAGTACTATCCGGCGCGGCATTACGGGCCGAACAATGAAAAATGCATTCCCGAGCGCTTCGACCGGGTGCGGTTCAGATGGCGGGACGGCAAGGCGCTGCAGCCCGCCTGGGAGCCGCTGGAAGGGCCGCTGCGCGACATGCTGCGCCAGCTGCAGACCACCGGCCGGCTATCCAACAAACCCAATAACCCAATAACCCAATAACCCAATAACCCAATAACCCAATAACCCGGCCCGCCGGAACGGACTTCTAAAGTGAGGCACCGTCTTTCCTGACCCGGTAAACGGCGTGAATCAGGCCGTCGTCCAGCTGTTTCACGTGTGCCAGGCGCAGCGGCATCTCCAACTCAGCGGAAAACAGTGAAAGCCCCCGGCCGAAAACCAGCGGCGCGATGGTGAGGCGGATTTCATCGATCAGGTGGGCGCGCGCAAACAGTGTATTGATGGTCGCTCCGCCGGCCAGCACCGCTTGGTGATAGCCCTGTTTTTCAAGATCAGCGAGCAGATTCCGCGGCGCCTGGTTCGTGAAAACCAGGTTTTCCCATTGGGAGCGCCGGGCGGTATTGCGTGTCATGACGATGTTTTTGCGCCCCGGCAGGGGCTTTCCAATGGTGTCGAAGGTTTTGGAACCCATGATCAGCACCCCGCTTTTGCGGGTGACTTCGACAAACAGTTTCTTGTCCGCGCGCCCGGTCCAGTCAGGAAAGTGCGCGGCATCGCGCGCGATCTTGCCGTCCGCTGTGACGGCCATCAGCAGAATCAGTTTCATGGGCAACCTTTAGCTTTCGTTAGCTTGCGTTCAAAATCCCCCGTGGGCCGTGCGCCGGATGATCTCTTCCTGCAGTTCACGGGTCAGATCCACGAAGTAGTCGCTGTAGCCGGCCACGCGCACGATAAGGTCACGATATTTTTCAGGCTGTTTTTGCGCGGCCCTCAGTGTGCGCGCATCCACCACGTTGAACTGGATGTGGTGGCCGTCCAGGCTGAAATACCCCCGTACCAGCTGGGCCAGTTTGGTGATGCCGGTTTCGTCCTTCAGAACGTCCGGCATGAATTTCTGGTTCAACAATGTGCCGCCCGTGCGCAAATGATCGATTTTGGCGGCGGATTTGAGCACGGCCGTGGGGCCGTGGGTATCGGCGCCCTGGACCGGCGAGACGCCCTCCGAAAGGGGTTCGCCGGCCAGGCGGCCGTCGGGCATGGCACCCAGCATGGCGCCGAAGTAAACGTGCACCGTGGTGGGCAGCAGGTTGATGCGATGGACACCGCCGCGGGCGTCCGGGCGCCCGTTGACGGCATCGTGGTAGGCCGCGAAAACCCGCGTCATGATCCGGTCGGGGTAGTCGTCGTCGTTGCCGTACTTGGGGGTTTTTGTCAGCAACTGCCGCCGCAGCGCCGCGTGGCCTTCGAAATTGGCATTTAAAGCCCGCATGAGCTGCGGCAGGTCCAGGCGGCGGCGGTCGAATACGTGGTAGCGGATGGCCGTCAGCGCGTCGGTGATGCTGCCCAGGCCGACGCCCTGGATGTAGGTGGTGTTGTAGCGTGCGCCGCCGTCGTTGTAATCGCGGCCCTTTCGGATACAGTCGTCGATGAGCAGCGAGAGAAAAGGCACCGGCAGATACTTGGCGTGCATGCGCGCAATGATGTTGTTGCCGCGGATTTTGATGTCGACAAAGTGCCTGAGCTGCCGCTGGAAAGCGTCAAACAGGTCGTCGAATGACTTGAAATCTTCGATCCCGCCGGTTTGGGGCCCCAGTCGGCGGCCGGAAAGGGGGTCGATCCCGTTGTGGAGGGTGATTTCGAGCACCTTGGGCAGGTTGAAATACCCGCTCAGCGTGTAGCTTTCCCTGCCGAATGCGCCGCTTTCCACGCATCCGCTGGCACCGCCGCAGCGGGCGTCTTCAATGGTTTTGCCCTGGCGCAGGAGTTCCTGCACGATGGCGTCGCTGTTAAAGACGGACGGCTGCCCGAAGCCGGTTTTTACGATTCGCAGGGCCCTTTTCAGAAACCGGTCCGGGGTTTTCTTGCTGATCTGCACCATGGCGCTGGGCTGCAGCAGGCGCATTTCCGCCACCACGTCCAGGATCAGGTCACTGACTGCGTTGACCGCATCGGAGCCGTCCTTTTTCAGGCCGCCCAGGTTGATGAGTGCAAAATCGACGTAGGTGTTGCTCTCTTTGGCGGTGATGCCCACCTTGGGCGGCGCCGGATGGTTGTTAAACTTGATCCACAGGGCCTGCAGCAGCTCCCGCGCGGTTTCACGGCTCAAGGTGCCGGCATCGATTTCGCGCCGGTAAAAAGGGTATAAGTGCTGGTCCAGGCGGCCGGGGTTAAAGGCGTCCCAGGGGTTGGATTCGATGATCACGCCCAGGTGCAGGAACCAGTAGCCCTGCAGCGCTTCCCAGAAAGTGCGTGGCGCGTATGCCGGCACATGCTCGCAGATGCGGGCCATCTGCACAAGTTCACGCCTGCGCGCGGCATCGATTTCAGATGCGGCCAGCGCGGCCAGTTTGCGGGCGTGGCGCCGGGCATAGGCGATGACGGCGGCGGCGGCGATTTCCATGGCGTGCAGCTCCGCACGTTTGTCCAGCGCCAGGGGGTCGTTGAAAAAATCCAGTTTGCGGATGCGGCGGCGGATCTGCCGGATCAGATCCTGCAGGCCCATCTGGAACATTTTTTCGCCCAACACCGTGTGGCCGGGGGCGCGCTGCTCCAAAAATTCCGTAAAGACACCGGCGCTGTAGGCCTTTTTCCAAGCGGCCGGAAGCTCTGCGAACAGCCGTTCGCGCAGGGACTTGCCGCGCCAGAAGGGGATGATTGTCTCACGGTAGGCCGTTCGCGTTTCCCTGTCCACGGCAAAGGGGGTCTTTTCGCGGCTGTCCAGGACATCCAGGTCCTGCAGGCGGTGCAGGCAGATTTCCGGATAAGTGGGCACGGCATGGGGGGCCGGGCCGCGTTCGCCCACAATCAGCTCCCCGTCTTCGATGCAGATCGACTTGTTTGCCAGCATGTAAGCCAAAATCCGGGCCCGCGCAACGGGGACCGACAGCCCGTCCAGTTTCCCGCTTTGCCATGCACGCGTCAGCAGAAGGGCCCGTTCGGCCGAAACATGGGGCCGGGCCTCCAGGCTCTTTTGTCTCAGGTGGCCGATTCTGGCATTCATGTCAACCTCCCACCGTGACGTTGAATCCTGCGGTGCGAAAAAATTCTTGCATGCGTGAGACGGCCGTTTGCGGAGGCGGTTTCAGCCGGGCCGTTTTATGGGCCCGGGCCAGGCGCTGGTACTTGCCCTCGGCCGTGGAGTGAAACGGCAGAATGTCCACCTGTCGGATGCCGCCCAGCTGCTGCAGAAAGCGGCGTACCTTGGCCGGGTTGTCCCGCCGGTCGGTGATGCCGGGAATCAGCGCAAAGCGGATGATCAGCGGGCGGCCTCTGCGTGCCAGTGTTTGTAAATTTTCCAGAACAGGGCGGTTCGATACCCCCGTATAGCGTATATGCAGGTCTTCGTCCATGAGTTTGAGGTCGAACAGAAACAGGTCGGTTTTGGCGGCGATGCGCTCGATCACCCCGGCCGGCGCATAGCCGCAGGTATCGACGGTCGTGTGGATGTCTCGCTGCCGGCAGGCGGAGAGCAGTGCTTCCAGAAAGCGGGGCTGCAGCAGCGGCTCGCCGCCGGAAAAGGTGACGCCGCCACCGGAGGCGTCGTAAAAGATAACATCGTTTTCGATTTCGCGGACCAGTGCAGCGACGGAGGTATGCCGGCCGATGGTGCACGAAGGGGTCGCACGGCTGTCCGCTGTGCCGGCCGCCTCGATGCAGGGCTGCTGCCCTTCGGGATTGTGGCACCACCAGCATCGCAGCGGGCAGCCCTTGAAAAATACCGTGGTGCGGATGCCCGGGCCGTCATGGATGGCATAGCGTTTGATTCGGAAAATGGTGCCGATGGATCCCAAGCCTGCGGCGTCCGGGGCCGATATTCGGGTTGGATACATGTTGGTGCGCTCTCCGGAAATCAACCGCCGGCAGCTGGCCGATGGATTGGGAGTTTGCATATATCCCAATTAAAATAGAGCTTTTTTAGGGATTTGTCAAATTTTTTGCGTTTTTTAAACCTTGACAGCAAGACCCCTTTTCTATATACGGAGCACCACATTGTCAAACCGATGGCCCCGGCTGATGGGTAATGCCGCCGAAGAGGAAAGGGTTTTCTTAACGGGTTATAATGGCTCATCTTGCACTGAAAAATGTATCCAAGAGTTTTGGCGGCCTTCTGGCGGTAGACAGCCTGGACCTGGAGCTGCCGGCCGGCAAGATCCTGAGTCTGATCGGGCCCAACGGGGCCGGCAAGACGACGGTTTTCAACATGATTACGGGAGTCTATCCTCCGACACGCGGGAAAATCATTTACGACGGAAAGACCCTCAACCGCCTGAAGAGCAGCCGTATTGTCGCGCGCGGAATCGCGCGCACCTTTCAGAACATCCGGTTGTTTAAATCCATGACAGTCCTGGAAAACGTGGAAGTCGGCATGCACTGCCGCACGAAAAGCGGTGCCGTCAGGGCACTTCTGCGGACGCCCTTTACCTTGCGTGAAGAGCGCGCCATCGAGAATAAGGCATTGGAAATACTGGAATTTTTCAGTCTGCGGCGTTACAGCAACGAATACGCCTCCAATCTGCCCTACGGTGACCAGCGGCGTCTGGAGATTGCACGCGCCATGGCCGCCGAGCCCCGCCTGCTGCTGCTCGACGAGCCGGCCGCCGGCATGAACCCCAGTGAAACCGCCGAACTGATGCAGCTGATCCTGAAACTGCGCGATACCGGGATCACCATTTTACTGGTGGAACATGATATGAAACTGGTCATGGGAATTTCCGAGATCGTCAGCGTGCTGGACCATGGACAAAAGATTGCCGAAGGATTGCCCGCAGAAATCCAGAAAAACGAAAAAGTGATCGAAGCCTACCTCGGCAGCGGACGCAAAAAGAAAAAGTAAAACCGCAGCCCGGCAGTCCATGGTGTGAGTGCCGGGGGAAACGACAACCCACCAAATGAGAAGGAGGGAAGTATGAAAAAAATTGCGATTGTCATCATGTGCGTGGCGCTGATCGCCGGCTTCCACGGCATGGCTGCCGCCAAGACCCTGAAAATCGGGACCCTCAGCCCCCTCACCGGCCCCTATGCCCAGGACGGCACGGACATCAAACAGGGTGTTCTGACCGCCGTTAAAGTGTTCGGCAAGCTGCCCGGATTTGACAAAGTGGAGGTTCTTCCCGGCGACTCGGCCTGTGACGGTGGCAAGGCCACCATGGCCGCCAACAAGCTGATCAACAGCGGTGTGCAGGTAGTAGTGGGCGCCTACTGCTCATCGGCCACCGAGCCGGCCCAGATTCCGCTGATGGACGCCAAGATCATCATGATCACACCGGCCTCCACCAACGAACGGCTGACGCAGAAAGGTTACAAGTACTTTTTCCGCATGCCGCCCAGAGACGATGTGCAGGCCTGGTCCACGGTACAGTTCCTGGAGAAGAAGCTCAAGGCCAAAACCCTGGCGCTGATCGACGACAAGCAGACTTACACGGCCGGCCTGACTGCCAACATCACCAAGTTCGCCAAGAAAGACAACATGATCAAGATCGTGGCGCATGAATTCATCACCCCCGGCGACAGTGACTTTACCGCCGTGCTCACCAAGCTCAAGCGCCTGAATCCGGACGCCATTTACATGGGCGTGTACCAGCCGGAGGGTTCCAAGATGATCCGCCAAGCCCGCAAGCTGGACATGAAGTCGACCTTCATCAGCGAAGACGCGGTCTATCATCCCAAGTTCCTGGAAGTGGGTGGCAAGGCGGCCGAGGGGGTTTACCTGACGTTTGCCAAGGCGCCGGATTCTCCCGAGCGCCGCGCCTTTGAAAAAACCTACAAGAAGATGTGGAACGCCAAGAGCATCGGTTCCTACGCCTATTATGCCTATGATGCCGGCATGATGACGCTCGCGGCCATCAAAAAAGCAGGCACCGCGGATCCCGACCAACTGGAAAAAACCATTCGCGAAAACACCTGGCCGGGCATCACCGGCAAGATCAAGTTTGACAGCAAGGGCGACCGCAAACTGGCACACATTATCTGGGTAGTGAAAAACAACAAGTTCGTGCCCTACTGGAATCCGATTACCGGAAAAGACCTGTAACAGTAAGAAAATAGGACATCCGGCCGGTTACCATCGGCCGGATGTACATTAACGGCTGGGGAGGTTTGGCGCTGTTTTCGAAAAGCAGCGGAAGCGGTTCCACGGAGATTTTGTTGCATGACTTCAACCGGTTTCATCCTGCAGCAGCTGGTAAACGCCCTGTTTCTGGGCAGCATCTATGCCCTGATTGCACTGGGGTATACGATGGTTTACGGCATCATCGAACTGATCAACTTCGCCCATGGCGAGCTTTTTACCGCCGGTGCGTTCATCGGCCTGATCGTACTTTCCGCGCTGCAGTCCGTCGGCTGGGTGGACAGCCACTTCATCCTCACCATGGTGATTGTGTTCGCCATGGCCATGGCGTATGTGGCCGTTTTGGGGGTGGCCCTCGAGCACGTGGCCTATCGGCCGCTGCGGGATGCCTCGCGCCTGGCCGCGATTCTGAGCGCCCTGGGGATGTCCATCTTCCTGTCCAACGGCATGATGCTCAGCCAGGGCGTATCGGACCGCGCCTATCCATCCATCTTCGGCGCCGAGGGCATCACCGTCATGGGCGCCAAGATCACCAACGGCCAGATCTTCATCATTCTGCTGGCGGTGGCCCTGATGGTCGCCCTGCAGCTCTTTGTCCACCGCACGCGCCTGGGCAAGGCCATGCGGGCCACGGCCCAGAACCGCACCATGTCGCGCATGCTGGGCATCAACATCGACCAGACCATCCGCATCACTTTCATCATCGGGCCGGCCTTGGGGGCCGCGGCCGGTGTGATGGTGGGCCTCTACTACGGGGCCGTGCGGTTCGACATGGGGTTTATCTTCATGATCAAAGCCTTCGCCGCCGCCATCCTGGGCGGTATCGGCTCTATCCCGGGAGCCATGATCGGCGGGCTGATCATCGGCGGTGTCGAAGTGCTGTGGGCCGCTTTCCTGCCCAGCGCCTGGAAAGATGTGACCACCTTTACCCTCTTGATTCTGGTGCTGTATTTCAAACCCAGCGGACTCTGGGGACAGGGTGATGTCGAGGTGCGGGTGTAATGATACGTCAAGAAATCAAGAAACTGGCGGTTTACTCCGTTTTTCTGGCTATTCTGATTCTTCCCATGGTGGGCTTCCGGACGACGCATTTTGAGGCCGGGCGCGCCTTTAAAGTGCTGGGCCTTTTTATTGCCATCCTGGTGGCCAATTTTGTTGCCAAAGTCGTGCGCAGCCGGCGGGGGGAAGATCAGCTGCAGAAAGTATCGCTGGGCGACCGCATCAGCCTGCGTTTTGCCGAAATCCCTAAGATCTACACGCTCGGCCTGCTGGTGGCCGTTGCCGCCGTTTTTCCCCTGCTGGCGGACAACTATATGATTGATGTGGGCATCACCTGCCTGATTTATGTGACCCTCGGTCTGGGGCTCAACATCGTGGTGGGGCTCTGCGGCCTGCTGGATCTGGGCTATATCGCCTTTTACGCGGTGGGGGCCTACACCTACGCACTGCTCAATCTCAGGTTCGGTGTCTCTTTCTGGGCGGCGCTGCCGGCGGGTGTGCTGATGGGCATGTTCCTGGGCTGCGTCATCGGCTATCCGACCTTGAAGATGCGCGGTGATTACCTGGCCATCGTCACCATGGGGTTCGGCGAAATCATCCGCCTGGTGCTGAACAACTGGGATAAGCTGACCGCCGGACCCAACGGTCTGTTCGGCATGCAAAAGCCGACGCTTTATTACCCTGGATTTCATGACGGCGGGCTGCACTTGTCGGTCTACTCCATTAAAACCCTGCCGGCGTTGTACTACATGATTCTGATCATCGCCCTGCTGACACTGGTCGGGATCCGGCGCCTGAATGATTCGCGCATCGGTCGCGCCTGGGTGGCCGTGCGCGAAGACGAGACGGCCGCCGAGCTTTCGGGCGTGCCCACCACCTGGCTCAAGCTGCTGGCCTACGCGCTGGGAGCGGGATTCGCCGCCGTGGCCGGGGCGTTTTTTGCGGCCAAGCTCAGCTATGTCAACCCGAACTTCTTCATTTTCATGGAATCGTGCATCGTGCTGTGTATCGTGGTGCTGGGCGGTTCCGGAAGCATCCCCGGTGTTATCGTGGCCGGTTTTATCCTCATCGCGGTGCCGGAAATTTTCCGGGAGCTGCAGAACTACCGCATGCTGGCCTTCGGCGCCATCATGGCCATCATGATGGTTCTGAAACCCGACGGGCTGATTCCCGCGCGCCGTCGCCGGGTGCAGATGGCAGAGCGGCGCCAGCTGGCAGGGGAGAGCAATGAATAAGGCGGACGTTCTGGTTCTGAAAAATGTCCACACCTACTATGGCAACATTCACGCCCTCAAGGGTATCGACCTGGCGGTGCCGAAAGGCGGCATTGCCTGCCTGATCGGCGCCAACGGGGCCGGCAAATCCACCACGCTGATGACCGTGTCCGGTGTGCTGCGTCCCAGGCAGGGTGAGGTTTTTTTCGAAGGCCGTCCGATCCACGGGACAACCCCCGAGAAGGTGGCCGCCCTGGGAATCGCCCAGAGCCCGGAAGGCCGCCAGATATTTCCCCGCATGTCGGTGCTCGAAAATCTCGAGATGGGGGCTTTCCTGCGCCGCGACCGGGAGGGCATTCAAAAGGACCTGGAGTGGGTGTACAGCCTGTTCCCGATACTGCAGGACCGCAGAAACCAGCTGGGCGGCACCCTGAGCGGCGGAGAACAGCAGATGCTGGCCATTGGACGGGCGCTGATGAGCCGGCCCTCGCTGCTGCTGCTGGACGAACCCTCGCTGGGACTGGCACCCAAAATCGTCGAAACCATTTTCGAGACGATTTTAGAGATCAACAAGCGCGGCACCTCCATTTTCCTGGTCGAGCAGAACGCCCAGATGGCGCTGAGCATCGCTGAAATCGGTTACGTCATGGAAACCGGCACCATTGTTCTGACCGATCGGGCGGATGCACTGCTGGAAAACGAGCAGGTCAAAAAAGCCTACCTCGGAGAGTGACCGCTGCCGCAGCACCCGGCCGCTGCTTTTAGCGTACCGCACCCTTCCCCCACGACCTTTGAGGCCGGGCGGCGCCTGTTCCCGCAATTGCAAATTTCTCCTTGAAATGGTGGCGTTCAGTCCCTATCTTGGTTGCAGCCGGCGGAAAAACACGGCCGTTTGCCGTGCCGGCCCGCCAAGGAGGGGAAGATGCCCGGACAGGCACTGATCATCGTCGACATGCTCAATGATTTTGTCGATCCCGCAGGAGCGCTTTACTGCGGCCCGAGCGCGCGCAAAATCATCGGCTTTATTCAGGCCCGGCTGGCCGACTGCCGGCGCAGTGACTGTGTCGTGATTTATCTGCAGGATGCCCACGATGAAGACGACGCTGAATTCAAAAAATTCCCCAAACACTGCCTGGCACATTCATGGGGCAGCCGGATTATCCCTGAACTTGAGCCCGAACCTCATGAAAAGGTGATTCCCAAAAAACGCTATTCCGGATTTTACGGGACCGACCTGGCCGCAACACTAGTTGCGGCGGCGGTTTCCGAAGTTGAGGTGGTGGGTGTCTGTACGTCCATTTGCGTCATGGACACGGTAGGCGGGCTGGCCAACCGCGACTACAAGGTGCGCGTGCCAGTGGCCGGTGTGGCCGATTTCGATGCCCGCATGCATACTTTTTCACTGCAGCGCATGAAACAGATCTATGGAGCGGATATCGTTACATGACGCCATTTAAACGCATCGGGCCGCTTTTCACCGACCTGTACGAGCTGACCATGGCCGCCGGTTACCACCGCAACGGGATCTTTGAGCCGGCCACCTTTTCACTCTTTATTCGCGATCACCACCGGCAACGGGCCTTTTATCTGGCCGCCGGCCTCGAAGACGTGCTGCAGGAGCTGGCCGACTTTCGTTTTTCTCCCGAAGAGATCGATTACCTCAGAGAAACCGGTCTGTTTCAAACGGATTTCATCGACTATATCCGCCAGCTGCATTTCAGCGGCGATGTATACGCCATGCCCGAGGGCACGGTTTTCTTTCCCGAGGAGCCGCTTGTCGAGATCGATGCGCCCATCGTGGAGGCCCAGCTGCTGGAGACCTACCTGCTCAACACCATCGGCTTCCAGACCCTGATCGCCTCCAAGGCTGCAAGATGTGTGCAGGCAGCACGCGGAAAAGCACTGATCGACTTTTCACTGCGGCGCACCCAGGGCCAGGATGCCGGATTGAAAGTCGCGCGTAGCAGCTACATGGCGGGCTTTGCCGGCACCAGCAACGTACTGGCCGGTAAACTGTACAAAATCCCCATCTCAGGGACCATGGCGCATTCGTTCGTGACCGCTTTTGACACCGAGCTGGCGGCTTTCGAAGCCTATGCAGATGCCTTTCCGGACAGTTGTGTTTTGCTGATCGACACCTACGACACGCTGCAGGGTGCCCGCCATGCCGTCACCGTCGGCCGCCGACTGGCGCAAAAGGGCCATTTGTTGAAGGGCGTACGCCTCGACAGCGGTGACATAGTGGCTTTGAGCCGCGAGGTGCGCCGTATTCTGGATGCCGGCGGCTTGCCGGATGTAAAAATTTTCGCCAGCAGCGGGTTCGACGAGTTTTCCATCACCCGAGCACTTGAAAAGGGTGCCTGCATCGATGCTTTTGGAGTGGGCACCAAAATGGGTGTTTCGGCGGATGCCCCCTACCTCGATATCGTTTATAAAATGGTCCATTTCAACGGCCGCGGGGTGCGCAAGCTGAGTCCAGGCAAGGCCACACGAGCCGGGCGCAAGCAGGTCTACCGCCGTCTGGATGGCCGGGAGCGCTACCTTGAAGACACCGTCGCCCTGCGTGAAGAGAGACTCCACGGGATGCAGCCGCTCCTGGAAAAAGTGATGCAGTCCGGCCAAATCCTGCAACCCATTGCGTCGCTTGACGACCTGCGCCGGCGGGCGGCATCCAATCTGGACGCCCTGGATCCGGTGTACAAAACACCATCGGCCCACAATGGCTATCCGGTTTCCATGAGCCGCCGCCTGCTGGAGATTCAGGGATAGCAGCCAAGGCCGTTTATTTCCTTCCGATACGCCCGGCATTTCCGGCCGGCGGGATACGCTTTGCGATGGGCCGGAGCGGCGGGGCGTCAGGTCGGCGCGCACCCTTCATCCGTCAAATGCAATTGGCCACCGCACACCATAAACCGCAGCCGGTTTGATATTTTTGTACGATTCTGATAGAAAACGGCATTAGCGATGCAATGGAGTATCAATCCAGGATGGGAGGCATAAAAACATGGGCCGACCGAAAGCCATCTTTCTTTTGTTTGTCGTCGTTTCCCTTCTCGCCACCAGCTGCTCTTCGGATGAGGAGAAAAGGGTCTCATACCTCAAGAAGGGGCAGCAGTATTTCCAGAAGGGGGAGTATAAGAGTGCAGTGCTGGAGTTCAAAAATGCCATTCAGATTGACCCGCAGTATGCGGATGCCTATGCCGGCCTGGCCGAAACTTTTCTCAAACTGGGCAATGCCCGGGGTGCTTTCCAGGCGTATTCCCAGCTGGCCAAGCTAAAACCCCAGGATGTCGATGCGCAACTCAAACTGGCCACTTTTTACATGCTGGGCAGAAAACTGGATGAGGCCAAAAAACGGGTGGACCTGGTGCTGGCCAAACAGCCGGACAACATCGAGGCCCTCTACCTGCTCGCCGGAATCCAGAGCCTGGGGAAAAACCTGTACGCATCGGCCTCGGTTTTCAGGAAGATCATCGACCTTGACAGCAAGCAGACGCGCGCCTACCTGGGACTGGCCCGGGTGCTGATGCGGCAGGGCAAGCTCCAGGAGGCCGAGAAAAACCTGAAGCAGGCCATTTCCCTGAAACCGGACGACATCCAAGCCCATCTGGCGCTGTTTGGCTTTTACGTCAGCACGAAAGCTTTTGCGAACGCTGAAAGAGAGATTCGGCAGACGATTGCGGCCCATCCTGAAAATGTCGACCTCTACCTGGTTCTGGGTAATTTTTACTTTCGCCGGAAAAAACCGGCGGCCGCTGAAAAAGCCTATCTGACGGCTGTGGATAAGGGGGCCAAGACGGTCAAACCCTATATGGTGGCAGCGGGATTTTACGAAGCCAGCCATCAAAAAGACAAGGCCCTGGCCATGTACCGCAAGGCCCTGGCGCTTGAGCCCGCAAACGTGCGGATTAAAAATACCATTGCACGGCATTACTTCCGAAACCGTGAAATGGCGCCGGCCACCAGGATCGTCGACGAGATTCTGAAAAAGCGCCCCAATTATTTCCCGACCCGCATGCTGAAAGGCGAAATTGCCGTTGTTCAGAAAAAATTTGACGCGGCCATCGAAATTTTCAACCAACTGATCAAGGAAGAACCCAATTCCTCCCGGGCGTATTATTTCAAAGGGGTCGCCTACCTCGGCAAGCACCAGATACGGCTTGCCAAAAACGCCCTGGCCAAGGCCATTGAGCTCAACCCCGACCATGCCAAGGCCCGGCTGCTGATGGCCGATATTTATCTGCGGGAACATGATTTCGAACTGGCGGCCAAAGCATGCCGTAAGATCCTGGAAAAATTTCCGCATATTTACCGTGCGCAGCTGATTCTGGGCGATGCACTCATGTACCAGAAAAAAGTCGGACAGGCCGCGCAGGTGTTCGAGCGTTTGATCAAAGAAAAACCGGACAATCCCGCAGGCTATTACCGATTGGGGCGCCTGCAGCAGATCGAGAAAAAATACGATCTGGCTCTCAAGAGCTTTGAAAAAGCGCTTTCGCTGAACCCCCGGCTCATGGATGTTTTCAGCAGCGTTGTGCTGCTGCAGGCTTCGCGTGGAAAATTCGAAGATGCCCTTGAGCGTTGCGACCGTCAGCTGGCGGTCGTCAAGAATTCATCGGCGGCCAAAGCCATTGTCTACACGCTCAAGGGGAGTCTCTTTCTGGCCAGGCACCAAAGAGATGCGGCGGAGGAAAATTTTAAAAAAGCCATCGCTGTCAATCCCAATTACCTGCGGCCTTATTACCTCCTGGCGAGAATCTACCTGGCTGAAAAGAAACAGGACCAGGCGATTTCACAGTACGCAGCGGTACTGGCCAAAAACCCGAAACAGGTGGCCCCCCATATGCTGTTGGGGACCATCTATGACATGCAGAAGCGCTTCGGCCTGTCCGAGAAGCACTACCGGCAGGCCCTGGAGCTCAATCCCGATTTTGCACCGGCGGCCAACAATCTGGCCTTTCTGCTGGCCCAGAAGAACGAGAAGATTGAAGAGGCCCTCGAGCTGGCCCAGAGGGCCAAGGAGAAACTGCCGGAAGATCCCAGCATCATGGACACCCTGGGGTGGGTCTATTACAAAAAAGGGCTATATGACAGCGCCATCGACGAATTTAAAGACAGCCTGGAGAAACTTCCTGAAAACCCGACGGTCAGGTATCATCTCGGTCTGGCGTATTACAAGAAAGGGCAAAAGGCAAAGGCCAGAACCGAGCTTCAAAAAGCACTGCACCTCGACAGAAATTTTGACGGCGCTGATGAAGCCCGCAAAATACTCGCCGCCCTGTAGCGCGTGAGATACCGGACGGCTGAAGCCCAGGAAAAGAGGACCGCTCGGGTGCGAGATGAAATATTTGTCGTTTAAAATTCTGCTGAGCTGTATCCTGCTGCCCCCGCTGCTCTATGTTTTTTCGGTGCAGGGACTGGAAACCTGGTTGCAGCGCAAGTATACACGCGAAGTCGAGCAGGCCTGCACCGGCGATACCGCCCCGCTGTTTAGCGGCAATCTGCGCCTGAGAGACGCGGTCAGCGCTAATATCGACCGCTTTCTGCGCAACCGGCGGCTCACGGCATGGGGCGTCCGGATCGGTGTGACGGTAACGACCGCGGGCGGGCTGCTGCTCTACCCGCCGGTCATCGAGGAGCCGCATGCGCCGCTGGTCTCAGACCCCATGAAAATCGCCGCTGAAAACTACCGCCTGATGCAGGCGGGCCTGCGGGTGAAGGTACAGGTGACACTGGCGTACAATACGCTGCTGACCAACGCCATTTTGGCCTTTTATATCCTCTTCTTCGGGCTGCTGCTCTATGTTTACTACCGCAAGGGCGCCCACCGTGTCCGGCAGGAGGCACTCGAAAAAAATCGCGAAATCGAACGCCTGAAGTCCTACGAGGAAAAGCGCAGCCGGGGGTTGAAAACCCTGCAGACCGAGCGTCAGCGGCTGTCAGCGGAACTGGAAGGGCTACGCCGGAAAGTAGAGCGGGAAAAAAACCGCGCCAGTCGCAACGAGGACCAGATGATCGAGGAAATCGTCGCGCTGGAAAAGAAAATTGCGGAAAACATTGCGCTGCAGAACACCCAACAGCGTGAAATCGAGAGCCTGACGGCAAAAATCCAGAGCTATGAAAAGCGCCGCAAACGCGGGGGAAAACATAAAGCCAAGGCCTCCGATGCGGCGGCCAGACGCTTCAAGGCGCTCTATAAAAATCTGACCATCGGGCGGCGTGCAGTGGAAGGGTTTGCGGAACTCACCGATGATATGCAGATCAAAGCCGAGGAGATTATCCATCAGCTGAACGAGGAACCGGACAGCGTTCCCATCAAACGCAAGGTGTTTGGCAAAAAGGGCATGGGAACCTTTTTTGAGGTGCTTTTTGCCTATAACGGCCGGCTGTATTTCCGGAAAGGCAAGGACCAGGGAGTGGAAATACTGGCCATTGGCACCAAGAACTCACAGGCCCGGGATTTGGAATTTTTGCGCAACGTGCCGTGATCTACGGCCGGCGACATGTCATGTACTGCAAATACTATCAACTCAAAGAAAAACCCTTCCAGATTACCACGGACCCCAAGTTCCTGTGGCTGGGGGAAAAGCACAAAGAAGCCTTGTCCATACTCAAGTACGGCATCCTGGACAACAAGTGGTTTCTGCTTTTGACCGGTGATGTGGGAACCGGCAAAACCACCCTGATCAATGCCCTTTTGAGAAGCCTCGATGAACGGGTGATCGTGGCCGCAGTCCCCGATCCCGGTCTGGAAGAACTCGACCTGTTCAATTTCATCGCCGATGCTTTTCATATGGACAGGATCTTTTCCTCCAAGGGCGAGTTCCTGATCCATTTCAAGCGTTTCCTGAATGCCGCCCATGACAGCCATAAAAAAGTCCTGCTGATCATCGACGAGGCCCAACAGCTCACGCAGCAGCGTTTGGAAACCATTCGCCTGCTCTCCAACATTGAAAGACAAGAAACCAAGCTGATCAACATCTTTTTTGTCGGTCAGAACGAGTTTAACGACATTCTGCGCCGTACGGAAAACCGGGCGCTGCGCCAGCGGATTACCATCAACTACAACATCGCGCCTCTCGCGCCAGCGGAAACGGCGGCCTATATTGCTCACCGGCTGAAAGTCGCCCAGGCGGCAAAATCCATGTTTACCCCCGAAGCCGTTCGCCGCATTGCCATCCATTCCGGGGGGTATCCCCGCCTGATTAACGTCCTGTGTGACTATGCGCTGGTAACCGGATACGTCAAGGGCATCCATCAGATTGGCCCCGACATTATATCCGAATGTGCCCGGGAGCTGAAAATTCCGGGTCGCAGTCCGGCTCCACAACAAGCACTCCCGGACGCACCTGCGCCGACTCCGCGTCCACAATCCGGCCCGTCGCCTTCGGGCCGACGGCCGCCGGCATCCGCCCCGGTGCCGTCTGCTGCCGCACATGCAGCCGTGATGCCTGCAAAAGCGGGGCACCCCGCCTGGCTGTGGGGCCTGCTGGGCATCTTGCTGGCCGCCGGCGTACTCCTTATGGGATATTATCTGGGATGGCGCCTGCCAAACCAAAAAGCGCCGATGATTGCCAAGGCCCCTGCCGTACGGACCCCAAAAACCGCTGCAACCGGCGAAATGCAGGTGTCCACGCAGCTGCCCGAAGTCCATCCGCCCGTGGCGGCGGTTCCTGCAGCCCAGCGGGGCGCTGCCGCCACCCATCTGGAAGGCAGCCAGGCGACGGGCGGCGGCGGACGTGAGAGCGGGCAAACGCCTTCTGCGAACAGAGAAAATCCGGCCGGCAGTACAAGCGCTGGCCGGCGGGCGGCCACTTCTGCTGAGCCCGCCGGTTCGAATGCAGCGGCGGGCATGCCAGGGGGGCAGGAAATTTCACGCAACCAGCCTGCTGACAGCGGCGGGCAGCGCAGTGCGCCGCCCCGGGCGCAATCTGCAACGCCCGTGGGCCCGGTTTTACACAGGGATGCTGCTCTTGCGGTGGACACGGATCTGGAAAAGCGTATTCAGGAACTTGCGCGCAGAAAAAAAATGGTCGTGTACTTTGGATACGACTCCAACGCGATGAAAGACACGACGCTCAGATCGCTGGATACGCTTTCGGCGTTTATGCAGCGCTACCCGCGGGCAGAGATCACCATCAGGGGCTACACGGATTCATCAGGGGTATACAGTTACAATCAAAAGCTGTCTGAATTCAGGGCCAACATGGTCAAAAGCTATCTGGTGGGCAAGGGCACAGATCCAGCCAGGATCAAAACCCGCGGCCTCGGGCCGGCAAATCCGGTGCAGTCCAATCAGTCCGAAAAAACCCGCAGATTCAACCGCCGTGTAGAAATCGAGATTTTTTTTACCCCCCGCCACAAGGCGACAGCCGGGTGAGGCAACCGGCCGCGTCTCCTGCGGCAGCATCTTGCAGCGGTTAGGCCGCGACGCTTTCCTGTACCAGCGCCATGCCCAGCTTGAGCGCCTTGCGATTGATGTCGAGAAATCCGGAGGGGATGCGCCGGGTCAGCACCTTTTCGACGGATGTTTCCGAGATGAGTTCCGTCAGGCCCAGCACCGCGCCCAGCATACAGATGTTAAAAACGATCGGCTTGCCGATCTCTTCCAGTACACGGACGTACATGGGGAGTTCAATCTGGCGGGCATCGACTTTACGTTCGGTTTTCACGAAACGGGTGTCGGTGAGCAGCAGCCCTCCCGGACGGATGATGGGATAGAATTTGTTGTAGGCGGTCTGGGTCAGGCAGATCAGCACGTTGGGCTGAAAAACCTTGGGAAAGTATATTTCGGAGTCGGAGATAATGACATCCGAACGTGTCGCCCCGCCGCGGGCTTCGGGGCCGTATGTCTGCGACTGTACGGCGTTCAGGTTTTCATACAGCACAGCGGCCTCGGCCAGGATAATGGAGGCGGTGATGACTCCCTGACCGCCGGAGCCCGAGAATACGATTCGGCACCGTTCCATGGCTAATTCCCTTTCATCGCTTTTTCGATGACGTCGTCGTACGCGCTGCAGTATTCCGTCGTCTCCTTCTGTACGAAGATGCCGCGTTCGATCAGTTCAGGATGTTCACGCTTGGCTTTGGAGCCGATGGGCGTGGTGATTTTTTTAAAGCGCTCCACCATGTCCACGGCGCTTCCCAGGCGGTTTTTGCGCCCGAAATAGGTGGGGCACTGGGACATGACCTCCACCACCGAAAACCCTTCGTGGAGGATGGCCGCCTTGAGCAGATCGGTGATCTGGCGCGCATGATAGGTGGTCGTACGGGCCACAAAGGTTGCGCCCGCCGCCGAGGCCAGATCCACCACGTCGAAGTCGCTGTCGATGTTGCTGTAAGGCGCGGTGGTGGCCAGGATGCCCTGACCTGAGAGCGGTGAATACTGGCCGCCGGTCATGCCGTAGATGCGGTTGTTCATAACCACGGCCGTCAAATCGATGTTGCGCCGGGCGGCGTGGATAAAATGGTTGCCGCCGATGGCCAGGGCATCCCCGTCGCCCATGGGGACGATCACGTTGAGCTCCGGGCGGCTCAGCTTGACGCCGGTGGCAAAGGCCAGCGCGCGCCCGTGCAGCGTGTGCAGGCTGTGAAAATCAACATAGCCGGATATGCGCGAAGAGCAGCCGATGCCGGATACCATCACGATTTCGTTTTTACTCAGGCCCAGTGCGTCGATGGCCCGCAGCATGCTGTTCAAGACGATGCCGTGTCCACAGCCGGGGCACCACATGTGCGGGAAAAACCGCTCCCTGATGTAATCCTTGACCGCCATGTCTATACACCCTTTCCCTCGATGATGCGCAGCGTATTACGGATGTCGGCATCCGTGATGAAAACACCGTCGACACGGTTTGCCAGAACCACCCGGTCCGGTTTTTCCACGGCCCGTTTGACCTCGAGGACGATCTGGCCCATGTTCATTTCCACGACCAGAACGAAGCGTGCGCGGGCGCATTTTTCCCGGACCAGGTCGTAGGGGAAGGGCCACAGGGTCTGGAGTTCGAGCAGCCCCAGGCGTTCGCCTTTTTTGCGCTGGCTCTTAACCACATGCAGCGCCGAACGCGCAGCCGATCCGTAGGAGATGAATATGTTGTCAGCATCTTCCAGGTGGTATTCCTTATATCTGGCGATGTGGTTGACGTTGTTGTGGATCTTATCCACCAGGTGCCGGATCAGGCCGTGTACAATGGGGGGGCTGTCCGATGGAAAGCCCCACATGTCGTGGTACAGGCCGGTAACATTATAGCGGTGAATGCCGCCGAAATCCGCCATGGGCAGCCGGCCGTCCTCACGCGGCAGATAGGGATGAAAATCAACGCCGCCCTTTACCGCCGTGCGCAACCGTTCGACCAGCGGAATTTCCCCCTTTTCCGGCAGCACCAGGCGCTCGCGCATGTGCCCGATGCCTTCGTCAAAGAGCAGGATAACCGGCGTGCGATAGGTTTCGGCCAAGTTGAAGGCCTCTACCGTGATCTGGAAGAGGTCCTGGTGGCTGGAGGCCGTCATGGCAATGATGGCGTGGTCTCCGTGGGTCCCCCAGCGGGCCTGGTAAACATCTCCCTGGCTACCGTGGGTCGGCAGGCCGGTGGATGGGCCGCCCCGCTGAACGTTGACGATTACACAGGGGATTTCCGCCATGATGGCGTATCCCAGCCCTTCCTGCATCAGCGAAAATCCGGGACCGCTGGTGGCGGTCATCACCTTGTGCCCGGTCAGAGAGGCCCCGATGATGGCACAGATCGACGCGATTTCATCTTCCATCTGGATGAACTTGCCACCCTTGCGGGGCAGGCGCTGTGACAGCAGTTCGGCGATTTCGGTCGAAGGAGTGATCGGGTAGCCGGCAAAAAAATCCAGTCCGGCGTAAATCGCCGCTTCGACGCACGCTTCATTCCCCTGCACAAATTTTATCTGTTTAGCCATGGTTTCACTCTGTTTGGGTTTCCACTTCGATTGCAAGATCGGGGCAGCGCAGCTCACACTGCAGGCAGCAGATACAATCCTGGGCTCTTGCCACGGTCACCTTGTCCTCGGAATCGAGTTCAAGGACATTGGTGGGGCAAAAGTGGACGCAGATGCCGCAGCCCTTGCACCACTCGCGAATGATATGGTGTGCTTTCAGTTTTGGTTTGGCCATGCAATCTTCCTCCCAACATCCGGGGTATCATGCATTCAGGCTTTATTGGCTTTGATATTGAAAGTCAAGGGAATTCGGGGACCTTGCTTTGGAACATCCCCCGGCGGATCGGCCGGGCTTTGACAAGCCGCCGGGGCTCTGGCATAGTCGGGTGCAGGCGGCTGTACCCGCCTGGGGAAGCGATGAGCGGAGGACATGTGAAAAAAGGCTGGCCGGTTCTGTTGTTGGCGCTTGCCGTGCTCCTGGGGCTCGGCGTTTACCTCAAGGTCCAGGTGCATGCCTTTCTGGCACGCCCCTGCGGCAGGCGGAATGTGGAAAAAGTGGTTGATGTCAAGCCGGGCCAGAGCCTGCGGGCCCTGCTGGACGCCCTGCACGCCGACGGTATCGTCGACAGTCCGTTCCGTTTACGCCTGCTGGCGCGCATCGCCGGCTACGACCGCCGCATCCAGGCCGGTGAGTACCGCCTGTCGGCGGCCATGCGGCCCCGGGAGCTGCTCGATACCCTGGCCCGCGGGAAAGTGCTGCGCCACAAACTGACCATTCCCGAGGGCTACACGCAATACCAGATTGCGCGGGCCTTTGAAAAGAGCGGGATCGGATCGGCCGCGGCATTTCTGAAAGCCGCCGCGGACAAGGCGCTATTGAAACGTTTGGGCATCGATGCCCCCACAGCGGAAGGCTACCTGTTTCCGGACACTTATTTTTTTGAAAAGGGAGTTGCACCGCGAACGGCCGTTGAAACCATGATCGCGCGTTTCTGGGAAACTTTCGATACCCGCTGGAGGGCGCGCGCCGGAGCCATGGGACTCGGGGTGCACCAGGTGGTCATCCTGGCGTCGATGATCGAGAAGGAAACCGCCGACCCCGACGAACGGCCGCTGATCGCATCGGTTTTTTACAACCGGATGAAACGGCACATGCGCCTGGAGAGCGACCCCACGGTCATCTACGGCATCCGGGATTTTAACGGCAACCTGACGCGCAAGGACCTGGACACCCCCACGCCTTACAATACCTACCGCCGCAGGGGGCTGCCGGCCGGGCCCATCGCCAACCCGGGGGCGGCGGCTCTAAAGGCCGCCTTGTACCCGGCTGACACGCGCTTTTTGTACTTTGTCGCCAGGCGCGACGGTACCCACCAGTTTTCCGCCAGCCTGGAGGCCCACCGACGGGCGGTCAGGAAGTACCAGCGGCGGCGTTAGGGCCTGCCGCTGCATTGGGCGTGAACCGCAGATCAGGTTTTCTTTTTGTGCTTTTTGCGGCGCAGCTTCTGCTTGATTTCCAGCTGGTATTTGCTGACAGCCTGATAGGAAAAAAAATAGCCGGCAATGGCCAGGGGCAGGCCCAGAACGACACCGCCCACAATCATCATGGTCAGCACGTGGGGTGTTCTCTGAAGCAGCGCCCAGAGCGTAGAAGTGTCAAGGTAAGGCGGGGGCGTATTTATTTTGGAAAAGCCGCAGATTTTGGCGCCGGTAAGGTAGGTGATGCTGTAGAGCACCGGCGCCGTCAGGGGGTTGGAAATCCAGACGGCGGCGGCGGCTGAAATCTTGTTGGCCTTAAAGAGCGTGGCAAAAAAGACGGCGATCAGCATCTGAAACCCCATGAAAGGTGTCATTCCCACAAAGAGCCCCAGAGCGAAACCCAGCGCAATTTCACGTGGGTGGCCGTGGATTTTGAGAAAGCGTTCGTAGGCGTCTTTCAGCGATTTGGGCCGTTCGAAACGGGGGAGCGCCATACGGTTCTTACCATGCTGGCAGTTCGTAGCTGCACAATACGTAAAAGCGCATCGCGGCGGGGCAACCGCACGCGGCATGCGCCGGATCCGGGATCAATTGCACACAAAACGCTTCTATTAGCAGATTGGCGTAAATTTTCAACCGTGGAATAAGGCCGGCCGCCATTGGGCAGAGTATTGCCCTGCAGAAACAAGGTCATGCATCCGGCGGCTGGGCTTGGCGGTCGATTTCAGCCAGCAGGGCGGTGATGCGGCCGCGGGCCTTCAGGTCTGCAAGCCAGTCACCGGGAATGGCCGCCGGGCCCAGGTAGGCCCCCAGCACCATGCCGGTCATCAGCCCCCGCGCCGACGAATCCCCCCCGGCCATGACGTTTTCAATCAGGGCTGCGCGCAGATCATTTTCGTACTTGGCAATCAGGTGGATGGTGGCTGGAAAAGAGGCCTCGATTTCACACATCTGGCCGAATTCGATGATGGTTTTGCGCGTGTCGTCGGCAATGCTGTCCAGCCCCTGATTGACCCATTCCGCTATCGGCGCATTTTCGTAAGGCCGTCCGGCAGCCGTCCGGATCGCCGCCACCGGCGATTCGCCGCCGAGGACCGATATCGCGACGTGCGCGAAAAACAGCGCACTGGCAATGGTGACGGGGTGGTTGTGGGTCATGATCGTCTGGCGGCGGGCGGCGTCCAGAAAACGGTCCGGGTCGTTGCGGTAAAGGTAGCCCAAAGGGGCGATACGGGCCGCACCGCCCAGGTCCGTGGCACCGGTTTCCTCCGAATCGGCACCGGCTTCCAGGGGAGCTTTGCCGGCGGCGAAGTTTTCCAGTGTGGCGGTGGTGGATTTGTCGATGTAGCCGTCGTAGTCTTTGAAAAAACGGCGCCAGGCGGCGGCGAAATCATCAATGTCGAATTGCCCCCTGCGAGCCACAGATTCCAACAGCACCAGCGTCTGATCGCCGTAATGGGTGAATTCACCGCGCTCCTTTGTCGGATGCCAGGATTTGACGATGGGTTTGAGCAGCTTTTCCACGCGGCCGACCTTGCGGTCGATGACATTGGTGTTGTATATCCAGTGCGCCCCCAGGGCCAGCGAATCGGCGGCAAAAGATGCCATAACCATTGCCTGCGCATTGTCTTTCATTGCAGCCTCCTTGACGGTTTCAGAGTAAAAAACCGGAACGTCCGGTCGTGGCGAAAAGCATACCATGCAATGTAATACCGATGTTTTTGCATGGCAAGCACGATTCCGAAGCGGCGCGTATGGCGCCATCTCCTCTGGACACAGCGGCGGGCGGGGTGGTAGAGAATTGTCGACTGCAGTCAGGATCATCGCACGGTGTAGCGTGTGTCAGGTTGCAAAGAGCGCCCAAATCCTGCAGAAAAGGAGGAAAAGGCCATGCGTGTATTGTTCTGGTACTGCAACCGGTTTGCCTGGAAGCCCACCCTTCAGACCCTGGAAGATGCGCCCGTGGCCCGTGCGGCGGTATATGAAAAGGTGGTGGTGGCATTTGTCCACGTTGAACCGGGTGACACGCAAAAGGGGAGTGCCGCCGAAACCAAACTGGTCAAAAACGCCAAGTGGCTGGCCCGCAAGTGGGGCATCCGCCAGGTGGTGCTGCACTCTTTTTCACACCTGGCCACAGAAAAAGCCGATCCGGCCGCAGCCAGAAACCTCATCGAAAACGCCTGTGCGAGGCTTGCGCAGGCCGGCTATGAAACCGTGCAGACACCGTACGGTTTTTTCAATGACCTGGAAATCAAGGCTCCCGGGCAGCCGCTGGCGAGGATTTTTAAAAAGTTTTAACCCGGCACCATCCTGTGCGGCCGGCGTTTTGAATGCAATTGGCCTGCGCATGCACAGCCGGGATTTCATGCGGACCGGCTGTGCCGTCGGCCCATGTGCGCCCGGGCATCAAAGAAA
The DNA here is from genome assembly GCA_026984935.1 of Desulfobacterales bacterium. Classification (GTDB taxonomy): domain Bacteria; phylum Desulfobacterota; class Desulfobacteria; order Desulfobacterales; family JALSRD01; genus JALSRD01. The sequence continues at coordinate 63,183 of JALSRD010000006.1, forward strand.
GACGCCGAAATGATCCCGCAGGCGATCCTCGAATGCCTCGATAGAGAAACGGTGTTCCTGGGTGCCGGTCTCTTCCACGGCAAAGCTGGCGCAGCAGGCGCCCATGCAGGCGGACTCGAGCAGGGATTTTTCCCGGGCAAGACCGGCCAGCAGGCCGGCGCGGTAGGCATCGCCGGCGCCGGTGGGGTCGGCCACGCGGCGCGGTTTCCCGGTGCCGATGGTATGCACCCCGCTTCCGCTGTGCAGCACCGAACCGTCTTGGCCGCGGGTGATAATGAGGGCGGTCGTGCGCTGCAGCAGCGCATCTTCGTCGAGACCGGTTTTTTGCTGGATCATCCCGAGTTCATAGGCGTTGCAGATCAGCAGCCGCGCACCGTCGGTCAGCTCCCTCAGATGCCCGGCGCTGAGAATCGGAATGGCCTGGCCGGGATCGAAGATATGGGCAATGGCGTGTTTTTTGTAGTAGCGGCTGCAGGCCAGCATGTCGTCCAGGTTGCCCGGCGAGACGATGGCCAGGGTATCTGCATCCGGGGGGGGCGCGAAGGCACATCCGGCGGCAACCTGCATGGCGCCCGCGTTGAAGGCCGTGATCTGGTTGTTGTTGCGGTCGGTGACGATGTAGGCACAGGCGGTGGGTTCTTCCGGCACCTGGCGGATGCCTTCCAGCGGCAGGCCGAGATCGTCCAGCCGCCGGCGGTAACGCTCGAAATCGGTGCCCGCGGACGCCACGATCAGGGGCTTTCTGCCCAGCAGCGCCAGGTTGTAGGCGATGTTTCCGGCGGTCCCGCCGAAGCGTTCGCGCACACCCTTGACGGGAAAGCTGACGTTGAGCATGTGCAGCTTGTCCGGCAGGATATGGTCTTCGAACTTTCCCTCAAATTCCATGATGCGGTCGTAGGCCAGCGATCCGGACACGATCAGACGCATTTTTTTGCTCCTTGCAGGCTACGGTGGGAAAAATCACTCTGGCATGTATACCATTTGCTCATTTTTAGCAATATATGGTGGTGACGAACCTGGTGTCAGTGTATTGACTCGGCGATGGCGGATGCCAATGTACGTACGGCTTGCGGCATGTGCTCCGGCCATAGATCCGGGTCCATGGGGAATCTGCAAATGAACATCGGACGATTCATCAGAACTTTGCAGCGGCACCGGGCCGGCTGGCAGGCGCCGGTGGTGACGCTGGTCGCCAAACGGGGTGCTGCGCCTTTCGAGATTCTGGTCTCCACGCTGCTGTCGCTGCGCACCAAGGACGAGGTCACCGCCGTGGCCACCCAGCGCCTGCTGGCGGCGGCGCGCACGCCGCCGGCGATGCTGGCGCTGACGCAGGCAGACATCCGGCAGTGCATTCACCCGGTGGGGTTCGCGCCCACCAAGGCCCGGCGGCTGCACGAGATCAGCCGCATGCTGCTGGAAAAACATGACGGCCAGGTGCCGGACAATCTTGCACAGCTGCTCGAACTGCCGGGTGTGGGGCGCAAGACCGCCAACCTGGTGCTGTCCGAAGCCTTTGGGCAGGACGCGGTCTGCGTGGACACGCACGTGCACCGCATCAGCAACCGCATCGGCTATGTGCGCACGCGCACGCCCGAAGCCACTGAATTTGCGCTACGCGAAAAACTGCCGCGGCGCTACTGGCGAGCCTACAATCCGTTGCTGGTGGCCTTTGGCCAGGTCATCTGCCGGCCGATTTCGCCCTTTTGCAGCCGCTGCCCGGTGGTGGGCATGTGCCCGCGCGTGGGCGTGGGCAAATCGCGCTGAGCACCGCGGGCAGGCTAGCGGTACTGGCGATAGTCGACGCCGTGCTGCCGCGCCTTGTAGGCGAATTTGCGCACCGTGGTGCGCACCAGTTCGGCGGCCTTGGTCACGTTGCCGCGCGTGTTCTTCAGGGCGTCGATGATCATCTCACGTTCCAGGTTGGCGACGGCATCCTCCAGTGAAAGCACCGGCAGGGTGCCGGATTCGTTTCCGGTCTGCAGCGTCGGCGGCAGGTGGTAGCTGTGAATGACCCCTTCTTCGCAGAGCAGCACGGCCCGTTCGATGCAGTTTTCGAGCTCCCGCACGTTGCCCGGCCAGTGGTAGTTCATGAGCATGTCGATGGCCGGGGTGGAGAAGCGCCGGATGGCCTTGCCGTTTTCGGCGGCGTATTTTTCTAAAAAATAATCGGCCAGCAGCAGGATATCGGTTTTGCGCTCCCTGAGCGGCGGCATGTAGATGGGGAATACATTGAGGCGGTAGTAGAGATCGCCGCGGAACGTCTCGTCTGCAACGGCCCGCTCCAGGTTCTTGTTGGTGGCCGCGATGATGCGCACGTCCACCTTGATGGTGCGGTGGCCGCCCACCCTTTCGAAGGCCTTTTCCTGCAGCACGCGCAGCAGATTCACCTGCACGTCGAGGCCGATGGATCCGATTTCATCCAGAAAGATGGTGCCCTTGTGCGCCAGTTCGAATTTCCCGATTTTCTGCCGCACCGCGCCGGTAAAGGCGCCGATTTCATGGCCGAACAGTTCGCTTTCGATGAGGTTGGCGGGCAGCGAGGCGCAGTTGACCTTGATAAAGGGCTTCTTGGCACGCCGGCTGTTGTAGTGGATGGAATTGGCGACCAGCTCCTTGCCGGTGCCGCTCTCGCCGCGGACCAGCACCGTCGCGTTGCTGCGGCACACCTGGGAAATCATCTGGTAGACTTCACGCATCTTGTTGCTGTTTCCCACGATGTTGTTGATGCTGTACCGGTTTTCGAGCTCGCCGCGCAGGCGCCGGTTTTCTTCGCGCAGGCGCTCTTTTTCGATGCGGATGGTTTCCAGGTTGCTGACGTGGCGGGCAATCATGGTGGCCACCACCGAGAGCAGCTTTTCGCTGTCCTGCAGACTGTAGGATTCGTCCAGGGGGCGGTCGACGCTCAATGCGCCGATGACCAGGCCGCCCTTTTTAACCGGTACGCAGATGAAAGAATGGTCCTGATCGCGGCGTTTTTTGCGCGAGGCCGTGCGATTCAGAAAGAGTGGCTCTTCGCTGATTTTGGGGATGGTCACAGCCTTTCCGGTTTCGATGACCCGGCCGGTGATGCCCTCGCCGAGCTTGTACTTGACGCTTTTCATGGCACTGGAAGATATGCCGTGCGCCACCTCGATGTTGATCTCGTTGTGCACCGGGTCCAGCAGGGTGACGGTGCCGCGCACCATGTTCATGGAAGAAGACAGAATATCGAGCACCTGGAACAGCGATTTGCGCAGATCGAGGTGCTCGTTGAGGGCTTTGCTGATCTGATACAGAAGCGTGATTTCCTGAATGCGTTTCATGGCCATAGACGTTTAGCAGAATACACATCGTGTGTGAAAAAGTTATATGCCCGAAACCGGACCGTTAAAGAAGCCTTTGGGAACATAGGCCGACTTTTCCCCTAAACTATACATTTTTGTAGGAAATGGCAACGAAAAAGTGGTGGGCCTGCAGAAACCCGCGTTTTTTTGCGAAGTTTCGTGAACGCGTGCGCGGTCTCTTCTCGATAGGTAACGGGCCCTCCATCTACGGACGACAAGATACCGCCCGGTTGGTGCGAAAGTCTATCCGGGTTTGAAATGATTCCAGCCGCTGGGGGTAAGCGGGGTGCGGCGGCCACCGGCGCTTTCGATTTCCAGTTTGCCGCTGTCCGTGATCTGGCCGATGACGTGCAGGGGGTTGCCGAACTGTTCGCTGAAGCCCTGCTCGACGGCCTGAAAATGGGTCGGTTCCACCGTAAACAGGAGGGTGTAATCCTCTCCGCCGGCCAAGGCGTACTCCAGCGCGTCATAGCCGAAATGGTTGCAGAAACGGTGCAGGTCTTTTGAAAGCGGTATGCGATCGGCGTGCAGGCAGGCGCCCACACGGCTGGAGCGCGCAATTTGCCACAAGTCGGCGCTCAAGCCGTCACTGACGTCGATGGCGGCGCTGACGGCGCCGCTGCAGGCCAGGAAGCGGCCCTCCGCAAGGCAGGGCCTTGGCAGCACGTGCGCCTGGAAAAGATTTCTAAAGGCAGGCGTTTCGGGCGTGATGTGGTTTAAAATCAGATGCAATCCGGCCCGACTGTCTCCCAGAAAGCCGCTTACGCAGATATGGTCACCCGGACGGGCACCGTCGCGGCAGAGCATCTGAGCGGCGGGCACCGACCCGGTGACGGTGATGCTGATGGCGAGATCGCTTTTGGATGCGGTGGTGTCACCGCCCAGGATGTTGACGCCATATTCGCCGGCCAGTGACTGCATGCCCCGATAAAAATCTTCCAGGTAAGCGAGGCTGCAGCTTTCGGGGACGGCAATACCCACAAAGGCCTGGCGGGCGGTACCACCCATGGCGGCGATGTCGCTCAGGTTGACGGCCAGCGCCTTGTGTCCCAGGTTGAAACCACTGGTGGCGGCCTTGAGAAAGTGCACACGCTCCACCAGCAGGTCCGTTGTCACCAGGACCAGCTCCCCGACCGCCGGTTCGTAGGCGGCGGCATCATCGCCGATGGCCCTGATCACGGATTGCGGCCGAATCAAGCAGCCTTGTCGGATCCTGTCGATGAAACCAAACTCACCGATGTCTGCCAGCGTCATGGGTGCATCTCCCCGGCCCGGCGGATGGTTTTCCGGAGGTCCGCGGCGGCCTTCCGGGAATCGTCTGCCGCCGCGATGGCGGACACCACGGCCAGGGCCACATCCAGACGGTCGTTGATGATCAGCGGCACCCGGTGCGCTTTCAAAAATGCCTGGATGGATCGGGCTTCGGCGACGAATTCACGGGTGCCGGCCGTCTTTTCACGCAATTGCACACAGCTGACACCGCCGGGCACGGCCGCTTGAACGCTTTCCAGGGTGGACCGGCCGCGGTCGGTCACCAGGTAGCGTGAGTAATCGATGGAAACGGATTGCATATCGTGCTGTCCGGCAACAGCCTGCCTGAGTTTGGGAGGATGCGCCTATGTTTCGATTGGCGCGATTTGGGCGCCGGCTTCCAGTTCCTGCGGCGTCAGGCTGTAGAGCGCATCGAGCAGGGCAACCTGGAAGCTGCCCGGCGCGGCCGCTTTATAGGCGGCTTTCTGGCCGGCCAGGCCGAAAAAAGCCAATGCCGTGGCTGTGGCGGCGACGGGATCGTCGTCCACCGCCAAAAAGGCTCCTACAACAGCCGAGGCGGTACAGCCGGTACCGGTGACACGGGCCATGAGGGCACAGCCGTTGGCCACCCGCAGGGTCTGGGCACCGTCGGTCACCAGGTCCACCGGTCCGGTGACGGCCAGTGTCACGCCCAACCGGCGCGCCAGGATGCCGGCTGTGTCGACGGCTTCCTCCACCGCGTGTCGGCTGTCCACACCTCTGGCCCCGGACGAGCCACTGCGCAGCGCCAGGATTTCGGAAGCATTGCCGCGGACCACCCGGATGTCCAGAGTGTCGAGGAGTTTTCTGGCGGAAGCGGTGCGAAAGGCCGTGGCACCGACGCCCACCGGATCGAGCACCACCGGTGTATTCAGCGCGTTGGCCCTTCTGCCAGCGGCAATCATGGCGGCCACCCAGTCCTCATTCAAAGTGCCGATGTTCAATACCAGGGCACCGGCCAGGGCGACCATTTCTTCAACCTCTTTTTCACAATGCGCCATCACCGGTGCAGCCCCCATGGCCAGCAAGGCATTGGCCGTGGTGTTCATGACCACAAAATTGGTGATATTGTGGATGAGCGGGTTTTTTTCTTTCACGGCCACCAGGTTGCGGGCGGCTCTGGCACCCATATTCGGCATGCTTCCTCCCCCTTTGCAATCAAAAGGCCGTTTCCCCAGGGGAAGCGGCCTTGGCAATCACGCACGGTACTTGCTCGTTTTCTCCCTGCGCCGGCATTATCCGGATCAGGTTCGACGGGTATGCTCTCAGGCTGACAGGCCACCCCAGGAAACGTATGCATTGTTTGTGAGAGCACTACAACACGGTGGGCCGCTTTCTGTCAAGCTTAAAGATTCCCGCTGTCGGACCGATCAGGCAGCCGCAAACTCCTCGGCCAGCTTTTTGTCAATGACGTAGATGCACACTTCCTTGGCACCTCGCTGGGAATATTTGTACTTGCTGATCAGGTTGTCGATGAGGAAATTGACATCATCTCTGATGCGTTTGTCGTAGGTTTTGAAGTCTTCTTGGCCGTAGTCCTTGATGGCGCGCCGGAAGTTTTCGTTTTCCAGGAAAGGATCCAACACTTTTTCCTTGAGGTTGTACACGTAGCGTTCGTAAAGCGACTGGTAGAGGCGTGTGGCGGTCACGTCCTTTTCTTCAATGATGATTTCCTGAGGCAGCGTTTCTGCTGTGTATTCGCGCTGGGTGTCACGCCGGAAAGCGCGGCGCCTTTCTTTGCCGGCCGTCGCGCCCAGCAGCCGGCTTTCCATGCTGTCTAAAAATTCCTCGCTGATTTCAAGCTTTTCACCGGTAAAACGGCTGGTCTCCACCGATCCGATTTCGAAATTGATGGCAAACAGGTAGTTCCGGATGTCCCTGGAAATCTGCTCTTCGTTGTAGTAGTAAAGGGATTCCTTGACTTCCTGCAGGATCGTGTAGTTGTACATGCGCTGCAAAGACTCCAAAAATCCTTCCGGGATGGACCCTTTGTGCTCTCCGATGAATCTTTCGAAAAAAGTAAAAAGATCGGTCATGTCAATGAGCTTGTCTTCGCGGCTGTAAATGGAGTAGAATTTGTTGAAGATACGGATGGAGTCGCGGCCCGAGATGCCCCGTTTGCCCTCGTTTTCCGACTCGGCCAGGATCTTGCGCCGCAGTTTGGCGGTCAGCCGCTTACGGTCTTCCTCCGAGAGCCAGCTGGGAATGACGCCGGTGTAGATTTCCATTTTCAGCAGCAGCAGGTCCTTGTCGCAGTATAGTTGGTACTTGCGGGGTTCCGGAATCCATTCACGCATGGCCACGGAGGCGGGATTCAAACGCGAGGAGATGATGACGCGGGCGAAGTTGCGCAGCACGCGCGGCAGGAAGTTTTCCTCGATGTGGCGCCCGAAAATATTGCGGTAGATCTCCACCTCGGTTTGGACATCCATGACATAGGGGATGGTGATGGTTTCGATGCGGTCGGAAAAGGATTTGAAAATTTCGACATTGCGCTTGTCTTCGGGATTCATGACGGCCAGCAGCAGCGACTTGACATTTTCCTCGATATCCTCGACCTTGTGCACGCCTTCGCTGATGATGTTGTGCAGTTCGACGAAACGCTCCTTGTTGTGGGATTTGATGTCCATCAGCGCGTAAACGCCATCGTTGGTCTTGGCGTATTCGGAAAAGATGTATTTCACCAGATTGCTGTTGTTTAAGATGGTGTTGATGCTGCGCTGCAACATGGGATTGGACATCACGCTCTGGCGCAGCGGGCGGTCGCCAGGATTGAAGACGCTGATACCTTCCCCCAGCCGCCGGTTGAAGGCGTATGGCCGTACATAGATCATTTTGAAAATTTTACGCGGCTGGTGGAGCCGCGTCAGCAGGGCATCGTACAGTGAACTGCAGATGGTGCAGGGATTGTCCCGGAAAACCCACTCGTACTCCTTGCTGTCGGAAAGCTGCCACTTGAATTCGTTGTTTTCGAACAGCTGATCGAAGAAATCCCGGCGATAGGCCTTGGGGATCATCAGAATCGGGTTGTCGTGGCTGGGACAGGGAATTTCCAGTAAATCACTGAAAAACGGCCCCGCCGGTTCGTCGTCAAAGCCCACCGGCTCTTCCTGCCCGTTGGCGTCCAGCAGCCTGGCGAGCTTTTGAACCAGCGGGTTGATCTGGCGGCGGCCAAAGGATCCCAGGATATCCCGATCCAGGCGCCAGACCGTTTCGTAGCGCATGCCGGCTTCAGAGTTGGCGTATTCGGCAAACCTCATCAGCAGGTTGTTTAAAAAGGTGCTTTTGCCGCATCCCGGGGGACCCTCGAAGACATAAATTTTGTTCTGCTGGGCGCTGCGCTCCAGGGATTCAGCCATGTTGATCAAGCGGTTGGCGAAGATGCGGTCGGCGAAAAACGGATGGTCCGCGCCCTCCACAAACAGCCGGTCGCAGTCGTAGCATACGAAATGGATGGATTCGGGGTCGTCGGGATATTCTTCGGTTCCCGTTCCCACATAGTGTTTGATCATGTCGTGAAACAGCTGGAAAATGTTGCGGATCAGGGGCTTGGGCTTTTTCACGAGCAGGTCGAGGTAGTCCTCGAAGGGCATGGCGGTGTACTGATCGCGGTTGCTGATGTCCTGCGTCAGATGCTCCAGAGCCTTTTTGATCTTTTCCATGCTGCGCCTTTCCCGGGAAACGCCCCGGGCCTGCCGGTGTGCTCGAACAAGCCGGCAGGCATTCCCGCCAATCAGAGAGTTTTCTTGCTCAGTTTACGGTCCCTCATGGTGTACCGCACGCGTTGCCAGGTGACGCTGCCCACATTTTCCTGGGCATCCGTGGCTGCTGTGCCGGCAGGCAAGTCCTTTCCCTCCGGTGCGCCGATACTGACCACCTCGCTGGTTTCCAGGTGCACCGGTGCGCCCCAGAGAAACTCGATGCCCAGCATGGTGTTGGCGATAAACTCCTGTACCAGCGGCTTTTCCTCGAAACGGTGTACCAGGTAAAGTTCTCCGTCTTGGCCCTGTTCTTCATCCACCTCGATGACCGGCGGGTGGTAGAGGCTGTCGAGCACCATCTGGCGATAGTCGTCGGCCTTGCGGCTCTTGACGTAGAACTCCCACACCATGCGGTCGCGGTTGAGGCGGCGACCGGCCACGAAGAGGTTATTGGCGGTGACAAAGTCCTGGTCCACAAAGTTCTTGATGAACAGGAAGTCGCAGAAGTTTTCGCGGATGCTGAAGATATATGAACGCCCCCTGCCGGTGGCGCGGTCGAAACGCCGGCGCTGGTCCGCATCCAGAATGCGCTGGAATTCGATGGAGAGCCGGCCCTGATCGGCCATTTGCTCAATGGCATAGAACAGGCGCATGCCCAGGGCGTAAGGATTCAGCCCCACCCGCGGCATGGCGGTGACACTGGCGTTGACGCGTGCGAAATCGACTTCGTGCCCGTTGATGCGGTTGTCCTGTAGAAAGAGGGTTTCGTGCCAGTAGCTGGCCCAGCCCTCGTTCATGATCTTGGTCCGAATCTGCGGCTGGAAGAAAAGCGACGTGTTGCGCACCACCTGCAGCACGGTTTGCATCCACTTGTTCTCTTCGCGATTGAGCATTTCGGAATGTTCGAGCAGGTACTGCATCAGGTCAGGCATGTGGACGTGACGGGTTTCGCGATTTCTGCGGTAGAGGGCGTCGAATTCCGGGTAGTCGCGGATGATGTCTGCAAAAAAAGTCTGCTCACCCTGGTCGCCGAACTGCTGCAGGCAGTCGTTGTAGCGCTTGATCTCCTGCACATAACGGGTGGTGGAGACTTTTTTCTCCTGCTGCAGAAAAACATCGAAGTAGTAGTTGACGCGGCTGGAAAAGTCGGCCAGCGGTGTGCGGTCCAGGCGGTAGAGTTCGTGGTGAAACCCCACCAGGTTGTCGATGCCGCGGGCAAATTCGATGATGTAATCCACCCAGCGGCCCTTCTCCGAGCGCAAGGCCGCGATCAGGCGTTTGTCGGCCAGGGCCTGTCCGTTGAAGTCGTAATCCCAGGTATGGCGGAAAAACAAATTGTTCTGGAAAAAGTCGATGTGTCCCAGCACGTGGTAGAAAATCATCACGTTGAGCCAGTCAGGGTTGTTGTCGTTGTAAAAGGATACCGCCGGCCGTGTGTTGATCACGGTTTCGAAGGGGTTGCCCGGGTAAAGTTCATACTTGCCCTTGCCCTTGAGGACTTCTACGTCGTGCACCCAGTAGTCATACAGTGTCGGGATCATCACCTTGGGGGACAATTCCAGCAGGTCCCGGTTGGAGACGATATACTCCAGGGTTTCGTCTTCGAAACGCAATCCGGCATCACGGGCCCGCCGCTTGCAGCCCTGCATAATCCTTTTGGTATGCTGGTCAATCAGTTCCATGAGCGTCACCTCGCCGCGTACATGCCGGTGCGATAAATCGCCAAAACCTCAGGCTTCAACTTTTTCTGAAATCAGGTGCTTGATGCCCTGGATCAGGCGCGATTCATCGGCATCCTGTTCAATGACGTCCATCCGCAGCAGGTCGGGTTTTTCATCGATCCATCCCGATTTTTTGATATATTTTTCCACTTCGCTCTGTTTGCCGCCGGCAGAGGCGATGGTGATACCCACGCGGTTGCTGAAGGTGAGCATTTTTTCGAGTTCCGGCAGCGCCTTGTCGCCGCGTGTGTCCCAGTCATCGCCGTCGGTGCCGTGAAAAACATAGATGTTGTAGTCCTGGGCCAGGCTTTCCTTTTCGACGATTTCGTTGACCAGGCGGTAGGCACTGAAGACCTGGGTGCCGCCGGCCACCCGGGAGTTGTAATAGGTGTAAAAATCCACCACCTCCTTGGCATCGGTGTCGTGCAGGATGAAGCGGGTCTCCACCTGTTTGTCGTACTGGTAGAGCAGCCAGCTGTATATCAGCACGTGCTGCGAGACCACCAGTTCGGTGGCCCTGCCGGCCATGGAACCGGAGTAATCCCGCAGGAAGAAGACCAACGCCTGGGATTCGTAGTCGCGTTCGCGCGACAGAATGCGGTAGATCCGGTCCGAAGGTGCGATCAAGAATTTGGAGGGGTCGATGTTGGACGGGTCAGGAAGGTTGCCCAGCGTGATGTTGGTTTCGACGATCTGGCGCAAGGTGGCTTTCTTGTCCAGAAACTGTCCGAAACCGCGGTTCCTGTCGGTGAGGTCATAGGTGTAGTGGGTCAGGGAGCGCTTCTTGCCCTTGTCCTGGAGGTTGGGCAGCTCGAATTTTTCCGTCAGGATCTTTCCCAGGTCGTAGGCATTGGATTCCAGTTCGTGCTGCCCATCTTCGCCCTGACCCGGACCGCCGGCACCGGTACCCTCGGCTTCACGCACCGGCTGTTCGCCGATGACCTCGCCTTCCTCGCCTTGGCCGGAGCCGCCGGCCTGCCCTTCTCCGGATGATTCGCGGAAGGTGTTGTCGTGGATGAATTTTTCCTCCACCGTGGTTGGTACGACCACCACCTTGTCCCGGCCGCCGCGTCCCGGCTTGATCAGTTTGCCCACCCGGATCTTGCGCGGAAAGCCGTCCTTTTCACGCTGCCGGTCACGTTCCAGCAGTTCATCGATGGAGCGGATGCGGGCCGTATAGGTGCTCTCCAGCGCCGCGATGCCCTGCAGTACCGTCAGATCGTGGTAATCGTAGATGCTTGCAGGGGCGGTGGCTGCCCGCTGTCCGGATGGTTCCGGCGCACATTTGTCCCCGGCAACGCCGTGGCCGCCGGCAGCACGGAGCTCGGAGAGAATCTTTTCCTCCTGTTCGGCTGACAGGCCGTCGTCCTCAAGCTTGCGGTAGAGCTTCTCCAGCTTGGCGTCCATGGCCGTTCTCCTTTCCCTGCCAAAGGCCTCTTTACGGGCTTCCGCACGGTTTCGCCGCGGCGGCAGGATCAGGTTTCGTCTTCCTGGGTGCAGAAGTACTCGATGGTCTTCTGGGCACAGGTCTTGCAGTAGCTGAGCTTGTGCAGCATGGTGTCGACCATGCGGTCGTAAAGCTTCTGGTTCTCCTCGTTGGTGCGGTTGGCCAGTGCGCCGATCAGGCTGCCGGCGCCGGCGATGTCGGATTTCAGGCGCACATCGGTGACCGCCTTGACCAGTTCAAGGTTGTCCATGAAATCGTAATTGGGGTCCACCGAGATCTTCTGGCCGTAGATTTTGCGGATCGATGTACGGAAGGTTTCGCGCTGCTCTTCGGTCTTCAAGCCCAGGCGCTCTTCCACGCTGTTGATGTAGCGTTCGTCGATTTTCAGCGCCCGCAGCTCCTGGGTTTGGGGGTCTTTGTACTTCCACATCTTGTCGGGGCCCAGGTTCTCGGCGTCGATGCCGATAATCATGTTGACGTAGCTCATGACGTCTTTCTTGATGGCCAGCGGTTCGTCCATGTAGGCATTGAACATTTCGGTCATGATGCGTTCCCGGTAGAGCCCTTTGGCCAGTTTGATGTCTTCCAGGTACTTGGCGCGGTCGTTGGCGTCGGTGACGTAGTCCAGCGTCACCCGCTCCAGGGCCTTGAATACGTCGTAGGCGAACATGCACTGGCCTTCGTTGGTCTCGGAGCTTTCGCCCAAGAGCTGGATGGCGCGCCCCAGGTTGCGCTGACCCAGTCCCTTCTGGCCGAAGCGCTTGGTGATGTTGGGATCCTGGTTGAGCATGTCGATGACTTCGGCCAGGGTCTTGATGCTCTTTTCACCGGCCACTTCACCGGCTGACAGTTTCATGGTTTCCACCGGCGTGAGTTTTTCGGAGCGCGGCAGCCGCGTGAGCACCACGGCCACCGAAGCCGCGTAGTTCAGATTGGGGTCCTGGTGCAACGCTTCCTTTTCGAGCGTCGTCTTGGCTTCGCTGCCGATGGCATAGGTGGTGAGTTCCTCCTGCAATTTGTAGTTGGTGTTGTGGGAGACGTAGCAGAGCCTGCAGCGGTCCACGATGGGCGCCTCTTCCCTTTCGGCCAGGAAGTGGTTGAACTCCGAGTTGTTGCTGGTGGCCACGATCAACGTGTCGATGGGCCACTTGAATCCGTCGATTTCGATGGTACGGTTTTGAATGACCCCCAGGTACACCTGCACCAGGTCTTTCTTGTTTTTGAATATTTCGTCGACGAAATGAATTCCCCCGCCGGCCACACGTGCCAAGGCGCCGCGCCGCAGGTCGAAGCGGTAGGGGTTGTTGGTGTCACTGATGTGCAAAAGTCGCTGGATGGATTCTTCCCCCAGCAGGTCAACGGCGGAAGAGGTGATCTTGTCCTTGGCGGGATACTTGCCGGTAATCGTTCCCAGGCTTTCGATGAGCGGCACCGGCACCACCTCGATGAACTTGAGCATCTCGTTGATATCGCCGCCAGCGAAGTTGCGGATTTCATTCCAGATGTATCCGCTGCAGGCGCCCAGCGGGCGGTAATTTTCGTAAACCTTTTCGATCAACTGGTCGTCGAAGCGGATCTGGCTGGCCAGATAGGCCTTGTTTTCATCTTCCGTTTCAAAGAGATTCATGCCCAGGATCATGGGGTCTTCGTAAGTCTGCGACTCGATGGTTTTGATACGGCCGTAACCCTCGAGCCGGTCGAGATGGATAAAACGAAAGGTGTATTTGCGGTTTTGGTCGTGGCTCAGAAACTGGCGGTACTTACCGCACAGGTAGTCGACGAAAAAAGTCTTGCCGTTGCCGGGTTCGCCTACCAGGACGTAGGCCATTTCTTTGGAAGATCCGCCCTCAGAGGCATCTTTCACGAAGGAGACGAAGCTGTTGATTTCGTCGTACATCCCGATGACATGCTTGGGGCCCGTGCGGAACAGGTGAAAATCATAGGTGGTTTTGCCGTTTACGACCACCTTGCGGATTTCATCTCCCAGAATCATGCGGGCAACACCCTGATAGGCATTTTCAAAGCTGCGTTTTCCCTCTTTGACCGCAACCAGGTGGTGCCGCAGTGACGCCGTGTCGTTGCTGTTCATAGTGCCTCCTCATGAAAAGTATGCGTCGGAACGTTCATGGAAACCCCGCCGGCGGTTGACCACACCAGCGACGCTTTCTGTCCATAAGATAAGACGTGTGCCTTTGGGTGCAACGGCGGCGGTGCTGGTCTCAGCCCTTCAGGACATGCCCCAGGATGTGCCCTAATTCGGGGAAAATCAGCGCCTTGCAGGCCAGTTTGCAGGCCTTCAGGCTGCCGGGCATACAGAAAACCGCGCTGAGGCCGATAATGCCGGCGGCGGCGCGCGAGAGCATGGCAGCCGAGTCGATCTGTTCAAAACTGAGTTGTGCGAACAGGAAAGCGAAAGCCGAAAGCTCTTTGTCGAACATGGGGCGGACGGCTTCGATGGTGACATCCCGGGCGCTGATTCCGGTGCCACCGGTCAGCAGCACGGCTTGGGCGCCGGACTGATCCATGGCCTCGGAAAGTGCCTGCCGCACGGCCTCCACCGCATCGGGGACCACCACATGGCTGACGACGCGGTGCCCCTCCTTGGCGGCCCGCTTGGCGATCCACTGCCCGCTCTTGTCGTCGGCCAGGCTGCGGGTCGTTGAGACGCTGATAATACCGACCTTGATGTGCCGTGGTGCGTTGGCTTTGTGTGTTTTCGTGCCCATGTCTCTTTCGTCCGACTGTTTCTGTGTGCAACCCGGCCGCAGGCGGCGGCTGCACTGATTTTCTGTACGCCTGCGCTGTTTTTAAGTCGCCCCCTCTTTTCGATTCCTTACATACCCGCCGGCCAAAGATCAAGGCGTTTTGCCGGAATTGCCTTGATTTTGACGGCCGTTTTGCATACCTTGAGGGCATGCAATCGAAACTTCGGGGTAAGGCGCTGAAATGAAGATCCCCTGCAGCGGTGCAATTCTGGCCGGCGGGATGAACAGCCGCTTCGGCGGACGGGAAAAGGCTTTTGTGAAAGTGGGCGGACGTCCGCTGATCGACCGCATCTACACAGTCTGCCGGCCGCTGTTTTCAGACTTGATCCTGGTGACCAACAATCCGGCGGCCTACCTGGCGTGGGACCTGAATATCGTCAGTGACCTGTTTTCCATGCGATCGTCGCTGACCGGAATCCATACGGCACTGTTTTATGCCGCCAATCCCTACGTTTTCGTGGTGGCCTGTGATACACCCTTTCTGCAGCCGGCGCTGGTTGCCTCCGTTGTAGATGCCATCGATGCGCGTTTCGATGCCATCATGCCCGAGACCACCAAGGGTCGCGAACCACTGTGTGCCGCCTATGCCACCCGCTGCCTGCACGCCGTCGAGCAGAACCTGTGGCAGGATAAACTGAAAATTCAACGGACCTTTAAACCCCGGCGGACCAAATTTCTGCCCGAAACGCTGCTGCGGCAAAAAGATCCGCTGCTGCGCTCTTTTTTCAACATCAACACGCCGGCGGACCTGGATGCGGCCGAACAGATGCTCGCGGCCGCAGAAGCCGGTGAGACGGAGACAACGCCGTGAATGCAAACGCCCTGATCGCACGCATCCGGAGTCACCCGCGTTTTGCCGAGGTGGGTATGATTCTGTGCCATAACGGTGTGGTGCGCGCCACTTCGCGTGACGGCCGGCGGGTGCACGGCCTGCGGGTGGCCGTGGATCACACCCGCCTGGCGCAGATCATCGCCCAGGCCAGAAAACGCCCCGGTATTGTCGCAGTCCTGGTTGAAATTGCCGAAGATGTCGACCTGGCCGTGGGAGACGATGTCATGCTGCTGGCGGTCGCCGGTGACATCCGTGAAACGGTCATCGCCGTGCTGCAGGATACGCTGGACGCCATCAAGAACACCGTCACCCGCAAAACCGAGTTTTTTGAGTAAAGGATACCGCCGCATGCCTTCTTTCACGCACATCGACGACGCCGGGCGGGTGCGCATGGTGGATGTCACCGCCAAAGCGCCCAGTGACCGCCGGGCGGTTGCCCGGGGGGTGGTGCGCATGCAGCGCGCCACCTTCGAAAAGATCCAGCAACAGGGGATCAAAAAGGGCAACGTCCTGGAGACGGCGCGCATCGCCGGCATCATGGCCGCCAAACGTACCGCCGAACTGATTCCCATGTGCCACCCGCTGAACATCAGCCACGTGCAGGTGGACTTTTTCCCGGACGAGCAGCGCCATGCCATCGGCATCCGGGCGCAGGTGCGCATCTTTCACCGTACTGGTGTCGAAATGGAGGCCCTGACCGCGGTTTCCGTGGCGGCGCTGACCATTTACGATATGTGCAAGTCCTACGACCGGGCGATGGAAATTTCGGACATCGGCCTCCTGCAAAAATCCGGCGGCAAAAGTGGCACCTTTGAGCGTGAAGTGCCGCGGTCATGAGAGATGTTTCGACAAAAAGGTGACCGTCCAAACAGCATATATGGCTCTTTTTGCAACCGGCGCGGCATGCGGCCTCCTGATCGGCTGGTTTGCCGCCCGGTTGAAGAGCAGCGAACATATCGCGGAGCTTACGGCGCAGCTGGCGCGGTTTGAGGCGGAACTGGACCATGCGCGCCGTGCGATGCAGGAAAAACGCGATCTTTTGTCGGAAGCCAGCAGCGGCATCCTCAGCGACTACCAGACGCTGGCGCGCCAGGCCCTTCAGGAAAACAGCCGCGCATTTCTTGATCTGGCGCGGTCGGCATTTGCCGGCTATCTGGAGTCGGCCCGACGGGACCTGGAGAACCGGCAGGGCGGTATCCAGGAAATCCTGCGGCCGGTTCAGGACTCCCTGTCGCGCTATGAGCAGCAGATTCGGGAACTGGAGCGTTCGCGGCAGCACGCTTACGGCAGCCTGACCGAACAGGTGGCTGCCCTGTCCAGGGACCAGTATCGTCTGCAGCAGGAGACCGGCAGGCTGGCCAGGGCCCTGCGTGTGCCGCACGTGCGCGGACGCTGGGGCGAGATGACCTTGCGGCGCGTGGCCGAACTGGCCGGCATGGTCAATCGCTGCGATTTTTTCGAACAGGCCGGCACAGCGACGGAAAACGGCGTGCAGCGGCCGGATATGGTGGTGCACCTTCCGGGCAAGCGCCTGGTCGCCGTCGACGCCAAAGCCCCTCTGGATGCCTATTTGAAGGCTCTGGAAGCCGAAGACGAGCATCAGCGCCGGGAGATGCTCAAGCGTCACCTGGCCCAGCTGGAGTCCCATGTAACGCAACTTTCCCGCAAGTCCTACTGGGCCGGCCTCCAGCCGTCGCCGGAATTTACGGTGCTCTTTATCCCGGGGGAAAATTTTTTCAGCGCCGCCCTGGCCCAGAACGACCGCCTGCTCGAATTTGCGGCCCGCAAAAACATCGTGCTGGCCAGTCCCGTCACGCTGATCTCGCTTTTGAAGACCGTGGCCCTGGTATGGCGCCAGGAAACCGCTGCACAGAATGCCACGGCCATTGCCGGGCTGGGGCGCGAGCTCCATGCACGCCTGGGGTCATTGACCGCCCAGCTGCAGGCACTGGGCAGCCATATGGAGAAGTGCGTCAGCGGTTACAACCGCATGGTGGGCAGCTTTGAACGGCGCGTGCTGGTATCGGCACGCAAATTCGAACAGTTCGGCATTGCTTCTGGCAAAGAGGCGGCACTGTCCGCAGCCGATCCCCTTGAAGAATCCATTCGGAAACCTGCAGTGAAACGCGACCCATGAAAAAGAAAAACCGTTTGTTCATGCGCCAACTGGCCGTTGTCGGATTCGGACTGCTGCTGGCTGCTTCGGCCTGCAGCCTGGAAGCTCCCCTGTCGCCGCCGGCCCGCCCCGCCCTGGTCCGGCTGGAGCAGGCCGATTATCCTGATTTTTATGACGACTTGGACTTTGTAAGTCTCGACTACAGCCTGGGCCAGAGCCTGATCTATCTGCGGTCGTTGCCGCCACAACGCACCTTTGCGTTCGGCGCTGACCACTATTCCAGCGCCCATATGATCCGTTCCCTGGAGCGTTTCGGCACGTTTGTCCAGGCGCACCCTTCCCGGCGGCAGTTGAACCGCTTTATCCGCGCGCATTACCGCGTCTATCGATCCAGCGGCCGTGCCGCCACGCATGACGTGCTGTTTACCGGCTATTTCCAACCCACGCTGCAGGGCAGCCTGACCCCGACGGCCGAGTTCCGCTACCCGGTGTACTCCCGGCCGCCCGACCTGATCACCATCGACCTTTCGCAGTTTGCCGAGAAATACCGCGGTCAGCGCCTCACCGGGCGCCTCGCGGGCCAGACCTTTGTGCCTTACTATGACCGCCGTCAGATCGATGGCCGCAGCGGGTTCGACTCCCGGGGCACCGAACTGCTGTGGGTCAAGGACCGCATCGACCTCTTTTTCCTGCAAATCCAGGGTTCGGGCAAGGTTTACCTGACCAACGGGCAGGCGCTCTACCTGCACTACCAGTCCAGCAACGGCCGGCCCTATCGCAGCATCGGCAAACTGCTCATCGATCAGGGCAAAATCCCGCGCTCCCAGATGTCCATGCAGCGCATCCGGACCTATCTTTCAACCCACCCCGAAGAGATCGATGCGGTGTTGGGCTACAATCCCAGTTATGTCTTTTTCGAGGTGGTTCCCCAGGGACCGTTGGGATATTTGGAAGTGCGGCTGACCCCCGGCCGGTCGCTGGCCGTCGACCACCGGGTATTTCCCATGGCCGGGCTGGCATTTGCCGATACCCGCAAACCGCTGATCGACGGCAATGGCCGCATCGATGCCTGGGCGGCCTGCCGCCGCTTTCTGCTGTGCCAGGACACCGGCGGGGCCATTCGCGGGCCTGGGCGCGCCGATCTGTTCTATGGCAGCGGCAGATACGCGGAAATCGCCGCCGGTCACATGCAGCAGCCCGGCCAGCTCTACTTCCTGGTGTTAAAGCCCGGGTAAGCGTTCACGGGGCACCGCATCTGCTTGGTTGTCGGGCCCTTGCAGTACAGGAGGTACGCCTGCACACCCGCCGCCGCACATCTGCAGCACCCCATAAGTGCTTACAGTTCGGCGGGTTACTGTAAAATAGACGGTGGCAACCCCGTGGACGGTTACAAGCCCGGGATGTGAAAAGAACCGGAGGCAATGGCGCCACCTGGAGATTTTGAGAAGAAGGAATCGCAAGGCTGAATTGCTGGAGATAAAAGCGGCTTGCACACATGCAGGTGACGCCGGTGGTCTTCAGCATGGCGGGAGGTGTTTATGAGGCAGTACGTTTCCTCGCCATGGACGGCCTGCTTGGCTTCCGATGCCAAAACTGGAACCTGAAGGGCCCTTCACCAACGGCCGAGATTTGCACTTGTCGCTCCGAGTGCAGTGCCGCCCGCCGATGGGTTAATCACACGAACTGTGCACGATGGCCTCTTCCGGGCACACCGCGACGCAGGTGCAGCACTCGATGCACTGGTCGATGTAGGCGGCCACCGCTTTGCCGCCGGTGAGTTCATAGACTTCCCCGGGGCACTGGTCCACACACATGGCATGGCCCGTGCATTTGTCATAGTCGACCTCAATGGTCACCGCATCGCTTTTCCAGGTCTTTACATCCATTGTCTGTACCCTTTCCGTAACATTATCTCTGTTTGGCGTTTTTATCTTTCAGGGTTGTCGCATGGTATGTTCTCAATAAGTTCCGGCAGGCGCGCACAATATGCATTTCGGGTTCGCTACTGGTGTCCATTCGGAAAAATCGAAACGCAGGGTTGCCGCTGACACTCAGCCGGCGTCGGAGACGGCTGCCGGGGCAAAGCGGTTTAAAACAGCAAACAGCAAAAGCGCCAGCAGGGACAATCCCAGGAAAACGATAAACCCGCGGGCGTATCCCGCGGCGCCGCCCATTTTGACGAACAGGCCCATGAGCGGCGGAATGACAAAGCCGCCGAAGGCGCCCAACCCGCCGACAATGCCCGCCGCACCGCCCACCGCCGCAGGGCTGTACTTGGGGACCAGCTTGAACACCGCCGCATTTGCAAAGCCCATGCCCAGGGCCATCAGCATCTCGCCGGAAAAGGCCAGTGGAAAAGTGGGTCCCGCCAGGACCAGCAGGGCGGCACCGATACACACCACCGTAAAAGACAGCAAAACCACCTTTTCACCGGCCATGCGGTCGGACAAGTAGCCGCCGGCCACCCGCAGCAGGCTCGAGGACAGGGAATAAGCGGCGGTCAACAATCCGGCTTTGACCAGACTGAACGAAAACAGTTCGGCCCAGTAGGTGGGGAACCAGACCGTGAGTGCGATAAAGCCGCCGAATGAAATGAAATAGAAATAGGTCAGGATCCAGGTGCGCCAGTCCGAGCCGGCTTTTTTTACGGATGCCATGGCGGTTCCGGTAGGAATCAGCTCCTCGCCACAGGCCAGCAGCAGGGCGTCCGGGTCGATGTCGATGCCCATCTCGCGGTACTGGAAATAGGGCGCGTCTTTCATGAAGATGGAAACCAGCGCGATCAGGGCCACCAGGAATATCAGCCACAGCACGTAGGAGACCGTAAAACCCAGGGAGACCACCAGAAAGGGCAGCAGCAGGGCAAACATCCCGGGCGCCAGGTTCCCCAGCCCGCCGTAAAGGGCCAGGGCGGCACCCTGTTTTTTCTGGGGATACCAGTAAGAGACCGAAGGGATGCCCACCGAGAAAACCGCAATGCCGCAGCCGCAAAGGACACCGAAAAACAGGAAAAAGGGGTACTGCGTGACCGTGGGGCTTTTCGATATGCTGAACATGAAGGTGATGCCGGCGATACCGGTGGCCGCCAGGGTCAGGAGGATAACGATGGGCTTTTTACCGCCGGAGCGGTCGACCATGGCACCGAAAGGAATCCGCAGCAGTGATCCGCTGAGCGCCGGGCTGGCCGCCAACAGCCCCATCAGCAGGGGGCTCATGGCCATGGTCTGTTTGAGTTTGGCGACAATCGGTCCGAAGGCCGAAACACCCGCAAAACCGGCGAAAAAGGCGATCGTAATCCAGGTCAGGGCCTGTACCGGACTGGACTTGGCATAACAGACGTTATTGTCATCCATGAAGCCGCTCCTTTCCCGACTGCCCGGGCAGCCGGTTCGAAAAACCGGTGGACGCAGGTGCGCGGATCTTTTTAAAGCGTAGGACTGCCCACCTTGCGCCGAAAAACGAGGGGGCGTCTGAAAAAATACATGAAAGGTGCACTCCAGATGTGCACCAGCCGGCTGAAAGGCGAAAAGCCCAAAAGTGCCAGGGCGCTTAAAACATGGATTTTGTAACTTAAAGGAACCGCTCCCATCAGGCTGGGCTGGGGTGAAAAGGTCAGGATACTACGGATCCAGGGAGCGACGCTGTCCAGGACGTAGAAGTGGCCGAAGATCACGTTGTAAATTCCGCTGCCGGTTGCAACGGCCAGCCCCGCCAGGGTGATATAGTCGTTTGTCGTAGTGGTCATGCGGATGCGCTGGCGGCGGCGTCTGCGCCAGAGGAGCAACAGGCAGCCGACAAATGCCGCCAGCCCGAATACCAGGCCCGTGTAGTAGGCCAGCTGGGTGTGGGCCTGACCGCTGATGCCGGCAGCATCGAACACATACTGGGGAATCAGCAGCCCGCCGGCATGGCCCAACAGGGTCAGCAGGATGCCGTAGTGAAACAGTGTGATGCCGAAAAAGTGCCCCTTTTTATCGAGGAACTCACTGGAGCGGGCATTCCAGGCATAGGCATCGGTCACGTAACGCCAGGCGTGGCCCACCACGAAAACCGTCAGGGCGATGTAGGGAAAAACCACAAAGGCCAGAATATTTGCCGTAGACATGGCATGCTCCTTGTGTTCGGTTTAAGGACTGGCATCGTCTTGGCTAAAGGCTCCGGGCGGCCGGTGATCAGTCGCCTGGAGGGACATGCGGTCCAGATGATCCATCAGGGGTGCATAAACGTTTCCCGATGTCCGGAGGCGCTGTGCGATGGTGTGCACCGCACCCAGACAGGACCACAGACGGTCAGCATTGGCGGCATCGGGATGGATAGCCAGGAATTCCAACACCATGGGCAGATAGTCTGGCAGTTCCGGCACGGCGGCACCGTACCCGGCCCGGTCGTACACCTGCTGCAGGGCGCTTAAAGCCCGGCCGCGCTCGGCGTCATCGCCCAACAGGTGGTAGGTCAAGTTCAGGCAGGTGTCCGGCGCCATGTCAAAGGACGCCGTAAACTGCTCCTGGAGCTCGATCAGCGGTGTATTCTGCAACCAGGCGCTGAATCGCTGCAAAATGCCACGTGCCCGCGGGTCGTCGATCGCCGCGATGGCCTCCGAAATCTCCGGCAGGCTGCGCATCAGCGCGTCGTCCGGATACTGCAGCAGAAAAGCGATCAGTTTGAACTGTTTTTGGCGCTGCACCGTCATCTGGCATCCTCACAGCAACCGTTGCAGGAGGGTAAATTGCGATTGCCGGTAAAAGCGGTTGCACGTTTCAGTTTCAGACCGCTGACGCGAACCCGCAGTACAACGCGACGATGAGGCCGGCGGTGAATCGTATCCGCAAACACCAAGCTGTCGCGGGATTTCCGTAGTAAAAGCAATGACCATGGCAAAGACCGGCTCTTTTTGGGGCCAGAACCGGCCGAGCAAGAGAAGTTTCCTGAAACTTGACGCTTTCCACCTGCCATCGGCCAACGATTTTTCAGCAGACCACGAAATTGAGATTTTTCAACTCTTCCTCACCGCACCCCTATCAGCCAACTGTCAGCCGCCAAGACTTCCGTTGCGTCGGTTTTTTCCGGCCCCCGGGGCCGATTGGCAACCATCGGTCCAGATTTATACCCCTTGCGGTCAATCCGGGGAGCACCCGGCAAACCCGCAGCGTCCCTGTTCCGGGTACAGCGGCGCATCTTCCGCTCCGCTGGACGTGGGGATCACAAAACGGTCCTTTCGGCGGGCGATGGCCAGCAGTTCGTACATTTCCTGTATGGTTCCGGCCGTCAGTCCGGCATCGGAAAGCGGCTGCGTCTCCGCGCTGTCGCCGACGCGCTGTGTGCGCATGTAATTCCGCATAGCCGCCAGCTTTTGCAATGCACGCCGTACCGGCAGCTCATCGCCGGCGGTCAGCAGGTTGGCCAGGTAGGTGACCGGAATGCGCATGCGGTCGATGGCCGAAAAGGCGTCGGCGTCGCCCACTGCGCCGCTGACAGGACTCAGCGGCGGGATGTACCACACCATGGGCAGGGTGCGGAACTCGGGGTGCAGCGGCAGGGCCAGTTGCCACTGTTTGATCAGCTTGTAGGCCGGCGAGCGGGCAGCGGCGGCGAGCACATTGGGAGAAAGGCCCTGGAAGCGGGCGGCGGCCGTCACTTCCGGGTCGCAGGGGTCGAGCATCACGTCCAGGTGCGCGGCGTAGATGTCCTGCGTTTGCGGCTGTGCGGCGGCCCACTGGATGCGGTCGGCATCGTACAGTATGACGCCCACATAGCGGATGCGGCCCACGCAGGTGCGGGCGCACAGCGTCGGCAGGCCGGCTTCGGTGCGCGGGTAGCAGAAGAGGCACTTCTCCGAACGGCCGTTTTTCCAGTTGAAGTAGACTTTTTTATAGGGGCATCCCGACACGCAGTAGCGCCATCCCCGGCAGCGCTCCTGATCCACCAGCACGATGCCGTCCTCTTCGCGCTTGTAAAGGGCGCCGGATGGACACGACGCCACACAGGCCGGGTTGAGGCAGTGCTCGCACAGCCGGGGCAGGTAAAATAAAAAGACCCTTTTGAAGGTCAGGTAGACGGCATGTTCTATGTTCCGGAAGTTGACGTCCTGCCTGCCGGTTTTATTGACGCCGGCCAAATCGTCTTCCCAGTTGGGCCCCCACTGGATGCGCATGGCATCTCCGGTGATCTGCGACCGGGGGCGTATGGCGGGCTGATGTTTTTGGGTTGGGCTGGAAATCAAATGGCCGTAGTCGTAGGTCCAGGGTTCATAGTAGTCGTCTATCGCGGGAAGATCGGGGTTGTGGAAAATGCGTGCCGCCTTGACCGCGCGCCCGCCGGCCTTCAGTGCCAGCTTGCCGTTTTTCAGGATCCAGCCGCCGCGGTGCATATCCTGGTTTTCCCACTGGCGGGGGTATCCGATGCCCGGTTTGGTCTCCACGTTGTTAAACCACATGTATTCAGTGCCGGAGCGGTTGGTCCACACATTTTTGCACGGGATGCTGCAGGTGTGGCAGCCGATGCACTTGTCCAGGTTCAATACCATTGCCATCTGGGCTTTAATCTTCATACCAGTCCACCTCCCCGGCCTTGCGCACGACGATCACTTCGTCGCGCTGCGACCCCACCGGCCCGTAGTAGTTGAAGCCGTAGCTGAGCTGGGCGTAGCCGCCGATCATGTGCGTGGGTTTGACCATGATGCGCGTCACGCTGTTGTGTGTCCCGCCCCGCTGGCCGGACATTTTGGATCCGGGGGTATTGATGAGCCGCTCCTGGGCGTGGTACATGAAGGCCTTGCCCGGCGGTATGCGGTGGCTGACCACGGCCTTGGCCATGACCACGCCGTTGACGTTGAAGCACTCCAGCCAGTCGTTGTCGCCGGCACCCAATCTCTTGGCGTCCTCGTCGTTGATCCAGATGGCCTCGCCGCCGCGAAAGAGCGTCAGCATGGTCAGGGTATCGGAGTAGGTGCTGTGGATGGACCACTTGGAGTGCGGCGTCAGGTAGTTTAAAATCAGCTCGGGCTGGTCGCCGCGTTTGACTTTCGTCGATCCCAAAGCCTGCATGTCCAGAGGCGGCCGGTACAGCGGCAGGCTCTCGCCGAAGTCGCGCATCCAGGGATGGTCCAGATAAAAGTGCGCCCGCCCGGTCAGCGTGCGAAAGGGAATTTTTTCCTCGATGTTGATTACAAAGGGCGCATAGCGCCGCTGGTGGGACTCGATGCCGCTCCAGACGGGAGAGGTAATGATCTTGCGCGGCTGGGCCGTGATGTCGTTAAAATCGATTTTTTCGGCCTGCCGTTGGCGGCTCAGGTGCGCCAGTGCCAGGCCGGTCTTTTTTTCAACCCCGCGCCAGGATTTGACCGCCGTCTCTCCGTTTGTTTCCGGCGCCAGGCAGAGGATAGCCTCGGCCACCTGCCGGCCGGTCTCCAGCAACGGCATACCGCAGCTGACCCCCGGCTGGTGTACAACACCGACTTTTTCTTTCAACGCCTCATATTCTTCTGCGGCTTTCCAGGAAACGCCTTTGGACCCCACACCGGCGCGGTGCACCAGAGGGCCTAAGGCCGTCATCATGTCGTAGGTATCGGCAAAGCGCCGCGTGACCACTGTAAGATTCGGCAGGTTGCGGCCGGGGATGGGCTCAGCCTCCCCACCGTGCCACGGGGCAACTTCAGGCTGCATGATCTCGCCGGGGCTGTCGTGCTGCAGGGCCGTGGCCACCAGATCCTTTCTCTCGCCCAGGTGCACAGCCGCAAGTTCTGAGAATTTTTCGGCGATGGCTTTAAACTGCTCCCAGTTGGTGCGCGCTTCCCAGGGTGGATCGATGGCGGGATTGAAGGGGTGGATAAAGGGGTGCATGTCGGTGGTGCTCAGGTCGTGCATCTCGTACCAGCTGGCCGCCGGCAGGGCCACGTCGGCGTACATCGCGCTGGTGGACATGCGCAGTTCGCAGGTCACCAGCAGGTCCAGTTTGCCCTCGGGCGCCGGATCGCGCCAGCGGATCTCGTCGGGACGTACGGCGGCATCGCTGTTGAAAACCGCGCTGTCCACCCCCAGCAGGTGTTTCAAAAAATATTCGTGGCCCTTGCCGCTGGCCCCCAGCAAATTGGCGCGCCACAGAAAGAGCACCCGCGGAAAATTGGCGGGATCGTCGGGGTCCTGGATGGCGAATTTCAGCTTCTTTGCTTTGAGCTGTTTCACCGCGTAAGCGACGATCTCGTCGTCGTCGGCCGCACCGGCGGCGGTTGCCGCATCACAGAGCGCGATGGGGTTGCAGTCGAACTGGGGGTAGGACGGCAGCCAGCCCTGGCGGGCGGCGATGACGTTGTAGTCGGCCGCATGACGGTGTTTCAAGGAACTGGCAAAGGGCGACATGAGGGCTTTTGCGTCCAGATTGTCGTAGCGCCACTGGTCGCTGGCAAAGTAAAAAAAGGAGGTGCCGTTCTGCTGGCGCGGCGGGCGCTGCCAGTCCAGTGCGAAGGCCAGCTGGGCCCAGGCCGCCTGGGGGCGGACCTTTTCCTGTCCCACGTAATGTGCCCAGCCGCCGCCGTTGACGCCCTGGCAGCCGCACAACGTGGTCAGGTTCAAAATGGCGCGGTAGGCCATGTCGCTGTGAAACCAGTGGTTGGTGCCGGCGCCTAAAAAGATCATGGACTTGCCGCGGGTTTTTTCGGCATTTTCGGCAAATTCGCGCGCCACGCGGATGACGTCGGCGCGCGGCACCCCGGTGATGCTCTCCTGCCAGGCCGGGGTGTAGGCCGTCGGGTCATCATAGCTGGGCAGGACTCCCTTTTCAGGCGCCGCGCCATTGGGCGCCAGGCCCAGGTGGGCCACCAGCAGATCGAACACGGTGGCCACCAGCAGGTCTCCGTCAGGCGTGGCTACGGATTTGACCGGCACGCGGCCGGTGGCCGGCTGCGCACCGGCCAGCTCGAAGCGTGCAAAACCCGCCTGAACCCACTGGTCACAACTGCCGGCAAAACTGAGCTGCGGCGAGAGTGGCCGGTCGTCGGCGTCGCGCAGGTTCAGGTTCCAGCGGCCGCTATCGTCCCAGCGGAAACCGATGCTGCCGTTGGGGACGCAAAAACGCTGGCCGGCGTCGTCGTAGAGCATGGTTTTCCAGTCCGCGTTTTTGACTTCCAGCCCGAAATCGGAAGCCCGCAAAAAACGGCCGGGTACATAGGGAATTTGCGGGTCCGCACGTTTTTCGAGCACGACCACGAAGGGCAGGTCGGTGTAGCGTTTGGCATAATCGGTGAAATAGTCGGACTGCCGCTCAAGGTAGAATTCCCTGACGATCACGTGCGTCATGGCCATGGCCAGCGCTCCGTCGGTACCGGCCCGGGCCGGCAGCCATGTGTCGGCAAACTTGACGTACTCGGCGTAGTCCGGCGCCACGGCCGTCACGCGCGTGCCGCGGTAGCGCGCCTCGGTGAAAAAATGGGCGTCGGGCGTGCGCGTCATGGGCAGGTTGGTGCCCCAGACGATCATGTAGGTGGACGCATACCAGTCCGCGCTTTCGGGCACGTCGGTTTGTTCCCCCCAGACCTGCGGCGAGGCCGGCGGAAGGTCACAGTACCAGTCGTAGAAACTGATCATGGAGGCCCCGATCAGCGAAAGGAAGCGCGCGCCCGATGCATAGCAGACCATGGACATGGCCGGGATGGGTGTAAAGCCGAAGATGCGGTCCGGACCGTGGGTTCCGATGGTGGATACCAGCGAGGCGGCCACCAGGGTGGCGGCTTCGTCCCAGGATGCGCGCACGAATCCGCCCTTGCCGCGTAACTGCTGGTACCGGCGGCGTTTTTGGGGATCATCGGCAATGGACTTCCAGGCGTCGACCGGGTCTTTGTGTTCAGCGATGGCCAGACGCCACATTTCCAGCAGGGCGGAACGGATCAGCGGATGCTTGAGGCGCACCGGGCTGTAAGTATACCAGGAGAAGGTCGCCCCACGCGGACAGCCGCGCGGTTCGTGGTTGGGATACCCCGCACCGCAGGCCGGATAATCGGTGCGCTGGGTTTCCCAGACGATGATGCCGTCTTTGACGTATACGTCCCACGAGCAGGAACCGGTGCAGTTGACGCCGTGCGTTGAGCGCACCTTTTTGTCGTACTGCCAGCGCCGGCGGTAGAATTTCTCCCACTGCCGCTGTCCGCAACGGATTTCACCCCAGTTCCCGGATACGCGTTCCTCACGGCATCCGAATACGCTGCCCTGCTGGCGTAGAAAGCGCAGCGCCTGAAAAATCTTGCTGGCGGCCATCGTGCTACCTCCGTGGCTGGGTGTGACGTCTGCCGGCTCAGCGCCCGGAAAACGCAGGTACGGCTGGCTTGGTTGTATTTTTTATGCGGATCTTACCACATTGTGTGCTCGCCGCACAATGAAATTCGTATGCCCGCCATGATTGATCATTGCCCCAATTCCCGGTGAATCAGGAGAATCGCTTGAGCTTTACGGTGGTTTTGAGAACATGCATCGCTGTCAGCGCATTCCAGCCGGCGCGACGGCCGCAAAGGGTTGCACGGCCTTATCGTTTGGGCAAAATTTCTTCGGGAAGCTTCGGGAAACGTTTTTTAAGTTCAGAAAAGAAATCAGGATTACCGAGACATTGCGGGTTGTCATCTTCGGTGCATGCCAGTTCCGCCACGATCCAGATCCCTTTTTGCCGGCGCACAAGGGCAAAAATGTCTTCATAACGATTTTGGCCGTCCGCCGATCGGGGCAGAACATGTATCCAGGACCATCCGTCCTTGACTTTCAGGGATTTTACGACAAATACCAGGTCGGTTCCCAGCAAGCCCTGCATCCTTTGCCGCAGCGCATCAAGGATGGCCCGGCGTACCGGATTTCCGGGCTGCTGATTCCCGGAAGACGCAAAAGCCAATGGGGTCGCCAGGATAGAGAGGACCAGGCAGAATGCGGCCAGCCGGCGAATCGCTGCCACCAATCCGTGGAGGTCGTCTGTTCTTGGCGGCATGGCTATCCTCCTGCCATCACGGCGCCCTGACGGTAATGGGCACCCTGGCCAGCAGTTTGGCGCCGTATCCCAGGATGTAGCGCACCTCATAGGTGCCGGGCTTTTGGGGTGCCGTCAGTCTGGCCGGATTGCCACCGGAAACATACGCCAGCCCGAGGTAGCTGTCGGGCGTCTGGTCCGGGCGGGCGATGGTGATCAGGTCGTCCGGGTTGCCGGGCCCCTGCCAGCGGGCCGTGAACCGGGACGCGGCCTTGACCGCCGCCGGCGCTTCGATTTTGGCGCTGACGGGCTGGACGGTGACGGACGCGCGGGCCAGCAGCTTGGCGCCGCGGCCCAGGATGTAGCGCACCTCGTAAGCGCCGGGGTCGGCGGGCGCGCGCAGTCTGGCCGGATTGCCACCGGAAACATACGCCAGCCCGAGATAGCTGTCGGGCGTCTGGT
>JALSRD010000007.1 GCA_026984935.1 Desulfobacterales bacterium
CAGGGGGGCAATGCCCGGGCCCAGCACGACGGCGGCAAAAATAGAAATGACGGTACGAGAAATGATGGTGCAACAAGTTCGCGTGGATACATTTGGCATGAATAAAGTCCTTTTTTTCATGTTCGAGATATAGGGGTTAAAATCCGGGATGGCTTTCGTTCATTAGGCCACCACGCCCGGTTTTCCATGGCCGTGGGCGTAGGGAGGCAGGTTTCCTGAAAGGGAGTAACTATATGCTTGCTGGAATGCTCTGCGAAAAGCCAGGGGTGCACCCGCTTAAACCGGAACACCCCCTTTTAGATGTGTCATGTGGCGTCAGACAACGGTGACGTTTACGGCGGCGGGGCCTTTTTCGCCCTCTTCGATATCAAAAGTCACCCGGTCGCCTTCGTTCAGCGATCGGAAGCCGGCGGCGTTGATGCCGGTGTGGTGTACAAACACATCCGGTCCGTCTTCCTGTTCGATGAAGCCGTAGCCCTTGCTGTCGTTGAACCACTTGACGATTCCCTCTGCCATGGTGCCATACCCTCCTTTGCTGCTGGTTTTCCTGAAATACTCTGGCCCTTTTTGTTTTTATACCTACTTTTGCTGTTAAATCAAGTTATTTTATGCCACAGGCCGCCGGTTGCGGCCCAAAGACGGTGCCGGTCGCCGTCGGCGGCGGACCGATGTCAGGGGGCCAGGCAGCGGCTGAACGGTTTTTCCCCGATGGTTTCCAGCACCCTGGCAGGATGCCTGAAGCGGCTGCAGAGGATCATGGCGGCAATGACAAAAGGCTTGAAAGCCGCCTGGCGATACGTATCGAGACGGTACTTTTCGAAAACCGATGCCTCAACCTCACCGCGGGTGCAAGAGACACCTGAAATATCCGCCGGCAGGCAGTGCATGTAGAGTGCTCGTCCCCCGCGTGTCAGTCCCATCATTTCGGGTGTGCACTGCCAGGAAGCATGGCGTGCGTTGCTGTCCAGGGCCTCTTTTTCGAGGGCTGCCAGGCCGCCGGTGTTGCCGGCTGTGAGCATTTCGGTGCGCTTTTCCATAATGGCGAAGGGTGCCCAGCTCTTGGGGTAAACCACGTCGGCGTCGGCAAAGGCGTCGGCCATGGAGTCGGTGATGGAAAAGCGGCCGCCGCTTTTGCGGGCCGCACGCTGCGCGAAGGCGAGCGCTTCTTCGGTCAGCTGGTAGCCGGGCGGATGGGCCAAGCAGACGTGCATGCCGAAACGCGCCATCAGCGCGACAATGCCCTGGGGGACGGAAAGCGGCTTGCCGTAGCTGGGGGAATAAGCCCAGCTCATGGCGATCTTTTTGCCTCGCAGGGCCGCCAGAGAACCGAAATGCGTTTTTAAATGCAGCAGGTCCGCCAGCGTCTGGGTGGGATGGTCGAGGTCGCACTGCAGGTTGATGACCATCGGGCGCTGGTGCAGCACGCCTGACGTATGGCTGTCCGTCACGGCTGCGGCTACCTGCCGCATGAAGCGGTTCCCGGCGCCCATGTAGATATCGTCGCGGATGCCGATGACTTCGGTGAGAAACGAAATCATGGTGGCTGTCTCGCGCACCGTCTCGCCGTGGGCGATCTGGGACCGGCGCTCGTCCAGATCCTGCAGGCCGAGCCCCAGGAAGTCGCAGGCCGATGCAAAGGAAAAGCGCGTGCGGGTGGAATTGTCCCGGAAAATGGAAACCGCCAGGCCGCTGTCGAAGCAGCGTGCCGGACGGTTGCGGCGGTGCAGGTCTTTCAGAGCCTCGGCGGCCAGCAGGACCTGTCTCAGCGCCGCGGCCGTCTTTTCCCAGGTCAGCAGAAAATCCTGCCCAAACATGCCGTCTTCAAGGTTTTCCAAAGCGTTGAGGGTGTCTGTAAATCGCATGTCCATTGTTCATTTCTCCAGAACGTCGCACAGCCGGCGGGCGTAGAGGGCGTAAAAGGCCGATGCACGCACCAGGTCGTCCAGCGGGACTTTTTCATTGGGGGCGTGCGCCAGCACCTCGTCACCCGGGCCGAACCCGATGGTGGGGATGTTGTAGAGGCCGGTGATGGCAACGGCGTTGGTGGAAAAACTCCACTTGTCCACCCGCGGCATCCGGCTGAAAAGCGCGCGGTAAACATCCACGCCGGTGGTGATCGCCGGGTGGTCCGCCGGTATCTTCCAGGTGGGGTAGTACTTCTGCATCCCGTAGCGCAGTCCGGTATAGGCGGTCTCCCGGTATTGCGGGATTTCCACCTGCGCATCGAGGTCCTTGACGATGCGTTCGATTTCGGCCGTGGCGGATTCCCGGGTTTCACCCCAGGTCAGGCGTCGGTCGATGTGGATTTTCGCGAAATCGGCCACCGCACACAGCGATGGGCTGTCGGAGACGAATTCGGTGACCGTCACCGAGCCTTTGCCCAGAAAGTCGTCTGTTGCCAGCCTGCTATTCAGGTCACGGATATCCAGGCAGGTGCGTGCCGCCATATAGATGGCGTTTTTGCCCCTCTCCGGGGCTGATCCATGGCAGGAGATGCCCCTGAAGGTCACCTCGATTTCCATGCGACCCCGCTGTCCGCGGTAGATGCCGCCGTTGGTGGGTTCGGTGCAGATGACCACGTCGGGGCGGATACCGTCTTCTTCGATGATATACTTCCAGCACAGCCCGTCGCAGTCCTCTTCCATGACGCTGCCCACGAAGTAGATGCGCAGGTCGCTGTCGAATCCGACTTTCTTCAGGATGCGCGCGGCGGTGATGAAGCTGGCGGCGCCGCCCTCCTGGTCCGCCGACCCCCGGCCGAGAACATGCCCGTCCCGGATTTCTCCAGAAAAAGGGTCGAATTCCCAGTTATCGCGGTTGCCGACATCCACCGTGTCCATGTGGGCGTCGATGGCCAGAATTTTGCTGCCGTCGCCCAGACGGCCGATGACGTTTCCCAGGCCGTCCACGAAGAGTTCGTCGAACCCGACGGCCTGCATCTGATCTTCCAGTTCCTTTTGCACCGCCGCTTCCCGACAGCTCAGCGACGGGATGCGCACCAGCCGGGAGAGGCTTTCGGCGGTAGCGCGGCGGTATTTTTCAGCGTGCGTCAGAATGTCTTTGGCCAGTTCCATTGGTGATTGCTCCCCTGATGAAGTTTGGTGTCGCCTACTGCCTCCGGTAGGCTTCGATGCGCCGGTCGATCTCGGCGACCTGCGCCTGTTTCTCCTGCCAGTACGCCGGCCGGGCCTGGGCGTTTAACTCCGCCACCGGCTTGCCCTGCTGCTCGACCCATGTGTAGTACTTCAGATTGTGCCAGCGGGCGCGGTTTTGGCGGGTGCCCTCGGCGATCCAGTCCAGTTTCTGTTTGTGGAAAATGCTCACCGTGCGGACACAGGCCTCGGTTTCGTCCATGGGGCCCATCTCCCGGGTGAGTTGCTCCATGACCGAGTGGTAGCGGTCCATGGCGTCGGTGCAGATGGTGGCGACCAGGTCGTTTCTGCCCAGTCCGTAGAACTTGGCGGTCTTGATGGCGCCCAGCACGTTGCAGACGCCGGATATGCCGAAGATTTCGGACAGCCGGCGGACGGTGTCTGCATCGATGCCGTAGCGTTCGCACAGTACGCGCCAGCCGGCCTCTGCGGTGAGCAGCTGCAGCCCCATTTTGGACTCCAGGTCGTCGATGCACATGACGGCATCCATGTTGGTGACATTGTGGATCCAGGTGACGTGCTTGTCCCCGATGCCCTGGATGTCATGGGCGCCGTAGCCGTTGACGAACAGGGTCGGGCATTGGATGGGTTCGAGCCCCACGATGCGGTGCCCACCGGGCCACTGCTGCTTGAGGCGGTCGCCGGCGGCGATGGTGCCGCCGGAGCCCATGGCCGAAACAAAGGCCGAGATGCGACCGCTGCCGATGCCTTGGCGTGCCAGCTGGACGGCCAGTTCGATGAGCGTGTTTCCGGTGACATGGTAGTGAAAGCGGTAGTTACCGAAGGCCTCGAACTGGTTCATGATGCGCACGCGTGCGGGGTCGGCGTTCTGCAGCGCGTGGCACTTGTCGTAGATCTCCTTGACATTGCTCTCGCAGCCCGGGGTCAGCTCCAGGCGTGCGCCGTAGCCGGTGACGATGTCGAAGCGCTCCCGGCTCATCTCCTCGGGCAAAATCACCACCGAGTCGAATTTCATGCGGCACCCCACCCAGGCGCCGCCGATGCCGTAGTTGCCGGTGGAAGGCCACACGATGATGTGCCGGCCGGGATCGACTTCGCCGCGGATGGCCTTTTCGACCAGCACCGCGTAGGTGGCGCCGACCTTGTGGCTGCCGGTGGGGAAATCCTTGGCGTACAGCACCACGATGGGTGTCTCGACACCGGTCAGGGCTTCGGGCAGCACTTCGTGGTAGATGCGGCCGTGTGCGTCTTTCCACGAGATGTTGTACAGGTTGATGGGATCCAGGGGGTCCTCGGTTTTGGCTTTAAGCGCGCGGCGGCGGATATCGGGGTCGATTTTTGCAGGATCGAGCATCTCGGCGTACGTCGGCCCGGTGATCAGTTTTTTCCCTGTCATGGTTCGCTCCTTCATGCTAAGGGCGCGCGCAAAAATAACTTCACATTTTTAATCGCCGCTGCATCGAAGCCTGGCTGTGTTGCGAAAGCTCGGCATATTCCGATATGCCTGCACTTTCGCGCCTTGCCAGGCACGCCTGCGGCGCGGCTGGCCGCAGACGCCGCGACGCCGAGAATTAAGCGAACTTATTCCTGCGCGAACCCCGAGGTTCTATTACGGCGGTCGCGGCCCGTAAAAAACAAGACCACAGCTTCATGCCGCCCGATGTCGCCGTCCTGTTGCAGCTGCAAAAAACCGGCCAGTCCGGCGCTGCCGGTGGCGCAGGGCGCCATGGAGGTGCGGGACCCGGCCAGGTCCCAGGCGCGCGCAATGTTTTTTTCGGCGACGACAACGGCCCGGCCGCCGCTTTTGAGGATGTCTCTGAGCAACTCGTACCAGTCGTAGGTGACGTCGTCCAGGATTCCGTGCGCCAGGCTGCGGGGGGCCTCAGCGTCCCAGGGCCACATCAATCGTTTTCGCCCGTGCAGGGCATCTTCGAGAACCCCCTGAACGGCCCGCGTTTCGAAATTGCGGCGGGCGAATTCGGCTACCCGGCGGATCTGTGCGCTGCGGGTGCGCGCAAAAGAGGCGAAGTTGGCGCAGCGGCGCAGTGGGTCGACTGCCGGATCATCCGTCAGATCAAAGACAAGACCGGCGGATTGCGCGATATAGGACAAGGCCAGCAGGTAGGCCCGCACAAAAGGAAAGCCGCCTTGGGGCTGGCAGACGAAGATCTTCGGGAAAACGGGGACCATACCCATGTGCTGTGCCGTTTTAAAGGCCCGTGCCACCGATCTTGCCAGCGCCCCGCCGCCGACCTGCAGCACCAGCGCCGCCGGATTGCAGCCGTGCGTGCGAAGCTGCATGAGGGTTTCCCAGGCCAGGGTTTCACCGCCTTCGATGTTGGACCAGTTGTCGTTGCCCGAGCAGGAGAAGGGCCGCCAGCCCTTTTCCCGCACGGCCCGTTGAAAGGCCAGGTAGCAGGGGTCGCCGGCAGCCTGCGGCCGGCGTGCCAGCTTCTGCAGCCGTACGTTTCTTGCCCGCAGCATACGTTCGATGCCGGCGTCCACCTTTTCGGGCACAAAGGCGTGCAGTTCATATCCGCCGGCGCGCGCCACAACCGCCGCCCCCAGGGCCGCATTGCCGCAGCTGTAAACCGCCAGGACCGGCTTGGCGGTTTCCGGCTGCAGTCTGCGCAGCGCTTCTATGTACAGCAGGCTGCCCATCAGGTGGCGCGCCTTGTGCGATCCGCTGACGTTGCCGGTTTCGTCCTTGATCCACAGGCGCCCCTGATGCCCGATGGCCGCGGCGAGTTCTCGTGCTTGCACCAGCGGTGTGATCCGGAAAGGCCGGCCTTCCAGCGACTCCAGACGCTGCTGGACGGTGCCGAGGATTTCAAGGTAGCCTGCGTCGTCCAGTAGTGCCCGGCTGGCCAGAATGTCCCGGAAAACGGCGAAGGGGTCCTTCAGCCCCTTATCCCAGCGCCGCCGGATGCGGTTGCGGGCCCTGCGGCCGGCATCCGGGAACTGGATCTGCTTCTCCAGCGTATGCTCCCGGTCCGGCCGGGCGTGCGGGCAGCCGAAAAGGCCCGCCTGCGGAAGGTAATCCCGCCGGCAGGCCGGACAGTGCAGCGCGATGTGCAAAAGGGACATATACTTCTTCTCCTCGAATCGACGGCTGAAACACTTTTTGGCACATAAAACCATGTTTGCCAAGTTCTCTTTTCAAGCCAGGCCAGGAGCAGCCGGAAGGGGCGTTAAAGTGCGCGCGTGAGATTCCGTGCTTGACAATTGGAAGATGATAGGCAAAATGAAACGTTCATGGAAATGATGGACACTGCTGCCACGCATCGGATTGCCGATATTGCCGACCGTTTCGGCCGACGCCTGAACTGGTGGATTGAACGCCTCTGCGCCCTGCTGATGGCGGTCATGGTCGTGGCCATCTGGTTCGGCGTGCTGGAGCGCTACTTCCTCAAGCTGGGGGTGACCTGGACCGAGGAGTTCTCGCGTTACGTCATGATCTGGGTGGCGTTGCTGGCCGTTTCCTGCGGCGCCTACCGGCGCGAGCACATTGGTCTCGACTTTCTGATGCAGCACCTGCCCGCCGATTGGCGCAAGGGGCTGCGGTTCGCACTGGACATCCTCGGTCTGGCATTCTTCCTCTTTCTGACCGCCTACGGAGTCGGCATGACCATATCGGGTGCCAGCCAGTATGCCATGATTTTCGGCATGACCATGGTGGTTCCCTTTGCCTCGGTGCCGGTTTCCGCCGCGTTGACATCCATCCAGATCGCGGTCACCCTGGTGCGTGACCTGCTGGCAAATCCATCTGCCGGGGTGGCGACATGACACTCGTGGTCCTCATGTTTTTCGGCCTCATTCTGACGGGACTGCCCATCGGCTACGTGCTCGGGATCGCCGGCGTCACCGGACTTTTGCAGATCGGCGGCCATAATTTTCTGACCATGGCGCCCAAGCGCTTCTTCGAGGGGCTGGACCTGTTTACCTTCATGGCCATGCCCTTTTTTATCCTGGCCGGCGAGATCATGAACCGCTCGGGCATCACCGAGCGTCTGGCCGATTTCGCCAATGCCCTGGTGGGCTACCTGCGCGGCGGGCTGGCGCATTCCAACATGGTGGCTTCGGTGATGTTCGCCGGCATGACCGGCGCCGCCGTCTCCGACACAGCCGCCTTCGGCAACACCCTGGTGCCGGCCATGGTCAAGGAAGGCTATACGCGACCGTTTTCCTGCGCCGTCACCGTGGCCGGATCGATCATCGGGCCCACCATTCCCCCGTCCAATCTGATGGTCATCTACGGATCCCTGATGGGCGTCTCCATCGCCGGACTGTTTGCCGCCGGCATCCTGCCGGGTCTGCTGATCTGCCTGTTGTGCATGGCGGTCATCGCCGCTTTGGGCCGGCGCCTGAATCTGCCCAAAAGCGAGCGCGGACCCAGCCTGCGGCGTATCGTGACGGCTTTTCGCTCCAGTTTCCTGGCACTGCTCATGCCGGCCATCATTCTGGGCGGTATCCTGCTGGGTATCGTCACTCCCACCGAAGCGGCCGCTATCGCCGTGTTCTATGCGCTTTTCATCGGGGTGGTGGTTTATCGCGCCCTGACTTTTGACGATATCGTGGACATGCTCATCCGCACGGCACGCATTACCGGGGTCGTTTTCCTGATCATTGCTTCGGCCTCCATTTTAAGCTGGTGGATGACGTTCATGCAGATTCCCCAGGCCATCGCTGCCGCCATGCTTTCGCTTTCCACAAACCCCAAGGTCGTGCTGGGGCTGATCCTGGTGCTGCTGCTGGTGATCGGCATGTTCATGGACATCAATGCGGCCCTGATCATTCTGGCGCCGGTGCTGGGGCCCCTGACCGCCACCATCGGCATGGATCCGGTGCATGCCGGCGTGATGATCGTGCTGTCGCTCAACATCTCGCTGATGACCCCGCCGGTGGGGGCCTGCCTGTTCGTGCTGTCCTCGGTCACCGGCGAGCGCATCGAGCGCATCAGCGTGGCCCTGGTGCCTTTCCTGGCGGTGGAAATCGCGGTGCTGTTTATGGTGGCCTACTGGAGCGACATGACGTTGTTTCTGCCGCGGCTTTTGCTGGGCAAATAGCCCCTTCACATTAATTTTTACATCGGGGAGGTTTATCATGAAAAGAGTTGTGAAATTTTTCGTCCTTGTGCTGTCGGTGGCCTTATGCGCGGCGCTGGCCGTACCAACTGGCGCCCAGGCCGCCAAGATCATCAAACTGCATCATTTGAACAAGGACGACCCTTTCGACAATCCCACCGGCGCCATGGCCACGGTTTTCAAGAGTCTGGTGGAAGCCGGCACCAACGGGGCCGTCAAGGTGCAGACCTTTCCCAGCGGACAGCTGGGCAAGGATGCCGAGGTGGTGCAGCAGATCAAGGCCGGCGTGATCCAGTCCGGCATCCATTCCGAGGGCGGTTTCGCGTCCATCTACCCCATGATCGGGGTGCTGGACATCCCCTTCGCCTTTCCCAATATCAGCACCACCTACGCGGTTTTCGACGGACCTTTCGGCAAGAAACTGGCGGCCGACATCGAGAAAAAGACCGGCCTTAAAGTGCTCGGTTTCGGTGATTCGGGCGGTTTTTTTCAGTTCACCAACTCCAAGCGGCCCATCAAAAGCCCGGCGGACATGCAAGGTCTCAAAATCCGCACCATGGGCCTGGACACCCACAAAACCATCATCAGGGCACTGGGAGGCCAGCCGGCGGCCATCGCCTGGAGCGAGGTCTACACCGCCCTGCAGACCGGTGTGGCCGACGGTGAGATGAATCCGATCCCCATCATCGCATTTGCCAAGTTCAACGAGGTCCAGAAATACCTGACCTTGAGCGGCCACCTGTTTGCCCCCTATATCTGGGTGATGAACCGGAAATTCTGGGACGGATTAACGGCCAGTGAGCAATACGTTGTAAAATATGCGGCGCGCTCGGCCATCGTGGCCGGCCGGGGCATGGGGCGGATCATTGAAGCCTCCAACCGCGGTCTGCCGGCTCTGGCCAAGGATATGCAGGTCAACTCGCTCAGCCCGGAGCAGAAAGCCAAGTTCCGGGATAAGGCGCTGCCGGCGGTCAAGGCCCTGATCAACAAGAAGTTCGGCGCCCAGGGCAATGACATGCTCAAAGCCTTTCTGGATGCCATTGCCGCAGCTGAAAAGTAGACTAGCTGCAGTCCGATCGTCACCCTCCCGCTTTCCCGGCGGCAGCCGATTTCCCGGGAAAGCGGGATTTTGGCCGGATGACGGCACGGGTGCCGCCGCAGGCGCCTGAAACCGTGCGCCGCCGCAGATCGGTTGACAACCCCCCAAAGCCCCTGTAACCTGGATGACGCGCTGCAGGCCAGATATTTGCTGAATTTTGCAAGCGCGGCAGACAAAACGAGCCATGGGGAAAAAGAGATGCACAACCGCAGACCCGCGCAGGAAAAGCAGCCGCAAAAAAATGCACCGCAAACCGCCGCGGCCGCCAATTTCATCCGCTCCATTATCGAAGCCGATCTTGAAGCCGGCAAATACGGCGGCCGCGTGGTCACCCGTTTTCCCCCGGAGCCCAACGGCTACCTGCACATCGGGCATGCCAAATCCATCTGCCTGAATTTCGGCCTGGCGGCCGACTTCGGCGGCGTCTGCAACCTGCGCTTCGACGATACCAATCCGGCCAAGGAGGATGTGGAGTACGTCGATTCCATTAAAGAGGACGTCCGCTGGCTGGGCTACGACTGGGAAGACCGCCTGTTTTACGCCTCGGATTACTTCGAAAAGCTCTACCAGTACGCCCTCGATCTGATCCGCGCCGGCAGAGCCTATGTCTGCAGCTTAAGCGGTGCGGAGATCCGCCGCTACCGCGGCACGCTGACCGAACCGGGCACCGAGAGCCCCTACCGCAACCGGCCGGTGGCCGAAAACCTGGATCTTTTTCAGCGCATGCGCGCCGGCGAGTTTCCCGACGGCACGCATGTGCTGCGCGCCAAGATCGACATGGCGGCGCCCAATTTGAACCTGCGCGACCCGACGCTCTACCGCATCCGCCACATGACCCATCACCGTACCGGGGACAAGTGGTGCATCTATCCCATGTACGATTTTACGCACTGCCTCTGCGACGCCATCGAGGGGGTGACGCATTCCATCTGCACGCTGGAGTTCGAAAACAACCGCCCGCTTTACGACTGGGTGCTCGACACCCTGCAGACGCACCACCATCCCCGGCAGATTGAGTTTGCGCGCCTGAATCTGAGCTACACCGTGCTGAGCAAGCGCAAGCTGGTGGCGCTGGTGGACGGCGGCCACGTGTCCGGCTGGGATGATCCGCGCATGCCCACCCTTTCCGGACTGCGCCGGCGGGGCTATACACCGCGGGCCATCCGCACCTTTTGTGAACGCATCGGCGTGGCCAAACGCGACAGTACCGTGGACGTGGCCCTGCTGGAGTACTGTATCCGGGAAGATCTGAACCGCCGGGCGCCGCGCGTAATGGCGGTTTTGCGGCCGCTGAAGGTGATTATCGACAACTACCCCGAAGACCGTGAAGAAATGCTTGAAGCCCGCAACAATCCGGAAGACCCCGGCGCCGGAACACGCCGGGTGCCGTTCTCGCGGGTGCTGTACATCGAGCGCGAAGACTTCATGGAGGATCCGCCGAAGAAGTTTTTCCGCCTGGCGCCGGGGCGCGAGGTGCGCCTGCGCTATGCCTATTTCATCAAATGTGTGCGCGTGGTCAAAAATGCGGACAGCGGTGACATTGAGGAACTGCACTGCACCTATGACCCGGCCACCCGCGGCGGCGATGCGCCGGACGGCCGCAAGGTCAAGGCGACGCTGCACTGGGTATCCGCGCGCCACTGCATCGATGCCGAAGTACGGCTCTACGAGCACCTGTTTGTGGCGCAAAATCCGGGCGAGGATCGTCCGGACGGCGATTTTATCGTCGATCTGAACCCCAACTCACTGGAAGTGCTCGATCCCTGCAAAATGGAACCCGGCCTGGCCGCCGCCCGGCCGGGCGACGGCTATCAATTCGAGCGTCTGGGCTACTTCTGCGCGGATCAATACGATTTTTCTTCCGCCAAACCGGTTTTCAACCGCACCGTTACCCTGCGGGACACCTGGGCCAAAATCCGCAGGCAGGCCGTGGGAAAAGCCCGCTGACGGCATGCCCAATCCCTGATTTTCCTCCGCCGGGGCCGGGTGTCGACCGCCGGCGGGGGATATGTCTGCATGTCCGGGGATCGGCAGGCCCCCGACCCTTCGGTTTCGATCCCGCCGCAAAGCCCGCCAAGCATGCCGTCGGCCAAAGCGGGACGTGCGGACAAACGTCCTTACGGGATGGCACCTGCCAAAAAAGACGAAAAAACGCGATTTCGGTAGATTTGCACGTCGGAGAGATTGTCAGCAAGATGTCGATAACCCGGCAACTATCCGTTATAAAAACAGAAAGACGCTTGGCTGCCAAATACTGAAATGCCGCTGCTTTGCGCGGCTGGTAGGCATGATGGTGCGTGAAATCGGTAACATAGGCATTGTTAATAACTGAAGCGAAGGCAGCTTCAAATCCACTCATACCCGCCTTGACAGTGCCGCATCGATGGGCAACATTGGCGGCGCATTCTGATGGTTCGTGCCTGGATTCTGTTTCCGGGAAGATGAGCGAAGAGCTTCGATTCCCAAATGCGTTGGCATGCATCCTTGCCCCAACCCGGCCGGCGGTGTTGCAAAACCACGGCATCATCCCGGCGCGCCGAAGTTTTCGTGCCCTGCCGGCCATGCTTCACCTGGAAGGCCGGCGCCCGACGACTTGGGGGCTGGCCGTACTTTAAATCTGAGGCCGCAACGGAACGATTTGTGCGGTCTCGGCGGACCATAGCCTGAAACCTCGGGCCGTATTTGATCTGTCCCGCCAAGGATGATGCCCGCCTGCTTCCATCTGCTCAGCTGCCTGATTTTGCGAAGGTTAACCGATGGGCGAGATTCTGGTTATTGATGATGAGAGCGGCATTACCGAGCTGATCGCAGAGGTTTTGACAAAATTCGGCCATAGGGTGACGACTGCTGCCGACGGGCAGCAGGGGATCGACTGTCTGCAGAAGGCGGGTTACGATCTGGTGATCACCGACATGCGCATGCCGGGCACAGACGGCTGCTCGGTGGTCGCGCATATCCGGGCTTCGCAGCACGCGGATACGCCCATCATCGGCATCTCGGGCACTCCCTGGCTGCTGGACGGCCAGGCGTGCGACGCCGTTTTGCCCAAGCCTTTTCCCCTCCAGCGCCTGGTCGCGGCGGTCGACCGCCTGGCCGGTGCTTCCCGGCAGTCCGCTGAAGCGGCGGCCGTTTCCTGATGCTTCATGTCTTAGGCAGCCTTTACACCAACCCGTTTTCGCTCAGGGGACGTCCGGCAAGAATTCTGGCGGGATCGAAAACCGAAAGGTCCAGCGTGATCGGCAGGCTCAGCATGCATTCGGTCAGGTAGTGCGCCACGGCCGGGGCCTGCTGCAGACCGTGGCCGGAAAATCCGTTGGCCAGATACAGCCCCCCGATTTCAGGCCATTGACCCACGATGGCGTTGCCGTCCAGGGTGTTGACGGCATACAGCCCGGCCCAGCCGCGCTTCAGCTTCAGGCGGTCAAAGGCGGGCACGAACTCCCACAGTTCGGGCCACAGAAGGTCTGTAAAGCGTTTGGAGTCCCAGGAAAATTCGAATCCCACGGGA
Source organism: Desulfobacterales bacterium (assembly GCA_026984935.1). Classification (GTDB taxonomy): domain Bacteria; phylum Desulfobacterota; class Desulfobacteria; order Desulfobacterales; family JALSRD01; genus JALSRD01. Next base: position 12,805 of record JALSRD010000007.1, read on the forward strand.
TCTTGGGGCATGGATTTGCCCACCAGGATCAGACCGCCGGTCTCGGTGCGGAAATACAGGCCCGACGGCAGAATCGTCAGCGGCAGCGGCCCGTCGGGTTTTTGCGCCGGTTCGACGGCGAATACCTGGCGCTTGACAGGCTGCACCGGCAGCACGACTCCTGCGCTGCGGGCCACCTGGGCACACCAGGCGCCGGCGCAGTTCACCACCAGCGGCGCATGCAGCCGACCGCCCGACCGGAGCCGCACGCCGCGGATCTGGCCGTGTTCGGTGGACAGCGCCGTGACTTCATCTTCGAGGTAAAACGCTCCCTGGCTGCGAGCCTTGGCGCGGTAGGCCATGAGCACGGCATAGGCATCGAAATGTCCGTCCTGCGGTCCGAAGGTGCCGCCGGCATAGGGTTGCGGGTTATAAAGCGGGTAGCGCTCACGAATTGTATCATTTTCCCACCACGCGACCTCGCAGCCCAGGTGCTGCTGCATCTGCAGCGCTTTTTGGGCGGCCCCCCGACCGGCTTCATCCACCAGAAAGAGGTTGCCCTCCCGGCGGTAGGCGATGTGCGGCCGCCGGCCCCCGACGGCCATTTCCTCCTCGAAACGTTCGAGCACCTGGAGAGTGTACTGGGAGACCTGCACGTTTTGCTCCAGACTGAACTGAATGCGGGCGTTGGCCACGGAAAGGGTGGTGGAGGCTCTTTCGTAGGCCGGATCTTTTTCCACCACGGCCGTCTTCAGGCGGCTGTCGGCGCGCGTCAGGTAATAGGCCAGGGCGCTTCCCATGATGCCGCCGCCCACGATCACGATGTCGAAATTGCTGTGCTGCATGTGTTTTGTTCCTCTCCGAAAGTTGGAATCCGCGCATTTTCAATAGCCCATTTTAGCATCGAAAACAAGTGGAGTCAGAGCGCTGGCACGGCTGTGTGTCAGAAAGCCTGACCCCCACGCCGGGAGGTTTTCATGGCCGGCCGGGTGAACGTCTTGACACCCGTGCCGTTGCCTTGTATTTTGCCGGCAAGGCTGCTTCCGGCATACCCGCTTCAACACCACCGGATTTATGCAACGGACTTGTGCGGCGTCGAAAACCAAGACGGCGGGAATGGAGATGCCCATGGCTTACGATGCATTTGAATTGACCATCGAGGACCACGTGGCCCGTCTGCGGCTGAGCCGGCCGGGGATATACAACCGCCTGGACCGAACCTTCTGGAGCGAGTTTCCCGCCGCGCTGCGTGGGATCGACGAACGCGCCGCCGCGCGTGTAATCGTGTTTTCTGCTGATGGCCGGCACTTCTCCGCCGGCATGGACCTGGCGATCCTGGAAGGCCTTGATAAAAAGTTGTCGGCGGGCGAAGCGGGCCGCCGCGCGGAAAACGTGCGCCGCTGGATACTGGCCCTGCAGGCGTCGTGCAGTCTGTTGGAGGAAATCCGCATTCCCGTTTTGGCCGCCGTCCAGGGAGGCTGCATCGGTGCCGGACTGGATCTGGTCTGCGCCTGCGACATGCGCTTTTGCACCCGCGATGCCTTTTTCGCCATCCAGGAAACCCGCCTGGGCGTCACCGCCGATCTGGGGACGCTGCAGCGCCTGCCGCACCTGATTCCCCAGGGGCTGGCGCGCGAACTGGCCTACACCGGACGCCGCCTGCACGCCGACGAAGCGCTTTCTGCCGGGCTGGTCAACCGAGTTTTCGACACTCCCGGGCAGATGCTGGGAGAGGTGCTGGAAGTTGCCCGCCGGATCGCGCAGCAGTCGCCGCTGGCGGTGACCGGCTGCAAGGAGATGTTGAACTACGCCCGGGACCACGGCGTGGCCGACAGCCTTAACTACATGGCCACCTGGCAGGGCGGCATGCTGCGCGCCACGGATCTGCGGGAGGCTTTTGCCGCCAAAAGGGAAAAGCGGCCGCCGGCGTTCGGAGACCTGTGGCCTGCCACGCCGCCCATGGACCCTTGAGATCTTTCAATTTCCGGCGGGGCGGACCCGGATGTAAATCACCGCGGCCGCACACGGATCCCATTTGCGTTTCAAGAGGAGTGCACCATGCCCAAAGATCGCGAAACAACCGCCGCCATGCGTATCCGCATCGATGATGAACTGCCGGCCATGCCGGCCTTTGTGCCGGGCGTACGGCGTGCGCCGGACCGTGGATTTCGCCTGACGCGCGCGCAGACCGAAACCGCTTTGAAAAACGCGCTGCGGTACCTGCCGGCCGCACAGCACGCGGCCATGGCGCCCGAGTTCCTGCAGGAGCTGCGGCAGCGTGGCCGGATTTACGGTTACCGTTTCCGCCCGTCGGGAAATATATCGGCAAAGCCGGTGGACCAATACCGCGGAAAATGCCTGGCCGGCAGGGCTTTTCAGCTGATGATCGACAACAATCTGGATTTCGATGTGGCCCTGTACCCTTACGAACTGGTCACCTACGGCGAAACCGGCAGTGTCTGCCAGAACTGGATGCAGTATTGCCTGATAAAAAAGTACCTGCAGGAGCTGACCGAGGACCAGACGCTGGTGCTGCACTCCGGACACCCACTGGGGCTGTTTCAGTCCGCTCCCGACCGGCCGCGCGTCATTCTCACCAACGGACTGATGGTGGGGCTGTACGACAACCCCGACGACTGGGAAATCGCCGCCCAGATGGGCGTTTCGTCCTACGGCCAGATGACGGCCGGCGGCTGGATGTACATCGGCCCCCAGGGCATTGTGCACGGCACCTACAACACCCTGCTGAACGCCGGCCGCCGGCACTGCGGTGTGCCTGAAAACGGCAACCTGGCGGGTCTGCTGTTCGTTTCCTCGGGACTGGGTGGCATGAGCGGGGCCCAGCCCAAGGCGGCCGCTATCGCCGGGGCCGTGTCGGTAATCGCCGAAGTTGACGAAACGCGCATCAAGACGCGCCACGAACAGGGCTGGGTGGATGAGGTTTTTTCAGATCCGGCCGCCGCTTTCGCGGCCGCCGGCAAAGCGCAGCGCGACGGCAAACCGCTTTCCATCGCTTTTCACGGCAATGTGGTGGACCTGCTGGAATACGTTGTTAAAAACGGCATCAAAGTGGATCTTTTAACCGACCAGACCTCCTGCCACGTGGCTCATGACGGCGGCTACTGTCCCCAGGGGCTTACCTTCGAAGAGCGCACACGCATGCTGGCCGCCGACCGCGAAACCTTTAAAATGCTGGTGGACCGCAGCCTGCGGCACCACTTCGAGCTGATTTCCACCATTGCCGCGGACGGGGCCTATTTTTTTGACTACGGCAACGCCTTTTTAAAGGCGGTTTTTGATGCCGGGGTCGCCGCGGTGGCCAGAAACGGCCGTGACGCCAAGGACGGTTTCATCTTTCCGTCCTATTTCGAGGACATCATGGGGCCGATCTTCGACTACGGTTACGGGCCCTTTCGCTGGGTCTGTTTGAGCGGAAAGCCTGCGGATCTGGCCAAAACCGACCGCGCCGCCATGGCGTGCATCGATCCCGACCGCCGTCCCGAAGATCGCGACAACTACATCTGGATCCGGGATGCACAGAAAAACCGGCTGGTGGTGGGCAGCCAGGCGCGCATTTTGTACCAGGATGCGGACGGCCGCGTGCGCATCGCCCTGAAGTTCAACGCCATGGTGCGCCGCGGTGAAGTCGGGCCCATCATGCTGGGCCGCGACCATCACGATCCCGGCGGCACGGACTCGCCCTTTCGCGAAACGGCCAATATCACCGACGGCAGCAACGTGGCCGCTGATATGGCCACCCACTGTTTCGCCGGTAACGCCGCCCGCGGCATGTCCCTGGTGGCGCTGCACAACGGCGGCGGCGTGGGCATCGGCAAAGCCGTCAACGGCGGCTTCGGGCTGGTGCTGGACGGCAGCCGGCGGGTGGACGGCATTATCCGTTCCGCCATCCGCTGGGATGTCATGGGCGGTGTGGCGCGCCGCAACTGGGCGCGCAATCCGCATGCCATGGCCGTGGCCCTGGCTTACAATCGCGACAACGACAATGGCGATCAGATCACCATCCCATACCTGGCCGATGACGATCTGGTGACGGCTTCTGTTAAGGAGCAGTTTCCCGACCTGCAGTGAACGGAGGAAAGCATGGCCAGACAATTGATCGAATGTGTCCCCAATTTCAGCGAGGGCCGGCGGCCCGCGGTGATCGACGCCATTGTGGCGCCCTTTCAAAACACGCCGGGCTGCTATTTGTTCGACCACCGGGCCGACGCCGACCACAACCGGCTGGTGGTCAGCCTGGTGGGAGAACCGCAGCCTGTGCAGCGGGCTCTGCTGGCGGCGGCCAGAATCGCCATCGAACACATCGACATGCGCACCCACCGGGGCGGGCACCCGCGCATCGGCGCCGTGGACGTGATTCCCTTCACGCCGCTGAAAAATATCGACATGCCGGCCTGTGTGGCGCTGGCCCGTGAATTCGGCCGGCGCTATCAGGAGGAAACCGGCGTGCCGGTGTATTTCTACGAAGAGGCCGCCCTGCGGCCGGAGCGCAGACGCCTGGAAGCGGTTCGCAAGGGCCAGTATGAAGGGCTGAAAGAGGCGATCGGCCGCCCCCAACGCCACCCGGACGTGGGGCCGCCGGAGCTGCACCCCAGGGCCGGAGCCACGGTGATCGGCGCGCGCCGCTTCCTGGTGGCTTACAACATCAACCTGGACACCGACGACCTGGCGGTGGCTAAAAAAATTGCCGCTGCGCTGCGGGCCTCCTCCGGCGGCCTGTGCCACGTCAAGGGCATCGGCCTGTCGCTTACGGACCGCAAGATGGTGCAGGTCAGCCTCAACATCGTGGACCACGAGAAGAACCCGCTGTACCGCGTCCAGGAGATGGTGCGCGCCGAGGCCCGCCGTTGGGGGGTGCACATCGTCGAATCCGAAGTGTACGGCATGGTGCCCGCAGCCGCCCTGCTGTCCAGCGTGCAATACTACCTGCAGATCGCGGGCTTCGACCCCGGCCAGGTAATCGAGCTGCGTCTGCTGGAGATGATGGGCCAACGGGATTGATGCCGGTACGGCCGGAAGAAAATTTGCAGAGGTTGCAGAGGAGTCGCCAGTGCCGAAAATTGATCTGGACAAAGACCGCCTGACCGTCGCCGATCTGGTGGCGGTGGCCCGCGGGGGCGCCAAAGCCGGTTTTACCCGGGCAGGTGAACGCCGCATGGCGCGGACCCGCTCCCTGATCGACCGTTGGGTCAAAGAAAAGCAGGTCATCTACGGCATCACCACCGGCTTCGGCGCTCTGTGCAACGTGACCATCTCGCCGGAAGACACCCGCCGCCTGCAGGAGAATATCCTGATGAGCCATGCCGCCGGAGTGGGTGAGCCGCTTGCCGAGGACGTGGTGCGGGCCGTCATGGCCCTGCGCATCCACGACCTGTCGCTGGGCTACTCCGGCTGCCGCGTGGAAACCATCCGCTATCTGCAGGCTTTTCTCAACCGGGGGGTTTGTCCGGTGGTTCCCGAGCAGGGATCGGTGGGCGCTTCCGGCGACCTGGCGCCAACGGCCCATCTGGGATTGGTGTTGATCGGCCGGGGGGAGGCCTTCTACCGGGACCGGCGTCTGCCCGGCGCCCGCGTGCTGGAAGAAATCGGCCTGCCGCCGCTGCAGCTGGAAGCCGGGGAAGGGCTGGCCCTGATCAACGGCACCCAGGTGATGACGGCCATGGGCGCACTGGTGGTGCACGATGCCGTGCGCCTGTCCAAGACGGCGGACATCGCCTGCGCCATGACGCTGGAGGTGCTCATGGGCAGCAGCAGCGAATTCGATGCCCGCATTCACCAGGTGCGGCCCCACCCGGGCCAGATCGTCACCGCCGAAAACATGCGGCGCCTGACCGCCGACAGCGGCATCATCGCCTCGCACCGCGGCTGCGCGCGGGTCCAGGATGCCTACACGCTGCGCTGTTCGCCGCAGATCCACGGTGCCAGCAAAGACGCCGTGGCACACGCCCGGCGCGTCATCGACATCGAGATCAATTCCACGACCACCAACCCGCTGATCTTTCCGGATATCGAAGCCGTGCGCCTGGGGGGCAACTTCCACGGCCAACCCGTGGCCATGGCCGCCGACTACCTGTCCATGGGGCTGGCCGAGCTGGGCAGTGTCTCCGAGCGGCGCATCGAGCGGCTGGTCAACCCCCAGCTCAGCGGGCTGCCGCCCTTTCTGGTCAAAAACGGCGGCCTGAACTCCGGCTACATGATCGGGCAGTACACGGCGGCCGCGCTGGTGTCCGAAAACAAGGTGCTGGCGCACCCGGCCTGCGTGGATTCCATCCCCACCTCGGCCAACAAGGAAGACCACGTCAGCATGGGCACCATCGCCATGCGCCAGGCGCGCCAGATCCTGGCCAACGTGGAGCGTGTGGTGGCCATCGAGCTGCTCTGCGCGGCCCAGGCCTATGACCTGCTGACGGAAGACCGCCCGCTGACCGCCGGTGCGGGCACGCGGGCGGCCTACCAGGTGATCCGCCGCCACGTCCCCTATCTTGCCTCGGACCGGGAGATCGGGGAGGACATCGACGCCCTGACCCCGGTTCTGCGCAGCGCCGAACTCGTGGATGCCGTGCAGGCGGCGGTAGGGAGTATCCATGGCTACGCCTGACGGCGGCAGAGCACTGGTGCAGCGTGCTTGCGACATACCCGCATTGATCATGAACTGGCTGGATGTCCGCGAGTGCCGTGGCTGTGGATTGTGCGCCAGCGGGAGCAAGGCGGCGCCCATCGATATGCTGCGGGTCGGGGAATCGGTTTTTGAATCCTATTGCCAGCGGTGAACCCAAAGGCCGGCGGCCGGTTCAAACCGCAGTCCTTTCGTACCGGAGTGCCCGGCGGGGGACGGGTCAAAGCGAGGTCCCGGAAATGCTGCCAAGTAAAACGAACGCTTGGGCTTTGTTGCGTTTGGGACCGGCCCAAAAACAACTTTACATTTTAAACACCGCTGCATCGAAGCCTGGCTGCGTTGCCAAAGCTCGGAATATTACCGATACGCCTACGCTTTCGCGCCTTGCCAGCCGGGCGCCTCAATGCCAAAAATATGCGAATTATTGTTGCACGGGTCCTTAGCAAAAAACCATCGAGGGATTTCCAATGTTCAAAACGGGAAAACGGCTTGAAGTCGACCTGACCGACGGCCGTCTGCAAGCAGGTGCCATCGACCCGGACGCCGTCCACCGGTGGCTCGGCGGCCGGGCGTTGAACGTGGCCACACTGCTGGCCCGTCTGCACGGGCCTATCGATCCGCTGGGGCCGGACAATATCCTGTTGTTTTCCTGCGGGCTGCTGACCGGCAGCGGCGCGCCGTCTTCTTCGCGGCTGCACATCAATGCCGTCAGCCCCCTGACCGGCATGCTGGGCAGCTCCAACATCGGCGGGCATGTCGCCGAGTGGCTGGCCGACAGCGGGTACGCGTGCATTTCGGTGCGCGGGGCAGCCGACCGGCCGGTGTTTCTGGAAGTCGATTCCACCGGCGCCCGGCTGCGGGATGCACGTGATTTGTGGGAGCTGGATACCCACGAAATCGAGCCGGCCCTGGCCACACGACTGGGCGGCGATGATTTTACGGCGTTGTCCATCGGTCCTGCCGGGGCACACCGGATGCGGTTTGCCTGCATCGTCAGTGAACGGGACCATGTCGCCGGCCGCACCGGGCTGGGCGCGGTCATGGGGGCCAAGAATCTGAAGGCCATCGTGGTGCGCAAACCGGCGCGCCGGAAGCGCCGGGCCCTGTGGGCCCACGGGCGTGCGGCGGTGGCCGACTACCTGCGCCAGGTGCTGCAATCGCCAGACTTTTGCATTTACGCCGAATTGGGCGGCGCCGGCTATGTGCGATGGGCCGACGATAACGGCCTGGTGGGCGTCCGCAATTTCCACCAGACCCACTTCGACCGGGCAGCGGCCATTGACGGTGCCCGTCTCAAGGAAGCCCGGCAGCGCTCCAGAGGCTGTGCGCACTGTCCCGTGCAGTGCAAGGCCGTGCTTAAGTTTACCGAGGGTCGGCTGGTGGGAAAAACGGCCTTTCGGCCCGAATTCGAACCCATGCTCAACCTGGGGGCCAAGTGCGGTTTGGACGATATCCAGGCCATCGTGCATCTCGACAACCTGTGCACCCGGCTGGGGCTGGATTCCACGTCGGCCGGCACGGCCATCGCTTTTGCCATGGACCTGAACCGACAGGGCATGCTCCCCGGGGATTTGAAAAAAGGCATGGACCTGTCCTGGGGCAGCAGCGACAGTATGGTGGAGCTCATCGAACAGATGGCCCGTGGCAAGGGCCTGGGCGGGATTCTGGCCCAAGGTGTGCGCCGGGCCGCACGGCAATTCGGTCCGGAGGCGGAAAGGTATGCAGCGCACGTCAAGGGACTGGAGTTGAGCGCCTACCATCCGGCGGCCCTGCTGGGATCGGCCCTGGGGTACGCCATCTCCAGCCGGGGCGGCGATTACAATAACATTTACGCTTCCCTGGAACATCGCTGGACAGCCGAACAGGCCCTGTCGGCCTTCGGCACCGACCGGGCCCTGGACCCGGGCTCCTATGAGGGCAAAGCCCAGCTGGTGCGCAGGGCCGTATTGGTCAATATCATGATGGATTCACTGGGCATCTGCAAAGTACCTGCGCTTTCCATGATCGGCACATTCGACCTTGCAAACGAGGCGCGGCTGGCCGCCGCTTTGACCGGCTGGCCCCTGGACGCGGCCGGACTTTTCGAGCGTGCCGAAAAGACCGCCGCCGCCGAACGCCTGATCAACCTGCGCTGCGGTCTGGTGGCGGCCGACGACACGCTGCCGGAGATGTTCTTTTCCGGCGACGGACCGAAACTGGAGCGGTCCGGGTTGCAGCGGATGGTGCGTGATTTTTACCAGGCCATGGACTGGACGGCCGACGGCAAGCTCAAGGCGTACGACGTCGGGCGGCTGGAAGCGGCAGTGGCGGCCCTGGCATGAGGAGATACCTGAAATGACCGATTTTCAAACGGGGTTTGCGCCCCGGCTCACTTTTTTGGGCGCGACGGAGCGGGAGAAAATCGCCGCGGCGGTTTTCCGACTGCTGGAGGAAACCGGCATGATCCTGCTGCACGACGACGCGCTGTCTCTGTTAAAAGACGCCGGTGCCGCGGTGAACGGGGACCGGGTCGTGCGGCTGCCTCACGCCATGGTGGAAAAGGCGCTGGCAACGGTGCCGGCCAATGTGGCGCTCTACGACCGCGAGGGCCGCCGTGCCATGGATCTGGGCGGCCGGCGGGCCTACTTCGGCACCGGTTCAGACCTGATGTGGGCCTTCGATGCCGCCGCCGGCCAACGCCGGCGCACCTGCCTGGAAGACATCGCCACGGCTGCACGCGTGTGCGACGGCCTGGCCAACATCGATTTTATCATGAGTTTTGCACACCCCCACGAACTGCCGGCCGACAGGGTCTATCTGGAAAGTTTCCGGGCCATGGTGCAAAACAGCACCAAGCCCATCGTCAACACGGCTGATAACCGGCACGATCTGGCGGCCATGTGGGAGATCGCCAAAATCCTGCGCGGCGGGGAGGGGCAGCTGCGTGAAAAACCCTACTGGATCCAGTACGATGAGCCCATCAGCCCCCTGAAGCACCCCTTCGGCAGCGTGGACAAACTGATTTTCTGCGCCCAGACCGGCTCGCCGGTGATTTACTCCCCGGCGCCCATTGCCGGCTCCACGGCCCCCATGACCATCGCCGGCCACGTGGTGCAGGGCCTGGCCGAGTGCTTTTTCGGCCTGGTGATCCACCAGTTGACCGCGCCCGGGGGCCCTTTTCTGATGGGCGTCGGACCGGCGGTCATGGACATGGCCACCAGCCAGTGCTCTTACAACGCGCCCGAGTACCTGATGGCCTACATGGCCATGGTGGAGATGAGCCACTACTTCGATATCCCCAACTGGGGCTATGCGGGCACCAGTGATTCCCAGCTGCCGGACATGCAGGCCGCGTTCGAAGGCGGCCTGGAAACCTTCATGGCCGCCATGGCCGGCTCCAACCTCAACCACGACGTGGGCTACCTGGATTTCGGACTGACCGGTTCGCTGGAGATGATCGTCATCATGGACGAGATCATCGGCCAGGTGCGGCGCATGGCCTGCGGCATCCCGGTCGACGACGACAGCCTGGCCGTGCCGGTGATCGGCGAAGGCGCCCGGCAGGGGCAGTTTCTGACCCACGCGCATACGCTGAAACACCTGCGCAAAGTCCAGTGGCGGCCGCGGCTGATGAACCGCCAGGGCCATGAGCGATGGGCCGAGCAGGGCCGCCAGGATCTGCTGGCGCGGGCCGGAAAACGGCTGGCGCAGATCATCGAAAGCCATCGGCCCGCAGCACTTGATTCTGAAAAGGCCCGTGACATCGGGCAGGTGGTGGACCGCTATGGCGGTCCGCCGGCCGGCGGATGAGCATGCCGGCCGGCGGACCATATTGTCCGGCAGCACACCGGCCAGGCCGCTGAGGTCCCGGGTGTCCATGACGATCATCCCGAAAGCTTCTTTTTGCGCCGCCTAAACGATGGTTTTTCTGGCCGGTCCCTCCAGGGTTCGGATTTCAAAGGGCGGTTGACTTTTCCCGTTTACGCACCGGCTTTGCTGTCGAGTGTTTGCACTAAAAGCACCGTAAACGAAGATGTTGGATCCACTGCTGTGCTCCGCATCCGCCAGAGGCCACTTTCAGCCCCGCGCGCGGGAATCCGCCCCTGCCGCAGGGGTTGGGCCTATTCCCCTGTACATGTGCCATTCACCAGGTTCATTCTTATTTTGCCGGAAGCCAGGGCGACCATTTCCCGCCCCTTTTTCAGGAAAAGGGTATAGGAGACATCCCCCCGGGACACCAAAAAGGGCACGGACCTTTCAATCCGGAATTCGTCCCGGCGGGAGGTGCTGCTGACGAAAAACAACGGGGGAATATCATAGGTAAAGGTCTTGTCCGTCGGGCCCTGCTGAAGATGCAGCACGGCCTGGAGCGGCGGGTCGGTTTGCGGGGTGACGGAAAGATTTCCCTTGTTCCAGATGACAAACGCGAAGGATATGGGCATGCGGTTGTGTGGACTCGGAGAGGAACCCATGATGGTTATGTCGTTTTGCACATGGTTTTCAACGCCGAAGGCCGTCTTCCACCAGTCGTCCGGATAGGACCTGTGTGAAGTGGCGGATAGCGCTCCGGCCACGAAATTGTTGTCTTCACACAACTCCCGGAACGCGCGGTTGTTGTTAACCGCGGCAATGTATTCCACGTGGCCATGAATGGGAAACGGGTATCGGGGCTCTTCCACTGCGATCATGCGCCCGCCGCCCAGTGACGGAACGGGGATCGGTGGCGCCACGAGGTATTCCCCCTGCCGGTGCCATCCCGGAAAGGCTGAGGGGGTAGAGGTCTTGAACTTGAGCTTGATGGTCGTGCCCCCGGATATGCCGTCTCCCGTGTTTTTCACCGTAAAGTGCAGTCTTTGGCCTTCCTGGCGGCCGGCGATCCGCAGATCGGGATAGGACTTCACGCGATATCTTCGATTGTCAAACGTATTG
>JALSRD010000008.1 GCA_026984935.1 Desulfobacterales bacterium
ATCCGCAGGTCTGCCGTCGGCACAAGCACAAATGCTGTTACGCCGGCGGTCCCGGCGGCTGGGCATGTCCCTGGGGCGAATACCCGGGCCGTCTGCAGCGCAACAATTACTGCGGTTTTTGCACGGAGTGCATCAAAAGCTGCCCCAAGGACAATGTCGGGATCTTCCTGCGGCCCTTCGGTTCGGATCGCGTGCTCAAGGGGTACGACGAGATGTACAACGTCATCATCATGCTGGTGGTGGCCGTGGCTTTCAGCATCACCATGCTGGGGCCCTGGCGCGTGATCAAGGATGCCGCCAACGTCACCGAAAGCCGCCGCATTCTGCCTTTCTTGACCTATTTGGCGGCGCTGTGGGGCTCGGCCCTGGTGGTCGTTCCGGGGATCTTCAGGCTGGCCGCCAGGGGCGCGCACCGCATGGCCGGTGCGCCCGTCAGCGCCAGAGACCTGACCCTGCGTCTGGCCTACATCCTGATTCCCGTGGGGATTTTCGCCTGGATCGCCTTCAGCCTGCCGGCGATCATGGTCAACCACAACTATATTCTGGCCGTGCTCTCCGATCCGCTGGGGCGCGGCTGGGATCTTTTCGGCACCGCCGGTGCGCCTTTCAATCCCTTTTACCCCCAGTGGATTCCCGTCATTCAGGGCGCTGTGCTGCTGGCCGGGCTGTACTTCGGGATCAGCCGCGGGCATGCGGCGCTGAAAGGGATCATCGACGAGCCGCAAAAAAGGGCCCGCGCCTTGGTGCTGCCGGCGCTTTTTGCGCTGCTGATGGTAAACGTTCTGCTGAAACTCTACATGGCCTAGCAGCCGATAGACCGCCACGATGATGTCGGCTGTAGAGACGGTTAGCGGGCATCCAGATCATGAAAGGCCGCAATTTCTAATCCGTTTTCAGTGAAATGGCGGTCAAAAGTAAACGCGCAGCGGATGTCTTTAGACTCCATGATTTCAAAGCTGAGGCAGTCCACGAGGCCGATGTCGCGGTTGTTTATGACATACAGCCGCTGCAGCGCCCGTGCGTACCAACGGTCGTCAACCCATAGGATCTCCAGCAGTGGCAGGATCCTGGACTGCAGACTGTGCACGGCGGCAAGGCCGATGCGACGCTGAAGCAAGGCGGTGGTTTCCATCAGCACGAAAGAGCTGGTCAACAGGGCCGTGCGGTTGCGCGCGAAAAATGTAAAATTTTCCCTGGCCCGCACATGTGTATGTATCACCTGAATTTTGCAAGCGTCGCGTTTGCCGCCTATACAAGGCGCAGGGCATGCAGCTGTAGTATACAGACGCAAATGCCCTGCAACACAGTAGAGGCGGTAAAATCGGCGCTCCCGCAGGGCAGACAATTTTGAAGTCAAAATGGAAGGTTTCCGAACATACCAATGACGCTAAAAAATATCGCGCTGCATCCATAGACAACCATGAGATAACATTACAATTTTATAAGTTTTCAAAATTGTCTGTGCAAGATTCAGGTATTACCTCGATTTTGCACGAATCATGGTTTCTATCCGTTTTTCGTAATCAGGGCCGGCATAGATGGGCATTCCCTTTTCTTCCCAAACCGGGATTCCGTCGGCATAGACCAGAACATTCATGTACCCAAGCGCCAGGGCTTTTTTAGCAGCTTTCTTGCTCTTACCGCATTTGACCCCGTTGCAATAGAAGGCGATCAGTTTTGCTTTACTCTCGGGTAGCAGATGTTTGAACTGGTCGAACTTATTTTGCGGCAGGCTCTTGGCTCCTTTGATATGCACTTCTTCGTATTCTTCAAGGTTTCGGGCATCAAAGACGGCGACCTCAACACCTCGATCAAGCATCGATTTCAATCCATCAGTATCAATGAGCCCGTAACCATCTTCAACAACCTTATATGTGGTGAAGGTATATTTGAATGAGACGGGGTCATAGAAATCCAGAGGGAGGCCGCCCACTTCCGCATAGGGGTAACCAAAGGTATTAAGCGGCGCGCCTTTCTGGGCAGGATTGAGGACAAGATCGCGGCCTCTGGCCAGTTCGACCCGGTAGGCGTCCCAAGCGCCCCAGAAATATTCACGCAACTCTTTTGTCCCCTGATCTCCCAGTTTGAGGTTCTTCTTCAACATCAGTTTTCTAACATCGGCCGGATCAACTGGAACCCAGCCATAACCTGGCAGATAAAACTCGGCCCAGCAATGTTGCCATTTGCTAATGTCCTGAACATTCTTTTTGCCTATGCGGATACCAAATATCTCTCGGGCGGGAACACCGGCTGCGCGGCACAACGAAACAAAGACAGAGTGAATATCAGTGCATTTTCCTCCCTGGGTCTGCAGAAGAAGACAGACATCACCCTTGCCACAACCGATGGTCTTTGGATTTCGGTACATATTTTCGCAAATCCAATCGTAGATCGCTTTGGCCTTGGCAAGAGTGGTCGCTTTCCCTTTGGTGATCTTATCGGCAAGCATCCTTACCGGACCATCTATTGGGCCGAGGCTGGTCGGGGCAAGCCACCTGGCGAAATCAACCTTATTCCATGCGGCCTCTTTCTCAGGTAAAGCACGCTTGGCCACATCTTCACGAACCGCCTTAAATGAAAGGGACAGCTTGCGGGACAATGCCCCTTTCTGCCAACGGACGTAGAGTATCAGTGTCTGGTATTTCTTATCCGCATAAACTGCTGATTCCGAGAAGTCACCGTCTATGTTGACGCCACTGATATCCTGGTACTCCGATGAAACCGGATAAGGTACCCACAGCTCAACCTCCTGGGCTGAACTGTGCGCTGACAAATCAAATTCCATATTTATGATACCTGAAGCACTGTCAGCCAAACTCGCTGTTGTGAAAATTAGGCACAGTCAACAACAAACATCAACATACACATAATTCTTTTCATTGCATTTCTCCTTCTGTGAATTTGATCTTTGGAGAAGAGCAAGACTACGTGTGCTGACATATGTGTATACACAGTAAAAATGACACAGAGAATCAAAAGCTTGAACAAGACAGCAGGCAAAGTCGACCCGTAATTATCTTGACCTTGCTTTTCAGGACTCCATACCGATGCGGGAGCATCTCTCCGGAATCCCTACCTAAAACCTTGGGAATTACTGCTGGAAGGGAACGACGGAGAAACACTCGACACTATGTAAACCGGCCTGGACCAGACCGGACGGTTTTACCCGTCACTGTCAGATATAGTAGAACATTACTCGTTTCTCCATCTTGGTTGAAAATTTTGTCCTTTTTTTACAATATTTCCTAAAGCTTTGCAACCTGTTTCTTCCTGCCGAACGTCGCTAATCAGCCACGCGGCTTTTTGCGCCGGCTGCATTAGCCTTGTTGTGCCCCTTCATGCTTCCTCAAGTTCGCACGATTCCGAGAGTTCATCGAGAAACTCTGGTTTCAGGAATCTGATGTAGGCTGATGCCTGTTTGATCTGGTCCTTCAGGCCAGAGAAGGAAATGAATCTGCAAATCTCCGAAAGTGGAGGACTGAGACGGCAGAAGGTGGGTCGATTCACTTCCGTCATGACCTTTTCTCGACGCTCATCAGGAGCGACAAGATAAAGAGGGATATTCAGATTGGGTTGCATAGCGATGAGGTCTGCCATCCGGAGGAGGCCGGAGTAGATCGAAGTGGTTGATTCGATCTCGAATGCTGCCACTATAGCGTTTCCTTGTAGCCACAAAACGTCAATCAGTTCGATTGTCTTGTTGGTGGCATCGTCAAACTGAAGTGGCAGATCGGTTTTCAGGCGCGGAAGGTCAGAAAAACTCTTGCCTTTGAATTGCTTGCCCTTGTCGTTTCTCGCAACCCACACATCGAAGCCCATGTCCGAGCCGAGTTTGAGAAGGAGCCACTGCATTTTGGTATGTTCGGTTGGCTTCTTGAGTTCCCTCAGCTCCAATTCAGGTTCCGATTCGTCTTCGTTGGAATCGGGAACAGTGACTGAGCCAATCTTGGCCCGAAGGGCGGCGGGGCGATACTTAAGCTTTCGTTTGTCAACAGGGCGCTTGACTGGATTGTCCCGGGCGTCGAGAAGAGCCTGGACGACGGCCTCGCTGTCGGCCTTTTTCCACTTGGCCGGAGAAGACCGGAAGTGACCGGTCCATGCGTGAGGACTCTTCATATCCTGGAAAAAAGATAGTCGATCACAGAGTTCAAGAACGGGGACTGCAGTCTCAGGAGTTAACTCCACGATGGGTTTGACTTCCAATCTGCAGGGGAAGTCATCGTCTTGCCATATGTCCCGTTCTGCCTTCTTGAAGGGGCCTGACGTGACTTCAAGTATCCCTATGAAGCGGGATACGCCCGTGAGATAACAGAGTAAGTAGTCGCCTCTGGCTACCTTCTGGAGCGTTTTCCAGCGGGATTCGCGGAAGCCAGAAACGGAGCTGCCGGCTTTCTGGAACTCCGCCCAAGTCGTGCCGGTGAACAGATCAAGCCAGTAGTTACGTCTCATGCATTATCCTTTCTCTGGCACAACAGTATCAATAAACGTAAAATTTTACCTCATATCACCCTTATATCATTACATAATTTCGTTCTGTGCGCATAATGACAGTCCTAAACTTGAAATCACACCTGAGACTTTCCATACAACTTTTTTATCGCAAAGATATGGCTGAAAGATGGCCAACCCCCCCAAACTGTAATCTTGTGTAATTTATAAGGCGGTGATTTGTCAAGTTTTTCAATAAGTCTGGTTGCTTTCGGTCTCCATTTATCCCAGCATCAAACCTTATTTCGCCATTCCAACCACTCATAGTGGTCCAATCTCCATCCAACCCCTGATTTATCGTCTCTGCCTCCCACTGCCTGATTGAGATATATTTTGTCATCCCAGAATGATAGCCCCACCTCCTGTCCTTCTTGGCCCGCACAAAAAACCGATCAACCAAAAGGAAGTGATGCCTCAAAATAGCGGCGCCTGATACAGGTGCCAAAACGCACAAAAGTGTGGATTGCCGTGATGTCGGCGGTCCTGTCCACAAAGGCTTGACCAATTCGGCTGGGCCTTTTGTCGTTTCTAACCCTTATCAAACGGAGGTTTACAATGGAAAACACAGAAATCAGAAACCAGTTTCGAGAAGACGAGATCGCCCTGATCAAACGCTACGACAAACAGCGCGGGGAGTGGATCACCAAAGGGTACTCCCAAAATCGGTGGCAGATACACCGATGACGGAGGTAATGGCAACGGCGGCAACGGCAATGGTGGTGGCAACGGGCGGCTGTCCGGCAAGCAGTACAACTATCTGATGGCGCAGGCCGCCAAGGACCTGGCCATGACGCGTTCTGCACTGGACAACCTTGGCCTGAAAATGTTCGGCACCACGTTTTGGTATCTGTCGAGAAAGGATGCCTCGGTCGTCATCGAAAATCTGGCTGACAAGGTCCGCCGGGCCGACCCGAAAATCAAAAAGAGGACCGTTCAGGTCCTCCTCGATGAGATCCGTATCACCCCCAAAAAGGGTGCCCCCTGGGAGAGAATGTTAGAAATCAAGGGCGTCCACGTGCCCTTGACACGGGTAGTCTTGGCGTCCCCAACCGGATTTGAACCGGTGTTGCCGGCGTGAAAGGCCGGTGTCCTGGACCAGGCTAGACGATGGGGACGTGATATATGGTGGGCCGTGCGCGACTCGAACGCGCGACTCTCTGCTTAAAAGGCAGATACTCTACCAACTGAGTTAACGGCCCGCTGAATTTGACTCTACTAACGGGATATTGTTTCCCTGTCAATAAAAAAGCCGCCTCTTACGGATTTTTTAGCCGCTTGCGACCGGTGCTGCTTCCGGTCTTGCTCAAAGGTCCGGGCCGCGGGAAATCCCTCTTGCCATTTTCGTCAGCTGTTGTATCCTTATTTTTGAAGGATGCGAAACAAAACCCCGGGAAAGCGCAATGAAACCGATCTTTTCGCCTGAAAAACAGATGACCGGCCGGTGTGCCGGCTGGATCCGGGCTGCGATGACACGCCGCTCTTTCCTGAAACAGCTGGGAGCCACCGGTTTTGCCGCCCTTCCCCTGCTGGCCGGCTGCAGCGTTTCCGACAGCGGCAGCGACGGGTCCGAAGTCCCGTCTTCCGCCCTGAAGTCCGCTGCAAGGAGGCCCCTCCGGCCGGCCATCCCGCCCATCGATGCGGCCGCGCCGGCCCACACCCGCACGGCCACCTTTGCCATGGGCTGATTCTGGGGCGCCGAATCCCGGTTCGGGATCGTGCGCGGCGTTGTCCGCACCCGCGTGGGGTATACCGGCGGCAAATTGAAAACCCCCACCTACCACCATCTGGGCGGCCACAGCGAGAGCGTCCAGCTGGACTTCGACCCGGCGAAGGTGAATTACGCGCGGCTGCTGAAAATCTTCTGGCAAAGCCACAACCCTGTGCACCGCGCCTGGTCGCGGCAGTACATGTCGGCTGTTTTTTATCACAACCGCGGGCAGATGCGCCAGGCGCAGATGCTGAAAAAACGGCTGGAAGCTGACGGCGGGAAAAAACTCTTCACCGAAATTCTCCCGGCCGGCACTTTCTACCTGGCCGAAAATTACCACCAGAAGTACCAGCTGCGCCGGCACAAGGGCCTGATGCAGGAGTTTTTGCGTATCTACCCCGATACGCGCCGCCTGATCGACTCCACGGCGGCTACGCGCGTCAACAGCTATCTCGGCGGGGAAGGCTCCCGGCAGCGGCTCGAAGCCGAGATCGATGCTTTTGGCCTTTCGGCGGCGGGCCAAAAGACGCTTCTGGCCCTGGTACGCCGATAGATTCCGCGCTGAAAAGCAACACCCGCCCGACGCTAAACAATGACCGCCACCAGGCCGGCGGCGGCAATCGCCGACAGAACCAGCCAGTCGCTGCGGCCGGCCTGCAGGAGCGGACCGCTGCGGTTTTCGTGATAGGCGCGCGCCGTCATGGCCAGCACCAGTTCGTCGGCGGCATCGAAGAGCCTCTCCATCAGCGGCACCACCAGAACGCGCATGCGGTAGATCGGATTTTTGCGGCAGTCCACGCAGCGTGCAAGCTGCGCACAGCGGACTTCGCTGATGCGGCCGAAAATCAGCGGAATCAGGCGCACCAGCAGCCCCAGCATGGTACCCAGCCTTTTTTCGGGGACAAACGGAACCGGCGCGAAAAACCACTGCACGGCAGCCCGGATCTCCGACGCGCGCGTTGTGGCTGCCAGCACCATGGCTGAAAGTACGATCAGCAGCAGGCGCCAGCATACCAGCACGCCGTCCACCAGGCCCCGGGAGCTGACGGCCACCGTGAAAACCTGCACCAGCGGCCGGCCGGGTGTGAAAATCGCCCGTGAAGCCAGGATCGCCGCCAGCAGGATGAAAAACCAGCGCAATTCCCTGAGCGTCCGCCACAAGGGCTGCCGCCCGCACAAAAAGGCGGCACCGGCCGCGGCCGTGAGCACCAGCAGTCCCCAGCCCCGGGCGTACAGGCCTGCACTGCTGACGATCAGCAGGCTGCCGATCTTTACGCGCGCATCGCAGCGGTGCAGAAACGACTGTCGGGGCTGGTATCCGAAAGCGGTCAGTTCAGCCACGAATCCACCTTTTTCCCCATGCGCACGGTCCACGGCTGCCGGATGCCGTACCGCTCGACGATGGGCAGCAGCTCCTGCGGGCGGCCGTCATGCACCAGCCGGCCGTTTTGCAGGATGATCAGGCGCCCGGCATGGGCGATCACCTTTTCCAGTTCGTGTGTCGCCACCAGGATGGTGTGTCCTTTGGTGTGCAGGCGTACAATCTCTGCCAGCACCTGACGGACACCGCCGTAGTCCAGATTGGAAAAGGGCTCGTCGAAGGCAATGACTTTGGGCTGCATGGCCAGGATGCCGGCAATCGCCAACCGCCGCTTTTCACCGCCGGAAAGCAGGTGCGGCCGTTTCTGAGAAGCCCCGGCAAGCCCCACTACGGCTAACGCATGCGCCACACGCCGCTCGATCTCAGCAGGAGGCAGGCCGAGGTTCTGCGGCCCGAAGGCCACATCGTCGGCAACGGTCTCCCCCACGATCTGGCTGTCGGCATCCTGGAAAACCATGCCCACCCGCTGGCGGGCTGTGCAAAGGTTTCGCGTTACATCCAGGCCGTCCACCCACACCGAACCGCGGTCGGGTTTCAGCAGGCCGTTCAAATGCCGCAGCAAACTGGTCTTGCCGGATCCGTTGGCGCCGGCGATGACCACGAACTCCCCCGCGGCGATGCGCAGGCTGATGCCGTCCAGGCCCGTGCTGCCGTCACCGAAGCGGTGGCTGACCTGTTTAACCTCGATCATGGCCGCCCCCGCCAGGCCAGGCGCGGCCGCAGGGAACGGGCCGCCAGAACCGCCGCCACGCCCTTGGCAATATCCCCCGGCAGGAAAGGCAGCATACCCACCGCCAGTGCCCTGTCCCAGCCCATGTGTGTAATATGGTTCAGCCAGACCAGGCCGAAGCCGTAGATCACCAGCGAACCGCCGGCTACGGCGATGGCGTCACGCATCCAGAATCGCGTTTTCCCGCCGCTGACGACGCCGATGAGCAGAACCGCCGGCAAAAATCCGACCAGGTAGCCGCCGGTGGGCCCCAAAAGGCGCCCGATACCGCCGCTGCCGCCGGCAAAAACCGGCAGTCCCAGCGCCCCGGCCAGCAGATAGACCCCCATGCTGGCAGCACCCCAGCGGGCACCCAGGAGCAGTCCGGCCAGCATGACGAACAGGTTCTGCAGCACGATAGGCACCGGACCGATGGGAATTGCGATCAAGGCCCCCACGGCCGTCAGCGCGGCCATCAGGGCCGCGTACACCGTCATGCGCAGCGCCTCGGCGCTTTCAGTGGATGAAGTCATTGGGGTCAATTCCGCTTTCCGGGGTATCGTCTGGCAAACCGGGGGCAGACCGTGGGTTGCGGTGAAAGCAGTCGCCGTGGGTCACCGTCTGCAGGGTCCCGTCGGTTTGGCGCAGCAGCAGCGCGCCGTTGGCATCTACATCCATCGCCAGACCCTGGAAAACCCGCCGGCGGGTGACCACGCGCACGGCCCGCCCGAGCGTTGTGGTGTGCCGTTTCCATCGGTCCACGATTTGCGCTGAAGCCGCCTGGTCAATGTTCCGCTCCAGGCGGTCCAGAAAGGCTTCCAGCAGTTTCCGGCGCCCGACCGGCTTTCCCATGAGCACCCGTAGGGAGACGGCGTTGGGTTCCTGCAAAACCGGATCGTTGTTGACGTTGATTCCGATGCCGATGTTGACGAAGCTGACTTCCCCGCCGGCGCTCTCCATTTCGGAGAGCATGCCGGCCAGCTTGCGCTCGCCGACCAGAATATCGTTGGGCCACTTCACGGCCGCCGCAATGCCCAGCTCTTCTCTGAGCGTCAGCACCAGCATCAGCGAAGCGAAGAAATTCACCCGCGCGCTGAGCACCGGTGCTATCTGCGGCCGCAGCACGATGGTGAAATAAAGGCCGCCGGCAGCCGAGTTCCAACGCCGGCCCAGGCGGCCGCGGCCGCGGCGCTGGCTCTCGGCGATCACCACCGTAAAGTCCGGACAGTCTTCACGGGCCAGCTTCCGGGCGATGTCCATGGTCGAGTCCACGCGCGCGTGGTAGTGTATGCGCGCTTCGCGCGGCCCGAATTCCCAGGGGAAAAGGGCGTCAGGGGAATGCAGCAGGCGGTATCCCTGCGCGCCCGCGGCGATGCGGTAGCCCAGCTCCTGCAGCCGGTGGATGTGCTTCCACACCGCAACCCGGCTGACGCCCAGCCTTTCGGAAATGGACTCCCCCGAAACGGCCGTCTCCGACTGCCGCAGCATGGCGAGGATAACGGCCTTCACCGTTCCGGCGGCCTGCTGCAAGGCCTATCTGTGCCAGTGGCTCTGTTAACCATAACAATCAAACCTGTTAACCAAAGGCGCTGACACTGTCAAGATATTTGTGTTCCGGAAGGCGAAACAACCGCGGCCGGTGCATGGGAACCCGGGAGGGACGTGAAAACCGCCGCTGGGCAAAAGCGGGCGCTGCCGCCGGTGGTGCTTCGGGCTAGCTGCGCAGGTAAAACCCCAGGCTGGCGCTGTGGGCGTCCTGTTCGTAGAATTTTGCGCCGATATAACGGTCTTTGATCAGCTTGGCCTGCACGCGTTTGACAATCCGCGATGCGCGGGCATCGTCCAGGCGGAAAGTGATCTCCAAAGGATCGTTTTTTTCGATGAGAAAAGGCCCCTGGCAGCAAAATCCCACCCCGCCGAGAGAGAGGTTCTCGACCACGATATGCCCCTTGGAGCCGTTGCGCAGGTTGACGTATGTTCCGGGCAATTGGACTTCTTTGCGAAAGGTCACCCGGAAATCGAGCTCAAAGGTGAATTCCTGCCCGCACTTGCAGGTCGCCTTCAAGCGCTTTTTGGTCGCCTTGAACGACGATACATCCAGGCTCTTGGTGAACCCGCAGTGGGGACAGGTGATACTGGCCTGGCAGTTCATATTGGCATACACCTTGGAAACGGTTTTGCGGGCACAGCTCTTCATCGACAACTCCTGTTTCGTCTTTATATGCACATGGCGACTGCGCTTGCCATCTGCATCATCCCGGTCTATCGCTCTGCAGATAATTTACAGCCGCTCGAGCAGCCTCTCGTGAATGTTGTCAAACCCGCCGTTGGACATGATCAGAATGACATCCCCGTCAGCGGCTTCTTTTGCCAGAAAATCGAGGATACCTTCCGTGTCGCTAAAGTATTCGGCACACTGGCCCCTTTTCTTTAGGTCTTCCACCAGACGCCGTGAGGAAAAGCGCTGGCCGGCGGGGATTTTTTTCAAAAGCGGCGGCCGGCGCACGCAAACCAGGTCCGCCTCACCGAAAACGTGCGCATAAACGTCCTGGAATACGCTGCGCATGCTGGTGTTGGTACGCGGCTCGAAGACCGCAATCAGCCGTCCGGCGCCGGCAAAAGGCTTGACGGCCCGCAGCGTCTCGCGTACGGCCGTGGGGTGGTGCGCAAAATCGTCCATCACCGTGACACCGCGCCGGACGCCGCGGATCTCCTGGCGCCGCCGGACACCCGCGAAGGTTTCCAGCGCCGCCTGCACCGCTTTGACAGGAATTTCCAGGTCGTGGGCGGCGGCGATGACCGCCAGGGCGTTCTTCAGGTTGTGAACGCCCATCAGACGGGTGCGGAAAGCCGCGAAAAAACGCCCCTGGCGAAACACCTCAAAGGTGGTCCGGGGCGGGGCAATCCGCACGTTCTCCAGCCGCCAGAAAGCCGACGCATGCGTGCCGCAGGTCTGGATGCGGCACGACCGGCCGCGCATCAGGTCCGCGACATTCTCGTCGGCGTCGAAGGCCAGCAACAGGCTTTGGGGATCCAGCCCCTCTATAAAGTCATCAAAAGCCTTGCGCACATGGGCCAGGTCGGGGAAGATGTCGGCGTGGTCGAATTCCACGCTGGTGAGCACCGCCAATGACGGGCGGTAATGTAAAAATTTCGGCCCCTTGTCAAAAAAGGCGGTGTCGTACTCGTCGCCTTCCACCACGAATTCTGGTCCGCCGCCCAAGCGGTAGTTACTCGCAAAATCCTTGACGATGCCGCCGATCAAAAAGCCCGGATCCCGGCCGGCCACGGACAGCATCCAGGCCATCAGCGCGGCCGTGGTGGTTTTGCCGTGGGTGCCGGCAACCAGCAGCGTGGCTTTGCCGGCAGCCATGAAGTGGTTGACCGCCTGGGGCATGGAGCAAAAGCACAGGTCCATGGCCATCATCTGCTGCACTTCGGGGTTGTCCCGGCTGACGGCGTTGCCCACCACCACCAGGTCCGGTGCAGGAAAAAGGTTTTGCGGTCCGAAGCCCTCGGCGACCGCGATGCCCTTTTCCGCCAGAAAAACGCTCATGGGAGGATAAGTCCGGCGGTCGGACCCGCGCACCTGATACCCCCTTTCCTTCAGGGCCGCCGCCAGGGCCGCCATGCCCGTACCGCACACCGCGATCAGGTGCACCCGGCGCACATTGCCGGGGATGCGGTTGTTTTTCAGATTCAGCACTTGAAATTTCCCCCGTGTTTTAGGATATATATCGACAGATAAAAGCCCATACCACCATCGTGCGGATTTTACAAAACCTGATTAAAGGGTTCTCGGGCAAAACCGCCATTCTGGCGGGCTACCGGGCCGCCCGGACAAATCGTACAGTTTCGCACGGGACAAACGGGGCAAAGGAGCTCGCCGGTGAGCCGCTTTGAGCTGCCAAGACGCATCGTGAACACTCTGGAAGATTTCGCCGCCGGATCAGGCCACCTGACCGTGCTGACCGGCGCCGGCATCTCGGCGGAAAGCGGCATCCCCACCTTCCGCGGCCCTGAAGGCTACTGGACGGCAGGTTCCCGTGAATACCACCCCCAGCAGATGGCGACCTACGCCATGTTTTGCGAAAAGCCGCTGGAAGTCTGGCGCTGGTATCTCTACCGCAAACATGTTTGCGCGAAGGCCCTGCCCAATGCCGGGCACCGGGCCCTGGCACAGCTGGAGACCTTTCTGTCCGGACGCTTTACCCTGATCACCCAAAACGTGGACGGCCTGCATCTGCGGGCCGGCAGCAGTGCCCAAAACACCTTTCAGATCCACGGCAACGTTTTTTACATGCGCTGCGCCCGAGAGTGTACGGCGGCGGTTTTCCCCGTTCCGGAGTCCCTGGAAATCTGCAGCCGGGAGGAGGCGTTGCCGCCGTCATTTGACACATTGCTGCGCTGCCCGGCCTGCGGGGCGCGCACGCGGCCGCACGTGCTCTGGTTCGACGAAACCTACAATGAGAAGTTTTACCGTTTTGAAAGCGCGCTGGCCGTTGCCGGGCGTACCGCGCTGCTGTTGATCGTGGGCACGTCGGGCGCCACCAATCTGCCCAACCAGGTGGCCTGGACGGTCAGCCGCCGGGGCGGCGCCATCATCGATATCAACATCGCGGCCAATCCCTTTTCGCGTCTGGCCGCCGAAAGCCGGCAAGGAGGCTTCATCCAGCAACCCAGCGGCCGGGTATTGCCGGAGATTCTAGAAATTCTCAAAAGCCGGAGCAGTCTCTGAACGTCCTACGTCAGCCACCGGCACCAGACAGAAACCTCGAACCTAAGGATACAGGAGGCGGCATGGAAAACTATGAAAAGTTAGGGGCCTTTTATCTCGGCAGGCGCTTTGACACCGACGGCCGGCGGCTGCTGGACGATCTGATCCTCTACGACTCCAAGGACCTGACGACCCATGCGGTCATCATCGGCATGACCGGCTCCGGCAAAACCGGCCTGGGCATCGGTATGCTGGAAGAGGCTCTCATCGACAACATTCCGGTCATCGCCGTCGACCCCAAGGGGGACCTGCCGTCGCTGCTGCTGAGTTTTCCGCAGCTGCGCCCCGAAGATTTCCGCCCCTGGGTCAACGAACAGGACGCCCTGGCCCAGGGCATGACCGCCGCCCAGTATGCCGCCGGGCAGGCCCGGCTGTGGAAAAACGGCCTGGCCAAATGGGGCCAGGCGCCCGAGCGCATCGCCCGCCTGCAGGCCGCCGCGGACTTTTGCGTCTACACGCCGGGCAGCAGCGCCGGCATGCCCATCAACGTGCTGCGCTCCTTTGCCGCTCCACCACCGCAGATCTTGGAAGACGGCGACCTGCTGCGCGAGCGCATCCAGACCACCGCCGTCAGCCTGCTGGCGCTGATGGGCATCGAAGCCGACCCGATCACCAGCCGCGAGCACATCCTGATCGCCAATATCTTCGAAAACGCCTGGCGCCAGGGGCGTTCACTGGACCTGGCCGGCCTGATCCGCACCATTCAGAAGCCGCCTTTCGAGCGCGTGGGGATCATGGAGCTGGATGATTTTTATCCGTCCGGCGAACGCCTGGCCCTGGCCATGCGTTTAAACAACCTGCTGGCCGCACCGGGTTTTGAGGCCTGGCTGCAGGGCGAACCCCTGAACGCCGGGCGCCTTTTCTTCAATGCGCAAGGCAAACCGCGGGCCTCGATTTTTTCCATCGGCCACCTGTCCGACAGCCAGCGCATGTTCTTCGTCTCCCTGCTGCTCAACGAAATCCTGGGATGGATGCGCAGCCAGCCGGGGACATCCAGCCTGCGCGCGCTGCTGTACATGGACGAGATCTTCGGCTACTTCCCGCCGGTCAAAAATCCGCCCTCCAAGGCGCCGCTGCTCACTCTGCTCAAGCAGGCGCGCGCCTACGGTCTGGGGGTCGTCCTCAGCACCCAGAACCCGGTGGACCTGGACTACAAGGGGCTTTCCAACACCGGCAGCTGGTTCATCGGCCGACTGCAGACCGAAAAAGACACCCAGCGCCTGCTGACGGGCCTGGAAGGCGCCGGCGGCAGTGCCGGTTTCGACCGCGGCCGCATGCAAAAAACCATCGCCGGTCTGGGCAAGCGCGTCTTTCTGCTGCACAACGTGCATGAAAACGAACCGGTCGTCTTCCAGACCCGCTGGGCCCTCTCCTACCTGCGGGGACCGCTGACCCGCGAGCAGATCAAGGTGCTCATGGAACCCCGCAAGGGCGCGGCCGCACCACTTGCCAAACCCGCGGACGCGGCGACGGCAGTGGAAAGCACGGCGCCCCGGCTGCCGGCAGAGGTAGGATGCTACTTTCTGCGGGCCTCGGGCAGCACACAGGGGCTGACTTACTACCCGGCGGTGGTCGCCGCCTTAAACACCCACTTCACCAGCACGCGCTACGGCGTCGACACCCAGCAGGACCTGACGCTGGCCGCCGCCATCGAAGACGGTCCGGTGCCGCTGGACTGGGACCAGGCCTTTGAAATCGACATCGATCCGGCCGACCTGGACACCGAGCCGCTGCCGGGGGCACGCTATGCGGACCTGCCGCGGGCGGCCCGCCGCAAAGCGGCCTTTAAAAAGTGGGAGAAAGGCCTGCTGCGCTGGGTGCGCCAGAACCGCCCGCTGACGCTGTACCGCTGCAAACGCTTCAAACTCACCAGCAAACCCGGCGAAAGCGAAGGCCAGTTCCGCGCCCGCCTGGGTCAGGTGATGCGCGAAAAACGGGACCTGCAGGCCGAAAAGCTGCGCAGGCGCTACAGTGCCAAGTTCACCACCCTGAAAAACCGCCTGATGCGCGCCGAGCAGGCCGTGGCACGCGAGCAGGAGCAGGCCCAGGCCCGCAAAATGGACACAGTGGTCTCCTTCGGTACCGCCATTTTGGGCGCCTTCCTGGGGCGCAAGGCCATCAGCGCCACCTCGGCCGCGCGCATGGGCACGGCCATCAAGTCGGCCGGGCGCGCGCAGAAGGAAAAGATGGATGTGGCGCGGGCCCAGGAGACGGCTGCAACGGTCCGCCGTCAGCTGGCCGAACTGGAAAACCGCATGCAGGAGGAGATCAGCAACCTGGACCTCACCTTCGATCCGGCGGCCGAAGAGATCAGCGCCATCCCCGTGCGGGCCAAAAGCACCGATATCGCCATCGAGATGTTCGCCTTTGCCTGGCTGCCCTACCGCAGCGGCTCCGACGGCCGACTGGCCCCGGACTGGGCTTAAGGCGCGACAGCCGACTCGCGCATCGCCGGCGGCTATCCTGCCGCCAGACCGGCAAGCACCTTTTCGGCAGCGGCGACGGTGCGTGCGATGTGTTCGTCGCTGTGGGCCGCGGACACGAAGAGGGCTTCGAACTGGGAAGGGGCCAGGTAAATACCCGCTTCCCGCATGCCCTGGTAGTAGCTGCTGAAACGCTTCAGGTCACAGGTTTTGGCGTCGTCGAAGTTTTTGACCATGCGGTCCGTGAAGAACATGCCCAGCATGGAACCGGCGCGGTCCACCTGCACGGGCACACCGGCCACAGCCGCCGCCCGGGCCAGCCCATCGGCCAGCCGCGCGGATGTCGCCTCCAGGGCCTCGTAAAATCCGGGTCTGGCGATCTCTTTCAAGGTGGCGATGCCGGCGGCCATGGCCACGGGGTTGCCGGAAAGCGTGCCGGCCTGGTAGACTTTCCCCTGCGGGGCGACTTCGGCCATAAGGGCCCCGGGGCCGCCGTAGGCGCCCACCGGCAGCCCGCCGCCGATAATCTTGCCCAGGCAGGTCAGGTCCGGCGTAATCCCGAAAAGCGCCTGGGCGCCGCCGTGGGCCACGCGGAAGCCGGTCATCACCTCGTCGAAAATCAACAGGCTGCCGTTGTCGGCGGTCAGGGAGCGCAGGGCTTGCAGAAAGCCGGCCGCCGGGCGCACCAGGCCCATGTTGCCGGCCACCGGTTCCACGATAATGCCAGCCACCTGGTTCCCGCGGCGCTGCATGACGGCCGTAACGGCCTCGATGTCGTTGTAGGGCAGCGAAAGCGTGTTGGCCACAACATCGGCCGGAACCCCCGGACTGCCGGGGATATTCAAGGTGGCCACTCCGGACCCGGCTTCCACCAGCAAAGTGTCCGCATGGCCGTGGTAGCAGCCGTCGAACTTGATGATGATGTCCCGCCCGGTAATGCCGCGCGCCAGGCGGATGGCGGACATGGTGGCCTCGGTGCCCGAGTTGACCATGCGCACCATCTCCACCGACGGGATGGCGGCGATGACCTGTTCGGCCAACTCGATCTCCAGGTCGGTGGGCGCCCCGAAACTGGTGCCGCGCTGCAGCACCGCGCCAACGGCCTCGATCACGGCCGGGTGCCGGTGGCCCAGGATCATGGGCCCCCAGGAACCGATATAGTCGATGTAATGGTTGCCGTCGGCGTCGGTGATCGCAGCACCGTCGGCTTCGCGGATAAACAGCGGGTCGCTGCCCACCGCGCGGCAGGCGCGCACCGGGCTGTTGACCCCCCCGGGAATGGCCTCCCGGGCCCTGGCAAAAAGTTCGCGGGACTTGTCGTACCTCATCGGAGAACCATCCTTTCTCAAGGGGGCTTGAAATTGCTGCCGAACTCGCCTATCAAGGGGCATTAGCAGACCGTGCCGGCCAGGTCAAGACACACCGCCACGCCCTGCATATGCCGGCAGGTCCCGGCGGAGTATCACTGATTCCATGGCACACGCCCAAACATTACAGAAGCTGGCCAAAATGCTGGCCTACGTGCTCGGCCGACGGCCGGACGAGTTCGGCCTGGTGCCGGATGCGCATGGCTTCGTGCGCACCAAAGATCTGCTCAAGGCGCTTTCCGAAGAGCCGGGCTGGAAGCACGTACGGCAGGCCACCATCAACGAGCTTTTGCTGGCCCTGCCCGC
Organism: Desulfobacterales bacterium; assembly: GCA_026984935.1. Lineage (GTDB taxonomy): Bacteria > Desulfobacterota > Desulfobacteria > Desulfobacterales > JALSRD01 > JALSRD01. The sequence goes on from JALSRD010000008.1 coordinate 17,160, forward strand.
AGCGCCGGTGGAGATAGACGGCAAGCGCATTCGCGCCCGCACGCGGCAGCACCTGCCGGCCCTGCAGCCGGCGGAAACCAAACTTCCCAAACTGCTCTACACCTGTGTGCGCAGGAGAGCCCATGGCGTCGTTCTACAAAAAGGCATCCGGCCGGGTGCCCACCCCCACGTGATCCTGGCAGCCAGCAGCGAGATGGCCCACCGCATGGGCAGGCGCACAGACTCCGACCCGGTGCTGCTCACCGTGAACACCGCCGCCTGCCGCTCCCGGGGGATCGTGTTCTACAGAAGCGGTGAGCTGCTCTACACGGCCACCCATATCCCGGCGGCGTGTTTTCACGGCCCGCCGCTCCCCAAAGAAAAAGCGCCCCACCGCCCGGCCGCAGCGGACGTCGCGCAGCCCAAAGAACCGGGCAGCTTTCATCTCGATCTGACGCGCGCTGCGAGGAACCATCCCGGCGGCCGCAAAAACCCATCGGAAAAAGGTGATCAGGCGCACCGAGGTGGTAAAAAGCGCCGCAAACCCAAGCGCCGCCGCCCACCCTGGCGCGCGTGATCTGGCAAAATCAGCACCCGCCGGAACAAGGCTGCCGGGCGCCATAAAAAATTTGACAAGCCCATGCAAAGCTGATAGGAAGTTTTCCCGGTTTTCAAGCCCAACCATGGGCCGTTAGCTCAACTAGGCAGAGCACCTGACTCTTAATCAGTAGGTTGAAGGTTCGATTCCTTCACGGCCCACCAACTTAACAAACAACGGCTTGCGCGGATTTTAGCGCCAGCCGTTTTTTTTTATGCGGCCGTCTATCATCCGGTCCACCGGCTTTGGAAAAAGCCCGACATAATTCCCGCAAACCCGGCGGCAAGAAATCGAACCGCTCTCTTGCCACGCGACAGACCGGATCTCACCGGAGCCATCGGTCCTTCCGGCAGGTGTTTTACAAACCGCCATGATGCTCACGCGACCAAAGAAAACCCGGGCCGTGCCTTGCCGGGCGCCTGTCTGAAGGCAACACGTCCGCACGGCATATGGGCTTTGCGCTTGACACAGCGGCTATATAGTGTCTATTTAGAGACAGTGTCCATAAATAGTGCCCGCCCGTCAGCGGCCTTTTCCCGGAATCTCCACACCATACCGGGGCATGGCCATGCGCTTGGATCTTCAACGCACTTTAAGGAAATACCTTCATGGATGACAAAATCGTCCGCCGCGTGGATGAAACCGCTCAGGAGTTGTTCGACTTTCTGCGGCAACTTGTCGAGTGCAACAGCTATACCCGGAACCCGGAGGGATTGGCGCAAAACGCATCGCTGATTATAAGCAAGGGGCTGGAGCACGGACTCGGGTTTGACATCGTCCCCGTGGATCAGGAGCACCTGCACTTTCCGCACCTGTACTACAGCAATACCCGGCAAAAACCGTTTTTCGCCATGGCCGGCCATTTCGACACCGTACACCCGCCGGAGGAGGGTTTTCTGCATCTCGCAGACGAGGGGGAGCGTCTGGTGGGACCGGGCGTAAACGACATGAAGGGGGGTGTGGTTGTAAGCCTCTTTGCGCTCATCGTGTTAAACGGGCTCGGGCTGGGAGAAGAAATCCCCGTACGCGTCATTTACAACGCGGACGAGGAGATCGGCTCGCCCACATCGCGGAAAATGATATCAGAGAAATTTGGAGGTGCCGCGGCGGCCTTCGTATTCGAAGCCGGAAGGCTGCCGGGTGACCGCATTCTGACTTCCAGAAAAGGGGCCATGGTGCTCGAACTGGATTTTAAGGGACGGCCGGCCCACGCGGGCGAGTCCCCGGGACAGGGGGTCAACGCCATCATGGAAGCCTGCCGCAAACTCCTGGATCTGGACCAGTGCAACAACGGCAGCGGTGCAGCGACCCTGACAGTAGGCACCATCGAGGGCGGCACCGGCAAAAACGTGGTGCCGGCACGCTGCAGGGCAGTGGTGGACATCCGCTTCGCGACCCACAAAGCAGGCCGGCGGCTCCAGAAGGAAATCGGAGCCATCCTCGACAAGCCCTGTCTTCCCGGTGCCGCCATTGAATACAGGCTGGACCTGCATCGACCGCCGTTTGTCCGCAGCGCCATAATGGCGCCCTACATCGCCCTGTACAGGGAAACCGCCCGCGAACTCGGGCTGGATATCAGCGAAGGCTCTTCGGGCGGTGTTTCCGATGCCAACAACATCAGCGCCCTGGGCATTCCGACGCTGGACGGCCTCGGGCCGGTGGGCGCCAAACCCCACAGCCATGCAGAATTTGCCATCAAGCAATCCGTGATCGACAGGACCAAGGCTTTTGCACTGTTTCTATATCGCCTGGCCAAACAGAAAAGGAGGACGACATGAAAAAAGCAGCGACCATCATCCTGGCCCTATCCATGGTGTTTGTGCTGTGCAGCGCCGCAGCGGCCAAAACGCTCAAAATCGGCCTTTCTTCCGACATCCGCTCGCTGGATCCCTATTTCCACAACGAGACCATGACCAACTCCGTGCTTTCCAACATCTTCGAGGGCTTGACGGATTTTGACCCCAACCTGAAGGTCTATCCCATGCTGGCGTCCTCGTGGAAAGTGATCGACGCCACCACCTGGGAATTTGCGCTCCGAAAAGGGGTGAAATTCCACGACGGTCAGCCTTTTACCGCCGATGACGTGCTCTACTCCTTCGACCGCATCATGCACTGGAAAAAGTCGGGATTCAAGTCCAAGGTCAATATGATTAAAGACGTTCGGAAAGTGGATGATTTCACGGTGCGCATCATCACCAAGGGCCCCTATCCCATCTTGCTGCGCAAGATTTCCTATGTAAAGATATTGAACAGCCGTTTTTACAAGGACAAACCGGACGAGTTCGCGGCGCTGCACGCCAACGGCACCGGCCCGTACCAGCTGGTTGCCTGGAACAAGGGCCAGAACATTATCCTGAAACGCAACGATAATTACTGGCGCCCGCTGCCCGAATTTAAAAAGGTGATCTTCCGCCCACTCACCAACGATTCGACCCGTGTCGCGGCGATTCTAAGCGGTGAAACGGACATCATCGACCGCGTCCCGGTGCGCGATGTGGCGCGGGTCAAAAAAGACCCCAAATTGAATTTTTTCATGCGGCCCGGTCTACGGCTGATCTACCTGCAGATGGATCAGGGCAGGGAGCGTACGCCGTACGTCAAGGGCAAAAACCCCTTTTTGGATGTGCGCGTCCGCAAGGCGATTTATTATGGCATCGACGAGGATGCGATCGTCAAATACGTGATGGACGGTTTTGCCAAGGCTGCCGGCCAGTATCATCCAAATGTCGTATCCGGCTATGACCCCGCCATCAAACGGCCGGCCTACAACCCCGATAAGGCCAGGGCCCTGCTCAAGGCGGCCGGGTATCCCAACGGCTTTGCGGTCACCCTGGATGCACCCAATGACCGCTACGTCAACGATGAACAGATCGCCCAGGCGATTGCTTCCAGCCTTGCCAAGATCGGCATCCGGGTCAATGTGGATGCACTGCCCAAGGCGACCTTTTTCCCCAAAACCGACCGCCTGGACACTTCCTTCTTCCTCATCGGATGGGCCAGCACGGACGGCGACGGGAGCTCCTTTCTGGACGGCATCGTGCACACCCACAACCCGGATAAGGGGTATGGCCGGTACAACCGCGGCCGTTATTCCAACCCCGAGGTGGACCGGCTGATCGAAGCGGCCGGCGTGACCATCGACGCCGCCAAGCGCCTGGGCCTGTTGCGCAAGGCCCAGCGCCTGGCACTGGTCGAGGATCAAAATGTAATTCCCCTGCACTTCCAGGTGGATTTGTACGCATCGAGCAAACATATCGCTTTTCAGCCGCGGGCGGACAGCCATATTTATCTCTACGGGATTAAATCCCACAAATAGCGCACCACCTATTGTGCCGGAATCATGGTCGGGCATCATGCCCGGCCAGGCACAGCATGCGAAAAGCCATGCCACCGGACGATGGCTGCCGGCGCCGATAAGTAAGAGGGGATGCTTTTCAGTTGCTGATCTATATCACCAAGAGACTTTTATATGCGGTCGGCATTCTGATCATCATCAGTTTTCTGGTCTTTGCCATCATGTACAAAGCCGGCGACCCCACCGAACTGCTCCTTCCGCCCGATGCCACCCAGCAGGATGCCATCGCCCTGAAGCAATACCTGGGGCTGGATCAGCCGTTTCACGTGCAATACTTAAGGTTCATCACCCACGCCGTGCACGGTGACATCGGGCGTTCCTTCATATACGGCCAATCGGCACTCCAGGTGGTGTTCGAACGACTGCCGGCGACACTGGAGCTGGCATCGGTGGCCATGCTGATTTCAATCCTCATGGGAATCCCACTGGGCGTGGCCGCGGCCGTCAGACCCCAGTCTTTTCCCAGCCAGGGAATCATGTTCTTTTCACTGCTGGGAATATCGATACCGGTATTCTGGACGGGCATGGTGCTGGTGCTGGTCTTTTCGGTCATCCTCGGAGTCCTGCCCTCGTCCGGGCGCGGGGCGCTGTTTTGGCATACCAGCCTGCTGACCGCAGACGGCATCTTGCATATCATCATGCCCGCCGTCACACTGGCTCTTTTTCAGCTGGCGCTCATCATCCGGCTGACACGCACCGGCATGCTGGAAGTCCTCATGGAAGACTACATCAAGCTGGCACGCGCCAAGGGGCTGCCGCGCCGGGTGGTGGTCTTCGTGCACGCACTCAAAAACACACTCATCCCGGTGATCACCATCATCGGCATTCAATTCGGGCAACTGATCGCTTTTGCCATTGTCACGGAAACCATTTTCGCGTGGCCCGGCACGGGAAAGCTGATCATCGACTCCATCCAGAACCTGGACCGGCCGGTGGTCGTGGCCTATCTGCTGGTGGTGGCAACGATTTTTGTATTTATCAACTTCATCGTCGATATCCTTTACACGTTCGTGGATCCGCGCATCAGGGTAAAATGAAGCTTCACGAAAACGAATTTCTAGCTGAATATGCCGAAAGCAAACTGGCCGTGGCCGGTGCACTGCTTTTCGTCATTTTTATACTTCTGGCGCTGGTCCCCTCGATCTTTTCTTCCCAGAATCCGTACGACCTGAGGCAACTGGCGCTGAAGAACAGCTTTCTTCCGCCCGGAAGCGGTTTTCTGCTGGGTACGGACGGCCAGGGGCGCGACATTTTGAGCGCAATCCTCTACGGACTGCAGATCTCGCTTTTCGTGGGGGTGGCCAGCACCCTGCTTTCGGTCTTTATCGGGCTTTTGGCCGGGCTGATTTCCGGGTATTGCGGCGGTCTCATCGACACCGCCATAATGCGCCTCGCCGATCTGCAACTTTCCTTTCCGGCCATTCTGATCGCCCTGATCATCATGGCGCTCTGGGGGCAGGGAATTTCCAAAATCATCATAGCCATCACCGTCGTCAACTGGGTGTATTACGCGCGCACCGCGAGGGGCTCCGTGCTGGCTGAAAAGGAAAAGGATTACGTGCAGGCGGCACAGGCCATGGGCATGCGCGCCCCGGTGATCATCATCGGCGAGATCATGCCCAATGTTCTAGCGCCGATCATCGTGATTGCCACCGTGAGAATCGCCAACGCGATCATTCTGGAAGCGACCTTGAGTTTCCTGGGGCTGGGCGTGCCCATCACGCGCCCTTCGCTCGGCGCCCTGATCGCCAGCGGCTACCAGATCCTTTTTTCAGGCTACTGGTGGGTTTCGGTATTTCCAGGTCTGGTCCTGATGCTGGTCGTGCTTTCCATCAACCTGGTAGGCGATCGCCTGCGCGACGTCATGAATCCGAGGCTCAAACGCTGATGGAACTCTTGCGAGTCGATGGTCTGCAAACCCATTTCTTTACGCGTAAGGGCGTCGTAAGGGCTGTCGATGGCATCTCCTTCGGCCTCAAGAGAGGTGAAATCCTCGGGCTTGTGGGGGAATCGGGCGCCGGCAAATCCA
>JALSRD010000009.1 GCA_026984935.1 Desulfobacterales bacterium
TGGTGTACTTGGTGGTTTTCAGGGTCAGCTTTACGGTCAGGTCGGGCATGCGTTTGTGCGCCCCCGGGACCGGGCCGCCGGCCCGGACCGGCAGGGCCGCCAGCAGCCCTGCGCCAAGACCGACGCCGATAACCAAAATGATCCGTGCTCTTTTCTTCATGGCGGTTCCTCCTTTTACCGGTCAGTGGTTTCCCTCTACCTTTACGTGCTCGTAGATAAAGAAAAGGTTCGATTTTTTTCAATACTCCCACAGTATCCCAGGATCTGCCGCCGGGGGAACCTTCCACCGGCCTCTGCCGATGGGTTACTGCAGGCTGCGGTGCCCGCCCGCCGCCGGCGCCTTGAGATGCGGTTTTGTTTTCTTGTCCAGGGCCTTTTTCGCCGCGGACGGGTTTACCTGCATCTTGATGTTGAACCCGCCGCTGGACTTGCTCCTGACCTTGCCGTCCACGGTCGTGACATAGATCCGGTACATGGCGCCGGGCTGGATGTTGGGGCCGATCTTCCAGGAAAAAAGGCCCTTTTGCGCGTCCGTTCCAACCATGCCGTTAATGGTCCGCTTCTTTCCGTGGCGGTCAACGAGCACCACCCGCACCCGGCCGGTGACGCCGGTGGACTTCCAGGTGACGGGATAGGTCCTGCCGATATACCAGGTCTCCATGCCGCGCGGTGATTGCAGCCACAGTTTCTGCATCACGGCCGGCGGTTTCTTGCCCGGCTTTAAGGCGGGCTTGTGCGCAAGCTGGAGGTTAGAGCCCGCGGGATGTCGATCCAGGTGCTTTTTCATCCGTGTCGCTACCACCCCGGCGTGCAGGCGCATCCGGATGGGGAAAAAGTTACTCAAACCCTTAATGCCGGGGTTGTCCACCGATTCGACAAGCACCCGGTAATGGGTGTGCGGCGGGATATTGTCGGGCAGGTTATGCCGCCAGTAACCGGTGTTGACAACGCCCCCGGGCGGTGACCATTCGTGGCGGTTCGCATTGAGCAGTGTGGCCACGGTTTGCCCCCTGACGAGAAAGATCCGCACCTTGCCCGAAACACCGAAGCTCTGCCAGCGAACAGAGTGGTTTTCCCCCGGATGCCAGGGAAGCGGCTGATTGGGCTTCACTGAAAAGAGGTGCGGCTGTTGCAATATCGCTCCTCCTGCCGCCTCCAGATCCTGCCCCGTCGGCAGCCCGGCATGGGGAGCCGCGGAAAGGGAACCGGGCTCGAGATGGATTTTTTTCCTGATTTTAAAAGGATAACTTGTGCGGGTGAAGTAGTTATTAGGATTGCTGCCGAAGTATGCCCGGAGCCTGATCCGGTAGGTTCCACCCTTGGGTACCTGGTTTTTTTGAATATGCCAGTCCCAGCAATAAAAGGAACCACACTGATGGATCTCATCCACATGATCGGCCGCGAGCAAGACGGTTGGGTAGGAATCGGGCCCCAGAAGCTCTATCCCGGTTATGCCGAGAGAGCCACTGGCCGCCCACTTGACCGCGTGATGTTCGCCAACCTGCCATATGTCACCGGCCGACGGGGAAGTTATTGATAAACTGAAGGGGGTATCAGTGATTATGAATGGCGCGCTCTGGTTGGTGAAAGTATGAGGATATGTCGTGCTCACCCGAATCCGGTAGAACCCCTCGTTGGCAACCTGGCTATCCTGGATATGCCAGTCCCAGCACAGCAATGCTTGGTCGTTTCCCGGACATTGATGTACCGCGTTGTACTGACCGGCGGCTATTTCCGTGGCAGGTCCATTTTGCGAATGGGGGCTGCTTAACGGCCCCACAAGCTCGATCCTCCCGTGGGATTGAAATAAAGTCAGACTCACGTTTGTTATCCACTTGATTGTGTGATCCTCTCCGACTGCCCAGTGGTCACCTCCTTCCGGTAGAAGAACGTCAATGGAGGCCGCCATCCCCCTTGCCGGCGTCAGCACCAGGATCATCCCCAGAATCATGATCGTTAGGAAAATTCGTTGCATAATATCCTCCTGTTTACCGGTATCTGTTGAGCGTTGTGCAACCTACCTTTGTATCTTTAGTGCCTCCCACACCCTGAAAGGTTCATTTTTTTTGTCCCGCTTTCATGGTGCCATATGTCCTTCTTTTTCCACGTCTTGCAAAATCCGCTCAGGGTTGGCCGGCACGGCCTCCTGGACGGAGACGTGCCATTTGTAGAGTTCCTTTTTGTTGTTCACCCTGCGATCTGTCTGGACGGTGAAGCGGCCGCCCGGCTTTAAAACGCGGTTGATGGTGAATTCGAAATAGTGTTTGCGTGAGCGCGTAACCCTAACACGCAGACCGGTCAGAGCCACGCTGGCCGGATTGCTTATGATGACGCGGAAGCGTCCCTGGTTTTCCTCCAGGCGGGTGTCCAGATAACGGTCGGGATGGTCAGGCAGGTCGTAGATGTGCAGGGCCCGGAGCGCCGCCCTGCCGGCCGGCGAGTGGGATTTGGCGGCGGTCCGGAAAAGCTTGACGGCCCGGCGGCGCTCACCCTGACGGATCAGCAGTCGGCCCAGGGCATAGCTGCCGTCGGCAGTGGGCAAAAGCGCCAGGCTTTTCTCCAGGTCCTGCCGGGCCTGGGGCATGTCGCCCTGCTTCATCCACAGCCGGCCGCGCTGGTAGTAATTACGGAAGTAGCCGGGGTCCAGGCGGACCGCCCGGTTGTAGGCGGCAAGAGCCTCCCGCCGCCGGCCCTGACTGGACAGGATGTCGCCCAGCAGGGTATGGAAACGGGATTCCCGGGGTTCGATCTCAAGCGCCGCGTTCACCAGAGACAGGGCTTTGGCCGTGTCGCCGCCCTTGAGCGCGCGGCGCGCCTTGTCAAAGTCTTCGTAGGCCGGCTGCCGCCTGCGCAGGCGGGCGGTCTGCCGCCTGTACCGCTGGCGCCCCATTTCGCCGCCGGCCGGGGCCAGCCCGGCCACGGTGGCGCGGTTTTGGCGCATCCGTTCGGTCGAGGGCGGGTGGCTGGCAAAGAGCCCGCCCAGCCAGTCGGGCTGTTTGGACCTGGACAGCCGCACAAAGGTTTCCTGCAGCGTTACGGCGGCCCGGGGATCGTAGCCGGCGCGGACCATGTACACGATGCCGTAGCGGTCGGCCTCCAGTTCCGCCCCACGTGAATAGCGCTGGTTAAGCAGTTCCGCTCCCAGGCCGGCCGCGCCCACCGCCAGGCCGGAGTAGTCGTTGCCGCCGGTGGCGATGGCCACGGCCAGCAAAGCCCCCTGGAGCAGCAGCCGCCGTTCAACATTCCGGGCTCCGTGGCGGGCCGCGGCGTGGACGATCTCGTGCCCCAGCACGGCTGCCAGCTCTGCTTCACTGTTCAGCTTTACCAGCAGTCCGCGGGTGACGGCGATCTTACCGCCGGGCAGGGCCCAGGCATTGGGTACGGAGCTGTTCAGGACCGCGAATTCGTAAGGCAGCCTGCGGTCGCTGGCCGCGGCAATTCTTTGCCCCACGGCGCGTACGTAGGCAGCCAGGTCCGGATCCAGCACATAGTCGCCCCCGTGCATCTGCCGGCCGGGCGCGTACTGGCTGCGGCCCATTTCGATTTCCATAGACTGCGGCAGCAGCACCAGCTGGTTCTCGCCCGTGACCGGGTTGGCGGCACAGCCGGCCAGCAGCAGCCACAGGGCTATTGCTATCCGTGTAATGGTGTTGCGCATGGTCAGCCTCCTTTGCGGTTAATGGAAGCGCGGCCACGCCGATGATCAGGGCCCTACAAGGTAAAGACAATCCAGACAGCGGACGCCAGGCAGGCGGCGAGCAAAAGCAGAAAGACGATCCAGTTGCCGGCCCCCCGGCCCGGCTCCAGCACCGCGCAGTCCGGTTTGCCGGGACGATAGTATACCGTTACCGGGCGGCCTTCGGGATAGCGGGCGACGATCTCCGCGGCCCGCGCGCGGCTGGAGGTATCGGCTCGCTGCCGGGTGGTGACCTGGTCACCCTGGTACGCCTTCCCGTTGACCGTGTAGGTATAGCGGATTCTGGGGACATACAGGTCCGGGTCATCCCCACCGCCTTCTTTTCTGATAGAGCTTTCCGCGACAACCCCGAAGGTAGTGGGCCAGCGGACACTGCGGCCGGCCAGCAGGATGGTGCGCAACTGCAGCAGCAAAAGCACCAGGAACAGCAGAAAATAGCATACCGGAAAGGCCAGCGGCGTGTACCGGGAGAGCAGGGACGGCAGTCCGATGACCAGGAAGCCTCCGGCAAGAAGCATCAGCCCGGCCGCCGGCAGACGCTGCGCGGTTTCGGCCATTACCTCCCGGGAGGATAAATCCTCTTTCAACAGCGGTTTCTGCGGCGCATCCGCCGTTTCTGCGGTGGATTCGTTTTTCAGGAGTTTTGCCACCCGGGATTCCACCAGTCGGGCCACTTCCTGGGCTTGCCGGATGTGCTCAAAGAAGAGTGTGTCCTCCGCTGAAACACGCATTCCCTGGACCAGGGTCACATCCCCGGTATTGTCGTGGTTTTCGGTGAAGCGGATCTCGCTGACGGCCTCGAGCGAACAGGAGGTGACCAAGGGCCGGGGAAAGCAGGTAACGCGGATCACGCGGTCGCCGGTGATGGCGCATGCCGTGTTCTTCAGCCGCAGGTAAAGCAGCAGCGGTGCGCAGGCGAACAGCAGCCCGATCAGGAAGAACAGTGTGAAAAAAAGAGCCACAACGGCCTTTGCCCCTGTTGACCATGCGGCCAGCTCGGCGCCACTGCCCGCAAGGATCAGGCCAATGGTGCAGATCCAGGCAACGCCGAAAACCATGCAGCCTGTGGTGAGCGGCGAAAAAAAACGCGGCACCGGCTGCCCGGACCAGAGAATTTTTTCATCTTGTCCAAGTGCCTCAAGCAGCAGTTTCCTGCGCCCGGCGTTCATCCCTGTCGCCTCTGACATAATCGTGCCAGCCTTAATTTTTGCATCTCTTCCTCTCGGATCATTCAATATTCTGCTTATTGGTTGCCGTGGGCCTGCAAAAGGTTCAAAATTTTTTTTTAAGCAGGTTGAGAATCATCATCACCGCGGATGCCCGTGATCGAATCCCAGAACGAAAATCACAGGTTTTGGACATGTCCCAGATTGAATTTATGCACCAACAGTTTGTATGGCAGTCGTTTTTTTAGTCTGCACCCTGGACTGGCAGTGAAAATTTTGCGCCAACAG
>JALSRD010000010.1 GCA_026984935.1 Desulfobacterales bacterium
GCTCTAAGGGCCAGCGTGATTCCCAGCATCACGAAAATCCATAAAAGACGTTGTCGCATGGTATCTTTCCTCCTGTTGAAATCCATGTATGCGGGATAACGCACCTTGTGGTATCCCCACAGCCATAAACGCCGGAAACTCCGCCCGGGTCCATGGTCGCAAGACTTATGGGCCGGTCCCGGCCGGGCCGGCGTATGTAACCAGGGTACAGAGAAAAAGCGTGCTGACAACAACAATGACCGCCTGTAGTGTTCCTGTTCTTCCGTTCATGATGACCTCCCCCCGTTATTCCGCCGCGCCATGGTTGCCGGCGCAGGGGAGAATGATGATCTGTTTTTGCCTCTCATTTCCTGCCGCGCGGTTTGACGTGGCTCGCCGCGGGACTGCCGCCCACCGTGTGCCCGAGCGCTCCGGGATGGGCATAGTAAGGCCCGTCAAACCAGGCAAAGGCTCTATTGTTGCCCTCGTTGGACTCGGCAACCTCGTTTTTGTTATCCACGGTTATCCGGACACCGAGCTTGTCCGGCCTGTCCGAACACCAATAATGCGCATCCACAGGCCATTCATGCCGGGGATAGCTAAAGTGATAGCTCTTGTGGGGACCCAGGGATTTCAATTCGATGAAATTCCACATTAGCCATCCTCTGGACTTCCAAGACGAACCCCTCCATTCCTCCATGACGCGAAAATGTCCGGCGGCCGCATTGCCCCTGTTGGTGACCGTGTAGTCGGGTATGAGACTGTAGCAGGTCACTCCAGTGCTATCCGGAGGTTCTTTTGCGACAATCAGTTTGACCTTTACGGTCAGGTCGGGCATGCGTTTGTGCGCCCCCGGGACCGGGCCGCCGGCCCGGACCGGCAGGACCGCCAGCAGCCCTGCGCCAAGACCGATGCCGATAACCAAAATGATCCGTGCTCTTTTCTTCATGGCGGTTCCTCCTTTTACCGGTCAGTGGTTTCCCTCTATCTTTACGTGCCGGTAGATAAGGAAAAGGTTCAATTTTTTTCAGATCTGTTCTGCGGCCGGGAGAACCTTCCCCCGGCCGCTGCCGCGCGCTTATTGCAAATTGCGGTGCACGCCCGCCGCCGGCGCCTTGGGAGGCGGTTTTGTTTTCTTGTCCAGGGCCTTTTTCGCCGCGGACGGATTCACCTGCATCCTGATGTTGAACCCGCCGCTGGACTTGCTCTTTATCTTGCCGTCCACGGTCGTGACATAGATCCGGTACATGGAGCCGGGCTGGATGTTGGGGCCGATCTTCCAGGAAAAAAGGCCCTTTTGCGCGTCCGTTTCCACCATGCCGTTGATGGTCCGCTTTTTCCCGTGGCGGTCAACGAGCACCACCCGCACCCGGCCGGTGACGCCGCTGGACTTCCAGGTGACGGGATAGGTCTTGCCGATATACCAGGTCTCCATGCCGCGCGGTGATTGCAGCCACAGTTTTTTCAAAACGACCGGCGGCTTTTCACCCGGCGCCAGGGTCTGTTTTTCAGGAAGCCGGACAGCAGCCGGCGGCCGCGCGGCCAGTTTCCTGCGCAGGGTATGCTGGACGACGCCGGGGTTGATGGTTGAACGTACGGTGAACTTTTCACTGACGCCGAACACCTTGGGGTCTTGCATGGACTGCACCCTGATGCGGTACCGGTCGCCGCCTAAAAGGCCCGCGGGCAGGGTGACGCGCCGGCTGCCCCGGAGGCTGGAGACCCCAGCCGCCGGAGTGAGCTCCCAGCGCCTGGCCGGCAACACCGCGTTTTCCGGTGTCAACTCCAAGAAGATGCGTACCCGTCCTTCGGCCAGGAGACTGTGCCAGTTTACGATATGGCGGCGGCCGGCATACCAGAGGCTGCGGTGCCGGGGCCGGGTGACCACGATACCGTATCCAGACCTTGTCCTGTTCATGCCCTCCGCAAGGTTTGCGAGGGCCAGGGCGAAGGTGTCCAGGCGGCCGTTGTTGGCGTAGTTGGTCTCAGCGCCCGTGTGCTCGGGATTGACCTGAGCGTTGAAGCGGAATTTGACACTGCCGTCGGGCACGGCAAAGACCTCGTACACGTCATGGGCCGCCTGATGTATGGCCGGGTCCAGTATGGGCACCGGAAAATCCTTGCGTTTCATGTTCACGTCGGGCGTCCAGTCATCCGGCAGGGAAACGGCGCCGTCGGCCACACCCCGCACCCTGAGCACCGTGGCATCACTGGGCGCACTGCCGGTATTTTTCACCCGCCAGTGGAGCTGGATCCTCCGGTAATCGACGGCAAGGCCCGAATAATCCTCCTGACCGGGCTTGAGCAGTTTCCCCTTGAAATCCGAGATAACCAGGTCCACGTTTCCTTTGAAGGCGATCTCGGGGACATTGAACTGCAAGGGCAGATTGATTCCGTGAAAAGAGATGGGGGGCGCCTGCACCTCGAGGGGCAGGGGCATGCCGTGAAAGGAGATGGTGGGCACCTGGAACTCCATGGGGAGATGGGGGACCTTTTCCAGGTGAGGGTCAACGGGGACGGGGCTTATAGCCGCTGCCACGGCAGGCAGCAGGAAAAGCACCGCCAGGAGGATCAGCATGCCTTTATGCGTTGTTCGCATTTGTCGTTTCCTCCGGAATGAAAAGGGTTATTGGCCACAGAGATCTTCAATGCCCGCAAAGACGGGATCATTAAGATTAAAAATTACCGTCGTGGCCGGTGTGTAGGAGGTGACGGAGAACTGGCCGGCGTTTTCTTTTGTTGCCTGCCCAAGCCACATGGCCTGTCCCTCCCCTCTGGCTATGACAGCCACTGCAAGACTATAGTTTTCCGTAACCATTCCCCGCAGCTTGCTGCACCTGAGGATCACATCTTTCAGGCATGAACCGGTCTTGAACGCCTCCGGATAGGTGACACACCCCTTTGCCACGCCGACCACTTTGTGATTGGAATCAAAAAATACGCTGGTCGCCACGACCATCAGGTCGGCATCCCTCCAGGGCGGCGGCATGCCGATGACCTTGACCGGCACGTGGAGCGTGACGACGGGCTGCTCGAGGTGAAATGTCCCGCCGAATTTATGCAGCAGTTGACGTTCTTTTAACAGCTTGCCAATGACCGCATGGATGTCGCCGGCCCGGGCAGGCCGCTGTCCCGTGAACATGCCTGTCGCAAGCAATGCCGCGACCAGGACCGGCACCATCCACCGCAACGATATGGGCGTTGTTCGCATAATTTCCTCCTTAAACAATCTATTGTTTTGCGCCGTGTGCGGTCAAAAACCGCACGATCTCATCGTAATGCATGGCCCGGGCCAGTTTGAGGGGCGTTTGGCCGTCCCCGGAGGCGATGTTCACCCGGGCCCCGGCCGCGACCAGGGCGCCAAAGACGCGCAGGGAGGCGTGCCGGTAGACGGCCATCAGCAGCGGGGTTCTGCCGAGCCTGTCCTGTTTGTTCACATCAACTCCGCGGGCGATCAGCTTGAGAATATCCGCCTCGGGATAGATCGCCATGGCCGTGGCCAGGGCAATACCGTTCCCCCTGACGGCCGCGGGACCGGCGGATGGGGCGGGCTTTGCCGGCGGCCCGGTCTTCTTTCCGGGCTCCACCAGCCTGACACGCACGCGGCCGCCCGGGGTGTCGGCCAACCTCGGCGGCCGCGCCGGGGGCCTGCCTGTGAAGCTTTCCGGCAGCGGTTTGGCGGGCGGCAGGTCATAGGTGAAGGCGATTTCCGCCCAGCGGGTGACCGTGTCGATATGCACCTCGGCGACCCTGCCCCGAAAGGCCAGGGTCCTGCGGGTGACGCTGTTGACGGTTTCCGTGCCGCTGTAGGTGTGCCGCCGCAGCCTGCGGCCCCGGTCGTCGTAGGCCCGCACCGGGCCGATGGAGGTGGTCAGAAACTCCATGTCCGGTGGATTGCGGTCGATGTAGGTGACAAAGGGGCCGTCTATCCGCACCCCGGAATCCTCCCCGGAGCCGCCCTTTTTCCTGACGATACGGGTGGTCACCTCCAGCGGATAGCGGATTGTTCCCGATCCGGAAACCCGGGCAAAGTCGGCCGCCCCTTCCCCGCCCCTGCCGGGCAGGCGAATGCGGTCGGAAAAGGTGGCGTCGTCGTAGGCGCCGGCTTCAAGCTCGAAGTCCACGCCCTTTCCCCGGCCGTCGACCGGCCGGGGGGTATCGAAACGCACCAGGGCGTAGGCGCTGTTGGCCACGGCCGGCAGCCAGAGCACCACCTCGGGCGTGTTGAAGCCGATGACGGCACTGTTGCGGCCGGAAACAACCTTTATGCGCCGCGGCAGGGACCGCGCCGCGATGGTCACAAATGCCGGTTCGCGGCCATCCTGCACGTAACGCGGGTTGGAGAGAAGCTCCGCTCTTGGCGGACGGGCCCATGCCCCACCAAAGGACATGAGCATACACCCCAGGAGTAAACAGAAAATTCGCTGCACGACCTTTCCTTTCCATCGCCACGGTTTCCGGATCCGGTTGTTCATGCCGTCATCTCCATCGATCGATCCGCCCCTCGCACCTGCAGGGCGATCAAGGCTTTTTTTTGACATGGAACCAGGGGAAGATCTTTGTCGCCACATTATTACCCTCGTTGGACTCGGCGACCTCGTAGCGGTCATCCACGATCACCCGGAAGCCGACCTTGCCCTGCTTGTCCGCACACCAGACATTCTCGGCAACCGGCCCCAAATCTTCGGTGATGTTCCTGTGGGGTCCCAAAAACATCGAGCCGCTGTAACCAAAAAGCTGCCATGGTTTTCCCTGCGGCATCCATTCCTCCCTGATCCGAAAGTTTTTTGCCGCCGCACGCCCCTTGTTGGTTACGGTAAAAACGGGCGTTGTGCTGTAGCAGATAATGCCATGGGGATTGGTGTACTTGGTGGTTTTCAGGGTCAGCTCTACGGTCAGGTCGGGCATGCGTTTGTGCGCCCCCGGGACCGGGCCGCCGGCCCGGACCGGCAGGGCCGCCAGCAGCCCTGCGCCAAGACCGACGCCGATAACCAAAATGATCCGTGCTCTTTTCTTCATGGCGGTTCCTCCTTTTACCGGTCAGTGGTTTCCCTCTACCTTTACGTGCCCGTAGATAAAGAAAAGGTTCGATTTTTTTCAATACTCCCACAGTATCCCAGGA
>JALSRD010000011.1 GCA_026984935.1 Desulfobacterales bacterium
TAAGTTTTCAAAATTGCCTGTGCAAGATACAGGTAACAATTAATTGTTCGTTGCGCTCCCTGCTGGCGGGGGTACACAGGTTTCGTTTGCGCTCAAGGGTTGAGGAGGTACATCATGTCCGCTATCACGATTTCCCGGGGATCCTACACCCGCGGCAGGGAAGTGGCTCAAAAGGCCGCTGAAAAGCTGGGTTATGAGTGTATCTCCCGCGAGGTTATTCTGGAGACTTCCAAAAAATTCAACATCCCGGAAGTAAAGCTCGTCCGGGCCATTCATGACGCGCCCTCCATCCTGGACCGCTTCCGCTACGGGAGGGAAAAGTATATCGCTTTCATTCAGGCTGAAATCCTGCGCCGCATGCGCAAGGATAATATCATCTACTGCGGCCTGGCCGGCCATTTTTTCGTACGCGACATCCGCCATATTTTACAGGTCAGGATACTGTCTGACTTCGAGGACCGCGTGAAAAACGAGATGGAACGTGAAAAGATCTCGGCGGAAGCGGCTGCCGCCATCCTCAAAAAAGACGATGAGGAGCGGCGCCGATGGAGCCAGCATTTATATGGCATCGACACCCGCGATCCAAGCCTGTACGATTTGGTGATCAACATCAAGAAGATGAGCGTGGATGATGCGGTGGAGGTCATCTGCAACACCGTGCAAATGGAGCATTTCCAACCCACTGAGCAGTCGCGCCGGGCCATGGAAGACCTGTGGCTGGCCGCCGAGGTCAAGGTGGCGCTGGTGAGCCTGAAGCCCAATATCACCGTTGAAGTCTCAAACGGCATTGCCCTGATCAAGACCACCGCCAGGGAATCACAGGAAGAGGGCTTGATCGATAAAATGGAGAAAATCGCCAGTGCCGTGCCCGGCATCCAGAAGGCCACCATGCAGGTCCGCTGGAAGATCCCGGTGGATTGAGACGTGCCCGGAAAACATGCCGTGTTGCCATTGGTGGTTTGTGCAGAGAACCGAACCCGTCGGCTTTTCCCGCTTCTAATGCGGGACACGCGTGACGGGCAGATAGACCGTAAACGTAGCTCCCTTCCCGACCTCGCTTTCAACGCGCATGAAACCGCCCAGCTGTTCTATGATGTTGCGTGAGACCGAGAGCCCCAGTCCGGTTCCGCGGCCCTCGGGTTTGGTCGTGAAAAAGGGATCGAAAATCCGGTCCTGAAGGCGCCTTGGGATGCCGGGACCGTTGTCGGTGATGCTGACAGCCACATATTCGGCCTGTGTGGGTGCATCGACAGTTACGGCGATACGGCCGTGCGCATTTTGCGAAAGTGCGTCCACGGCGTTTAGCAGCAGATTGACGAAAAGCTGGATGAGCAGTTGGCGATCGCTGTGAACGGGCGGCAGGTTGTCGGGAATACAGGTTTCAATGCGGATTTTCGACATCCTGGCCTGACTGGAAACCAGCCGAATCGCCCTGCCGAGCATTTCTCCCAGATCCAGGCGTTTGATTTCCCTTTCACGCTGGCGTGCGAAATCCAGCAGGTTACGTACGATTTCGCGGCTGCGTTCGGTTTCGCCGACAATATCAGCGAGCATCTCCAGAGCCTCTGCAGGGGGTAGGTCCGCATAGTTTTCCTGCAGGCTGACGGCGGTCAGCAGGATATTGTTGAGTGGGTTGTTCAGTTCGTGCGCCACACCGGCCACCAGATTGCCGATTGCCCGGATTTTATGGCTTTGCACCAGAATCTCCTGGCGTTTTTCGATTTCGTCGATCATCTGATTCATGGCGGTGGCCAGTTGGGTGAATTCATCCCGGCGTGTTTTCTTGAATGTGATGCGGGTGTAATCACCGGCTGCAATACGTTCGGTGAAATCCGTCAAACGTCCCAGGGCAGTGACGATCTTGCGGTTGATATGCCAAGCGGCTGCGAACAGGATGATCATCAGAACCGCCAGCAGAATCAGCGGGCCGGTGCGCAGCAGTGAAAATGTCCTGTCGAGGGCCCGGCGCTCCTGGATGGAAAAAGCGTCGGCGTCGGCGGTGAGCCGGTGGCCGTACTTTCGCAATCGGTGCTGTACTTCAGCACGGACTTCAGGGCTGTGGCCGCCGGCCAGTTTTTGCAGCCCGGCTGCGTAGCTGGCGAGACTCTTTTGCATGGCGGTCAGCCGGCCGCGGGACATGACCTTGAGGATATCGGCTTCATTGTCCGAGAGGATGCTGCGTGCTTTTTGCGTATGCAGTAAAGCGTCCCGCAGATGCGTACCGTAAAGAAAGTAGTTTTTTTCAAAGCGGCGCATCTGCGCCGTTTCATGGCGGTATGCATCGGCAAGTTCGAGAAAACGGATTTTGTGGTGCACGGCGGGAAGTACGTAGATCGTCCACAGGGTGACCCCGGCACAGTAGACGAAAATTGCCGCAAAGGCCAGTATCAGCCTCAGGCGGACGGGAAAGCACGCCCGTTGCTGTATCCCCGTGTGCCGGCCGGCAGTAGCGGATTTACGTTCCGCGGCGTCCATGGGCGCGTATACGCACATGGACTCCCGGGGCCGGTCGGGCGCTTTATTCATGGTGTGGCCGCTGTCGTCCGTCATTGGCACCTGCGGTTTCCCGGTGGATTCGGCATTCATGGGAGATTTCGGCGGCCGCCTTCAATTCAGGCGGAGGGCGCCCGGGCCGCTTTCTCAATGACGGTCCGCAAATCCCCCGGTTTAAACGGCTTGGCGATGAAATCGAAAGCCCCCTTGTCCAGCGCCCGGCGCGCAAGATCGACGGACGCATACCCGGTGATAATAATCACTTTGGTCTGTGGGATGTTGGCTCGCACGTACTCCAGAATCTGCATGCCGTCGACATCGTCCATGCGCACATCGGTGATGACGATGTCGAATCTCTCTTTTGAAAGGCGCGCTATAGCACTGCGGCCGTCACCGAAGGTTTCTACCGTGTAGCCGCTGCTCTCCAGCGAGGGCTTCAAACGTTTTCCCACGATGGCCTCGTCATCCACCACCATGATTTTCAGTTTCTGATTCATGACTCCGTCCCCTCAAAGGCCCGCCCCCGCTCCCGGCAGCTGGATTTGGGCCCTTTGGCTATAATCTGGCCAGCAGCCCGCTGGCGGCATGCACTTCGACGAAAGACACGCCTTCGATGTTGCCGGCCTTGATTTTGATGTCTTCGATGACCTTGTTGCGGTTGCGTCGCGAAACCCTGGTTCTGACGATAATCGTGCCCTTGTGGGCTTCGACTTTGATGTTGGTGTAATCCTTGAGCAGCTGCGAGCGCACCCGGCTGGAGAGCTCCAGGTCTTTCAGGCAGTTGACAGAGAAAGTGTTTGCTCTGAATCGGCTGTCCGCAGACATGGCAACCAACGTCCGGACCGCTTCCGTTTCATCGGTTTCGGCCAGGCGGATCACCGTATCGTACTGCGCCGGATCGGTCTGGTCCATGTCAAAGGCCGTCAGCGACCACTGACGGCAGAGTTGCTCCAACTGTTTGGCATCGGTCTGTGATGCGCCGGCCGCCTTATCAGTTGTGGAAATGATGCGCACGCGGATGGCATGTGACACGCCCAGAACGTATAGATGCGCGGCCAGTCCGTGGCAGACCACGTGGTCTGCCAGCAATTTGTCCAGTGTGGCTTCCTGGATCAGCGCCAGTTGGCGCCGCCAGTTTTTCTTGAAGATCTGTGCCGGCGGGGTCGCCGCATCCAGCAGCCGGTTCAGCCGTTCTTCGGGAATGTCATGTTTCGCGGCGATTCCCTCCAGGATCTCCCGGTCGATATAACGGTATCCCAGTGCGGCGGCCGTTTTTTCGGCAATGCGCCGACCGATTGGATAAGCATCTGCCGAGACAACGAAAATGGGCATATTCAAACCTTTCTGGCAACAGATGGCGCCGTCTTCAGACCATGGCGCTGTTACACCGCCCCGGAGGGGACGGGTCCTGTACGGATTTCCAGGTTGTTGATGTCGCTGTATTCCGTGCTCAGGGACTGGATGCGTTTTCGCAGTCGGCGCACGGTGCGCTCACCGGCCTGGGTGTAGACCAGCACGTTGCCGTACTCGCTGGTGACACCGGCATTGGCATCGATCTCCACGATGGCGGTTTTGACCCGGCAGGCCAGATGCAGGTCGTCGAGGCGTTGTTGCGAGGCGCCGGTGGCGCAAAACTGCCGTTTGGCGGCGGCCTGGCAGATAAAGTCAACCGCATCTTCCACGCCGAGTTTTTGAATCTTAATGACCAGGTCGTACAGGCTGCTGTCCCAGGGGTCTTTGCCGTAGAGCGCCTGCGCCCACTTGCGCCGTTCCTGATCGTCTTTGAGCAGCAGTGCCCTGGCTTTTTCAAGGTTGATGTGTTCACGGGCGGCTTCGGCGCGGATGCGGCTGTCCATGTCCGAGATGATGCGCACCTTGAGCACGTGGGAGACGCCCTCGAGGAGGAAGTGGCCGGCCAGGCCGTGATAGACCACGTTGTCTCTGCGGATACGCTGGATGAGCGCGCTGCGGATGCAGGCGATATAGACCCGCCGGTCGTGTCCGAAGCGGTCCAGCACGCCGGGGGCATCGTGGATGGCGCGGATGAGCTTGACTTCGGGGATGTTGAAGCGTTTGCTGGCATCCAGCAGTACTTCGCGGCTGATGCAGGCATAGCCCAGACGCACAGCTACCTGCTCGGCCACTTCTTTTCCCCGGCTGTAGGACCCGCGCGAAATGGTGATGACGGCCATCGGGATTCCTTTCTAGGTCAGATTCCGTAAATGAGGTAGATCATACCGATCATAACGACGATGAACAGGGCGCTGATGACCAGCCCGGCCCTCATGAAATCGATGCTGCGGTATCCGCCGGGCCCCATATAGAGCGCGTTTACCTGGTGGGTCGGCAGCAGAAAAGAGTTGCTGGTGGCCAGCCCCACCACCAGGGCGGCCATGCGCGGGTCGGCATGTGCCGCCATGGCCATGTTGACCACCAGCGGCACCAGCAGCACCGTAGCGCCCACGTTGGAAATAACCAGCGTAAAAATGGTGGAGAGGATGCCGATGACCGTCAGTAAAACGACGGGTGAAACCGTTCCGATGGTCTTGAGTACGGCATGCGCGATCCAGGCGGCCGTGCCCGTGTTCTGGGTGGCGATTCCCAGGGGGATCAGGCCGGCCAGCAGGAAGATGGTGCGCCAGTCCACGGACTGGTAGGCTTCGTCGATGCTGAGCACGCGGGTGATGACCATGCCCAGCGCGCCGGTCATCAGGCTGACGGACAGCTGGATATGAAATATCATGATCATGGTCAGGGCGGTCAGCAGCCATAAGCCGGCCAACAGGGCTTTTTCGGGCCGCAGCGTTTCAACGTCGATGGGCGTGGTGAACAGCAGGCTGCGCTCTTGCTGCAGCACTTTGAGACGCGACCACTTTCCGTAAATGAGGATCGCATCACCCACCGACAGCTTCAGGTCCCCGATCTCGGCGCGGTAGGTCTGCCCCTGCCGGTAAATGGCCAGAGGCGTCACCCGGAAGCGATCCTGCAGGTTCACCTGGTTCAAGGTTTTTCCCTCCAGAGCGGATCGCGGCGCCACGACCGCTTCCACGGTACCGGCGTTTTCCGCGGTCACATCGTTCTGGAAGAACTGCAGTCGATCTTTGAGTTCCATGCCCTCCTTTTGGGCCATGCGTTTGACATCGGAAAGGCGGCCACGCACGACGATATCGATATCGGAGCGGATTTCGGTTTCCGGCGGCGGCGATATCAGTTTGTAGTCCGGTGGTTCGGTCAGCGCCACGGTATTGACCAGGTAGCGCCGCCGCAGGTCGTCGACCCGCACGGGGTCGCGGTAATCGGTGAAGTCCGCAGGGGTATGCAGTTCGTACATATCCCCCATTTCCTTGAGCGCGGCGGGGATTTCCGGAAGGGATTCGTCGTCAGCTGTTTCGGCCGGCTTCTGAGGGAGGATGAAACGTCCCAGCACGATAAAACAGGCGATGCCGGTGGCCACCAGCGCCAGCCCGATGGGTGTGACGTCGAACAGGCCGAAAGGCTCGAGGTGGAAAGGCGCCAGCAGGTCGTTTAACAGGATCAGCGGGCTGCAGCCCACCAGGGTGACGGTGCCTCCGAGAATGGCGGAAAAGCCCACCGGCATCAGCAGCCGGCTGATGGGGATTTTCACCGATTTGCTGATGCGCTGGATGGCCGGCAGAAAGAGCGCCGCCGCGCCGATGTTCTGCATGAAACTGGAAATCAGGGCCACGGTCAGCGAGATGAAGACAACCACTCTGGAGGCGCTCCCACCGGCCAGGCGCATGATAGGCGCCACCAGCTTGTTGATGATTCCGGTCTTGTCGAGACCGGCGCCGATGATGATCACCGCGATGATCGAGATGACGGCATTGCTGGAAAATCCGACGAAGGCTTCTTTGGGGGAAACCAGGTGCAATAGGGGCAGGGCCACCATCATCAGAATGGCCACCACATCGACCCGTACCCATTCCACGACGAAGAGGAAGACGGCGACGCCGATCATTGCCATCACCAGGATCATTTCAGTCGTCAGCGGCTCCATCGGTTTCCTTTCCAGCCGAGTTTGCTGTCATCGGCATCCGGCCGTTGCCCGCTTGGGACGTTGCCTTTGGTTGTTGCTGTGCGGCTCCACCTCCGTGTACGCAATTCGAGGGACGTTTGAGGGAATTTCGTCGACGCTGCATCCGTTTGAGGATAACGGAAGGCCTTGGAGATTGACAGATACGGGGTAGGGATGATTTGATGCTGCGGGCCGCCGCTTTGCCACCCAAGCGGAGATGGAGATGACGTCTGCGGTCCATTTCTGCAGGCGTTGCATACGGATGATAACTCCGCTTTTGCCCCGGGCAAGCCCGGTGGTTTCGGGAGATCCGGGGCACCGGTTCTTGGCGTTGCATCTGCCGGAGGGCCGGCGGGCACGCATGGCTGCCTTGCGAGCAGGCTGTCCCGGAGGCCTGGGGAAAGCCCCGTTCTTTAGGCGGCCGGTGGTTGCTCGCGGCGCGATGTCGCTTGTCTTTTTTAAACAGATCCTGTATTAGCAGGCAAGCCGCATCTTGCAAAAAGAAAACGCACTATATCAAAATAGATGCGAAATGCAAGATCAAATAAAGGGAAGAAGGCCCGATGACGAAATGCTTTCAACCCGCCCCTTTGCGGTTTACACGGCTTGAAGTGCGATAAACGGGCTGCTGTGCCTGACCAAGCGGAAACTTTATATGCAACAGCAAAACGGCAACCGCAGGGCTGATAATTTTCCCCACACGATCCGCAATGAGATCAATATCGCATTTCTGGTTTTTTTCGTGCTCATCGCGCTGCTGGTCCTGGGCGGCTACAACAATTTCCGCCGTCTGGACCGGGCCGTGGAATTTTTTACGTTGGCCGAGGACCTGGACACCAGTATTCTGGAGATGCGGCGCAATGAGAAGAATTTTTTCATCCTGCCCGAGCAGTTCAGCTACGATGAAACCCTCGAATATGCCGGCCGTGTTCAGAACCTCCTGGATCGGCACGGTCAAACGTTCAAATGGGGCATGGGAGATGCCAAACTGAACAGCCTGCGCAAAGAGCTTCAGAGCTATGTCGCTTTGATGAACCAGTTGAGCAATACATCCCCCAAGGATTCATCCTACGGTGACGTCAAGGCCAGCATCCGGGCCCGGGGGGAAGCGCTGCTGGCGATTACCCGCGAACAGGCCGGCAGGAAACGCGGTGATGTCAAGGACCTTTTGAGACAGACCATGCGCTATCCGCTGATCACCCTGGCCGCCATGGCGCTTTTGCTGGTGCTGACCCTCTACGTCACCAACCGCCGAATTCTCGGGCCGTTGCGGGATATCACCGAGGATGCCCGCGGTATTGCGGAAGGTGCTTTTCGCCGTATTCCGGAAAAGCCGGGGCGCCGAAATGAAATCTACAACCTGGTGGCCGCGTTAAACCGCATGATGGATGAGATCGAAACACGACAGGACCAGCTGGTGCAGTCCAGCAAGATCGCCGCCATCGGTACGCTCACATCGGGAATCGCTCACGAACTGAACAATCCCATCAACAACCTCGGACTGATTGTCGAGTCGCTCATGGAAGACGGCGAAGAGATGACCTCCGATGAACGCATGCGGCTGTATGAAGAGGCTCTGGACCAGGCCGACCGTGCCAGCGAAACGGTCAAAAACCTGCTGGAGTTCTCCCGGGCCAGCCACCCGCGTCTGGAAGAGGTCAGCCTGGAAGAGGTGTTTGGCAAAATTCAGCGCCTTTTGCAAAATGAGATGGACCTGCACAACATCCAGTTCTCCCTGAATGTGCGCCACGATCTGCCCTTGATGTATCTTGACCGCAGCGGGCTGCAGCAGGTGCTGCTCAATCTGATGCTAAACGCCATTCAGGCCATGGGGAATGGCGGCAGGCTGGAAGTCAGAGCCGATTTTGCGGCTGGCCGCAGGGAAGTGCGCATCGATGTGACCGACAATGGCCCGGGGATTCCTCCAGAGCATTTGAAGCAGATTTTTGACCCCTTTTTCACCACCAAACCCGAAGGCCAGGGCACGGGGCTCGGCCTTTCGGTCAGCTACAGCATTATTAAAAAGCAGGGCGGCCGCATGGAGGTGAAAAGCGCCGAGGGCGCGGGCACGCGCTTTTCAATTTTCCTGCCGCGCAGGAATAAACCCGCAGCAGCCGGCTGAGGCCGGGATTCCCGTCGGCGGCAGCTGGAATGTGAGGAGATCAAGCCATGGGCAATCCGCTGGATATTCTTCTGATAGACGATGAAGCCGTGGTGGGTGACCGGCTCAAACCGGCACTGGAAAAACAGGGTGACCACGTGGAGTCTTACGTGGATCCGAAGCAGGCAAAGGCGCGCATTGAAGAAAAAGATTTTGACATCATTATTACGGATATCCGCATGGCCGAGGTCGATGGTATCCAGATCCTGGAGTGGGCCCAGGCCAAAAGCCGCCGTACCAAGGTCATCATGATCACCGGTTACGCCACCATGGAACTGGCGCGCGAAGCCCTCAACAAGGGGGCTTTCGATTTCATTGCCAAGCCGTTTAAGATGAAGGAAGTCCGGGCAGCCGTCGGCAAGGCAGCTCAAGCCCTGCGCGAGGCCGAAGATGGAGCGGGTGGTAGGCTGTCCTGAGGTGGCCTTCGGACGGACAATGGCGCTTTTCGACGCAACGTCTTGAAATCCGTCTGAAACCGGCCTGCCGATTTTTTAGAAGCTTGACAGGATTCAGGAAACGCCCGTGGTGCTTCCGCTTGCGAGGGCATCTGCTGCCCGCAGAATGGACTGACGCAGTTCATCCAGCCTGAAAGGTTTGGTGATGAAGTCGAAAACCCCCTGGCGAAAAGCTTCGGTGGCGGTTTCGAGCTGGGCATAGCCGGTGATCAGGATGACCTTGATACGGGGGTGGTGTGCTCGAATTTTGGCCAGCACCTGCATGCCGTCCATACCCTTCATTTTCAGGTCGGTTACGACAATGTCGAAGGGCTGTTCCTGCAGGCGTTGCATGGCGGCTTCGGGGTTTGTGAAGGTTTCGATGGTAAATCCGATTTTTCCGAAAACATGCTTCAACCTTCTGCCGACGGTGGGTTCATCGTCGATCACCATCAGTCGGGGCGAACTGGGTCTTGTGGTGTGTTCCATGAAGCAGGCCCTTGTTTTTTCAGGCTGAAGAAGCGGCGCCGTCACTGTGCACAACGCCGTAGTTCCCGTCGAGAAAGGCTTTCACGTAGCGGTGGACGACGTGGTCGTTGTCCATGTGCACATCCAGCTGACGTGTAAATCCAATCAGACGCCCCAGTATGTTTAAGGTATGCTCCATTTCCCCCCGGGGCATGTTTCCCGAACGGCTGGTGACGACATCCCCGCGGGTCTGAACATTCAGGTTGAAGGCTTCCAGAATTTCGGCAATCATCCGGGCCCGCCGCGAACGTTTGGAAATGTCCGTTGCACCGCCCACAAAGCGAAAGTAGAAATGATTGTTGCGCACCGTATCGCTGCAGAAAGCATCCACAATGTTGAAGTGGTAGCCGAAGCGCAGGCTCAGATTGACATACTCTGCTGTCAGAATGCCGATATTGTGACCCGAATACTGCCCGCTGAGACTGTCCGCCGGGGCATTGACGATGCTGGTGACCATGTCCCTGAATCCCACATTCATGGCTTCGCGGTGCCATACACCCGGATAGAGCATGCCTTCGAGCAGGGCTTTAAAGGGGATGCAGGCCACATCATTTAACCCAATGCGGCTATCAGGTGCATTATCTTTGATCCCGCCCCCCATGTCAATAACGATGATGCCGGTGGGGATGTCCAGCTCCAGGGTTTTTTTATGGTGGCTCTGAAGCAGGCGCTTTTCATCCCGGCCGAGGTTGATCATCTCCAGGACGGCCTTTTCATGCACATAACGCAGAATGTCATGGTAAGTTTCACACTTGTTCAACGTGAAGTCTTCCAGAAGCGGATCGACCAGGTTGAGGCTCGCTACGGCATGCAGAAACCTTCTGAGCAGCCTGAAGGCCGGTGTCTGAAACACATTCAGGCTGCTGGATGCGCGGTAAGTCAGCAGTTCGGGTACGCGCCCTTTGTAAATGCGGTTGTCCTCCACATCGACCGTTACTTCCATGCCCTCTTTTACGCAATCCAGAATACCGTCGACGTTGACCAGGCAGGGAACGCCGAATTCCCTGCAGATGGTGGCCATGTGGCTGACGGGAGTGCCCACCTCGGTGACAATGGCCGCCACTTTGTCCATGACCAGGGCAAGGCTGGACATGTCACGCGGGCTGACAACGACCGTCCCTTCAGGAAGATCGTCAAGATCGGCTGTCGAACGCACGACCTTGACAGGCCCCGCACCGATGCCCTGCTGAGCGATTTTGCCCCGGTCCCGGATCAGGATTTCATATTTTTCCAGTAAACCGGGAAGCGCATCCCCGCGCTGTGCTTCTTTTTTCAGTAGCAGGGGGCGGGACTGCAGGATGTAGATGCGTTCGGAGCTGTCTACCACCCATTCCACATCCTGCGGCAATTTAAAATAATTTTCCAGGCGCAATGCCATGCGAGCCAATGATCGCACCTGGTCGTCGCGGATACAGGCGCGCTTCTGATCCGCTTTGGGAATCGGCCGGTATTCGAGGCCGCCCCGGCGGGACTTCGCGAAGAGCCCCCTGGATTTGACGGCAATCTGCCGCTGGATGATCTCCAGGTCGCCGAACTTCTTGACGGTGAAAGTGTCCGTGGGGATTTGGCCGCTGACGACAGCTTCCCCCTGTCCCCAGGCACATGCAATGAGCAGCGTATCGCCCCCGGGCTGGGAGGGGTTGTCGGTGTAAAGCACCCCGGAAGCGACAGCGTCGATCATCTTCTGACAGCCCACAGCGATGGATATCTGTCCTTCACCCTGAAGGACAGTGCAGCGATACTGCACGGCATGGCTTTCGAAGAGACTGGCGGTCACCTTGCGGTAAGCCTCGAGAATTTCGGCTGTGTCGGCCGGAACTCCCAGTTCGGTTTTGTATTGGCCGGCAAAGGAAAAATCCATATCCTCTTCCCGGGCACTGCTCCGCACAGCCAGCCGCATTGGGGCTTGGCCGCAGGCATCCCGCAAATGCTGGAGATGCGTGTCCAGCGCCTTGATCAGAGGTGGCGGTACTTTGGCGTGCAATAGGCCGTTTTGGAGTGTTGTGCGGGCGGCTTCAAGGGATTCCGGCGGCGCATCACCACCTGCAACCAGACTTTCAAAGGTGTCGAGTGTATCCCGCAGGCCGTTAAAATCAATGATGTCGTGATAGGCGCGTGTGGTGATGACGAAGCCCTCGGGAACGGGCAGGTGAAGGTCGCGGGCGATCTGTGCCAGGTGCCGGTTCTTGCCCCCCACGATGGCGTATGAAAAGCGGGTGATATCTTCCAGCTTTAGAAATGCCGGCCCTTCGCGGTCTTCGCGCTGATCTACGATCCGGCGGATGTGTTCCGTGATGCGGTCGTAGGTCCCGTACAGGTCGCGGTAGCAGTTTTCGCATACCGTATTTAAAGCGTGTACAGATTTTAAAACCGCATCGGATAACGCCACAAAGGCGGTTTCAACATAGTGGCTGTCAAAGACATAGTCACCGCTGAGTTTAACGCCCACGTCGGCGATCAATTCCAGGGCGTGATTGTTACACTTCAAGACATCCTTGAATTTCTCGAATTTGAACGTGACGTAAGAATCTCCCACCGGACCCGCACGGCGGCGACCGCCGCCGCCCAGCAGCTCCTGCAGGCGTTTCAGCAGGGACAAGGCGTTTCTCCTCAATGACTGCCGATATTTTTGAAAATCAGGCCCACACCGATACCGGCGACGATGGCGACCAGGATGGCCAGCAGGCCGTAAACGGCCGCCCGGCGTGTTGCCAGTTGAGTGAGCTGCTCAACGACACCGGTTTTTTCGATGCGGATGCTGCCGCTGGCCGAGCCGTTGACCCGGCCGTCTTGGACTGCCAGCACCTGCACCGCGTACTTCCCCGGGGGGGCTTCAAAGGGCCAGTCCAGCTCCAGGCGGAATTCACCGCCACCTGCGGCCATGTGGACCGCTTGCGGCCTGATGCGGTAAATATTTTCCTGCTCTTTGAATTTAATGAATTCGCCGGTCCAGAGTGCTTTGTCGATAAATTTCCTGGTGCTGTGGATGATCATTCTTTCTTTCAGCGCCGCGTAACCGATACCTTCTTTTTTCTGCGCTTCGGGTTTCAGCAGGTCATCCAGTGGTGCTGTCGTATAGAGCATGTAAAGAGACGGAATATTGTCGAAGCGCATGGTGCCCATTTTCATCCAGAGGAATCCGGCGGCTTTGCCCTTGTACTTCAGGTGGGTCTGGCCGGGCGGCGACTGGATCTGAATAAGGATACCGTCAGCCGGTCCGCTCTGCCCGCTGATCGAAAGCTTTGCGCCATGATAGCCAAGTGTGATCGCCACCCGGTCCGGGGCAATTTTACAGGTTACACCGAAGGCGCCCGGCGCGTAAAAAAGAAGCAGAAAAGTGGTGGTTGCGGCAATCGGGGCCAGCGTGCCGCCCGCAAGCCCTTTTAGCAGATGTCTCATCTTCTAGTGACCTCCTCCCGGTGCCAGCAGCAATGAGGGGGCCATGACCAGGCCCAGGATCATTTTCACCGTTACCGCCAGGACGATGACGGCCAGCAGAATTTTTAACTGGTCGCCCTTGAGCTTGCGCCCCAGCACCGTGCCGATCTGTGCGCCCAGGGTTGAACCGATGAGCAGCAGGATGGCCAGAACGAAATCCACCGTATGGTTGCTGTAAGCCTGCAGAAAGGTCACTTCGACGCAGGTAAACATGATTTGAAACAAGCTGGTGCCCACCACCACATGCATGGGCATGCGCAGCATGTAGATCATGACGGGAACCATCAGGAAACCGCCGCCGACACCCATGATGGCCGCCAGAATGCCGACAAAAACACCCAGGCCGATGGGCACCAGCGCGGAGTGTGTCACGCCGGATTTGTCGAAATATATCTGTAAAGGGAGAGATTTCCACAGGCTCTTTTTGGTGCCTTTGAGCTTGGCATGGCTTTCGGCCGACCGTTTGGATACCGGTGTTACGGGGCCCTTTCGCAGGGCGTGCAGGCTTTCGAAAAACATAAAAGCGCCCACCAGGCCCAGCATTACCACGTAGGTCATTTTAATCAGGAAGTCAGCACCGCCTGTGGCCCGCAGAATTTTAATCACATGCACGCCGATGGCGCCGCCGGTAAAGCCGCCGATGAGCAGCATCAGGCCCATTTTGAAATCGACGTTGCCCAGCCGCCAGTGCGCCAGGGTGCCGGAGGCCGAAGCCGCCACGATCTGGTTGGCGTCGGTGGCGGCGGCGACCGTCGGTGGGATGCCGATCATCATTAAAAGCGGCGTCATCAGGAAACCGCCGCCGACGCCAAACAACCCGGAAAGCAGGCCCACCAGAAGTCCCAGACCCACAACCAGCCAGAGGTTCACGCTGGTCAATGCAATGGGCAAAAAAATGTGCATGGCATTTCTCCCCTTTCTGCAAAACAGCCGCACCACAGGTTCAATCGAAAAGCCTTAAATGGCACGGCTGCTGGTTTCCAGCTGCAGGATCCAGAACACTCGCTGGAATAAATTCATAAAACAAAATTGAAGAAAGATCAAATCTAAAAATTCTTTTAAGGGCTGGATTCAGGCGCTGGAACGCTGCGGCGGCGCCTGGCCGACCGGCGTTCATTGCTATGAACCCCGCGCTGCCTCCTCATGCAGCTGTGCATGCTTGACACCAGTGGTTCCAGGCAGCTTTGGTTTTTGGCGCCGGTTAAAACAAGAACGTTTTGCCGGGGGCCTAAGGCGATTTCAAGGCAGCCATTTGCGAAGATGCTTCAGTGCCAATAACGGCAGGTTTAAAGTCGCGCCCCAAAATACCGATATTGGTGTCGGGGGGAGATTCATCCATGATCGACCTGTGAGGAATTTGAGATGATCGTTGCGCAAGACATTCTTGATGTGGACATCAAACTGCCGTCGGCGCCGGGTGTCGCCGTCCGGATTCTGGAGGCTGTGCGGGAAAAATGGGCCGGCTCCGAAAAGCTGGCCAGGGTGATTTCTGCCGATCCGGCCCTGGCCGCCAGAATTTTGAAAGTCGCCAATTCATCGCTCTATGCGCTGCCCCAGAAAATCAACAGCATTCAGAAGGCGGTTACCGTTATCGGTACCAATCTGGTCAAAAACATTGCACTCTCCTTTGTCATCGTCCAGGAGATGCGCGGCCAGGCCGAAGGCGGTTTCGACTTTGATTTTTTCTGGAAAAGGTCACTGACCGCGGCCGTGGCGGCCGACCTGCTGGCAACCAGGGTCAGCGGCCGATCAGACGACGTATTCGTCACGGCGCTGCTGCAGGATATCGGCATTGCCGTGATGTTTCTTTCCAGAAGCAGGGATTATCTGCTGGTGCTGGATGAAAAGATGGCCAACAACCGACCGATCGAGGATGCTGAAAGGGAAATATTCGGCTTCGACCACCAGCAGATGGGCGCCCGGGTACTGGCGGAATGGGGCCTGCCGGAAAACATGCATGTGCCCATCGCTTACCACCACATGCCTGAAAAGGTGCCGGAAATTTATCGGCGAAGAACCGGTATGCTGCGGCTGAGTGACCGGCTGGCGTCGATTTACCACGGAACGCGGTGTGTCGAAAAAATTCAGGACATCAAAAAAACACTGTCCGGCGCTTACGGCATGACCGAGAGCCAGGCCGCGGAACTCGTCGATGCTGTCGCCGAGCGCAGCATCGAGATGCTGAACTACTTCGAAATTCCGCCGGCGGACATGAAACCTTTTTCCCAGATTTTGCAGGAGGCCAATGAGGAGCTCGGCAAGTTGAACTTTTCCTATGAACTGCTGGTGATGGAGCTCAAACAGGCCCGCGACCAGTCCGACGACCTGGCCCGCAGGCTCAAAGAGGCAAATGCGAAACTACGGGAAATGGCTGCCAGAGACAGTTTGACCGGGCTATACAACCACGGCTACTTTCAGGATGCCATGGAGCGGGAGCTGCAACGTTGTGTACGCTACAGGCGGCCCCTTTCGCTGGTTCTGGCGGACCTGGACCGCTTCAAGAGCGTCAACGATCGGCATGGGCACCAGGTGGGCGATCGGATGCTCAGGAAAGTGGGCGCTACGTTTCTAGGCAACGTGCGCAACTCAGACATCGCGGCACGCTATGGCGGGGAGGAATTTGCCGTTATTTTGCCGGAAACCGACATCCGGGGGGCCGGTGTGCTGGCCGAACGAATCCGGCGGGCAGTCGAAAAAATTGAGGTCGCAGACCACGGCGTGACGGTCCGTCTGACGCTGAGCGCCGGTGTGAGTGCCTATTACCCCGGTTCGGACTCCGGGAATAAGGCCGGCATTATTTCCGCTGCCGACAAAGCACTCTACCTTTCCAAGCAAAGCGGCCGCAACCGGATCACCCTGGTCAAGTAGATCCGGCGAGGCGCGCGGAGCTGTCGCCGAATGGTAACCGGCGCAGCCTTTGCGGGACCCCGGCCGGCACGGCCAGCCAACGGCGGGGATGCCCCGGAAGGCGTTATCCCTTGGATCCCAGCCGCAGGCCGCCGTGAATGTAAAAAATGTCCCCGGCCAGGGCTTCGTTGCGGTACAGCTCACCCACCAGTGAAGCAACTTCGGCGGGTTCGATCAGCCGTCCGATGGGCACATTGGTGAGTATTTTGTCAAGGGCCTTCTGGTTCATGGCTTTGACCATGGGCGTGCCCACGTATCCCGGGGCGATGGCCACGCTGCGGATCTGACTCCCCAAGCCACGCCGGAAAAATTCAGCCGTCAGCACTTTGGGCATCACCGACATGGCCGCCTTGGTGGAGGCATAGTTGATCTGTCCGGCGGTGCCCAGTGAACCGGTGGAAGAGACCAGGCAGATCAGCCCGCGGCAGTTGTGGTTGATCATCCGTTCGGCGCATTCACGGATGGTCAGAAAAACACCGGTCAGGTTGATGTCGACCACTTTTTGAAACTGTTCCAGCGACATCTTGCGGGTGACCTTGCCGGTTGCGCGGTCCGGCGAGACCATCATGCCATCCATGATTATGCCGGCAAAAGGGGCCACCAGGTTGATTTGGCCGAATTTTTCAATGGCCGTGTCCGCCAGGCGCGCGCAGTCCGCTTCGCGGGTGACGTCACAAACCACCGTGGCCACGTCCGGCCCGATTTGATCGGTGGCGCAGGCCAGCGCGTCTTCTGCTATATCGCCCAGTACGAGCTTGCCGCCGTTGGCCGCCCAGTATTTGGCAACGGCCAGTCCAATTCCGCTGGCGCCGCCGGTGATGACGGCCACTGCATCTTTGATTTCAAGCATCACGGTTTCCTTTCTCCTGGTTTGGCGTTTTGGGGTGGCGCGCCTGGGCTTTCACCTTCCGTCGTTGTCGGCTTCGTTGTGCCCCAAAAGATCGGAAAAACTCTGCATCATCCGTTGGAACTGATGCTGCTGCTGGCGCATCAATTGCGAGAAACCTTCAGCCGCACCTGCCGGCCGGTGCTTTTCCAGATTCGCCAGCCGCTCCTCCAGTTCTTCCACCCGGTGCTGCAATACCGCGTTCTTTTTCTCGAGGGCCCGGTGTCGGGAGGCCGGCACGACGTCGATCATTTTCAAAAACTGCCGGAAGGCGCGCTGGAACTGCTCTTCGGCGGCTTTCCAGGTTTCGGCCGCATCCGGGGTGTGATCGGCCGGCCGGGGCAGCCCGTAGATTTCTGCGAACCGCCTGGAAAGTTCACCGATGTCTTTCAATCCCTTGGGCCAGTCCCCCAGCCGGACGAGTTGCTGCTGCCCGCGGGCGGCAGCAAGCAGGGTACTACCCCAGAATTCAAGAAATTTTGGATCCACAGCCATCATTGCTTTGCGCTTTTGCGCTTATCGTTTTCCAGGTCCAGATGGAAGCGTACCGGACCCCTGCAAACCGGATTGCCGAAGCAGGTGTGCAGCGCGCAGGCGGATTGAGGCGCCGACCAGGAAGTGGCCATGGCCACGTGGCCTTTGGGGAACGCGGACACTTCGACGTCGATGAAATCCGTGGGAGCCAGGGCGGTTTCCCTCTCCACCAGGTCGTCCTGTTCACCGTAGCAGATCAGCCAGGGAATTTTTCTGGCGGCCAGGCGTTTCAGATTGAGCGTGCGGCCGAACAGTTTGACCGGCAGCGTGCCGTCAGCGCTGATGGGCGTATTGTAGGATGCAAAGCTCATCTCAGTGATCCCCAGCGGCAGATCGTAACGCTCGAAATTGAGCCAGTAGTTCAGTGCCGCCGCTGTTTTACCGATCTGTATGTCGTCAGTTTTCTGGCGGGCGAACATGTTCAAATCCCGCAGAAAAGTCGCCGCCGGAGATTCGGTTTCGATGCTCTTTAGTTTGTACACCCAACCCATCAGCTTGCCGTCCGCCACGCGGTTGCCGTTGGGCAGGGTTTTGGTGCCGTATGCCAGGTCGTTGAAACGCGCCGGCAGGGTGTGGAGAAAGTGCGCCAGTCCGCGGCTGCGCGTACCGTCCATGGGGGAGACGCAGGTGATGAAGGCATCCACCAGCTCGTCCAGTTCACCGGAGAGCAGGTCGCACAACGCGTTGAAGCCTCCCTGGCAGTAGCCGTTCAGGGTGACCGGCCGGCCGTGGCGCCTGGACAGGTGTTCGCAGAACATGCGCGTATCGCGGGCATCGTCATCGCCGGTCATGACCTGCAGGGCTTCGGTGGTGCGGATATCTTTCAGCACCCGGATGTAGGTGGGGATGCCCTGGTTGGCGAAACAGTGAACATAGCTGCGGTTTTCCGCCGGCAAAAAGGCCAGGATGTTGGCGCCCAGCACGTAAGGGGGCAGGATCAAAACCGGCTTGCCGTTTTTATGTACTGAAACCCCCGGTTGATTCGGCAGAACCTGGTACACCGTAAAGCGCTTGCTCTCCGCCACCTTGACGCTGCCCCGACGTTCAAAATGAAACCCGAATTCCGACCCGATGGCCTCGATGGCCTTCGGGTAGCGATAAGCGAGGGTTTCGAAAAGGGCAACCTGGCGTTTAAGGATCTGTTCAGCCGCCCGCCAGCTATGTGTTTCAAGAAGGTTGCACAGCATCTCGGTGCCGGACGTGGCGTTACCTGAGGCGGCGGCTGCTTCGAGCACGCCGCCGAGGCCGCGTGCCGCAACATTGAGGTTGAACATCAGCAACTGCAGGTAGGATACAAAGGTTTCCGGAAACGGCCGGCTGAAAGCCCTCGTCGATTCCACCTCGCTGAAATAGCGTGTCGAAATCAGGAGAGGGGTCAGAAAATCGGTGCTGTATCGGGCAAGGCCGGCCAGCTGTGCCTGTGTGGCGCTCCAGAAGTTGCCGGACACCGACAGGATTTGGGTCAGCATCTGCTCCGCGGTAAGCATATCAGGTTTTTTGCCCGCCGGGTTATTCATAAACCGTAAACTCCCCCATAACAATTCCGGTCAAAGGTGCGCCCGCAGTCAGCGGATGCCCCGCTGTCGGTTTAAAATCTGCGGCCGCGCAAGCAGCGGTGACGATCGGCGCGCGTCTACTTTCCCGGGTTTTCAAAAAAAGCTTCAACTTTGGCAAAGCTTTCATCCACATATTTCTTGAACTCGTCACGTCCCTTTTTGTAGGAGTTGATCCACTCATCGATGGCCTTTTTGCCTTCTTCGGGCAGCCAGGTCGCCTGTTCCAGCAGAGCGCTGGCCACCTGTTCGGACTGCTGCTGGAGCATTACCATGGCGTTAAAGGTGTTGTTGAAAGCCGTCTGGTTGAAATCGATCATCTGTTTGAGCAACTGCTTCTGGTCCATTGTGTCTGTCCTCCTGCCGGCCGGTCTGGCCGGTTTCCCGTAAAGTTGTTATTCAGATGCTGCGGACGGGCCCGTTTCGTTAAAAAAACCCCCGACCATCTCGAAGTTGGCATCCACGAGATTTTTAAAATCCTGGCGACCCTTTTTACAGGCGGCGATCCAGCTGTTGATGGCGGTTCTGCCGGTTTCAGGCAGGCCCGAAGCCTGGCCGAGCAGATTGCTGGCGGCTGTTTCGGACTGCGCCTGGAACAGTGCCATGGCACTGCATGTGTTGTCAAAAGCCGCCCTGTGAAAGGCGATCATCTGCCTGGCGATGCCGATCGTGTCCATAGGCTCTTCCTCCGTGGTTTCAGCGGTTAACTTTTTGATCTCTCGCCGCACTTTCCTCCATAATAACCGCTAAAAGGCGTTTGTCAAGAAAGTATATTGCAACGCAACAAAGTATAAAATCCAAGCAATTATTGGTTAAACTATTTTAAAACAGTAAGATAGGATAGATATAATATAATCAGGCGGACATATCCTGTATTAAAATGTTGCGATACAATATCTTCCTGGGGTGCTTTCCACCTGTGCTGCCGTACCGGTTCCTGATCCCGGCCAATTTAGCGGGCAGGCCGGGCCCGGTCCGCCGGCCGGATAAAACCCCGGGGATTTTCTGACCGCGTCGCCCCAACGAACCCCCATGCGGTCCATAACGTTTTTCAGGGCAGGATTTTCTAAAGTTATGCGGTTTTTCTCCGATATGTTGGAACTAGAAATGATTGCAAAGCCCGACGGACCAACATGCGGAGAGAAATTTATGGCGACATCCAAAAAAAAGAAAACATGCAAAACGCTCAAAGCCGGTGCCCACATCGGTGGCGCTGACGCTGAGAAACTGAAGAAGAAACTCATCAGGGCAACGGCCGGCCGGCCGGACGAATTGAGGTTGGACTGCAGTGCCGCCACCGATATTGACGCCATCGGCGTGGGGCTGCTGGCGGCGGCCGGACGTCAGCTCTCAGAAGGCGGGGGACGGCTGAGGATGAAAAATGTTTCGGAAACCATCTACGCCGTCGTCGACACCGTGGGACTCGGACGGTACGTGGTCCTTGAAAAAGCCGGTTGAGCGTCCTCGACAGGCAGCGGTTTCACCTGCGAACAACATTTGACGATTTCCTGGAGGCTGGCATGAGTATAGAAATCGATGAAACCATGCAGATATTCATCGAGGAGTCCGCAGAGCATCTCGCAGATATCGAGAACGACTTTTTGGCCATCGAAGAAGGCGGCGCAGACGTCGACGAGGATCTGATCAACAAGGTCTACCGCGCGGCGCATTCCATCAAGGGGGGCGCCGGGTTCATGGGGTTGACCAATATCCAGAACCTGACCCACGAAATGGAAAACATTCTGGGAAAGATCCGCAATCACGAAATGGTGCCCAACGGCGAGATCATCAACCACCTGCTGAAAGCTGCCGATACGCTCAGGGAGATGATTTCCGATGTGACCACCAGCAACGATGTCGACGTGTCGGCGCTGACCGCAGATCTGGCCGCCATCAGCCAGGGCACGTTTGAAGCGCCGCAGGATGCCGACAGCCAACCACAGGACGGGGCATCGTCCGGGACTTTGTCGGAAGCCGGAGGGCAGTCCGGGGAA
The DNA here is from genome assembly GCA_026984935.1 of Desulfobacterales bacterium. GTDB lineage: Bacteria > Desulfobacterota > Desulfobacteria > Desulfobacterales > JALSRD01 > JALSRD01. The sequence continues at coordinate 20,965 of JALSRD010000011.1, forward strand.
CCGGACGATGGCCCGGGCGACGCGCTCTCCGAATTCCCGGAAGCACGGGAAGGCATTGAAGCAGCTCTGGCCGACGGCAAGAACGTCTATCTGATCAAGCTCGATCTGATCGAGGATGTCCAACGGCGGGGCAAATCGTTGATGGATTACATCGCAGACATCACGGCCACCGGCGGCGTGCTGGCCCGGGCCATGGATCTGGAGCGGGTGGATCCTCTGAGCGAGGAGTTCGAGCCTGCCAACCTCCCGGTTCAGCTGGTTTTCGCCACCGTTTTCAGGCCCGAGGACATTGACGATCTTTTTGAAATCGGTCTGCAGAATATCTTCCAATTTGACGAGAAACTCGCACTGCACCCCCTGGCCGAAACATCTACAACAGGAGTTCCGGCAACGCCGGCGGAAACACCGCCGGCCGCAGCTGAGGGGCCCGGCGCTCCGGACACACCCGAAAAGCCGCCGGTGGACCTGGCCGGGAAAGGGGTTGCCGATACATCCGAAACACCACCGGCGGCAGCTGTGCGGGCGGAAAATGCGAACGTTCATGCAACGCATGACCGTGCAGGCCAGGCCGAACAGGGACCCCGTAAAGCAGCGGCGTCTAAAAAGCCCGCCGGACAGGTTTCATCCGCCGTGGAGGCCAGCCTGCGGGTGCACGTCAGTCTGCTGGATTCGCTCATGGACCTGGCCGGGGAACTGGTTTTGGGCCGCAATCAACTGTTGCAGGCCATGACTTCCAGAGACAGCCGCCTGGTCGAAGCCGCCAGCCAGCGGATCGACCTGATCACTTCCGAGCTGCAGGAGGCCATCATGCTGACCCGCATGCAGGCCATCGGCAACGTTTTCGGCAAATTTCCGCGTGTGGTGCGCGATCTTTCCCGTAAGCTGGGAAAACAGGTGGAGCTGGTGCTGGAGGGCAAGGAAGTCGAGCTGGACAAGACCATCATCGAATCCATCAACGACCCGCTGACCCATCTGGTGCGCAACGCGGTGGATCACGGCATCGAAGACCCCGAACAGCGGCTCAAGGCCGGCAAGAATGCGGTGGGCAGAATCGTGCTCAAGGCCTATCATGAAGCCGGCCAGGTGAATATCGTCATTTCGGATGACGGCAAAGGGCTAGATGGCGATCGACTTGTCGAGACGGCCGTATCCAAAGGCCTGATCAGCGAAGAGCAGGCCGGCGCCATGTCGGAAAAGGAGAAAGTCAACCTGATCTTTTTGCCCGGGTTTTCCACGGCCCGGGAGGTGACGGACGTGTCCGGCCGCGGTGTGGGGATGGACGTGGTGAAAACCAATTTGGACAAGCTGGGGGGCCAGACCGAGATTGAATCCACCCCCGGCGAGGGAACCACCATCCGCATCAAGCTGCCGCTCACGCTGGCCATCATCCCCAGCCAGATCGTGCAGGCCGGCGGCGAGCGCTATGCCATCCCCCAGGTCAGTCTGGTGGAGCTGCTCAGGATTCCGGCCGACCAGGTCAAGAACCGCATCGAGACCGTCGGCGATGCCGAAGTGGTCAGGCTGCGCGGCGATCTTCTGCCGCTGGTGCGGCTGACCGACGTGATCGGCGTCGAGCGTACCTTTACCGATCCCGAGGGCCGGGTTCGCAAGCCCGATCAGCGTGAAAACCTGGCGGACCGGCGTTCCAGGCACACGCCGCTGCACGCATCCGCAAAGGATGATGACCGCAGTGCAGATGAGATCGAAGCGCATCCCCATCGCCGCGTCAATCCTCTGGACCGGCGGCAGCGGGCCGCCAGTGCGCTGAATATCGCCGTGGTTTCCTGCGGCGCCATGAAGTACGGCCTGGTGGTGGACCGCCTGTTCGATTCCGAGGAGATTGTGGTCAAGCCGCTGGGCCGGCACTTAAAAAACAGCAAGGGATACGCCGGGGCCACGATCATGGGAGACGGTCGCGTGGCCCTGATTCTGGACGTGAGCCACTTGGCGCATATGGCCCGGCTGAATTCGGTGGAAAACAGCGAACGCGCCATGGATATTGCCGAAAGCGCCGAAAAAGCGGCCCAACTGAAGGCGGATCGGCAGTCCATGCTGATTTTCAAGTGCGCCGAAGACGAGCATTTCGCCGTTCCCATCAACCTGGTGGAACGTATCGAAAAAGTCGAGGGCGCGCACATCGAGCAGGTGGGCGGAAAACGCGTGATGCAGTATCGTGGCGGCAGCCTGCCGCTCTTTTGTATCGATGAGGTCGCCCAGGTGAAGCCGCTGGCCGACCATGACAGCCACCTGGTCATTGTCTTCAGCCTGGCGGGGCGTGAGCTGGGCCTTTTGGCCACGGGGCCGGTGGATGCCGTGGAAATGGCCATCGAAGTGGACGGTGAAACCCTGCGCCAGCCGGGGATCATGGGCTCGGCCATCATCGGCGGCCATACCACGCTGATGGTGGATGTGTACGAGCTCGTCCAGACTCTCAACCCCGACTGGTTCGCCGAAAGCGAAGCGATGCGGGAACCGGAAGGCACGGATACGGCCATCCTGTACGCCGAGGATTCCGCATTTTTCAGAAGCCAGGTCAAACGCTTTATCGAAGAGGAAGGCTACCGGGTGATCGAAGCCAAAGACGGTGTCGTGGCCTGGGAGCTGCTCCAGGAGCATGCCGCTGAAGTGGCCCTGGTGGCCACGGACATCGAAATGCCCAATATGGACGGGTTCGCGTTGACCGAGAAGATCAAAGGCGATGAACGCTTTGCCCACCTGCCGGTCATCGCCCTGACCACGCTGGCCTCCGATGCCGACCAGGCCCGGGGCAAAGCCGTGGGCATCGACGATTATCAGATCAAACTGGACCGCGAGAAGCTGATCACCAGCATACGTGCGATGCTGCAAAACGCGTGATGCCAAAGGCGGCCGCGGGCAGATGAAATGCGTCAAAAATATATCGACGGTAAAGTAAGGAGGAAACGATGTCCAAGAATGTGAAAATTTCGGTAAAACTGGCCGGCGGCTTCAGCCTGCTGGTGCTGCTGCTGATCGCCGTGGGGTGGACCGGATACAGTGGTATCCAGAAGTCGGCGGCCGCTTTCGAGGCCGTGCTCAAGGGTTTTGAGATCGACAAACTGGCCTTGGACAGGGAAATCGATCACCTGAACTGGGTCAACCATTTGACCCGTTTCGTGTCCGACCCGCAGCAAAAGGCGCTTTCGGTGCAGCTGGACCCGACCCGCTGCACGCTGGGAAAGTTTCTGAACAGCCCGGAGCGTGGAGAAATCGAGGCGCGTATGCCCCAGCTGGGGCCGCTGTTCAAAGCCATGGAGGGGCCGCACCGGCGCCTGCATGCTTCGGGGGAGGCGATCCTGGAGGCCCGCAAGAGCGGCCGGGAGTCGGCGGTGGCGAAAATCTACGAGGAGCAAACCCTGCCGAGCCTTGCGCAGGTCCAGGAAAACCTGCACCGGATTGCCAAGGCCATCGACCATTTCAGCGCCGCCAAACGACAGGCGGAAGTCAGCGCCAGCCACCGGGCCAAGATGCTGATCGTCATTCTGGCGCTGGCAGCGGTCCTGGCCGGTGCGGGCATTGCCGCTGTGCTGACACGTGCCATCAGCAAGCCGGTGACCGAATCCGTGGCCTTCGCCCAGAAAATGGCCGACGGGGATTTCACCGCCAAGCTGGACATCGACCGTGGCGACGAAATCGGCGTGCTGGCCAAGGCCCTCAATCATATGGTCACCAACATCGGTACGATCTTTAAGGACATCGCCCGGGGTGTCGAAACCCTGACCTCCTCTTCCGCCGAACTGTCGGCTGTTTCCGACCAGATGTCGGCCGGCGCCGAACAGACCTCCAGCCGAGCCAACACGGTGGCGGTGGCATCCGAAGAGATGAGCGCCAACATGGAATCCATCGCGGCCGCCGTGGAGCAGGCATCCACCAATGTCGGCATTGTGGCCTCCTCGGCCGAGGAGATGACCGCCACCATCGATGCAATCGCCAAAAACACCGAAAAGGCCAGCCGCATCACCGCCGAGGCCGTCAAAGAGTCCAACAGCGCCTCGGAGGCGGTCAACCAGCTGGGCCAGGCCGCCCAGCAGATCGGGCAGGTGACCGAAACGATCACCGAGATTTCCGAGCAGACCAATCTGCTGGCGTTGAATGCCACCATCGAGGCGGCGCGGGCCGGCGAGGCCGGCAAGGGGTTCGCCGTGGTGGCCAACGAGATCAAAGAGCTGGCCCGCCAGACCGCCGAGGCCACCGGTGAGATCAAACGGCGCATCGACGGCATCCAGTCCTCCACCAACGGTACTGTGGACCAGATCAGCCAGATCTCCAAGGTGGTGCACCAAGTCAACGAGATCGTATCGGGCATCGCCACGGCCGTCGAGGAGCAATCCGTGACCACCAAGGAGATTTCCGAAAATGTTCTGCAGGCTTCCCAAGGCATTGCGGAAGTGACGGAAAATGTATCTCAGAGCTCCGGCGTGGCCGGTGAAGTGGCCCGGGACATCGCCGAAGTCAACCAGGCCGCCAGCGAGATCTCCAACTCCGGATCGCAGGTCAACATGAGCGCCGGCGAACTGTCGGGCCTGGCGGAAAAACTCAGCGAAATGGTCGGCCGTTTCAAGCTATGACGGCCAGACGCCAACAGGATGGAACCGAGGAGAATGTGATGCGCATCAAATACAAACTGGGATTCGTGATTCTGGGGCTTTCCGTAATTATCGTGGGCATGTTCGCCGTTACCTGGTATTTGACTGGAAAGCAGAAAGACGATGGCATGGTGATCAATCTGGCCGGACGTCAGCGCATGCTGACCCAGAAAATGACCAAAGAGGTGCTGACTTACCAGATGGGAAAAAGCCGGCAGGGCAAGCCGGATCCGGCTCTGGCCAAAAGCGTGCGCAACACCATGCGCATTTTCGACATGACCCTGGCGGCGCTCAGAGACTCCGGCAGGGCACCGCTTTTGCTGGACCCCGAGAACACCGCTTACCGCTGGTGCCCAAAGGCGGCCGAGCCGGCCAAAAGCCAGCTGCAGAAGGTCGGCGATATGTGGCATGCCTTCAGCCGCCGCATTGACGGCGTGCTCTCCGGACGGCCCACGGCCGCACAGGATCTGCGCTATGTGCTGGACAACAACCTGCCGCTGTTAAAGCAGATGAACATCGCCGTGGGCATGCTGCAGAAGCAGTCCGAAGCCCGGGTGCGCCAGCTGCTGATTTCACAGATCGGCGGTGTGCTGGCAGGGCTCTTTTGCATGGTGTTCTCGATGCTTACGATCTACTCCATCGTCAGGCGCCTGGAGCGGGTCAGGGATTTTGCCCAGGCGCTGGGTAAAGGGGACCTGACCGTTACGTCGGGCATCAGCGGGACGGACGAGCTGGGGCGCATCGGCCATGCCCTCGACGAGATGAGCACCAGTCTGAAGACCATGTTCGCGTCCATCCGCGAAAGCGCCGGCCGGCTGAACAGCGCTTCCCATGCCCTGTTCGATATTTCGAGCCAGGTGTCCGAGGGGTCGGGCGATGTCTCTGACAAGTCCAATACGGTGGCCGCCGCCGCCGAGGAGATGAGCGCCAACATGAACTCCGTGGCCGCTGCCGTGGAAGAGGCCTCCACAAATGTTTCCATGATGACGGCAGCTACGGACGGTGTAAAGAACACCATCCAGGAAATCGGCACACGCAGTGAAGACGCGCGTGAGATCACGGGGAAAGCCGTGGTGCAGTCCCAATCCGCTTCCGCGCGCATCAACGAACTGGGTGCGGCCGCCCAGTCCATCGGGCAGGTGACCGCCGCCATCACCGAGATTTCCGAGCAGACCAACCTGCTGGCGCTGAATGCCACCATCGAGGCGGCGCGGGCCGGCGAGGCCGGCAAGGGGTTTGCCGTGGTGGCCAACGAGATCAAGGAGCTGGCCCGCCAGACGGCCGAAGCCACGAACGATATCAAAAACAAGATCGAAAGCATCCAGGGATCGACCTCCCAGGCGGTGACCGAAATCGGCCAGATCGCGGACATCATCAACGAGGTCGACGGCATGGTCTCCGCCATCGGCACGGCCGTGGATGAGCAGTCGGCGGCAACCACCGAAATCGCCGAAAACGTGAGCCAGGCCTCCGAGGGGATTGCCGAGATTACCGAAAACGTCGCCCAGAGTTCATCCGTTTCCGGCGAAGTTGCCCAGGATATCGCCAGTGTCAGCCAGGCGGCGGATGCCATAACAGGCATGAGCGCGGAAGTCAAAAACAATTCCGGCCAGCTGCTGGAGCTGGCCCAACAGCTTGAACAAATGGTGGCCCGCTTCAAGGTCTGAATGTGTATGACAACTGTCGGCCGCCGCTGCGTTGCACGGCAGCCGGCGGCAGGGAGGACGGAAGATGGAATACGGCAGGCAGGAGGCCCAAAAGGGCGGCAGCGTGGAACTGGCCACTTTCTACGTGGCCGATGCGCTGTGCGGCATGGATATCCTCAATGTTCAGGAGATCAACAAGCAGACCGACATCACCACGGTGCCCCAGGCGCCCGGGTATGTCAAGGGGATCATGAATCTGCGCGGGCAGATCGTGACCATTATCGACCTGGGGCGCAAACTCGGTCTGGCGCAAACCGGTTTTGCCGACAAGACCCGCAATATCATTGTCAATTCCCGGGGGGAGTATATCGGGCTGCTGGTGTCCGAGATCAGCGATGTCATCGAAGCCCAGTGGGAGGCCGTCGACGCGCCGCCGGCCAACATCGGACAGATCCAGGGAGAATTTTTCAAAGGTGTTTTCAAGACCGACGATCATCTGATCGGCATCCTGGACCTGGAAAGAGTGCTTGCGGAAGACGCCTGACAAAGGCGCCAGCGGCCCGCACTCTGCAAAACGCATACAGGATGGTTGCCCTAGTTAAGGCGTTGGACGAAATCCGGACCGAGTGGAGTTGAACCATGCCGATCAGCAGTCCATTGCGTGTACTCGTTGTCGACGATACAGCCGTGTATCGCAAAATCGTGGCGGATGTCATCGCCGGCATTTCCGGGGCCGAAGTTGTCGGCAGTGCCCACAACGGCCGTGCGGCCCTGATGAAAATCGCATCCCTGCGCCCGGACCTGGTGACGCTGGACATCGAGATGCCGGACATGAACGGCATCGACGTGTTGCAGGAACTAAAGCAAAAGCACACGGATGTCGGCGTGATCATGCTCAGCTCGCTGACCCACGAGGGTGGGGAGATGACCATGCGCGCCCTCGAACTGGGCGCCTTCGATTTTGTCCCCAAGCCCCAGGGCCGTTCCATGGCCGAAAACACCGCAGCGGTGAAAAACGCCCTTGCGCCGATGCTGGCGGCTTTTCGCCGGCAGCGTCAAATCGCGCGGCGGCTGGCAAGAGGCAAAAACAGCGCCCCTTTCGTGCGGGCCCAAAAGCGCCCGGCGGCAGCAGGCCGGCTTGCGGCTGTGCGCCCCACAATGAAAAGATCATCTTCCGCAATCGTGGCCATCGGCATTTCCACCGGCGGACCCAACGCGCTGGCGCGGATGATGCCGCAGCTGCCGGCCAAAATGGGCGTCCCGCTGCTGATCGTCCAGCATATGCCGCCGGTTTTTACGGCCTCTCTGGCCAAAAGTTTGAACGCCAAATGCGCCATCCGGGTGAAAGAAGCTGAAAACGGCGAGCCGCTGCTCCCGGATACCGCCTATATCGCCCCCGGCGGGCGGCAGATGAAAGTGGCCGCCAGCGCCGACGGCATCCGGCGCATGATCCGCGTCACCGACGATCCACCGGAAAACAGTTGCCGGCCGTCCGCGGATTACCTCTTCCGGTCGGTCGCACACCACTACGTCGGGCGGGCCACCGGCGTCATCATGACCGGAATGGGTGCCGACGGGTTGCTGGGGCTGAAATTGATGAAACGCAACGGCGCCGTGGTGATTGCCCAGGACGCGGCCAGCTGCGTGGTGTACGGCATGCCCAAAGGTCCGGTCGAATGCGGCATCGTCGATGTCGTGGCGCCCCTGGGACGGATTGCAGCGGAGATTGTCAAAACGGTAAAGCCGTCCTTTCCAAAAAGCGGCGACCGTATGCAAAGTGTTGGCTGACAGGTACGATGACGGCATGAAAAAAATCACACCAGAAGAAATCCGCCAGCTGTCCCGCTATATTTACGATGTTTCGGGAATCGCCCTGGACCAGAGCAAGGCTTATCTTTTTGAAACACGGCTGGGTCCGCTGGTGGAGGCACACGGCCTGGCGGATTACGCCGAACTCTGCCGAAAAGCCAGGACCGGACCGGGGAAGCAGCTGGAAAACGAAATCGTCGACGCCATCTCCACCAATGAGACCCTTTTTTTCCGGGACAACGGTCCCTTTGAGCTTCTGCGCAACAAGATCCTGCCCGATCTCATCGATGCCCGCAGCGCCAGGGCTTCCAAAATACTGCCCGTTTCGCTGCGCATCTGGAGTGCGGCCTGCTCCACGGGCCAAGAGGTATACAGCGTGGCCATTGTGCTGAAAGAACTGCTGCAGCAGGATCTGAACCGCTACCGCATCAAGCTGCTGGGGACGGATATATCCGATGCGGCCATCGCCCAGGCCAGCAGGGGGACCTACGGAAAATTCGAGATCGAACGCGGGCTGCCGCGGGATAAGCTGGTAAAATACTTCCGGCCTGCCGGCGCCGGCTGGAAGATCAAAGATGATCTGCGCGCCATGGCCACTTTCCGCAAGCTCAACCTGATGCTGCCCTTCGGCGCACTGGGCAAGTTCGATATCGTGTTTTGCCGCAATGTGGCCATATACTTTACCCCCCAGGACCGCAAAAAACTGTTTGAACGTCTGGCCGGCGTGCTGGCGCCGGACGGATACCTGATAATCGGCGCCACCGAATCGCTGACCGGCGTTTGTCCACGCTTTACACCCCGGCGCCATCTGCGGTCGATTTACTACCAGTTGAACACCGCCCCAAAAAATGAGCTGAGGAAGAGCATTGCACACCGCACAGGCAGAAGAGTTTCGTTGACCGCTTGACCACCCCTAGAGGAGGGGAAATGAGGAATCTCAACATACTGGTCGTTGACGACGACCCCGTGACGCGGAAGCTGATCGAAAAAAAACTGGCACCGGCAGGATTTTCCATCACCCTGGCGGAAAACGGCCGCAGGGCCCTGGAACACATGGGCCGGGAATTGTTCGACGTGGTCATCACCGATCTGATGATGCCCGGGGAACCGGACGGCATCGGCGTATTGAAAGCCGCCAGGAAAAAGAGCGGCTACACGGAGGTGCTGCTGCTGACCGGTCACGCCTCGGTGGATACGGCCGTGGAGGCCATGAAGGCCGGTGCCGCGGATTATCTGCAGAAGCCGGTCAATTTCCACGAACTGATGATCCGCCTGGACCGCATCGCCGAGTATAAGAACCTCTCTAAAACGGCGCTGGACCTGCGCGAAGCCATGGATGTGACCGAGTGCGCCGCGGCGGAGACGATCCAGGAACTCGAGCTGAGGGCCGCCGTGCTGCAGGACGTGCTGCATAAGATCGGGGAAACGCTGCGGCAAACCGACCTGGCGCCCGACCAGCGGCTGGCGATGGTCGAAAGCCACCTGTCCGCGGCATTCACGGAGGTTTCGTAAACCCCGGCTAATCGGGCAGGCGGATGGTCAGCACCGGGATGCGGCTGCGGTGGAGCACGCGCCGGGCGGTGCTGCCCATCCAGGTGTCCTTGAAAGTGCCGAAGCCATGGGTGCCCATGACAATCAGGTCGCTGTTGCGCCGGGTGGACTGCTCCAGGATGGTTTGCACGGGATGGCCGTGGGCGATGACGATCTCCGGCTTGGCAAAGGTGCATTGATCCGCACGCGTCCGCATGTCGCCGCATAATTTCTCCAGCCGCGCCTGGATTTTCGCAGTGGCCGTCCGGCTGATCTCGTCCATGGCCTGGAGCCATTTCTCATGCCCGATAATCGATTTGACCTGCATCTGGACGCTGGTGGAAAGCTCTTCCAGCACATGCAGAACGGTCAGCCCGGCCTGGTAGCGGCTGCTGAGGCTGACGGCATACCCGAAAGCATGCAGTGCGCTTTCGGACAGATCGGTGGCATACAGTATCTTCTTGATTTCAGGGATCATTTTTTATCCTTCCGGGTTTGCAGTAAAAGCATGCCGGCCTATAAACGCGGCAAACAGCCTTTTGCCGGATGAAATCGTTGACCTGTCGGCTGCCGACGCATATAATAACGGACCGAAAGCGGTGGTGGCGATGCGCCCGGAAGCGCCTGCAAGGCGCATTTTCCCGCAGAGTACAGCCAAGCTGCCTGAGAATAGACCTGCCGGACCTTGGCTGTCAAGGTGCAAAACCCGGTGCAGATTTTCTGCGGCCGACGGAGGGCTGCACGTTGCCGACAGTGCTTTGAATTCGCAATCCCGGCGTCCTGCGGACTTGCTGCGGGTTGCAACGAAAGGAAGCTACCATGCGATACCGGTTGATTGGCCTGGTGTTCAGCCTCGTTCTGCTGCCCGCTGTGGGCACAGCGGGAACGACGCGACTGCCGACGGGGTTTGCAGGTCTGGTGTGGGGCCAGCAACTGACGGATCTGGCACACTACAAGAAGGTGTGGGGCCGGGGAAGCGTCAGTTTCTACGCCAACCCCGCCAAGAGCTACACGCTCTACGGAATCGAGATTCCGCAGGTGGTATACGGCTTTTCCGACGAGCGCTTTTTCGCGGTTTACGCGACGCTGACGTCGCCGGAGCTCTTTGCGCGGCTGAAGCGCTCGCTCATCGCTAAGTACGGCCAGCCGGCGACGACGTTTTCAGCGAAATCCGGCCTGAAGATTTTCAAATGGAAAACGGGCAAAATCAAGATCAAGCTCAAGCAAAGCCGGCAGACGGGCAGGATGAAGCTGGCACTTTACTACACGCCCATTTCGCGCAGGCTCAACGAGTCGCAGTATGAGAAAATGAACGATGGCTCTTTGCGCCTCTTTCCCCTCAAGGGAACCGACAAACGCCAGGCTTTCCCGATTCTGGATTTTTAGGCTTCGCACCGATTCGCGGGCAGGGGCGGGCCGGCGCTGCGGCCGGCCCGGAATCAATCGCTAGGCGAACGCATCCAGGGCTTCGAAAATTGCATCGCGGATGGCTTCGACTTTTCCGACGCCTTCGATGCGGATGTATTTGGGCGCGGCACTGTCGCCCGATTTTTCCCACTGGCGGTAGTAGTCCACCAGCGGCTCGGTCTGGGCATGGTAGACTTCCAGCCGCTTGCGTACGGTCTCTTCCTTGTCATCATCGCGCTGGATCAACGGTTCACCGGTGATGTCGTCTTTGTCGGCGACCTTGGGCGGGTTGAAGACGACATGATAGGTCCTGCCGGAAGCCAGGTGCACCCGGCGGCCGCTCATGCGCTTGATGATTTCTTCGTCCGGTACGTTGATGTCGACCACGGCGTCGATGGCAACGCCGGCGTTCTTCATGGCATCCGCCTGGGGAATGGTGCGCGGAAAACCGTCAAACAGAAAGCCCTGGGCGCAGTCCGCCTCCTGGATCCGTTCCTTGACCAGCCCGATGATCACATCGTCCGGAACAAGGCCTCCGGAATCCATGAACGATTTGGCCTTTTTCCCCAGTTCACTGCCCGCCTTGACGGCGGCGCGGAGCATGTCGCCGGTGGAAATCTGCGGAATCTGGTACTTTTCCTTGATAAAATTGGCTTGTGTTCCTTTGCCGGCTCCTGGGCCCCCTAAAAGAATCAGACGCATTGCTTCTCTCCCTCCTGCACCTTTGCGAACCCCGCGGGGTTCTATGGTTGGTAGTAGATGCTGCCCGGACTTTGTGCCCGAATTAAGTCTTGGGTTGCATGCTAACCTTAAATCATCACCCAAAGCGGCCGATCTGTCAAGCTGATTGGTGCTATCACAAACAGCCGGCTGTCGCCGGACATTTTCAGGTTTCCTTAATGACTTTCATGCCGTCTTTGTGATCCTGGACCGTGTAGCCGCGCTGCCGCAATTCGTCGCGCAGGCGGTCGGCCAGGGCCCAGTTCCTGGCTTCGCGTGCCGCCCGGCGCTCTGCGGCCAAACGTTCGATTTCCGGCGGCAGCGCCGCCGGGCGGACGGATTCTGCCAACAAAAATCCCAGCACACGGTCGAAATCCAGGATCGTGGCCCGTTTTTCACCGGGCGTAATTTTCGATTTGAGCATTTCCTGCACCACGGCCAGCGCAACCGGCATGTTCAGGTCGTTGTTGACCGCGGCAAGGAATTTTTCGCGAAATTCGGCGTGAACACGCCCCGGGTCAACCTTTTCGGTACCTTCCGGCGCCGCTTCCATTAGTGGGCGCACCTGGTGGCGCAGATGCGAAAGCCCGTTTCTGGCCGCGGCGATGCCCTCCTCGCTGTACTCCATGGGTTTGCGGTAGTGGGTCTGAAAGGTGGCAAAGCGGTAGGCCAGCGGCGGGATGCCCTTTTTGACAAAAGTGCTGTCCAGCGTCAGGAAGTTGCCCGCGCTTTTGGCCATTTTCTTGCCACCGCGGACGATCAGAAAAGCGCCGTGCATCCAGTAGTTGAAAAACTTCTTTCCCGTAGCGGCCTCCGATTGGGCGATTTCGTTGGTGTGGTGGACATCGATATGATCGGTACCGCCGCAGTGTATGTCCAGGTGGTCTGCAAGATACTTCATGCTCATGGCCGAACATTCGATGTGCCAGCCGGGAAAGCCAACGCCCCAGGGAGATTCCCACTCCATCTGCCGCCTGACATGCGGCGGTGAGAATTTCCAGAGTGCGAAATCGGTAGGGTTTCTCTTTTCCGGGTTTTTTTCCACCCGCGCCCCTTCCTGCAGGGACTCCAGCCGCTGGTGGGAGAGTTTGGTATAGTCTTTGAATTTTGCCGTATCAAAATAAACGCCGTCGCTGGTGCGGTAGGTGTAGCCCTTGGCTTCGAGGCGCTGGATGAGGTCGATTTGCTCGGGGATCGAATCGGTGGCGCGGCACCAGATATCCGGTTCCATGATGTTCAGCCGGCGGATGTCATCTTGAAAGGCGCGGGTATAAAAAGCGGCAATTTCCCAGGCCGATTTGCCCTCGCGGGTCGCACCGCTTTCGATCTTGTCTTCGCCCATGTCACGGTCACCCGTAAGATGGCCGACATCGGTGATGTTCATGACGTGCCTGACGCGGTAACCGTTGTATTGCAGCACCCGTTTGAGCACGTCCTCAAAGATGTAAGTGCGCAGGTTGCCGATGTGAGCGAAGTTGTAGACCGTCGGACCGCACGTATAGAGTCCCACGTAGTCTTCAAAAAGCGCTTTGAAGGCTTCTTTGCGGCGCGTCAGTGTGTTGTACAGGTAAAGTTCCATAGGTGCCTGCTGTCCGCTGTCGGGCCGGACGTCATACGGGATTGCAGCCAGCCTATAGCACATCCACCCTAAGGACTGCAAGCTCAGGCCGGGAGAGTTCTCCCGGAACGGCCAGGCGAAAACAAAGATCCCGGCAGTGGACCATAAATAGTTTTGATGGGTGCTGAAGAGGCCGTCAACCCTTCGTGATGGTGATGCGGGACATCTGCCGGTGCCATGGGCATTTGGAGGGGGTTCGGCCGGGAGACCCCAGTGGTAGGCGGATTTAAGCGCTGCATCTTTGCATACGGAACAGTTTTGGCAACTGAAACGACGCCGCGCTGCCGGTGCATTTTGAACAGCCTCCACGGCCGGTTTTTCAGCGATCTTCTGAATGCATCAGGCCAGTCAGCCGGTGGGGATCAGTCCCAGTACCCCGGTCAGCACAATGAACCCGCAAATCAGCGCCAGCAGCCCGTAAAATCGATCGCCCTCTTTGAAAAGTACTGCCGAGGAAAGGAAAAGCGCGGGTACGACTGAAAAAACACCCAGCGAGATGCCAAAGGCAGACATGCCATCCCCAGTTGTCAGATGCGAAAAATACCAGTGCCCCATGGGCAGTGCACCGGTGATGCCCTGCCAGATCCGGGCGGGGGAATCGCCTCTCCACACCGAGGAAATCCAGTAAGAAGCGGGCGCGAAGTTGTGCCGGGTCGTAAAGGCGATAACCGACCCGAAAACGACGATCAGACATCCCAGCATCACGCCCCAGTAGATAATTTGTCCATAGATCAGACCGGCAAAAGGAACTTTCAGCTTTTCACCCGGCATATTTCCTCCCAATGATCGAATTTGTTATCCCACCAGCGGAATATGTATCCCGAACGCCCCTCCCACACCCCGGGCAATCAGCTTCAGGGAGGAGAGCACGAGGATGACAATCAGGATTTTGCGCACGAAACCGGCCCGGATGCGGATGAGCAGATGTGCACCCAGGATTCCACCCACCACCTGTCCCAGAAGCCACGGGGCCACGACGATCGCAATCAGGGCGCCGTAGGTGATGTATGTCCAGATGGCGGTGGCGTTGCTGATGGCCAAAAGGACCCCACTGCACGCCGCGGCGATTTTCACCGGCGCCATCATGACGAGATTCAAAGTAGCGGTGAGAAAGGCGCCGCCCCCCATACCGAAAAAGCCTCCGATGAAGCCCAGCAGGATAAAAATCAGGGCGCCCGGAAGCGCTCTGACCAGCTGGTAGTCAACGATCTTTCCCAGGGAGCTTTCCCAGTAAGACCCGTTGAGCCCGAGTTTCACAGAAAGTGCGTCAATATGTTCCGGTTCGGGATACTCTGTCTTGCCCCCTCCGGTGAGCAGAAAATAGGCGATCACCAGCATGAGGATCCCCAGTGACAGGCGCACCATCCCATCGCCGACAGCCCCCAGGGCATCGTGCAGATAAATGGCGCAGACACTCCCGGCAAGTGCGCCCACCGTAATGGGCACGCCGCAGAAGAACACGACTCTCAGGTTGGCCAGACGGCTCTTCATGAAGGGCCCCGATGAAATCAGCCCGCTGAACATGGCGACCACCAGGCCCGTGGCCCGTATGACCAGGCTGTCCATGGAGGTGAAGCCGAGCATGATGGGGGTGAAAATCACGCCTCCGCCAATGCCTGCAACCACCGCGATAATCGCAATGGCGGTGCTGATCAGAAAGGATCCGGCAATGATCAGCCACATGGACGTGGGGGTCAGGTCCTGAGTTCCCTGTACCTTCGAAAACACGGCCATGAGAAGATAGCCGCCGAGGATGAGGAGAATCAGCAAAGTCAATTCCGGAACACTGGTCACAATGCGTTTCAGCGTGCCCTTGCTCCGCCGTTGCTTGCCTGGTTTGGCATCTGCTTCCTTTTCCTCTGAAACAGCCGAATCCAGCTCTGCAGGCGCCATATGCTTTGTCCCTCCTTCTCGGTTTGGCATGTCTGGTAAACAACAGCATCCGTGTACGCGTAACCTTAGGTCAGCAGCCGGAAGAGATGCGGCCCAATCGTCAACTCACGTAGTCTTCTCTGTGCTTTGCACCCACATACACCTCCTTTACACCGTCCACGGATTTGGCAATTGCCTCCATGTCCCGAATGAGATCCTTGCCTTCGACCAGTACCGCCGTTGTGTGAATCTTCACGACCCCTTTGGCGGCGACGACATCGACATCCGGCCTGAGATCCATCAGGGCGGCTTTCACCTGGGTGGCGATGGCGATGTCTTCCAGGGCCTGCTGGGACTCCGGCGTGGTTTCAAAAGTTTTGCGGGCCACGGTCTTGCAAATCACATCGGCGGCATCATCCGGGGTCATGTTCCCGAGGTGGATGACCAGGTCGTAGAGGCTGGGATCCTGGATATCGATGCCGTACAGATGCTGGCTCCACTTCCTGCGCCCTTCATCATCCTGCCGGATTTTCCGCAAGGCTTCCTTTCTTGAAATACCCTCACGTTCCGCCACGTTTTTGACGCGTTCGTCAAGGTTGACGATAATGCGCACTTTCAGCACGTGCGGGATGTCTTTTACAAAAAAATGGCCCGCCAGCCCGCAGTAAACCACATCGTCCTTTCTGAAATGTTTGAGAATGGCGGACCAAATGAAAGTGATGTATTTTTCCTTCTGGTATCCCATACGTTCGAGGATGGACGGCGCGTCCTTGATGGCGTGGTTCAGTTTGATTTCGGGGACGTTAAACTCTTTGGATGCTTCCAGAAGCACCTCGCGCGAAAGGCACTCGTACATAAGGGTTGAGCTGACGTTTTCCGAAATCTCTTTGCCTTTGCTGTATACGTCTCTGGATATGGTGATAATTGACATAATGAGACCTCCTGATATGATAGCCGGTAGCCAATAAAAAGTCTTTCTTCTATCCTTTTTTGCGGATGCACGCAAGCGGTTTTGTCGCCAGAGGTTATTTAAGGCCCTTTGAGGCCGTCAGGCGGGATCCATCACCATGGTGGATTCTTCTGGTATGCCAGGGGATGGCGCCGACCCGCTTTGGCCGTGGAATCATCTTTTTCGCGACCCTAGCGGAGGGCGATGACACCTGTGGCGGCCAGCGTCAGAATGATTGCAATGATCAGTGCCAGAATGGTGAAAAGACCCCGTTTGTACAGCAGAACCTCTTTTTTGCGGAACATGGATACAAACATGCCCCAGACGCCGATGACACCGCCATAGCAGGCGATCACCAGGCCGATCATTGAAATTTCATCCCCGTCGATACGTTGCCTGAGGAACCAGTAGTGTTGCGGCATGCGCGAGAACACAGAGTCCCGGGCCCAGATGGCACGCTCTCCCATTCCGGCAAAAAAGTCTTTCAGGAACGCAGGTTCAGTGATTACACCGCCTCCGGCGACAAACCCGACAACCAGGCCTGCGACGGCGATAGCCATGCCGGCAATCGTGATCCAGGCGGAGATTTCACCGTAGACGATGCCCTCGAACGGTACATCCGGTTGCAGGGTTTTTTTCTTCATAGCAGACTCAGCCCGGTGATCACCAACTTGGTTCCGGTGCCCATCATGATGGCGATCAAGACGTAACGGATGATGCGGGGCTTTACCTTGACCGCAATGCGGGAACCGATTTCAGCACCGAAAATCAAACCCGCAATGGTCGGCACGGCATAGACCGGAAAAATGGAATTCGACATGAGGTAGGGGAATACCGCTGCCGTGTCACCGATGCTGATGATGACGGCGCTGGTGGCCGCGGCAACCTTGAGCGGCACCAGCATGACGAAGTTGAAAAGCGGTGTGATGGCCCATCCTGCACCCAGGCCGAGTGTGCCGGAAATGAAGCCGACCACACAGACAACCAGCGCTCCCACCAGGCTGCGGGTGACGCGGTAGCCGATGGGCTGTTTGAGCGGCTGCTTGAACGATGCTTCCCAGTACGCCATGTCCAGCCCGAGCCTGCGCGTAAAGCGGTCTACCCGCATGACTTCGGGGTATGCGGTCCCTTTGACCAGCAGGTACATCATGCCCACCGCCATGACGATAACACCCAGTGTGAGCTTGATGACGGCAATGCCGGTGTCTCCGAACCGGCGGGTGATTGTCAGTCCGAACAGTGCCCCGACAACGGCGAAAAGCGTGTAGCAACTCCCCAAAAAGAGCACCAGCCGGATATTCGCAATTCCCCGGCGCAGATAGCGGCGGGCCCCGATCCGCGTTCCGCAGACCGCGGCCAGCAGCCCGGTGGCCCTCACGATGTCCGGATGGATGGATGTAAACCCCAAAAACAAGGTGGTGAACAGGACACCGCCGCCGGTACCGGCGATAATGGATATCGTCCCTATGGCGGTGCAGGCCAGAAAGACGAGAAAAGCGAAAAGCAGTGGCGAGATAGCGGACACGGGACCAGGTACGGCTGCCGAGACCGTGCTTACATCCAATAGGAAAAGGCCGGCTGCCATGGCGATCAGAACGATGTGTTTTCTGACCCGCATGCTATCTCCGTCTGTGTTCGCGGCTGCTTTGAGCGTCTCGAAAAATCAGGAAATCCGGCTGACAAGCAGTGCAATTGGCGGCGCTGCTGAAAATGCTCTATATTTATACCTGAATCTTGCACAGACAATTTTGAAAACTTATAAAATTGTAATGTTATCTCATGGTTGTCTATGGATGCAGCCCGATAATTTTCAGCGTCATTGGTATGTTCGGAAACCTTCCATTTTGATTTCAAAATTGTCTGCCCTGCGGGAGCGCCGATTTTACCGCATCGACTGTGTCGCAGGGCATTTGCGTTCTGTATACTACAGCTGCATGCCCTGCGCCTTGTATAGGCGGCAAACGCGACGCTTGCAAAACTCAGGTTATAGTTTAGGCATCTTCGAGATTTTCGGGGCTTTTTGGGCGCCCATCAATCATAGTGGCGTACGACATGGCCGGTCTCAACTGCAACATCCCCGACGCCCGGGACAGACCCGGCAATTCTGATGATTTCGCTGCACAGTTCCGCCTCTCTGGACTCCTCGATGTCCGTCTTGATATGCACGTGGCCGTTTTGGGCAGACACGTCGATGTCGGGCTTGGTTTCCACCAGGGCGGCTTTGACGCGCGCGGCAAGGGCCAGATCTTCGAGCCTGCGCCGGGATTCTGTCGTGGTTTGAAAGCGTTTGAGGCGGATCGTTTGGCAGATAATCTCGACCGCCTCATCGACGGAAAGGCCGGCGATGTTGAGCACCATGTCGTAAAGGCTGGGGTCCCACGTGTCGATTCCGTACAGGTGCTGGCTCCATCGCCTGCGGTCATTATCCTCCCGTTTGATAATGAGAGCGGCGTTTTTGGGGCCGATGGCTTCGCGTTCAGTCAGGGTGCGGACGCGTTCCTCCAGGCTGGTGATGATGCGAATCTTGAGGCCGTGGGATACCCCCTGGATGAAGAAGTGGCCGGCCAGACCATGATAAACAATGTTGTCCCTGCGCAAAATTTCCAGCAAGGTCGCCTGAAAAAAGGCCAGATAGCGCTCGCGTCCGAAAAGGAAATGGTCGGAGAAGGATGGCGCATCGTGGATGGCGCGCATGATCTTGGCATCGTGGATATTGAAATTCTTGGCCGTGTCAAACAAAACTTCCCTGGCGATACACGCGTAGCCAAGCTTTTGGGCAACCTGGATGGCAACTTCCCTGCCCCGGCTGAAGGGGCGCCGGGATATCGTGATGATGGACATGGCCGCTGGCACCCTCCTTTCAGTTACTTTTCCGAGGCGCAACTGTTGAAAAGGCGGGGGGCCGCATGGTATGGCGCCGAGGTTTTCCGGCGCTGCAGCCCGGACTGGTTGTGCGCCTTCCCGTCAAAAAGTCAAGGCCAAGCTATTCCTTCCAAAAGCCATCCGGTGCGATGCCGGCGGCACTTTCTGCGGTCAGTTAGCAACAAGGCAACACGTGGCAACTGAAAACTAAAAAGCGCACTTTGACCCTTAGTAAACGCAGCACTTATCAGAACTGAAGTCAAGAAGATTTTCCAAATTTTCGATGAAGCCGGCAATTGAATGCATGCTTTCATCGGCTGTGCCGGAAAAGATGATGTGGGCCTGTTCTGCAAAGGATCGGCTGCGGCAGTTTTTCTGCCCGGATCGTTAAAGCCGGTGCGCTGCAACCATGCCTGTGGATCAGGCATTCGCAACTGGCAGCGGAAAGCGGAAGGTGCGATACCCTTGGTCGTCTGGCTCGGAAATGCGGTGGTGCAGCGAAACTTTCCAGGGCGTCAGTCCGGTCAGGCGAAGCATGGCCGGCAAGGCGCAGCGATTTCGGCAGATCGGCAATCCGCCGCAGTCTGCGCAACGCGTCCGGATGCCATGGCGACTGGACGGATGAAAACCATGGCACTTTGAAAATGCCCGCTTGCGTTGGGGGGGGGTCAGTTGCCGGACGGGGTGTTGAAGCTCTGCAGCGCTTTCTTGTGACAGGAAAACAGCTCGATCTGCTTGTGCAGGCGCAACATCATGAAGGGGCGTTGGATATGCCGCTGCAGGCCGGCCAGTTTGACATCGCCGCCTTTGGCCCTGCAGCGTGCGACAAACTTAAAAATCGTGCTCATCCCGAAGCTGTCGATAAACCGGACTCTTGCAAGATCGACAATGACCCGCGGTGCCGGATCGCCGGAGCGGAAATTGACCAGCCGGCGAATCGAAGCCGGGTTGCTGGCTACCAGGTAGCCGGAGAGGCGAATGGTCACCACGCCTGCGCTTGTTTCTTCATCTAGCAGCATGATCGTCGGTCCTCTTTAAACGCCCATTTCACGCCTGTCAACAGGAAATTCGCGGTGGTTTTAAAAAATATCAGCTGCAAGAAACGGGCCGATGTGCTTCGGCTGCGGCTGCACTTTTGCATAGGTGCGCTGCAGAACCTTCAGAATTGTTTCGGGCATCCATCGGGCAGGCCTCCCGGGTACGGGTATTACCTGTGCAGACGCACTTAAAAATTAATTGTTACAACAGGTTGTATCTCACATGGGAAATTTGGCATCAGGCGGTTTCGGTTCTGGCAGGAATCGTAGGGGCGCAACGAAAAGGGGCTTTGGGCGACCACGGCGGTTTGCAGGAGCCGGAAGGGGGGTACAAATTTTTGGAAAAATATACCACAATGTTGGGAAAAACTTTTCCGCTTCTGATCTGCACAACCTTTTGGACCGTCGGCCTTCCTGCGTTTGAAAGCAGTATGCGGGGGTTTTTCGGATTGCAGCGAAGGCGCGTTGCGCATTCGATTTTCAGGCCATCGCCGGGCGGGCGGTTCGATGGCCGGAGGCGCAGCGGATGTTTTCGAGATACGCAAGAAAGTGGTCGATGGCCTTTTGAGGGGTGGCAAATTTGTCCACCAGCGCGTGGGGTGTACGGCCGCGAACTTCCGTTCTGATGAATCCGTCCAGAGCGGCTTCCATGAAAGCGGCATAGTGCGTCTGGGAGGTCTGACGGAAAAAGCACCTGAGAATGGCTTCAATCAAGATCGGCAGGCTCTCAAGTTCGTGTACAGCAGACATCACGCCTCCTTTAAAGTGCTTGATTTGGCCGTCGCATCCTCAAGGCCGGCAGCATCTTCTCCCCGGCAGGCCTTGGCAAGCCGAAAAATGCGGCTGTCCAGCGTCAGGCAGTGCCATCCGAAGCGGTCCAGGCGCCGGTTCAGCTGTTTGGGCGTCATTTGGGGATTGTCCTGCAGAAAGCTCTTCAAGCTCCAGAATACGCCTGGAATCTGCCCGCTTTCAATCCCTGCGCGACGCAGGTTTCTGATCAAAAAAACCTCCGGCCGGCTGAACCGGCGTGCAGCCGGGAAAAACGGCCGACGGATTTGCATGTCCAGGATGCGACGCATTTACAGCCTTTCGACGGATAGCAGGTGCCCTTTGCATGCCTGATCTTCAGGAAAGCATCAAACGTGCCAAAACGCCAAGCGTTCTAAAAATCAAATCAAAACTGTAAGTTGCGAAGACAGGGGATTTCGTCGGGATGAAAAATCCGGAAGGAAATGGGAAATTTTAAGAATTGCATTACATATTTTGCTGGCAGGGATTACCCAGGCGGGTCGTTGGCCAGCCTAGAGGGCTTCAGTCGTTTTCGTCCTCGTCCGGAACCGGGTCGTAGCCGCTGCTGCCCCAGGGATGGCAACGCAGCACCCGCTTTACGGCCAGCCATCCGCCGCGCAGCACGCCGAAGCGTTCGATGGCCTCCGCAGCGTACTGCGAACAGGTGGGGATGTGCCGGCAGTGGGGTCCGGTCAACGGCGATACCAGCACCTGGTAAGCGCGTACTAGGTACACCGCCGTACGGCGCGTGAAGGCCGGCAAGTGCGGATCTTTCATAGGCCTTGCTCTCTTGCGGCCGCAAATTGCGGTCCGCTTAGCGCTGCTTAGAAGGTGATGAGTTCAAAGCCTTCCTCTCGGTAGCGGGTCAGGCTCGGATGGCCTGACATTTCATCCAGCAGGGTAAATCCCAGCTCCCGGGCTGCTGCCAGGGTGCCCAGTTTGTTTGAGCAGGCCTTACAGATGCCTTCGATCAGACCGGCGGCCTTGGCTTTTTGCCACAGCGCATGCAGGAAATGCTCTTTGCTTTCCAGCTCCGGAAGCAGCTTTGTCGCCGCTCCTTCGATGATGATTCGGGCCACATGGCCCTTGGTGTGCATTTCCAGGGCGTTTAGCAGGACGTGAATGAAACACATGGGGTCGCCGTTGAACACCACCAAAGCATACTTTTTCATGGGTTCCTCCTCTTTTGGTTTCTATCTTTCCGGATGGCCGTACATGGCAGGCCCGGTGGCTTGCCCGCCGTTGTTGAGCACTTTTTGCAGGTACTGCCCGGTGTAGGAATCTGCGATTCCGGCGATCTGCTCAGGTGTCCCGCAGCCCACGATGCGGCCGCCGGCATCCCCGCCTTCGGGCCCCAGATCGATGATGTGGTCGGCGGTTTTGATGACGTCCATGTTGTGCTCGATGACCACCACCGTGCTGCCCGTTTCCACCAGCCGGCCGAGAACGTCCAGTAGTTTGCGGATGTCGTCGATGTGCAGTCCGGTGGTCGGTTCATCGAGGATGTACAACGTCCGGCCCGTATTGCGCTTGCTGAGCTCCCGCGAGAGCTTGATACGCTGGGCTTCGCCGCCTGAGAGAGTCGGCGCCGGCTGTCCGATGTGAATGTAGCCCAGGCCGACGTCCACCAGGGTCTGGAGCCTGGATCGGATGGCGGGCACGTTTCTGAAAAAAGCCAACCCCTGGTTGACAGTCATGTCCAGCACTTCGGCGATGTTGCGGCCCTTGTACTGGATCTCCAGCGTTTCACGGTTGTAGCGCCGGCCGCTGCAGACGTCGCACTTGACGTACACATCCGGCAAAAAGTGCATTTCGATTTTTTGGGTGCCGTCACCGCGGCAGGCTTCACAGCGTCCGCCCTTGACGTTGAAGCTGAAGCGGCCGGCGGCGAATGCGCGCATGCGGGCCTGGGGGGTTTTGGAAAACAGGTCGCGGATAAAGGTGAAAACGCCGGTGTAGGTGCCGGGGTTGGAACGGGGTGTTCTGCCGATGGGCGCCTGGTCGATGTTGACCACCTTGTCAATGTGCCCGATACCGGAAACGCCGGTGTGCGCGCCGGCCGGAATGCGTGCGCTGTACAAGCGCTGGGCGAGAATACGGTAGAGGGTTTCGATGACCAGGGTGGATTTGCCCGAGCCCGATACGCCGGTGACGCAGATGAAGCAACCCAGCGGAAATTCGACCCGCAGGTTCTTGAGGTTGTTGGCCGTCAGGCCTTTCAGCACCAGTTTGTTGCCGGATCCGCGCCGTCGGGTGCCGGGAATACCGATGCGCTTACGTCCGCTCAGGTACTGGCCGGTCAGCGAATCGGAAGCCTTGAGCAGGTCCTGTGGCGTGCCGCAGAAAACCACCTGGCCGCCGTTGACGCCGGCGCCGGGCCCCAGGTCGAGCACGTAATCCGCCGCCCGGATGGTCTCTTCGTCATGTTCGACGACCAGCACGGTGTTGTCCAGGTCGCGCATCTCCAGCAGGGTGGCGAACAGGCGCTGGTTGTCACGCTGGTGCAGGCCGATGCTGGGCTCGTCCAGGACGTAGAGCACGCCGGTGAGCTTGGACCCGATCTGGGTGGCCAGGCGGATGCGCTGGCTCTCGCCGCCGGAAAGGGTCTGGGCGGAGCGGTCCAGGGTCAGGTAGGAAAGGCCCACGTTTTCCAGGAACCGCAGGCGTTCGCCGATCTCCTTGACGATGCGGGCGGCAATCTGGCTTTGCCGGCCTGCCAGCGGCAGTTTTTCGATGAAGCTGCGGGCCCCGGAGACGGTCATGGCCGTGACTTCGTGAATGGCCAGGCCGCCGACTTTCACCCACCGGCTGGCGGCGTTCAGGCGTGCACCACCGCATTCGCTGCAGGTCTGGAACTTGAGGTAGCGCCGGATTTCTTCGCGCGCCTGGTGGGAGTCGGTTTCCGCGTAGCGCCGTTTGAGATTGGGGATAATGCCTTCGAAAGGCCGCTGGTAAGTGTACCGGCGGCCGCCCCGTTCCGTGTAGAAGGTGATTTTTCGCTGCCCCGAGCCATAGAGAAGCACCTTTTGAAACGCCGGCGGCAGTTCCCGGAAAGGGGTGTAGATGTCTGTTTTGTAATGGCGCGTCAGGGCGTCCAGAAAGTCGGTGAAAGGCACCGAATACCGGTTGGCCCAAGGCAGGACAGCGCCTTCCCGCAGGCTGAGCTCCGGGTTGGGCACGATCAGCGCCGGATCAAATTCGGTCAACGCGCCCAAGCCGCCGCAGACCTCACAGGCACCATGGGGGGAGTTGAAGGAGAAGCTGGCCGGCGTGAATTCCGGGTAGCTGATGCCGCAGGTGATACAAGTGGCCTTTTCGCTGAAGGTGAAGCTCTCACCGTCGGGAATCTGGATGCGGACCTGCCCGCTGGACTGCGCCAGCGCCAGTTCCAGCGAGTCTGCCAGGCGGTTTTCGATGCCCGCTTTAACCACTAGGCGGTCAACGACCACGTCGATGTCATGGCGCCTGTTGGGATCCAGCCGGCCGACCGCCTCGATTTCCATTAGGCGGCCGTCGATGCGCAACCGGGCGAACCCCTCGCGCTGCAGACGTGCAATCAGCTGCCGGTGGCTGCCGCGCCGGGCGTGCACCAGAGGCGCCAGGATGATGATGCGGCATCCCTCGGGCAGGGCCAGCACCTGGTCGATGATCTGATCAATGCTCTGGGAAGTGATGGGCTTTCCGCAGCGATGGCAGTGCGGGCTACCCACACGGGCGAAGAGCAGTCGCAGGTAATCGTAAATTTCGGTGACGGTGCCCACGGTGGAGCGTGGATTATGACCGGCGGTTTTCTGTTCGATGGCAATGGCCGGCGACAGGCCTTCAATCAGATCGACATCGGGCTTGTCCATGCGCTCCAGGAATTGACGCGCGTAGGTGGACAGCGACTCCACATAGCGCCGCTGCCCCTCGGCGTAAAGGGTGTCGAAGGCCAGAGTGGTCTTGCCCGATCCGGAAACCCCGGTAACCACCACCAGGCGGTTGCGGGGCAGAGCGACGTCGATGTTCTTCAAATTGTGCTGCCGGGCACCGCGGACGACGATATGCCCGGACGGCGAGGGGGGTGAAGCGGTTTGCGGCTTTTTTTTTGCCCTTGACATCTGGTGTAAATCCATTAAATTGGGGCCAAAAAGCATTTGATGCCCTGGCCCGCTGCAAAGGTTCGGTATCGATGAAGGCGTTATGGCGCAGGGTGACAGGTTGCGGAGGAATCACATGCCGGTATATGAGTTTCAATGCCCCAACGGAAAAATTACCGAGAAAATGGTCAAAATGGGTACCCGCGAAATCAGCTGTCCGCATTGCGGGAAAAAAGCCCGCAAGATTATATCATCCTGCACCTTTACGCTGAAGGGCGGCGGGTGGTATGCCGACGGCTACGCTTCCGCCAAAAGCGCAACGACGAAGAAAAACTGAAAGCTGTCGCGCCGTATTCCATAACAACTTGCATATTCTCGTGGGCGGCAGGCTATCGCCCTGCACGAATGGCCTCCGAAAGCGCCCGGTTGGTCGCCAGAACGCGCACGGCCTGGGCTTTCGTCAGGGCACCGGTTCCGCAGCTGGGGGTGATCAGGGACTGTGAGGCCACTTTTTCGAAATCCATCCCCAGATCGGTGAGCTGGCGGACAGCCTGATCCCAGCGTTTCTTCAAAGAAGCGGCATCTTCGCGTGCGATATCGTCGGCATCGAGTGTCGGTACGATGCCCCATGCCAAAATTCCGCCGTCATCCATGAATTTTACCACTTGGTCCCTGTAAAGGACAAAGCGGTCGAAATAGCCATAGGCGTCGAAATTGACGATGTCCAGTTCGGACTCCAGCACCAGCCCCCAGTCCGTATTGGCACAGACGTGAATGCCGGCCAGGCCGCCGGCCTGATGGATAGCGGCGGCGACTTCTTCCAGGCAGGCCGCGATCTGGGCGCGCGTGACGCTGATCAGTTCCGAGGATCCAAAACCGGCCAGCGCCGGTTCGTCGATAAACACGATGACCGGGCATCCTTGAGACGACAGATGTTCCACCTGAAAGCGCGCGTTTAGAGCCAGCAGCTTGACGGCTGCATCCCGCAGCTGCTCGTCGAAAAAAATGGCCTTGCCGTGCACGTCCTTGAGGCCTGTGCAGAAGGTGACCGGTCCGGTAACCTGCCCCTTGAGCGCCCGGGGGGCAAAGCCGGGCTGCTGCAGGTGCGCCAGCAGGCTGAAAAAACCCGGCGCCGTGTCGCGGCGCAGCGCAAAGCGGGAAGTCTCCAGCGGCAGCTGGCCCTCCACGACCGCCATGTAATCTTCGTAAAAGGCGAGCAGTTCGCTCTCAAAGGATGCCGCCGCGGTATCCACAAAAACCTTTTCCGGGCCGAAAACCGCACCGGGATACCCCGGCATGAACTGGGGAATCATTTTCTCGTGCGGATGCGCGGGAAGCTGCGGCCAGCATGGAATATCCGGGCTGTATTGCATCACCAGCGCCATGGCCTGCTGGTGATTTGTCAGCGGCAGGCTGCCGATCAAAAGCGCACGCGCCCGGGCTTCAAACTGCTGCATGGATATACTCCCTGTCTCTGGCTGTCCAAACCGGTTTAACTGGCTATCATAAACCCTGGCGTTGGGCATTGCAATCCCAAAAATCAGGATCAAATCCGCCGGAGTGTCCACCGAGTTTCCGGCCGTGCGGAAGACGTTTCCGGACGGGCCAACACGGTGGCCGCCGCAGCGGAGGAAATGAGCGCCGACAGGACCTCCGTGGCGGCGGTCGTGGAGCAGACGACCGCCGATGTATCCACGGTTTCGACGGCAGCCTCGGGAATGGCGGCTACGATCAAGGGCATCCAGAAAAACGCCGACAAGGCCCGGAGTATTACCACCTGAATCTTGCACGATAATTTTGAAAACTTATAAAATTGTAATGTTATCTCATGGTTGTCTATGGATGCAGCGCGATATTTTTTAGCGTCATTGGTATGTTCGGAAACCTTCCATTTTGACTTCAAAATTGTCTGCCCTGCGGGAGCGCCGGTTTTACCGCCTCTACTGTGATGCAGGGCATTTGCGTCTGTATACGACAGCTGCATGCCCTGCGCCTTGTATAGGCGGCAAACGCGACGCTTGCAAAATTCAGGTACCACAAACGCCGTTGCCCAATCCGAGGAGGCTTCCGAACGGGTGGACCGGACGGCCAATGTTTGCGAATGCTGCCGGCCGGTGCCGCGGCTGCGCAAAAGCGCCTGTTGCGGCTAGTGCAGCTTCAGGAAATGAAATCGTTGCGGAAAAGATTATGCGATTGACAGCGAGATTTTTCTCCTGTTATAAATCCAGAATAGGGATACTTTGCAGCCGAAGCGGCATACAGTATGCCGTCTGTTTGCCGATTTCAGTTTTACCCATGGACCGGGAGGCTAACCGATGAAAGTGATCCGGCAACTCATTTGGGCGCCATTGCTCTTGGCGTTGTGTGGCTGTGCGGCAACCCAGATCGCACTGGAAAAAAAAGATCTGAATGTCCAGACCAAGATGTCCGATACGATTTTTTTGGATGTGGAAGCCCGGATCCAAAAAACGGTTTTTGTCGACATTAAAAATACGTCGGACAAGGATATCAACCTGAAACCGGCGATTATCGCGCACCTTCAGAGCCGTGGATACACCATCGTGCAGAATCCCAGGAAGGCTTTTTACATTCTACAGGGCAATGTCCTGTACGTGGGCAAAGCGGATCCCTCGGCGCTGAGAAAGTCCATATACGCCGGCTACGGCGGTGCCATCGCCGGGGGGGCGGCCGGTGCATTGATCGGTGCGGCGGCGAATAATTCGAGCGGTGCGTGGATCGGCGGCGGTATCGGCACGCTTGTCGGCGGTGCGGCCGAAATGATTGCCGGCTCACTGGTTAAAGACGTGACCTACACGGTGGTGACGGATATCATGATTTCGGAAAAATCATCCCAGCCCGTCAAACAGACCGTCAACGCCAACCTGAAACAGAGCAAGGGGTCCAGGATCGTCCAGACCAGCAGCAAAATGACCAAGCGCATGCGCTACCAGACCCGCGTGGGTTCCTATGCCGAAAAAGTCAACCTGAAGTTCGAAGAGGCACTGCCGGTAATTATAGAAAATCAGGCCAAGTCCATTTCCG
The DNA here is from genome assembly GCA_026984935.1 of Desulfobacterales bacterium. GTDB lineage: Bacteria > Desulfobacterota > Desulfobacteria > Desulfobacterales > JALSRD01 > JALSRD01. The sequence continues at coordinate 48,929 of JALSRD010000011.1, forward strand.
GAATTTTCTAGTCCAGCTTGCGCCGCCTTGTTCTTCCCGCCGGGTCAATGCAAGGTAGGGTGTGCAGGGAGGCGTTTGCGTTTCCCCTGAAACCGACAATCCCGAAAATCGCATGGTGCAATAAAAACGTTGTGCCGCCCCGTGTGGTGTGATTCAGCCGTCAACCCCCACTTAGGAAAAGGAGAACAGCCATGAAGCGCAGTGCCCTCATCTTTCTGGTTGCAGCCCTGGCGGTCGTGCTGGGAACCGCAACCCCGCTTCCGGCCGCCGGCAGGGACGTGCTGGTGGTGGGCGTGTCGTCGGACATCCACACGCTGGACCCGGCCGTCTCCAGCGACAACTACGACTGGCGTCAGATCTACCCGTCTTATGACCGTCTCGTCAAATACAAGGTGATCAACGGCAGGGGCAGCACCGAGGTCGAACCCATGGCGGCCGAATCCTGGACGGTTTCCGGCGACGACACCGTCTGGACGTTTCGCATCCGCAAAGGGATTCGCTTTGACGACGGTACGCCTCTCGACGCGCGGGCCGTCAAATTCGCCTTCGAGCGCACCCTGAAAATCGGCAAGGGACCGGCCGATAATATCGGCGCCATCCAGAAGGTCGAAGCCGTGGACGGCCATACCGTAAGGATCACCCTGAAAAACGCCTATGGCCCGTTTCTGCAGACATTGGCCACGGATGCCGCCTCTATCGTCAACCCGGCCGTCATGCAGCACGCCAAGAACGGCGATCTGGCCCAGGGATGGCTGGCCACCCACACCGACGGCAGCGGTCCTTTCAAAGTGGTGCAGTGGATGCGTGGCCAGCGTTGCGTTCTTGCAGCCAAATCGGATTACTGGGGCGGTGTGCCCAGGATCAAAAAAGCCATTATTCGCTTCATGCGCGAATCCGCCGACCGCCGCATGGCACTGGAGCGTGGCGATATCGATATCGCCGAGGGTATCCTCATCGATCAGATCCCGGCTTTGGAGAAAAACCCTGCCATCAAAGTCCTCAAGTTCCCCTCTCAACTGGTGGAATATGTCTATCTCAACAACCAGAAACCGGCACTCAAAGACCCCAGGGTGCGCCAGGCACTGAACTACGCCGTGGACTACGACGGCATCATAAAGCATGTCCTGCAGAGCAACGGAATACAGATGCGGGGCCCGGTGCCGCTGGGCATGTGGGGACACAAAGAGGACGTGTTTCAATACAAACGCAACGTGCGCAAAGCCAAAGCGCTGCTCAAGGCGGCCGGTTTTGCCAAGGGCCTGAAGCTGACGCTGATTTACTCCGAACGCCGGGCATCCTGGGAGCAGATTGCCACCATTCTGCAGAGCAATTTCGCCGACATCGGGGTTACCCTGAAACTGGAGCTGATGTCCAATCCCACCCTGCGCGACAAGGTGGACCGGGGGGATTTCGAGCTGTGCCTGGGTGCCTGGAGCCCCGATTTCGCGGACCCTTTCATGTTCATGAACTTCTGGTTTGACTCCAAACTCTGGGGGCTGCCCGGAAACCGCAGCTTTTACAGAAACCCCGAGGTGGACCGCCTCATTCGCAAAGCCGCCCGCCTGAGCGATCAGCAGAAGCGCATCCAGCTCTATAGCCAGGCCCAGGACATCATCATGCAGGATGCGCCTTACATTTTCCTGTACCAGGTGAACACCATCGTTCCCATGCGCAAAAACGTCAAAGGCTACGTATACAACCCCATGCTGGAGTCCATGTACAACTTCGAAAGCATTTACAAAGAGTAGCTGCCGACGGTTGGCGGAACCGCAGGGCGCCAGCTGTCAGGCTGCAGCCGGGGGGGGCTCTGCGAGCGGCATCCGAAAGGCGCGTGCGTTTCCCCGGCATCTGTTTCCCGGAAACTGACCGGAAGGGGATAAACCTCTTCGCTGCTAACTGACAGCTGCAGCCTGCCGTCTTTCTTTGGCGCCTGAGCGGACGAATATTGGGCATTCTCTTCTACATCGTAAAGCGCCTGCTGGCCTTGGTACCGGTGATTATAGGCGTCACCCTGCTGGTGTTCATCATTTCCCATGCCATTCCGGGTGACCCGGCCCGCATGATGGCCGGACAGAAGGCCAGCGCCCAGGCCGTGGAACACATCCGGCGCTCCCTGGGCCTGGACCGTCCACTGCCCGTGCAGTACGTCAGTTACCTGGGGGATCTGTTGCGGGGCCACCTGGGTTTTTCCATCCGCAATCAGCGGCCGGTGATCGCGGACCTGAGAGATTTCTTCCCCGCCACCTTGGAGCTCACCCTAGCCAGCATGCTGTTGTGCGTCAGTGTGGGGCTGGTGCTGGGAATTGTGTCGGCGATCCGGCGCAACCGGCTGAGCGACCATATTATCCGCATCTTTTCGGTTGTCGGTGTATCCACACCGGTATTCTGGCTGGGATTGATGCTGCTGGTGCTGTTCTACCGCAACCTCGGGTGGCTGCCGGGGTCCGGCCGCATCGACATCAGCCTGTCTCCACCGGCGCATGTCACCGGGCTCTACGTGATCGACGCCCTCCTGGAGGGCAGCTGGGACAAGTTGCGCGATGTCCTGGCGCACCTGATCCTGCCGGCTTTCTGCCTGTCTTCGGTGTACCTGGCGGTCATCACCCGCATTGTGCGCTCCTCCATGATCGAGGTCCTGGGCCAGGATTACGTCACCACGGCCCGCGCCAACGGTCTTTCCGAAATGCGGGTGGTCATGAAGCACGCTTTTAAAAATTCCCTGATCCCCACGGTGACCATCACCGGCCTGTCCATTGGCGAGCTGCTGGGCGGCGCCGTTCTCACCGAAACCATCTTCGCCTGGCCGGGGATGGGAAAGTACGTGGTCGACTCCATTGATTTCCTGGATTTTCCGGCCATCATGGGTTTTACGCTGCTCATTGCACTGGTCTACATGCTGATCAACTTGTGCGTGGATGTGGTTTACGCTTTCTTAAACCCCCAGATCCGGTATTGAGATTCTCCGATGCCTGCAGCTGCTGTCGAACCATCCCGGAGGTTCAGGGAAATACGCCTGACAACAGGCATTCTGGCACGTAACCCCTCGGCGCTGGCCGGGGCGGTCATCATCGGGGCGATGCTGCTGACGGCGCTTCTGGCCGGGGTGCTGGCGCCGTTTGATCCCATTCACATCAGCCTGGCCGACCGGCTGCAGCCGCCGTCGGCGGCACACCTGTTTGGTACCGACGAAATGGGCCGCGATATCCTGAGTCGCATCATGTACGGTGCGCGTATCTCCCTGCGGATCGGCCTTCTGGTGGTCGCGGTCGCCGGCGGGTTGGGGACCGTCATCGGTGCGGTATCCGGCTATCTCGGACGCTGGGCCGACGGTGTCATCATGCGCATCATGGATGTGATCCTGTCCTTTCCTTCGCTGGTTCTGGCCATGGCACTGGCCGCTGCCCTGGGACCCAGCCTGACCAACGCCATCATGGCGGTGGCTTTTGTCATGATTCCCAAGTTTGCCCGCCTGGTGCGCGGCGAAGCCCTGGCGGTGCGCGAGAAACAGTTCGTGGCCGCAGCACGCATCTCCGGCGAGGGCAGCCTGTCCATCATCCGCCGGCACATCATTCCCAATTGCCTCAATTCGGTGATTGTACTGGCTACGCTGGCCATGGGTGAAACCATCCTGATTGCGGCTTCGCTGAGTTTCATCGGTCTGGGGGCGCAGCCGCCCAGCCCCGAGTGGGGCGCCATGGTCAGTGTGGGCCGCAAGTTTATCATGGACCAGTGGTGGTATGCCACTTTCCCGGGGCTGTTTATCCTGATCACGGTCATCGGCTTCAACATCCTGGGAGACGCCCTGCGCGATGTGCTGGATCCCAGGATACGGAGGTGAACGCTATGCACCGACGCGCGGAAAACGGGACGTGACCGACACGGCCCGCCGTATACCGCAAGATGGCACAAAATCCGCTGCGCCTCTGCTGCGTATCCGGGATCTGGCGGTGCAGTTCGAGACCCGCCAGGGGCTGGCCCGTGTTCTGGAAGGCGTCAACCTGGACATCTGCCGCGGCGAAATCGCCGGCCTGGTGGGGGAAACCGGGTGCGGCAAGTCGGTGCTGGCGCGCAGCATTCTGCGCATTATTCCCCAGCCGCCGGGGCGCATCAGCCAAGGCCGTATCCTTTTGGACGGGCGGGACCTTTTACAGCTTTCAGCCGCGCAGCTGCGCCGCGTGCGGGGCCGTGAGATCTCCATGATCTTTCAGGAGCCCATGACTTCTCTGAATCCGGTTTTTACGGTGGGCAACCAGATGCAGGAAATCGTGCGCCTGCACCAGTGCATGGACCGCAAAGAAGCCCGGGCCGTCTGCCTGGACATGCTTGCGCAGGTCAATCTGCCCGATGCCCGTGAAATCTTGCGCAAGTACCCTCATGAGCTTTCCGGCGGCATGCGCCAGCGGGTGATGATCGCCATGGAGCTCTCCTGCCATCCGCGCCTGCTCATCGCCGACGAACCCACTACCGCACTGGATGTTACGGTGCAGGGCCAGGTGCTGACCATTTTGAAGACCCTGGCCGGGCGCCACCAGGTGTCCATTCTCCTGATTACCCATGACATGGGGGTGGTGGCGCAGCTGTGCGACCGTGTGGCGGTGATGTATGCCGGCCAGATTGTGGAACAGGCCGGCGTGGAACATCTCTTTGCACATCCGGCGCACCCTTACACCAGGGGGCTCATCGGCGCCATACCGAGCCTGGAGGGAGAAAGCGCCCTGCTGCAGACCATCGAAGGCAGCGTACCGCCGCCGACCCAGGTGCCGCCCGGATGCCGCTTTCATCCGCGCTGTCCGCACCGCTTTTCGCCCTGCAGCCGGGAGGTTCCACCCCTGGAAGCCATCGATTCGGCGCATGCCGTGGCCTGTCACCTGTTCGCCTCTCGTCAAGGAGCACAGCATGGTCCCGCTGATTGAAGCCCGGCGTCTCGCAAAGCATTTCCCCGTTTCCGGCGGACGGTGGAAGCGCAGCCGTCTCCTGCGGGCAGTGGACGGGGTGGATTTTTCCATACCGGCGGGGGAGACCCTGGGGCTGGTCGGTGAATCGGGATCCGGCAAATCCACCGTGGGAAACCTGATGGTGGGACTTTACGCACCCACCGCAGGGGAAGTGCTGTTTAAGGGGGAAAAGATCTCGGGTATACGGCAGCACGTCCCGGCCGGGGTGCGACGCCATATCCAGATGGTCTTTCAGGACCCGCAGTCTTCGCTGAATCCGCGCATGGTGGTGCGGCGGATCGTGGGCTATCCGCTCAAGGTGCAGGGGCTGGCCGCCGGAAGGGCGCTCGACCGCCAAGTGAGCACGGTTCTCGGTGAGGTGGGGCTCTCGCCGGAGCATATGTACCGCTACCCGCACGAGTTTTCCGGGGGGCAGCGTCAGCGCATCGGCATCGCCCGGGCACTGGTCACCGCACCGGAATTCATCGTTTTCGACGAGCCCACTTCCGCCCTGGATGTGTCGGTACAGGCGCAGATCCTGAATCTGATCCGCGACCTGCAGCGGCGCTACGGCCACACCTACCTGTTTATTTCCCATGATCTGGCCGTGGTGAAGATGCTCAGCCACCGTATCGCCGTCATGTATCTCGGGCGCATCGCGGAAAGTGCTCCGGCGCGGCAACTTTTCAGAAACCCGCTGCACCCTTATACGCAGGCCCTGATCGCCTCGGTGCCGCTGCCGGACCCCGAACGGCGCCGGGACCTGGCCGTGCTCGGCGGGGACATCCCCAGTCCCGTGCACCTGCCGCGCGGCTGCCGCTTCCACCCCCGCTGTCCGCAGGTGATGCCGTGCTGCCGCCGCGAAGATCCGCCGGACATAACAGTACAGGCGGGCCACAGCGTGGCCTGCCATCTTTACTCACCCTGATCTGGAATCGACTCCGGGCTTTTGGGGGCAACGACAAAAAGAGGGAACCGGTCATGAAAATTTTCATTTCCACAGACATCGAGGGGATTGGCTGTGTCGTGCGCAGCGAGCATTCTGCGGTCAGCGGAAGAGAATACTCCGAGGCGCGGCGCTGGATGACCATGGAGGTCAATGCCGCCGTGCGCGCGGCTTTTGACGCCGGCGCCGTTGAAGTCGTGGTGGCCGACGGCCACAACGTCGGCCTGAACCTGCTTTGCGAACAGCTCGACGAGCGTGCCGTTTTGATTTCAGGCTCCCCGCGGCCGCTTTCCATGATGGAGGGCATCGGCCGGGAGTTTGACGCGGCCTTTCTGATGGGCTATCATGCCATGGCAGGAACAGCAGATGGCACCATCTGCCATATTTTTCACGGGCGCATCGCCGAGGTGACCATCAACGGTACCACCGTGGGGGAAATCGGCATCAGCGCCATGTTGGCCGGTTTTTTCAACGTTCCTGTGGCACTTGTCAGCGGCGACGAAGCCTGCGCCGCCGAAGCCCGCCGTCTGCTGGGAGACGTTGAAACCGCGGCCGTCAAACGCGGCATCGGCGCGTATGCCGCCGCCTGCCGGCATCCCGCCCGCTGCCGGGAAATCATCCATCAGGCGGCAGCCCGGGCGCTGGCCCGCCTGCACGGTTTTGCCCCCTTTGACGTGGGCCGCCCGGTGCGGCTGACGGTGCGTTTCACCACCGCCTCCGGCGCGGACCGTGCCCTGCGCATGCCGGGTACGCAGCGTACCGGCGGATGCACGGTGGGCTGGGAGGGTGAGAACGCCATGGAGGCCTTTAAGGCCTTTAACACCATGGCCGATCTGGCGGAAATGGTGCCTTTCATTTAGCCGCCCCGGGCGCTTCACGCCGGTTGGCATGCGTTGTTCGGCGGTCGGGTGCCAAGACCGCCATTCGAATTGTGCCGATCAGCGCCGGGGATTCACCAGGAGAAGACCATGAAAACCGCAATAGCCGTCGCAGCTTGTCTTTTGGCGGGTCTTCTGCTCTCAGGTGCCGCCGCCGCCCGTGAGCTCCAGAGTATCGCAGTAACGGTAAAGGCGGGCGACAGCATCTACGATATCTGCAATATCTATCTTGCGGATTTTCGACAATGGAGCGAAGTTGCAAAATACAACGGATTGAAAAACCCGGACCGGATATACCCGGGGCAAAAGCTTAAAATCCCGGTGATGCTGCTGCAGGGAACGACTTCTCCCGGGCGGATTACGCTGGCCACCGGAGAGGTGATGTACAAGAGCCGTGGCTTGCCGCAGTGGATTCACGTCGGCAAAAACCGTCGGATTTATCCCGGAGACACCATCCGGACCGGGAAAATGAGTGCGGCCGAAATCCGGTTTGACGACGGGCACGTGATTTTGCTGCGGCAAAAAACCATTCTCACCCTCAGGACATCCCGCAGGCTGAGCAGATTTCAGCAGCTCGTTGAATTTTTTCTGGAAGTCGGACGGGCGGTTTTGCGGGCTCCCCACGCGACAGGCGGGTCCTCCCAGTATGAAATCCAGACGCCTTCGGCTGTGGCCGCTTCGCGCGGGACGTACTTCCGCACTTCGGTGGACCTCGCCGAAAACATGCGCTGCGAGGTGCTGAGCGGCGAGGTGCTGGTGTCGGCAAACGAAAAAGAAGTCCAGGTGCACCCCCTGCAGGGGACCGTCGTCTCCAAAAACCGTCCGCCGCATGTACCGGTCCGGCTCCTGTCCCCTCCGGCAATCGTGAAGTTTCAACCGCTATACCGCGCGCTGCCTTTGAGACTGAAGTTTGAAAATGTGCCCCTGGCTGCGCGCTACAGGGTTGAACTGGCCAGAGAGGACGATTTCAGGGAATTGTTGCGCGACAAGACCAGCGTTGCAGGAGCAGAACTGCTGATCAGGGACCTCGATGACGGCATTTACTACCTCCGGGCCCGGTCCATAGACAAACTGGGATTGGAAGGGCCTTCTTCCGCCGCGCTCCGGTTGACGCTGCGGGCCAACCCACTGGCTCCCTATGTGCAGCGCCCGGAGAGCAATGCACACATCCACGGCGGTGCGGTCACTTTTCAGTGGACGCGCGTCGCGGATGCCCGCAGCTATCAACTGCAGGTGGCCGGCGATGCAGCGTTTCACCACCTGATCGTCGACAGGGATCACATCCGGATGCTGACCTATCAGCTGGACAGGCTGACGCCGCGGGCCTACTATTTCAGGATTCGATCCATTGCACAAGACGGTTACCGCGGCGAATGGGGACGGGTTCTGCGCTTCGCCATGCTCCCCCTGCCGGCTATGCCGACAGGCGGGGATACCAAGATAGGCAAGAAAAACGTCATAATACAGTGGCCCGCCATGGGTACAGGGTTCCGCTACCATGTCCAGATCTCAAAAGACAGGGCATTTGGGGCACTGCTTTTGGACAAAAAAACGCAGAAAACGGCGTTTTCATTTGCCCGGCCCAAAGACGCCGGAACGTACTATATCCGCATCAGCAGCATCGATCCTGCCGGTGTGGAGGGGCGGTTTTCAAAACCTCAGAGTTTCGAAGTCAAGGCTCCATATGCCCGCTGGATCCCGGGCCTACTGATCGCCATTTTGATCGCCATCGGGCTGTAGGAAAGGGCGGCCCTGGCAACGGGTCGTGTATGCATCTGCCGAAAAAAAATATTCTTGACAACGGCGGCCTCCGCTGTGCCGCACTGCTCGGCGCCGCCACCCTGGTGATACTGCTGCTGGCCCATGTCGGCGCGTTCGTGGGTCTGAACCACTATGGCTATGATCTGCTTTTCAAGCTCCGGGGACCGCGCGTGCCCGGCAATCGGATCGTGATTGCCGCCATTGACGAAAAAACATTGTCCACGTTCGGCCGCTGGCCGTTGGCCCGGTCTTACTACGGCAAACTGATCGAGCGTGCAAAACAGGCGGATGCCATCGGCTTCGACCTGCTTTTCAGTGAGCCTTCACCTGATGATGCGGCTTTGATTCGTGCCCTGCGCAGGAACGGCCGCACCGTCCTTCCGGCCTATATCGACAGGGGAAATCATCTTTCCCTGCCGGCCCCTGATTTTTCGGGTGTCAGGGTCGGACATGTGCACGTCAGCCCGGGCATTGACGGCATTGTACGCGGCGTTTATCACACCCTCTATTTCCAGGGGAAAAGCCTGCCGTCACTTGCCTCTGTGATTTTCGAAATGCTGACCAAACGGAAATTCCCGCGCGAACCGCTGAAAGGGCCTTTAAAGACTGGGCAGGGGGACGACAAGATCCTTCAGCGCGACTATTCAGCCATTAATTTTTACGGCCCCGGAAACAGTTTTCCCGTGCTTTCGCTGGCGGACATCGTAAACGGGCATGTCTCGGCGGGGTTTTTCAGGCATAAAGTGGTACTGGTGGGCGTGACTGCCGTGGGCCTGGGAGAAGGGTTTTTAACACCCTTTTCGGGCCGTGGGATGCGTGTTCCGGGTGTCGAGGTGCATGCGGCCATATTAAATAATCTTTTCGATAAAAGCCACATTCGGTATGTTCCCGAAGCGGCCCGAGGGGTTGTCGTACTGGTGGCCGGTATGTTGATGTTTTTGCTCTTTATCCGTTTCAGCCTCAAAACCGCGGCCTTGATCTGGCTGTCGGTGCTGGTGGGCATTTCCCTGTCCCTGTTGGCGCTGTTCTGTATCGCCGATACCTGGTTCGCTCCCGGCGCCCTTTATTTAACCACCGGTACCGCTTTTTTCATCTCGCATGTGCTTCGCATGGAACATATCCGGCATATGATCGCCCGGGCCAGAGACGACTGGGAAATCACCTTTGACACCATCGACGAAGCCGTGGTGATTCACGATTCCCAGTGCCGTATTGTGCGTGCCAACCGGACACTGAAAACTTCTTTTGATTTCCTGGCCGGCTTTCTGGAAAAGCGCTGTCGGGATTTCATGGTGCAGCTTCCCGGAACCGGCGCGGGGGAGGATGCCTGTGCGGTGCCGGCGAAGGTGCACGGCGGTATCGTCGAAGAAATCCGTCATCCGGAGACGGGAAAATACCTGGAAGTCAGATCCTTACCCCGATTTGACAACCACCGCTGTATCCGCGGCATGGTGCAGATCGTGCGGGATGTGACCGCGCGCCGCATGGCGCAGGAAGAGCAGAAATCCTTGCAGAAACAACTGCTCCAGGCGCAGAAGATGGAGGCGATCGGCACCTTGGCTGGCGGCATCGCCCATGATTTCAACAACATTCTGGCGGCGATCATGGGCTACAGCGAAATGGCCTATCGGCAGTCCGGGCAGGATAAAGCGTTGCAGTCCAAGCTCAAACGGGTTCTCGAGGCCAGTGACCGTGCGAGGGCACTGGTGGGCCAGATCCTGACCTTCAGCCGGCGAACAGATCCGGAACGGCGCATCGTGGATGCCGGTTTTGTGGTGAAAGAAGCCCTGAAACTGATTCGTTCGACGATTCCCAGCACCATCTTAATGCACCAGAAGATCAACCCGGGGTGTAAAATTGAAGGCGATCCCACTCAGATTCATCAAATCGTGATGAATCTGTGCACCAATGCCTATCATGCCATGCAGGATCATGGCGGTGCCCTGTCGGTGATTCTCGAAACCGACACAGTGGATGAGGGCAGCTACGGAAAACCCGCGGAACTGAAAGCAGGGCCCTACGTGCACCTAAGTGTAAAGGATACCGGCTGCGGCATTGCACCGGAGATCGCCGATCGTATTTTCGAACCCTACTTTACGACCAGGAAGCGGGATGAAGGAACCGGCCTGGGGCTCTCTACCGTTCATGGAATTGTCAAAAACCATGGTGGCTGGCTTTGTGTCGAAACCCGTGTCGGCCGGGGAACGACGATACATGTTTTTATGCCGCGGGCCGACCATGCGGCCCCTTCTGAAGAGGCGGCCGTCGGGGAGCTGGCATCTGCGAGGCCGGCGCGCATCTTACTGGTTGATGACGAGCCGGCGCTGGTGAGTATGGGGCGGGAGATTCTCGAAAACCTCGGCTATGACGTGGTTACCGGCACCGACAGCTCCGTCGTGCTGGATCTGTTCCGATCCGATCCGCAGCGTTATGATGCCGTTATTACCGATATGACCATGCCGGGGATGACCGGCGATGTCCTGGCCCGGGAAATGCTGCGCATCCGGCCGGATACACCGATTGTCCTGTGCACCGGCTACAGTGAACAGATCAATGCGGAAACGGCCCGTGCACTGGGTATCCGCAAATTAATGATGAAGCCGTTTAAGATGTCGGAGCTGACAGAGGTTTTAAACGCTATTCTGACCTGATCCGGATTGCTTCAGTTGGTTGGGGGAGCTGTACCGGCCGGGAAGCGGACGATTTCGGGCAACGTTTGTCCGCCGGAGGAAGTGATCTGAAGTCCTTGCATGAAAGCACTTGCAGCCCTCCTGCCGTCTCCGGCGCGTGCGATCCGGGAATGTAGAGCACCTAGGGGCTTTGCACATCTTTGCTTGACAAGGTGCTATTCCGGTACAATTTTCAAATATAAGTTCTTTTTCCCGGCGCCTACACAGAGTTTTTTTACGTTGAACGCCTTGTCACCGGATTTCTGCTCCTTTCACAATTTCAGCAACTGTTGATGACTTTCACGGCGGCACACCCACCCGATCTGCGCCGCAGGAGGCAGAATAGTAATGGCCGCCGCAAACGCACAGTCGCAAAACCTGTCGGTTTCATCGGCCCGCTGCCGGCTGCGTGATCCGTGCGTCCAGTCTGGCGGGCAGGAAATCCAGCTCGCCGGTTTCATTCGCCAGGGGAAAACCTCGGGAAATTGCTTTAAAACCCGGCCTGTCGGTCAAGACCGTTGACGCCCATCGGAACAGCATCGGCAAAAAACTCGGCATCAGCAACCAGAAGATCAACCTTCGAACCTATTTACAAACGCTCCAGCCGTGATTGCTGCAGCGAACCGTTCGAAGGGCGCAGAGCAAAGACGCATGCCTGTATTTCGTTATTCCACGAAATACACGGTGGAGTCGCAGAACCGGTACCCATGGCGAATTGCAGCTTTGTCGTGGCGGCGCCGAAAGCTTCATGGATCACCCGCAGAAAGGAGGACGGCCATGCATGGGATGAATTCACACAACCCGCTAGAATGTATCCTTCCGCCCCACATGATCGACGTCTTGAAGATGCGCGGCAATGCCAAACAGAAACGGATGGCGGAAAGTCTTGCAAAGGAAGGGCTCAAATTCAGGATGCAGCGGCAGGCCGCGGAGCCGCCGACGGCTTATTTGGCGGCCCCGTCAGTAGCTCCCGGTGCGCAGCCGCACCTGGAACGTGAGGTCTACGACTGTCAGACGAAAGCCACGCTTCCCGGCACCCTGGTGCGACGGGAAGGAGATCCGCCAAGCGGCGATCAGCAGGTGGACGAGGCCTATGAGGGTGCAGGAGACACCTATCAGCTCTATTTCAACGAATATCAGCGCGATTCTCTGGACGGACAGGGGCTGAAGCTCGTATCGAGCGTGCATTTCCGAAAGAACTACAACAACGCCTTCTGGAACGGATCACAGATGAGCTACGGCGACGGTGACGGTACGATCTTCAAACCGCTCACCGGCGATCTGGCTGTCATCGGCCACGAACTGTCGCATGGGGTTGTCCAGTATTCCGGCGGCCTGATGTACCGGGACCAGTCCGGTGCCTTAAACGAGCATTTCGCCGATGTCTTCGGTGTGCTGACCAAGCAGTACAAACTGTCCCAGGATGCCGCCGAAGCCGACTGGCTGATCGGGGCCGGCCTTTTCGGACCGAACATCAACGGCCAGGCGCTGCGCTCCATGGCCGCGCCGGGAACGGCCTACGACGATTCCCTGCTGGGCCGCGACCCGCAGCCCTTTCACATGGACGACTACGTGGTGACCCAGTCCGACAACGGCGGGGTGCACATCAACTCCGGCATTCCCAACCATGCCTTTTATCTGGTCGCCATGATGATCGCCGGCAGAGCCTGGCAAAAGGCCGGGCATATCTGGTACCAAACGCTCCAGAACATCAACAATCCCAATGCGAGCTTCCTGAATTGGGCCGAAGAAACCATCGCCCGGGCACAGACGCTTTTCGGCACCGGCAGCCGTGAAGCCATCCTCACACAACGGGCCTGGAAACTGGTAGGAGTTTTTTAAGCATGAAGCTCTACATCAAAACCTCGGGCGGCATCGGCAACATCCGCATCCAGGGTGAAATCGATACCGACGATCTGCCACACCGCCTGGCCGCACATGTGCGATCCATGTTCGATCCGGCAAAACTGGCGTTGCTGCCGCATCCCGAAGACACCGGCGCCACGGCCGACGGCATGCAGTACGAGGTGCATCTGATATCCGGCGATGATGCCCGGCGCCTGGTAATCGCGGAACCCAATGCTCCCGAGGATCTGATCGGCGTTCTGCAGGATTTAATTCAGGAATTGATTCGCCGAAAAAGCACCGGAAAGTGACGTCCGCTTTCCGGCCACTGCCGGTATGCTTTTTTATCCGGCGCCGGATGGCGGGGTGCGCAGCCGAATAAGCGCCGGCGGCACCCGGCCTCTTCCCGCTTTTCAAACGCTGGCGACATCCAGGAGAACAGGCAATGAACAGATTATCATCCCGTGTTGAGAATATGCAGCCCCGCTATACCGTGGTGGTGATCGGTTCCGGTTATGGCGGGGCCATTGCGGCCTCACGCCTGGCACGCGCGGGCCAGGATGTGTGTATACTCGAACGCGGCCGGGAGTTTGTGCCCGGGGAATACCCCGATACCGAGAGCGAGGCCGCAAGAGAGCTGCAGGTCGACCTTCCGGCAACCCACACCGGTGCTCCTACCGGCCTCTATGATTTTCGGGTCAACCCGGACATGAATGTCTTTGTGGGTTGTGGCCTGGGAGGCACTTCGCTGGTCAACGCCAACGTGTCGCTGCGCCCCGAGGACAGGGTTTTCGATGACCGGCGCTGGCCGAAGGAACTGCGCCGGGATGTTCAAATGGGCCTGGCGCAGGCTTTTCAGCGCGCTGAAAAAATGCTGGACGCCAAGGCTTATCCATCCACAGCCCCAAAGCTTGCCAAGTACGGCGCTCTTGAAAAGTCAGCCCATTTTCTAAATGCAGATAAGGTCTACCACCCGCCGATCAACGTCATGTTCGCCGATGAGACCAACGCCGCCGGTGTCGCGCAAAAGGCCTGCAGCCTGTGCGGTGACTGCGTCTCGGGATGCAACGTCTCAGCGAAAAACACCGTCTTGATGAACTATCTGCCCGATGCCGTCAATCACGGCGCCGAGATTTACACCTGTGTCAGCGTGCGTCGCATAGAGCGCCGCAACGACCAGTGGATCGTTCACTTTCAGGTATTGGATGCCGGCCGTGAGATCTTCGATGCGCCGACCCAATTCATCCGTGCCACGCACGTGGTGCTTGCCGCAGGAACCCTGGGATCCACAGAAATCCTGCTGCGATCGAAAGCCGCCGGGCTGGCGATGTCCGACCAGGTAGGCCGCCATCTTACCGGCAACGGGGATGTCCTGGGGTTTGCTTACAACAATGATGTCCCCATCCACGGCATCGGTTTCGGAAGCCGGGATCAGACCGACGCCCCGCCCGTGGGGCCGACCATCACGGGCATCATCGATCTGCGCAACCGCGATCGGTTGGATGACGGAATGGTCATCGAAGAAGGGGCATTGCCCGGAAGTATCGCCAACCTCTTGCCCAAGGTGTTTAGCCTGTCTGCCCAACTGGCCGGCAAAGACACCGATAGCGGTCTGGTCGACACGGTCAATGAAAAGCGCCGCGAGATGGAGAGCCTGATTCAAGGGCCCTATCACGGCGCCACCCGCAATACCCAGACCTTTCTGGTGATGGCCCACGACGACGGAAGCGGACGAATGCTTCTCGCAGACGACCGCCTGCGCATTGACTGGCCCGCAGTTGGCAAGCAGAAGGTGTTTGAACGCATTAACAATACGCTGCTGGAAGTCACGCGCCCGCTGGGCGGAACCTATCTGCCCAATCCACTGTGGAACCGGCTGCTGGGCCATGACCTGGTCACAGTGCACCCCCTGGGCGGGTGCCGCATGGCGGATCGTGCCGAAGACGGGGTGGTCAACCACCGCGGCCAGGTCTTTTCGGCAGCGGCCGGCAGTGATGTCCACGAGGGGCTCTACGTGATGGACGGTGCCATCATCCCCCGTTCGCTGGGTGTCAATCCCCTGCTGACCATTTCGGCGCTGGCCGAACGCAGCAGCGCCCTGCTGGCCGAATCCCGGGGATGGGTGATCGATTATACTTCTCGTCCGGTTGCTTCCCCCGCCGCAGCCGCTCAAAAAGCCGGTATCCGTTTCAGCGAGCGTATGCAGGGCCACTTCATGCGCGGCGATTTTGCGCATTTCGAACCGGCGGCAGCGGCCGGCAAAAAGAACCATTCCCCTTTTGAATTTACCCTCACCATCGTCTCGGACGACCTCGAGCAAATGTTGCACGATCCTTCGCATTCCGCGCGGTTGTACGGGACGGTCAGCGCGCCGTCGCTGTCGGCCAAACCGCTGCAGGTTATTGACGGTCACTTCAGTCTTTTCGCTGAGGATCCCGACCGACCGGGATACAGGCAGATGACCTATCAAATGCAGCTGCAGGCCCAGGAAGGCCCGGCCTATCGTTTTTACGGCTTTAAAGCCATCCCCAAGAGCCAGGGCAAAGACCCGTGGGCCGATACCACCACTTTGTATATCACGGTTTTTGCAGACAGCGGGGGCTCAGATGCTGCCATCGGCAAGGGCATCTTAAGGATCGCGCCCGACGATTTCCTGCGCCAGTTAACCACCATGGAAGTGACAAACGTGCCCGATACCGGCCGTCGTCTTGCGTACCTGCTGCAGTTTGGAAGTTTTTTTGCCGGAACGCTGTTCGATATCTACGGCGGCATCTTTGCCCGTCCATCCGTTTTTGACCCGCAGGCGCCCGCACGCAAAAGGCGCCCTCTGCGCACCCGGGCGCCCGAAATCCACGCTGTAATGACTTCCGATGACGTGGCCCTGCGGCTGACCCGCTACCGGGGAGGAAACAAGGGGCCGGTCCTGCTCAGTCACGGATTGGGTGTGTCCAGCCGCATTTTCAGCATCGACACCATCGACACCAACCTGACCGAATACCTGTACTCCCACGGCTACGATGTCTGGCTGCTGGACTACCGGGCAAGTATCGAACTGGAAGCTTCCAAAACTCAGTTCAGCGCCGACGATATCGCCGGCAAGGACTATCCCGCCGCCATTGAAACAGTGCTTGCCGTCACCGGTGCCGCTGACCTGCAGGCGGTGGTGCACTGTTTCGGGTCAACGACGTTTTTCATGGCCATGCTGCAGGGGTTGACGGGTATCCGTTCGATCGTTTGTTCGCAGGTGGCGGCGCACATCCAGGCTCCGCTGCTCACGCGCATCAAAACCGGGCTGCATTTCCCCGCGGTGCTTAAAATGCTGGGGGTCGATTCGCTTACGGCTTACGTGGACACCCATGCCGACTGGGCGGACCGACTGTTTGACAAAGCCCTTTTGCTGCAGCCGGTACCTTTCGACGAACGCTGCCGCAGTGAAGTATGCCACCGCATCACCTTTTTATACGGACTGCTCTACGAGCATAACCAACTCAACACGGCTACCCACAATGCCCTGCACGAGATGTTCGGCATTGCCTCGATTTCGGCCCTGGAGCATCTGGCGCAGATGGTACGCACGGGGCATCTGGTGGCGGCCGACGGTACCGAGCGCTACATGGATCATCTCCAGCGACTGGCCCTGCCGATCTGTTTCATCCACGGAGCCGAAAACCAGTGTTATCACCCGCAGAGCACCCAGCGCACCTTTGATGCCCTGCGTGATGTCAACGGAGACCTGTACGAAAGGCATGTTATCTCAGGCTACGGACACATAGACTGCATCTTCGGTAAAAATGCAGCCCGGGATGTTTATCCACTGATACTCAACCACCTGGAACGTAACGGCTGACCCTGTGCGCTGCAGTGACCGAACGGCTCAGCAGGCCGGCAGCAGTGAAAAGGAGGGAGGAACACCATGAGTGCATTGCGACCACCGACCCTGGGTCCCATCGTGGGACATACGACGCCGACTTCCTGCCGGCTGTGGATGCGCGCCGGGGATCCTGCGGACCGGGGAAGCCAGCTTTCCGAAGACCGCCGTACCATCGGTGTTCTGACGGTGCTCGATGAGCGGGGCAAGCCGGTACCCGGCGACCCCGCGCGCAGCGCCTACTTTCGCCTGCATCGCGAATACGACCGCACCGGCACCTTCAACCTGGGGGTGCAGGCGGGGCTAAACACCCAGGACCATCAAAATGTTTTCGCCCTGCAGCCCGATACCGCCTACCGCGTCAAGATGGGTTCGCTGGTGCTCGACGACGCTTTCCCCAACGATCAGTCCGTAAACGATGCGGAAATTGCCCGCCGGCTGCCGCCCGCCGATGTATGGTCCGAGGACCTGGCCGGCCTGCCGACGGAGGCCGCCGAGGCGCGATTTAAAACCTTTCCCGTACGGCAGAAGCGTTTCAGCTTTCTGCTGGGCTCCTGCCATTACCCCGGCCTGTTCTGGAAAAAGAAACACTCGGACAGGATTTTCGGCCCCATGCTGCAACGGATGCAGCGCCGCCGCATGGGCAAAAAACCGCAGTTTGTGCTCATGGTGGGCGACCAGATTTACGCCGACATGCTCAACAAGGCCATTCCCATCGGGCTTGCCGATACTTTCGAGGAGTTCCAGGACCGCTATTTTGGCGCTTTCGGGTCGCGCAACATGCGCCGGCTGCTGCGAAACACGCCGCAATATATGATTCTCGATGATCATGAAATCGAAGACAACTGGACCCAGGACGCCATCAACTCCGACCGCCAAAAACGAATCCTGTTCAACCTGGCCATCGGCGCCTACATGAGTTACCAGTGGAGTCACGGGCCGCGCAACTTCGACGGACGGCTGTATTATCATTTCGATTGCGGCGGATTTCCCTTTTTCGTGCTGGATCAACGCACCCAGCGCTATAAGGACGACGAACCGGGCCTGGCCGACAACCACATGCTCGGGCGCCCACCCCAGGACCCGGTCCGGGAACCCGGACAACTCAACCATCTGTTGAACTGGCTGAGCGAGCACAAAAACGACTCCCGTCCCAAGTTCATCGTATCGCCCACCGTTTTCGTGCCCAATCCGGTGTTGACCACGCGCAGCGACCGGCACAAGGACAAAAGCGACTCCTGGCCGGCCTTTCCGGAAACCCGGCGGGCGTTGCTGAAACACATCGTCGAGCACCGGATCCAGAACGTGGTGTTCCTGTCGGGCGATATCCACTGTTCCAATGTGGCCCGCATATCTTTCTCCGGGCCGCCGGCCGTGAAGGCGCTGAAGGCTTTTTCCATCACCAGTTCGGCTTTCTACTGGCCCTTCTGGTTCGCCGATGGCGAACCGTCGCACTACGTGCACGACTCCAAAAAAGAGGGCGATACCTTCGAGATCGATGCCGCCAGGGGAATTCAGATGGATTACCGTGCCGGCAGCTTCACTCAGAAAGACAATTTCTGCCAGATCGACGTCGATTGGCCGCAGCGTAAAATCGGCGTGCGCGCCTTTGGCAAGAGAGGCGACCTGATCCTTTCATCAACCCTGAACCTGGCCTGAAGGCATGGCACCATCCATTGGTCCGACCAGATGATTGCTCCCTTCCACAGATCGGGGCCGTATACCGTATAACTTACCGGCAGTCGGCAGAGAGTGTACGGATCCCTGCCTGCCTGTGGCGTTGGCAAAATCGAAGCATATTTGATATGCCACCCCTGGCGGCGGGGTTCTAAATCAAAAAAGGGGTCGCGGAAAAATCCGCAACCCCCTGTATTTATTGTGGTAGGCGGTGCAGGATTTGAACCTGCGACTTCTACCGTGTGAAGGTCAGGGAGCGGTTCCAAGATGCTGAAAAGACATCGGAAAAAAGGTAGTGTTTTGAGCATCCGGGAAGTGTATGCCCAAAAAAACAGCCCGCCAAAATAATCCGGATATCTACCGCTATTTCATATTTCAGGGGCTTTGAGCAATCCTTTTTTGCAGGGATGATCTTTTTCTTTGCAGAATGCATCTGGTTGCCGATAATACAATCAATATGTCCGGCAGGCCGGCCGGGTGATTCTTCAAAGGGCCCTTGCAGCAGGAGGATTTTGATGAAGGATGCGGTGTCACAGGAAACGCTGGAACAGACCATCCGTCGACTGGAACATCAGAAAGAAATGATGGCCTTGCGAATCCGCGAATTGGAGCAAGAACTGTCCGAAACGCAATGCGATTCGGAGTTTTGTTGGCGGGCGTTCGACGCGGTCAGCAATCCTCTTTGCATTATCGATGCGAATTATCGGGTCATTCGCATGAATCGCGCGCAGAAAGCCGAACTGGGGCTGGATGATGTGGATATTCCCGCGGGATTCTGCTACGAGCTATTCCATAAACTGGACCATCCCCCGGATTTCTGCACCTTGGAAAAAACCTTGACCGATCAGGTACCCTGCCAGGCCAAAATTTTCGATGGATCTTCCGGCAGACACCTCAAGATCAGCACCTACCCCATTGCCGATCCTGATGGCGATGTTGCGAAAGTTCTGCATTCCATCCATGATTTGTCGCAGCGCAAGGAGCTTGAGCAAAACCTGCAGGAAAGCCAGGAGCGGCTCCAGATGCTGCTGGACACCACTCCCGACAGCATTTGCTTCAAGGATGGCCGCGGCCGATGGCTGGCCTCCAGCCGGGCGAATCTAAGACTTTTCCAACTTGAGGAAGTGGAAACCAGGGGCAGAACCGACGAGGAATTGTCTCTGTCCACTCCTTTTTATCGGGATGCCCTTTTGGTCTGCGCGCAAACCGATGAAAAAGCATGGAAGAAGGGCGATCTTTCCCGCAACGAGGAGGAGATCCCGACACCCAACGGACCCAACCGGATTTTCGATGTCATCAAAATGCCCGTTTTTCACCAGGACGGCCGGCGCCGCGAGTTGCTGATCCTCGGCCGTGATATTACCAGCAGGGTAAAACTTGAGGAGCGCCTGCGCCAATCCCAGAAGATGGAGGCCATCGGCACCCTGGCCGGCGGCATCGCCCATGATTTCAACAATATTCTGATGTCGATCATGGGTTTTACCGAGATGGCGATGATGGATCTGCCTGAAAATGCGCATGCCCGGCAGGATCTCGCAGAGGCGCTGAGCAGTGCCAACAGGGCCAAGGAGCTTGTGGGCCAGATTCTGGCCTTCAGCCGACAGGAGAAAAAGCAGGCCCGGCCATTGCTGGTGGTCCCGATTCTGAAAGAAGCCCTCAAACTGGTGCGGCATTCACTGCCGTCAACCATCGAGATCCGGCAGAATCTGCCGCCCGACGCTTCGGCGATCATGGCCGATCCCACTGACATTTACCAGATCTTCATGAATCTTTTCACCAATGCGGGCCAGGCCATGAAAGAAAAGGGCGGTATCCTGGAAGTTGGGCTGGAAACCGTCATTCAAAATAAATCCGGGGCCGGGGAAAATCCGGGAATGTCCAGGGGCCGGTTTCTCAAGATCAGCGTGTCGGATACCGGGCCCGGAATTCCCAAAAGCCAGATCCATCGTATTTTCGATCCCTATTTCACCACCAAGATGCCTGGTGAAGGGACCGGCCTCGGGCTGGCGGTGGTGCATAGCATCGTCAGCGAGCTGGATGGATATATCGATGTTTCCTCTGAACCGGGCGCCGGGACGGTGTTTGAATTGTATTTTCCGATGCTGGAGGATATGGCGGCGGATGAAAAACCGCAAATAGAGGAGGTTGAAGGCATACCTTTCGGCAGCGGAAGCATTCTGATCGTCGATGATGAAAAATCGATCCTGCAGATGCTCTACCTTTCGCTGGAATCCTTCGGTTTTGAAGTTACCACGCGGGTAAGCGGCATCGACGCGCTGGAAGCCTTCCGGGCCAATCCGGACCGCTATGATGTCGTCGTCACCGATTTGACCATGCCGAACATGACGGGTGACCGACTGGCCATGGAAATTAAAAGGATAAGGCCGGATGTCCCTATTATTCTATGCACCGGGTTTAGCGAGAAATTGTCCAAAGAATGGCTTTCTATGGCCGGTATCGACGAAGTGCAGATGAAACCGGTGAGCGGCACAGGCCTGGCATGGAAGCTGCGCAAGATCCTGGACCGCCGACATTCTGCGTCCAAATGAAGCATCCGGTTTGCCGATGCGGGATGTCAAGCCGGGGGCGGCGTGATCTCCACGGGGTCGGACCACCAGTTGAGTTGCGGCATGTCGGCGGGGCGGGGGGTGCGGCCCGATTCCCAGTCGGGCAGGCCGGCCTCGATGCCGCACTGATAGACGTACTCGGAGCAGAAGAAGCGGCGGGAATCGGCCAGCACGCGGCCGCTGATGTTGGCGAACAGGGATTCGTAGTCGTAGGGCACGCCCACGTAGCCCAGGGCCAGGGCGGCCATGTGCGGCCGGCGGCTGTCGTATTTTGCGCGCAGGGGATACCACCAGCAGCGGCCCGCAAAGTTCGCCAGGCGGCGGCTGACCAGGCGCAGCTCGATGCCGCCGGCCAGGGCCTCCAGACAAAACCGGCGGCCCGGCAGTCCCGATTCGTATTCCTTGAAGCGGATGACCAGCGATGCGTGGTTGACGTTGCCGTGCGAAAAAAAGCGGATCAGGGCGCCCAGGAGCGTTTCCGAGCGCCACAAGAGCAGGTCACCGGTGCGCATGGCCTGACGGATGCGCCGGTAGCGGCGGCTGCTGCTCATGGTTTCTTTTTCAGGCCGTCGAAGAGGTGCTGGGTGGCCACGCCCAAAAGGCCCATGAAGGCCATGCCGGCCTTTTCGCTGACAAAGGCCCACATGAGGCAGGCGGCCACCACCAGGGTGACGGCGAACAGCCATTTTCTAAGACCGTAGATCTTCATCTTGCTTCTCCTTTCGCGGCATATCCAGCCGGCGGCGCAGGCGCGCGCAGATGCGCCGGATCTGGGCCTTGCCGTGCGGCGTCAGGCGGTTTTCGGTTTCGGGGTCGGCCTCGTGCTCCCAGTCGCGCAGCCAGATGTCCACGGCGTCCTTGCCCGCCAGCTTCCACAAAAGGCGCGCGTACATCAGCATTTTCCAGCCCGTCATGTCAGGGGCCTCCCACGACCAGCGGCGGGGCCGTGGCCGAGTTGTCCACCGGGTTCTTGCTGCCCAGGTTCCATTCCACGGATCCGGGCCCGGCGTTGTTGTTGGCGTTGGCGTTCATCGTGTAGTTGTTGGACGTGCTGCTGACCGGCCCGGATGCCGGCCGTCCGTAGCCCGCCTTGATGAAATCCGACGTGGTGGCATGCTGCGCCCACAGGCCGTAGCCGCCCAGGCCGTAGGGGGCCAGGCGCACCAGGCCGTCCATGAAGATTTTCAAACCGGAAGGGGGGGCGTGGAAGACGGGCGGCGGGGACAGGCGGAAATCGCCGTAATAGGCCAAGGTGCCGACGATCTTGACGGGATGGTCCTCGGTGCCGCGGATCTCGAAGATCTTGTGGTTCGCGGCTTTTTCGGCCCAGTTGCGCCAGGCCTTGATCTGGGCGGCGTAGTTGGGGTCGATCACCGGGTTTTTGACCCAGGAAGTACATCCGGCGGCTAAAAACAGCATCAAGGTTCCAAGCGCAAAAACAGCAGGGGATCGCATGCAGTCACCTCCATGTGGATGTGCGGCCGCATGCCCTGGTGCGGATAGCGGAACGTGACGTCCTGGGCGATGCCGACGGCGTCGCCCGCGCGCACGTCGGATCCGATCAGGCGGGCATGGGGCTGCAGGTAGAAGAGTTTGATTTCCATACGCGCGCCGGCGATCAGCAGGCCGCTTAAGTGGGCGTCGTCGGCATAGGGCCGCGCGATGCGCACGATCCGGCCGGCCAGGGGCGCGACGACCGTCTGGCCCGGCGCGCACAAGAGATCCAGGCCGCGGTGGCGGCGGTTGCCGCGCGGCGCGCCGTAAAGGCCCGATCCGGCCGGATCGCTGCGGATGCCTTTACCCGTGGGGTTGATGATGGTCACGGTCGTCATTTTGCTTGGCCCAGTACTCCAGGCGCGCGAACACGCCGGCCAGGGACCGGCGCAGGCGGTTCCAGTCGAAGGGTTTGATAAAGCAATCCTCGAAGCCGGCCGCGCGCAGTTCGCTGAGCCGGCTCATGGCGGGATTTCCGGTGACGGCCAGGCAGGTGATCAGCGGGCATTGATGCCGGATGCGGCGGCACAGCGTGATGCCGTCCACCGTGGGCAGTTTCAGGTCGATGAGCACCACCCAGATGATGCAGTCGTTCAACACATCCAGGGCGTCCTCGGCGGACTTGGCGAACAGGGGATGGTAGCCCCAGCTTTCCAGCCAGGACGCCACGGCGCCCAGAAAGAGCGGTTCATCGTCCACCACCAGCACGCGGCGGTTTAAGATATTGCGGCGCACCTCCTTCAGGCGCTGGTGGGCATCCGCGATCTGCGCACCGATGGCGCGCTGCATGTCTTTGAATCTTTTCAGCGTCATTTTTGGTCCTCTCCGCTCTCCAGGCGGCAGGCGCCGGTCTTGTGCTGGGTCAGCATCTCCAGCAGCGCCACCATTTTGACCACGGCCTGGGTGTTCTGGGTCAACTGGCTGCTCAGGCGGTCAAACAGACGGAACTGCCAGAAAATCACCAGCAGCAGCGCCACGGCCACCACCGAATCCAGTCCCTTCAACAACACCAGTAAATCGCCCATGGCCATACCCCCCGCCATTTTTATTTGAATTTCAGGATCAGCTGCGCCGGCGCCGCCGGCAGCTCGATGACCTGCGTATCGCTCCAGGTCACACAGACCGTGTTGGACGGCAGGCTCTTGTAGGCGCCCTTAAAGGCGGTCACATACCAGCAGTAGTGCTTTCCATCGGCCAGGCCGGTGACGTGCCAGCTGACGGGCGGGTCGGCGGCGGGATCCGCGCGCACCACGTCGGCGATTTTGACGCCGTCCTGGTAGACCTTGAAGCCGTCGATTTTGGCAAAATCGGTGTAATCCCAGGCCAGGGTGACCTCGCCGGCCATGGCCCAGGCGGTCAGGAAAATCAGCACCAGGGCCGCGGCCATGACGGCGATCAGCAGGTAATCGGTGCGGCGGTCTGTCAGCTTCAGGTTCATGGTATACCCCCTTGTCAGGCTAAAGTGCGATGACGGTGCTGGTGGCCGGCAGGAAGCCGCCGGCGCGCTGCACCACAAAGCGCGCCGCGTCGCCGGGCTGGCCGGCGATGACCACGGGCGCGCCGATATCCGGCGCATCGGATCCGGCCGCGGCCCACAGGGTCAGTCCGGAGGTCAGGCGGACCTGCACGGTGTTGTCGGCGGCGTTTGTGGCCACCACGCGGCCGTAGGCAAAAACTTTGGTTCGCGGCTTGAGCAGTTTCTCCAGCATGTCAGCGTGTCAGCGCCGTGTAGGCGGCGCAGTTGATGGTGGTGACCAGGTGGTCCGGATCACCGGTGATCGTGAAATCGCGTACCTGGCACAGGACATCGAGGCCGCGCCGGGCGCTGCTGAGCCCCACCACCTGGCCGGGCTCGGCATCCGGGTAATGCGCGGCCAGCTCCAGCGTGCGCAGCAGCTCGACATGCGTGTGCGCGTCGATCCCGGCCGCGGCGCGGCGCGTGATGAGCAACGGGTTGCGGTAGATGGGGTGCGTGATGTCGTCCAGGTCCACGAACGCACGCACGCGCAAAATGGCCGTGGGATCCCCGGCCTGGCCGCTGATCTTCAGGTGCCAGGCCTCGGTTTCCTGGAAGAACGAGATCTCCGGGCCCCCGGGATCCGCCGTCAGGATCACCGCGACGTCACCGCCCGGTGCCGCGGATCCGGAGGCCTGGCGCCCGGTTTGGTTTTGGGCGTCGGCCTGGGTGAGGTACAGCTCGACGCTAACGACCGGATCCGCCCAATTCAAACGCACGAACCACTCGCGGTTGGGGTCAAGGTTCCAGTTGCTGATCGCAAAGGCCATTTATGTCACCTCGGTGATGTTGGCGGAAAGGCGCTGGGCCACGGTGGCCACGAACAGGGGGGATAAACGCATGGCGGACAGCGCCAGGGACAGGGATTGCGTCTGGGTGCCGTCGGTGGCGGCAAACCAGGCGCCCAGGTCGGACAAAACCGTGCCGTCGCCGGCGGACAAAAAGGCGGCCAGGTCCAGGCGGCGGGTGCCGGCGGCGGCCAGCGGCATGGGCAGGTCCCGCCGATCAGCGGCCAGGGTTTTCAAAAAGGCCGGCAGGTCATTAAAAAACAGGTCCGCGGCCTGCAGGGGCGTGGCCAGGTCCGCGCGGCCGTAGCCCATGGTTTTCAGAAATACCGGCAGGTCGCCGCGCGCCTGGCGCCAGGCCGACAGCAGGGTTGCCAGGTCTTCCAGCCCGCCCACCCGGGCCGACAAAAACAGCTCGAAATCCTGGCGGCCATAGCCATGGGCGATGAAGTGCGCGGCCAGGTCCTCCAGGGCCCGCGCCAGGGCGGACAGATCGGACGCCAGGTCGTCCCGCTCCCAGCCGGCGGCGGTCAAGTCCAGGCGGGCGTCGACCAGTACGGTGGTCTGGGCGCCGGAAAGGGTGGTCAGGTTGTCGAAGGTGGTGTGATAGGTCGCTGCAATCCAAGCATCTGATCGTTCAATCTTTGAAAAACGAACTTCCTGAATCTTGCCATCGAAATATCGCCCCACGCCATCCCAATTCCCAATGCTCCAGTTGCCGCCCGGCTTGTTGAGCGTACCAGAAACGGCTGATCCCAACAGTTGCGTGCCATCCAAGTTTAACCCAGGCGCATTGGGGGACGACCACTTGTAACTCCCGTAATACCACTGGGCGCTGTTTAAAACCGCGGATTTTACTACTTGTCCGACTCCATTGACGACCGCGTTGCCGCGTAATTTGTCATCCGTGTCGATATCCATTAAAAAACTTGCATTGCTTCCTGAATAGCTCATAAAAAGCGCTTGTTTCACGCCGTCAAAGGTATCGACACTAAAAACCAATTCTCCTGTTACCTGCGCGGCACCATTTGGATCCCAGCCAGATACAGTAATGCGATCATCGGCCCCATCAAAATCCAGGGCTTGGCCCGTAACACCGTCCACGATATCGCCGGAAGTCATGCTGCCATGGGGCGTGCCGTTATAGCCGTTGGACGTCGAATCCTTGATGCTGCCACTGCCGCCGGCGGGATCCTGCGACAGATGGTAAACCCCGGCAAAATCGCTGTCCCACACATTCTGCGCCGGCGCAGCGCCGATGGCGCCCACGTAGGTCGTATTGTCCGGCTGGGTGCTGTCGTAGTACAGGGTCAGGATTGTGTCCGCGGAGGCGGAGATTGACGGCACTTTGACCCACAGCTGGGCGGATTCGGCCGCCGCATCCCAGCGTTCGATTTCCACATAGAGCTGGTTGTTGCCGGCATCCTCGATTTTTATTTTTTTGGAATTGCTCCCCAGCTCGGTGAAGACATCGGTGGCGTCGAAGCCGCTCAGGCCGCAGGCGGCCGCCAGGTTGACCTGCAGCGGAAAATCGGTCAGGGCGGCATCGATCCTGGTGTGGTCGATGGTGATCCCGATGCTGTGCGCCCAGCTCATGCGGCCTCCCGGATGCGGCTTTCAACCGCGGCGCCCACAGCCCCCGCCTTCCAGCCGCGGATGGCCGTGCCGCCCCACTCGCGGCCGAAGGGCTTGCGCTGGCGGATGATTTTGCCTTTGGTAATGCGCCACATTTCCACCAGGTCGCGGTCCGGCAGGTGCCCGCACAGCCAGCAGGCGGCAACGTGGGTGCGGCCGCCGGAGAGGTTTTGCACGGCCTCGGCAAAGAAGTTGTAGCGCCGCATGCCGGCCAGCACGATCACGTGGCCCGTGGGCAAAAAGAACTCCAGGCGGCGGATGGGCCGGGCAAACACCTCGCCGCCCCAGCCGGGGTCGGCGTGCCGCACGTCGCGGCTAATATATTCGCGCGGCGGCCGGTTGCCGGCAAAACGCGCGCGCAGGCGCCAGGCCAGATGATAGTTTGATTGCGCGATATGCATGCCGTTCCTTCAGCTGTACAGGTAGCGCAGGGTCAGCACGACGGCGCTGTTTTCCTCGGGTGTGAACGTGCTGGGGACCACCTGCTTGATATTGAAATAAAGGTTCTTGGCGGCGGCCAGCGCGGCCGTGTCCAGCGAAATGCGCGACGTCTCGCCGGCCAGGGGCGTGCCGGCCCAGGTGGCCGCGCCGGGCGACCCGTTGGTGGTGGTGATCGCTTTTAAGGTCGAATCCGCCGGCGTGCCGGCGCCTAAAAAGGCGTCATTGGCCGCGGCGTGCGTATTGTCGTCCCAGGCCTCCAGGTAGGGGATGCCGGCCGTGGGCCCGTCAAAATAGACGGCGAACACATATTGCGTGTCCCCACCGTTCTGTCCGCCGGCCGTGGTGCCGGCCAGGGGCACCTGGTCGAAGACGCCGGCGCTGTAGTCGTCCACGAAGGTCTTGGGCGCCTCCAGGTCCCCGGAATCCGGGATGATGACGGGGTACTTGGCGCCGGTGCGGGCATCGCCGTCGTTTTGCTGGCTGTCTAAAAACATCAGCTTGTCGTTGGCCAGGTCGATGACCACCCAGTTGGAGGACAGATCCCCGGCCCCGCCGGAGGCGTTGCCGCTGTTGGCGCCGTCGTTGGCCGTGTTGTTGTAGAGAAAAGTGGTATTCGGTTTAGCCATGATATCCTCCCGGGTTTCGGCTTGGGGGTTGCGGTTGCGGCGCTATGCCCAGATCCGCCAGGATCTTATCCACCGGACGCGGGTCATAGCGCCCCCAGCGGCAGGCCGGGCACCACCAGTGGCTGTCGGCATCATCGCCGGGGGACAATTTGAGCTGTCCGCCGCAGCTTTCGCAGCGCGGCGCTTTTTCGCGCCAGATGCGGGCCGCGCGGTTCGCGGCGCGGATCCGGGCCGCGCTGCGCTGATCGGACCGGCGCAGCGTAGCGATGCGCTGTTTAAGGTATGCGCGCAGCATGGCGGCCGTGATCCCGCGCTGCTGCAGGTGAGCGTGCAACGTCAGGTAATCCTGCAGATAGCCGGCGCGAAAGGGCCGCACGGCGGCTTCGATTTCCAGCAGCTTCGTTTTATCCATCTAGAGGCACTCCCACTCCTTGTAAGCCAGTTCGCCGCACCAGCAAAAGAGCACCTCCCCATGGCAGGGCTCCGGCAACGGGGAACAATTCATTTCATTGGGGTTCAGGCACTGGATTTGGTCATAGGCGGTTCCGCAGAACTGATAAGTCGGGTCGCCGCCGCACCGGTCGCAGTAGATCCCGCCGGCGGAGGCACGCATATTCTGGTACTGGTATTTATTGCCCTCGGTTTTGGAATAAATGAACTGGGCGCCGGCGCAGTCCGCGTAATCGGGCGCCACCGGACCGGGCAGCCCGCAGATATGGCCCTTGAACACCCATATGCCGCTGGTGCTGCGGATGATCACGTCGTGGGTATGGCCGCAGGCATCCGATACGACGAACTTGCCGGACCCGCAGCCGTCGGCGGCCTGGTCGATCACCATCTGGTTGCCGGCCAGCGCGGCCAGGCTGAATCCCTGGCCGGCGACGCCGGCGGTGTCCTGGGTGACCGTAAGTTCGCCGCTGCCGCCGGAGATGGTCACGATGGCGCTTTGCCCCGGCGCCAGGGTCTCGGGCGCATCGCTGGTAATCGGCGCCGCCGCCGCGCAGCCCTGGCAGGCCTCCACGCAGTCCGCCTGCGCCTGGGTTGCAAGCGCGTTGTACTTGTCCCAGTACTGGGCGGACGAATCGTCCGTGTAGCCGTAATCCTGGCGCACGATCTGATCGATGGTGCGCATGGAACCGTCGTCGAAGACGCGCGTGGTGCCGTAGCGGTTCAGCTCGTCCGCGCAGGCCGCGTCGCAGTCGTCGCCGGTGCCGCCGTAGGACGACCCCTGGGCGTCGGCGCAGGCCTGGTCCGTGCGGCAGTCGAAATCCGTGCCCACGGCGCAGCAGCGCTCGTTTTCGCCGCAGGTTGCGCCGTTGCAGGTGGTCTCTTCGAACTGCGGGTCCCACTTGCCGTCTTTCGCGGCAGGGTCGTTGGCGGCCGTGCAGTCGCTGCTGCAGCTGTCGTAGTCGTTGCCGCAGGCCGTCATGCAGTCGTCATAACCCTGGCCGCCGCCGGGGTACTGCTCGGCGCAGGCCTTCTCGCAGTCGCTCTTTTGGGTGTCGCACAAGGTGGCGCAGTCGGTCTCGGTGTCGCCGTCGCCGCCGGGATCCGGCTCCTCGTAGCTGTCATCGCCGTAGTAGCCGGGATCGTCCCAGGCCGGCTCGCTCCAGGGGTCCCAGCCGGGCGGCGTCCAGTTGTCGTCCACGGGCGACACCGGGTCGGCCACGGTGATGTCGGCCGCGGCCTCCACGGGCGCCTCGGTGTGCGCGCGGATCTGCGCGCGGATATGGGCCGTGCCGGCGATGCCGCCGCGAAAGGTGGTCACGGCCGCGCCCAGGGCGTAGTAGCTGACCAGCAGATTGGTGCCGGTCGTAAGCGTTGCGGCCAGGTTGATGCGCTTGCCCATGTGCGACGCGTACAGGTTGGGCCCGCTGCGCTTACCGTCGTCATCGGCCGCATAGACCGCGTAGACCGACGAGGGCCACATGGAAACATCGCACTGGGTGATGCCGGCCACCACGTTGACGGCCCGCACGGGCTCGTCGCTGATGGCCACAGCCGCCAGGCGCAGCAGGGTGGCCTTTAAAAACCCCACGCGGTTTTGCTGCGATAAAAAAACCTGGCGGCCGTCGGTGACGGGCCCGCCGGATGCCTCGGCGTACACCAAAAGCCTGCTTTCCTCGTGGATGTTGATCGATGACGGCTTGGCGGTCAGCGCCAGGGATATGGGGCAATGGCACGGATTGTTGATGTAGATGTCGGCCGTGTCCCGCACGCCGCCCACCGATGCCGTCAGGGTGGCGCTCTGGCCATTTGTACCGGGCGCGCCGGCCGGCAGCAGGGCGTTTACGGCGATGCCATCGGCCGTGTAGTCGATGACCAGGGCCTGGTCGCAGTAGGCAAGGGCATCCGCCAGCACGATGGTGCCGTCTTCGATGCTGTAACCGCCGGAAACCAGATTATGCCGCCGGGCGACGTCGCCTTCAGCATGGATACCCAGCACCGTGGCCGGCGGCAGGCTGGTTTTGACGCGGTAGAAGCTCTCGGCCCTTTGGCGCTCGTTGAAAATGGTTTCGCTGCCGGTGTTGCCGTTGGCCACCGCCAGGCCGGCCAGACCCTGGGTACCGGTACCGGCGAAGGTTAGCGACCAGTCGACCACGGCGCCTGCAACCGGCTTTCCATCGCTGTCGGTGACGCGCGCGTAAACGGCCTTGGTAAAAGCGCTGCGGGCGTCGATGCAGGCGTCGGGGACATACAGCCGCAGGCGGTAGCCGGAAGTCGACCCCGTGGGGATGATCTTGACGCGGTTGCCGAAGCGCGGGTAGCGCGGCTGGACCGTAAGGCGCCGGATCACGGCATCATCGACGCTGATATCGGCCGCGGCCGGGGCGTAATCGATGGCGCGGATGCGCAGATGGCCCGTGCGGTCGCAGGAAACCAGGGCGCCGGCCAGTTTCGCCAGCTCCTGCAGGATCTCGATGGGATATTTTTTCTCGGCCGTGTAGGTGCCCGCGAAAATGACGAAATCATCGATGTCGGCGTCGCTGTCCTGCCAGGGCAGGCCGGCGGCGGCGCACATTTCGGCGGCCACGGCGTAAAAGGTGGTGTCCGCCTCCCAGCTTTGGGTGATGCGCGCGGCAAAGGGCTCGCCGGCCGCGGCGGTGGCGGAGCGCCCCCAGATGCCGCGCGCCGCATCGCTGTCCGGGTCGGCGGCAAACACCGGGCGCTCGATGAAAAACTTGCCCTGGCTCTCCCAGGCGCTGTCCGTGCGCGTGAAGACCTCCAGGGCCGGCGCTTGCGGGATGATTGAAAAGTCCAGGGCATCGAAAAAGGCGCGGTCGATGACATCGACGGTCAGCTCGCGGCAATAGGCCTCAAGACTCGCGGTGATGGAAAAGCCGGCCACCAGCGCGCTGATGTCCCCGGCGGCGCCGCCCGGCGGCGTGTATTCGATTTTCCAGCCCAGGGGCATGGCTCATATCTCCCTGGCCACAACGAGCAGGTTGATCTCGTAGGACCAGACATCCACGGCCTCGCGGATCTTGAACAACAGGTCGCGCCAGGCCCTGAAGCCGTCCGGGCGCGCAAAGCGCACCTTCCAGACGCGCAGGCCCTCGGTAAAATAGTATTCGCCGTCCACGGTATCGTGCAGGGCCCGCATGTCGGCGATAAAGGTCCCCTCCACGAGCACCCGGCGGTCGGCGATGTAGATGGCGCCGTCCTTTTCCTGGGGGCCGAAATCCTGCACCACCACGCCGCCCAGGGTGCGCATGTGCGATCCGCGGCCGGCGGCCCCGCGTTCTTCGTCGAACTCGGCATCGCCGAAGATGGGGTCCTGGGGAAAGACCACCAGGGTGGCCGGGGCCGGGTTGGCGGAGGCCGGGTCCGTGGTGGGATCGATATCGGTGGAATAGATGGCAAATTGCGTCACAGGTTAAGTTCCTGATATGGGGTGAAGGGGTCAGGCTGCATAAAGATAAAAAGTCCCGCTATACGCGAAATGGCGGCGCCGGTTTTTATCCGGGCCGCTTTGGCGGCCGGCAATCCGGCGTTGCATCCCCGGCGGCCGGATGTTGTCCGATCAGCCATGGGACAGCCCCATCTTGCGCAGCTCGGCCTCGAAGGCGCGCACCATCTGCCGGGTGACGGCCGGCGGGCCGGCCACGGTGAGCGGCATCTCCGCGGACCCGGCCCGCAAATTGATGGTCATGGCCTCGGTGGGCACCGGTCCGCCGGCGGCAAAGCCCAGGGCCGGGCCGCGCAGCCTGGATGCATCGAAAGCCGCCAGCTGGCGGGAAACGATGGCGCCCAGGTCCGGCAGGCGCAAATTGTTGATGGCGTCCAGCAACCCGGCGCCGTACTTGCGCACGGCCTCCTTGCGCACCACGTACTCGCCGGCCTCCAGCAGCGCGCGGATGCGGTCCCCGCCGCCGTAGCCGGCCAGCCGCCCGCCGGCAGCCAGGGTGGCCAGGCCGCCGGCGGCGTGTTTCTGCACGGTTTTGACCTCGCGGACGACCTCGATTTTGATTTTCTTGGTCTCGTCGCGGATCAGGGCATTGATTTCGTTCGCGGCCTCGTGCACGCGCTCCAGCTCGATGGTGATATGCGCCTTACGATCCCGGACAATGGCATCGAGCGCGGCCTTGATCTGCCCGGCGCGCTTCTCGGCGTCCTTTTGCAGCTGCTGCTGGTCCTTGATCTGCACGTCGTAGAGCTTTTTGCGGAAATCGCTGACCTGCGCCAGGCCCTGCTTGGCGATGGTGATGCTGTCCTCCAGGCTCTGGGCGACCACGCTTTTGCCCTTGTCGTCGGTCTTTTTGACTTCCGTGGCCAGGCCGGCGTACAGGCGCTTGGATTCATTCATCAGGCGCGCCGACAGCTTGAAATCGTTTTCCGCCAGGGCCCTTTTGGCGGCCGACAGCTTCTCGGCGGCCTGCTTGCGGCGGTCGTTCCAGGCGTCTTCCTCGGTCATCAGACGGCGGTTGAGCTCGCGGATCTGGTCCTTGTCCGAGATCTCGGCGCCGGCCAGTGCGCGTTTCAGGCGCTTGACGTTGGCGGCGTAGGTCTTGGCCTCGCGCGTCGCGTCGCGGTAGGCCGCGCGCGCCTGGCGCGCGAAGCTGTCCAGGGCCTTTCCGCTGGCCTCGACGGCCTGCGACGGGGCATGCAGGGCACGGGCCGCGGCCAATGCCGCCCGCCGCAGTTGCTGCTGGGCTTTGACGCCGGTTTCCGCGGCGCGCTTTTGGGCGGCCCCTTCCTCGACGATCTTGCGCTTTGTCAGTTCGATGACTTTCAGGTGCCGCCGGGCGGCCTCGATCTGGCGGTCGATGCCGGAGGTGTCGGCAAAAGACAGGGACCCGGCTTCCTCGATTATCTTTTTAACCTTAAGCCACTTAATCTCCAGGCCGGTAAAGAATTTATCGATATTGGCGAACGCATATTGCAGGGCATGACCAAGATCGGGCAAAAACTCGTTGAGCGCCTTGACGACGGGCATAATGCCGGCTGAAAGCAGATGGCCCAGGTTGATTTCCAGCAGGGTGAACTGGTTGCCAAGCTCCTTGAGCTGGTTTTCGGGCGTGTCCTTCATCTTGTCGAAGGCTTTTGCCAGGGCATCGATCTGGCGGTCCGTCAGGCCCAGGGTCTTTTTGAACTGGTCGAAGTTCTGCGTCAGGGTCAAAACGGCCGTGCGCGCACGCACATCCGGGATCAGGTCGCGCATCTGGTCGATGGAAAGCCCTTTTTCGCGGATGGCCGCCAGCGTCGGTATCAGTCCCTTCCAGGTGATGCCCAGGTCGGCGAAACGTTTTTTGGCCGCGTCGGTGGGCGCCGACAGGGCGTTGATGGCGCCGCGCAGGGCGGTCACGGCGATGGGCGTGCGGATGCCGGCCTTGGTCATGGCGGCAATCGCCGCGGCGACTTCCTCGAAACGCACGCCGGCGGCCCGCGCCGTGGGCAGCACATTGCCGATCTCATCGGCCAGCTCCGGGAATGTCGTCACGCCCAGCTTGACGGTTTCAAACAATACATCATAGACATGCCCCAATTTTCCGATCCGCATGCCGTAGGCGTTGATCACGCCCAGGCCGGCGCGCACGGCGGTCTTGGTGTCGGTGACGCCGGCCACGGCGGCCTTGGCGGAAAGCTCCAGCACCTTCGTCGAATCGGCCAGTTTCACGCCGGCGGAAATGATGTCATACTCGGCCGCGGCCAGCTCGGAAGCGGTCTGCGGGATGCGCGTGGAAAGACCCAGGATCTCTTTGGAAAGCGCCTGATAGCGGGCCCTGGAAACATCCAGCAGGCTGTTGACCTCGGCCATGCGCTGGGTATATTCCTTGTAGGCGCCGAAGGCCTTGGCCAGGCCGTAGCCGATGCCCGCCATGGCCAGCAGGCCGCGGCCCACATGGGTCAGGCTGTTGGCCCAGCCGCCGGTTTCGGCGCGCAGCTCGGCGGTTTTCTTCCTTAATTGCACCTGGGCGCGGTACAGTTCCCCGTGGCTCAATTTTCCCGAGCGTTTCAAAAGGCGGTAGTCGCGCTTGAGGCCCTGGATCTCGTGGCGGATCTCCTTGTAGGGCCGCACGTTGAGGCGCGCCCGGGCGGACAATATCTTCTGCGTGGCGCGGGTTTCGCGCTCCAGGTCCTTTTGCGCGGATGCGAAACGGCGCGTGTCCACGCCGGCGGATTTCAGGGCCCGGCGCAGGCCCTGCAGTTTCTGCTCGTTGGCCTGCCAGGTGCTCTTCAGGCGCGCGGCCTGTTTCTTGGCGCGCTCGAAATCGCGCGTCAGGGCCCGGCTGGGGGCTTCGGCGGCGCGCATCTCGCGCGCCAGGGCGCTAACGCGCGCGGTGGCCTCGGCAAAGGCTTTTTTGCTGCCGGCGGCCTGCTTTTTGAGCTGCGCGAAGGCCTTGATCCTGCCCAGGGTCTCCAGCTGGGTGCGCAGCCTGGTGATCTGCTCGCCGCCCTTGGCCTCGGTGCTGATGGTGATCTTGTACTGGTTGCTGCCCATGGATTATTTCCTTGCCGCCTCGGTGACGGCGGCCAGAAAGAAAGTCCAGCCGTAGTCGGGGGCGCGGCTGTGCCCCAGCATTATGAGGCGGCAGACGGTGGCGTCGAGGTCGCGGACGCCGCGCGCCCCAGTGCCGCCAGGCGCTCCGCCATGGCGGCGAAATGAGGGTTTACGTCGTCCACCGCCGCAAGCAGGGCTTCCAGCTGCGAGGGCGTGAAATCCTCGTCCAGCGTTTCTGCGGAAAGCCCCGTGCTGATTTGCACGGCGCGGCCGCCCAGGCTGTCCGGAAAGAGCAGATCGATGAACGCCGGCGGGCCGTCAGCGCCGGCGTCTTCCAGAATCGCGCGGATATCCTTGACGCGCAGCTCCTTGACGGTGATCTCGCGGCCGCCGATCCGGATGGTCTTGCTTTTGCGCATTTTATTTTATCCCCACGGCCGGGCCGCCGGCGTTAAATTTCGTCAGGCGGCCCGATCCCGGTTGTCGAGGTTTAAGGGAAAAACTCACATCATTTCCACTTTGTAGTATTCCTGCCCGCTGGGCCGGCTGGTGTCGGCCAGCACCGTGGCGCTCACCGCCAGGGTGGCCGCGCCGTCGCCGATGAGCGGAAAATCGCCGTTTAAGTTGATCTTGACCTTGTGGAAGGTCCAGCGCTGGCGCGGGCCGATGTCGTCCTTGTCCGACACGAAGACCAGCTTTTTTTCCACGGACCCGGCGGACAGGCCATAGAGGTACTTGCGGTCCACGGCCTCGTAATCGTAGGACACCACGTCGCTGCCGGCCATGCCCCCGCCGGAGAGCTTGCGCAGGTAGCCGTAATCCGGATCCAGGCTGTAATCGGTCCCCTGGGCCCGGCGCGCGGCGCCCGTGGAATCGGTTACGCAGACGTCCTCCAGCTTTTCCACGCCGCTGGCCGTGAGGTAGTTGGAGGCATCCACTTCGACCTGCTCGCCGGCCTGAAAGGTGCCGGATACGTTGACCAGCTCGATGAAGCCGCTGCCCACAAAGGCCACCTTGCCGGTGGCACCGGATGTGGCGCCGGTGACCGTGTCGCCCACGGCGATGGCGCCGGTGAGCGCCCCGGAAATCTTGGTGATGAAAACGTTCATCTGGCCCAGGTCGATGAACTGGTCGTCGATGAAGCCGGGCGCAGTCTGATAGACGTTGCCGGCCACCTGGTTGTCCGTGTTGACGGCCGATCCCAAAAGCGCCATCTTGAGGTTTTCCTCGGACATTTCGCGCAGGCCGAAACTGACCTTGGCGGTGCGGTCGGTCTCGGTTTCCAGGATGACCGCGCGCGCGGCGTGGCGCGTGCTCTTGAGCTGCTCGCTGGAGATGTCCACGGAAAAATTGAGCCCGTCCATTTCGCCCAGCTCGATCATGCCGGCGCCGCCCACGTCGGCCGCGTAGGCGCGGCCCGTGCCGTTGTAGCGGATATTTTCGGTGTTGGATGATAGAGACATTTTTCATATCCTCCCGGTTGGTTAAGGTTTGACGGCCGCGTCAGCGAAAACGCGCCTGGCGTCGGCTGGCGATCTCCTCGATGGATACCAGCGTGTAACTGACGAAGGTCGGGAACATGTTGATGCGCGCACTGACACCCCGGGCCGAAACGCCCGGCAGCGCCAGGCCCTTTAACAGGGCGTTTTCCGCCAGGTCGCGCAGCTCCTCGGCCTGCAAAAGGCCCGTATAGGTGTGCACGTTGCCGGTCACGCTGACGGTCTCTGCAATCACGCCCAGGCCCAGCAGCAGCTCCCAGGTGCGGCGGTTGGCTGCATTTCCGGCCCGCGCGCGCAGGTCCACCAGCGCCGCCAGGGGATAGTCTTCCGGCGGGGCCGGCCGCGCCTCGTCGATGCCGATGTAAACCGTCAGGCCGCGGCCGAAGTTCGCCTGGCACCAGGCGTTCACGTCTGTGTCGGCGGCCAGGATGTTACGCACGCTTTCGATCATCTGGCGGGTGGTGGTCATCTACTTGCCTGCCTGCCGGTCCCGATAGTGCTGGACCGCGCCCCAGAACTTGGTTTCAAACAAAGACATCAACTGCGGTTCGACCTGGCGCCACACCGGGGCGAAGATGGGCCGCGGCGGCACGGTCAGTTCGGTGGTCCCCTTTTTCAGCGGGAAATAGGTCTGCCCCGGAACCTGCTGTTTGGGCCTTTTTCTCCGCGTGGCGCCGAAAAAACGCCGCATTCTGGCCGTGACGTGGATGTGCTCGCCCTCTTCGGCGCGCCGCGCCACGTTTTCCAGGAAGGGATCCTCGAAATCCGGCTGGCGGGACTTGTCAAAACCGATCTCGGCTTGCCGGCCCTGTTTGTCCACGCGGTAGCGCACGAACTTGCCCAGCCAGAAAAAACGGGAGTCGTCGCGGGCCTGGCCGCGGCGCGTCCAACTGCCTTGGGTGCCGCGCTTCTTGTAGTAGCGCGCAGTCAGGGGGTGCAGCGCCGGCCAGGTGCCGGCGCCGCCGGTTTCGATATAGGCGCGCATGCTTTTC
This sequence comes from Desulfobacterales bacterium, assembly GCA_026984935.1. Taxonomy (GTDB): domain Bacteria; phylum Desulfobacterota; class Desulfobacteria; order Desulfobacterales; family JALSRD01; genus JALSRD01. The sequence goes on from JALSRD010000011.1 coordinate 86,005, forward strand.
TGCACGAAAAAGCCCAGCGACTTCATGGCCCGCACGCGCGCGTCGGCAAAAACGCCGGTAAGCGCCCGCACCTGGCCGGCGGCCGATTCCAGCCCCGCGAAATCGATGGTAAAGTCCAGCATGGGCCCGCCCGTATCGATGCTCATGGCTGCGTTTCCCCGAAGGTGGCGCGCACGTCGCGCTCGATTTCCAGGCGCCAGGTCCATGCGTCGCCGGAGATGATGCGCACCACGGACCAGGTTGCGCCGGCGATGACGACGGTGTCGCGCACGGCCGGGGCGGGCACGTCCTGCCGGCGCACCACCAGCTGGGCCGCGGCGCGCACGGCGTCGCGTTCCACCTGGGATTCCAGGTTTTCGCCGTAGCCGGCATGGCCCGGGATGTCGGCCCCGTTGTAGGCCACGGTCTCGGCCATGTCGGACCCGAACCAGGTGCCCATGGCGGCCGTGACGGCGTCCGCGAAGCTACCCATCGGCGGGGTCCTCAGCTTCCGGATCCGGCTCTTCGGTTTCCGGGCCGGGTTCCGGATCCGGATCTTCGGTTTTCGGGCCGGGTTCCGGCTCCGGATCTTCGGCCGGCGCCGGCGCGGCGTGGCGCAGCGCCAGCACCAGGTCGTAGCGCCCGCGGTTGCGGAAGGTGCGGCGGCGTTTGCCGGTGGCCAGCTCGCGCACATCGTCCAGGCGCGCGGCGGTGAAGGCCTCAAAGCCCCGGCGCACCAGCAGCGCCAGGGCGGCGCGCTCGTTTTCGGTAAAAATGCTGTCCAGGTCGATCATGGCAATCTCCTTATCCCCTTGCGGGAAACGTTCCCCTACGTGGTGATATTGCTGAACAGGTAGACGCAGGCCGCGGCGATGTCGCTTTTGACCGCGCCGGTGTCGTCCTTGCTCTGCATGTAGGCCTCGTCCACGTGGTGGCGCACGCGGAACACGTCCGAGCGCCTGGTTTCCTCGCGGTAGGTCTCGACCACGGGGTTCTGCGGGCTGTCGGCCGTCCAGAGGAAGGTGCGCCCGATGCCCGGGGAGGCGAAATCGCGGCTGATCTTGACCAGCGCGGCGTACTCCTTGTCCCAGATGTCGGCGATGG
>JALSRD010000012.1 GCA_026984935.1 Desulfobacterales bacterium
AGGGTACGAAATCATGCTTCCGGGAAAACCCCGGCGTCAGGCTAACCATCCCGAATACGTCATGGGCCACAGCATAAATCGATTGTTCATGCTTGCTTTGCTGGCTGCTCTAATTCCAGCCGGCGCGGTTGCGGCCGCCGGTTCGCCCCAGTGCCGGGTCACATGCAGCGGCAAGACGATGTCTGTTGAGGCCCGCGATGTTGCGCTGGATTTTTTGCTCAAGCAGCTGCACCGGCAAAGCGGTTTGACCTTTCAATGGCTTCAACCGGCGGCGCCCAGGAAAATTTCCGTAAAATTTCGCCAACTGTCCGTCGAGCCAGCAATCAAGCGCATTTTGGGCCAATTCAATTATGCCTTGATTGCCGGGACCGATCTTAAACATACAAAGGTCATTATTTACGGAACAAAGCGTTTGTCAGCATTTCCCGCGCAGGCAGATTCGGTTGAGAACGATACCAGCACCTCCATTGCCGCTTTCACGGACCCGGACCACTTTATGCAGATTTCGCATGATTCGGTTGCTATGGAAGTCTTGCCGCCGGGTGACGATAAAATGCAAGTCACGCATACGTCCGCCGGTATGGAGATCGACTTTGCACCAAGTGAAGCAATGAAGGTCGACACTTCCCCCCCAGCCCAACCCATGGACGTCATCCTGCCTGCAAGCTCCGCCAAGTAACTCCGCGTTTATTAAAGGCCTCCGGAACGGATCGACTTCACGGCAATGTAGCCGGATTTGGGGCCAGCCGCAAGGGCGTCGGGACGCTGTTGTTCCGTATACGATGCCTGCGGCCGGCGCTGCACTGGATGTATCCCGGCCAAAGGACCATCTGGTCCGGCCCGGCAGAAATTATTTCCGGCCCCAATCCTGTTTCTCCTTTTTCGGCTCCATGAGGGCTTCCCGTAAAACAGCCCTTTGCCCCTAACATCGATGGCCTTTTCCAAAAGTGCTGCCATGGCAGGGCAAGACGATGCCGTCGAGATTGTCTTTCATTTTTCTCGAACGCCGGCTGATTTGCGCCTTCTGTTTGGAGGGATAGAGGTACACACTTTTTTTCAGCCAAGGGAAAATATCGTAACTTGGGCGTCAAAATGGTAATTGTTCGAGGGGTTCTCGCAGTGCAACGGGGCAAGACGCACTTGTTGAACTATTGATACGATATTAAAACAATGAGTTAGCTTTAAATGGAATGCATGTTTAGTCCTGGCATGACCTTTGCTCATTGCATAGGCAGGTCAGAGCGGAAGGGCAAACCCTGTGAAAATTGGGGGCGCAAAGCCACGGGTCTAAGGTAAAAAGCTATGACAGCCGGGCTGCCAAAGGGGTTTTCGAAAGTTGCACTTTCCCTCTGATGGTCAAAAAAACATTCTGGAGGGAATGACAATGCGTATCACCCTTTTGCTGCATGATCGAAGGTTCTTTCTGCCCCGGATTCTTTCCTGTGGCTGTTTTTTATTTTTAAGTCTGCCGTTACTTTTGGGTGGACTGTTTTTGTGCCCGTCTGTACATGCCGCGCAGACGCCCGTCACTTTGCAATGGGATGGCGTCCCGGGCACCGGCATTTTCTATAAGGTTTTCACGCGGCTGGAAGGACAAAGCTATAACTACGATGCACCGGTCTGGACCGGCGCTACAACCACCTGCACGGTACAGGTCGCAGATGATGTGCCGTGCTTTTTCGTGGTCCGAAGCGCCGACGACAACGGCAACGAAAGCGCGGATTCCAACGAAGCCGAATACCAGCCGCCCGTCGACACCGACGGCGACGGCATCACCGACGCGGACGAAACCAACATTTATGGAACCGACCCCAATCTGGCCGATACGGACGGCGACGGCATCAATGACGGCGCCGAGCTGGCCTACTGGGGCGGCAACTGGAACCAGGATTTCGACTCAGACGGCATCATCAATCTTTTAGACTACGATTCCGACGGCAACGGAATTTCCGACGGCGCCGATAAGATTGCGCAAGAAGCCCAGCCCGACTTCAACCAGGACGGCAAGCGGGACATATTGTGGCGTAACAGCAGCACTGGTCAGCTGGCGATCTGGCTGATGGATGGGCCCAATTATGGGTCGTCAACGTCACCGGGGACGGTGTCGGATCTCAACTGGCAGATTGTCGATACAGCCGACTTCAACCAGGATGGCAAGACGGATATCCTGTGGCGCGACAGCAGCACCGGTCAGCTGGCGATCTGGCTGATGGATGGGCCCAATTACAGTTCATCGACCTCACCGGGAACGGTGTCCAACCTGAATTGGCAGATTGTTGATACAGCCGACTTCAACCAGGATGGCAAGCCGGACATCCTGTGGCGCGACAGCAGCACCGGTCAGCTGGCGATCTGGCTGATGGACGGACCCAATTATGGTTCGTCAACGTCACCGGGGACAGTGTCGGATCTCAACTGGCAGATTGTCGATACAGCCGACTTCAACCAGGACGGCAAGCCGGACATCCTGTGGCGCAACAGCAGCAGCGGTCAGCTGGCCATCTGGCTGATGGACGGGCCCGGTTATGGGTCATCAACGTCACCGGGGACGGTGTCGGATACCAACTGGCAGATTCAAAAATAACGCTCTTTTCGGAAATAGAACGCGGCCAAATCGGGATTTGGCCGCGTTCTGGCTTGCGAAAGCGCCGGATCCTATTTACGGATACTCCAGTCCTTTTACTTTGTACGAATCACCGCTGCGCACCAGCTCAAAGGCAATCTCGCCATGGCTTTCCTGCCACTTTCCGCCGTATGGCAGCCACTTCATCTCGTAGCTTCCCCGTGTTCGCACGATACCCTCATCGATCAGCTGCGAGAACCGATTCAACTGCACTTTAAACGATAATTTCCGGATCAGTTCGAAGTTGCGGCGGTAAACGAGGGCTGACTTTGAAAAAGGCTTGCCGTCTTGGCTGGCACCCGGCGCAAAATACTTTGCAAAGCGGTTAAAATCCCGGCTTTCGTAAGACCGGCTGAACGCATCGATGAAGGATTTAATGCGTGTGATTTCATCTGCTGACTGTTCTGCGGTTATTGTGATTTTGGGTTCTGAAGCCAGGTGTCCGGCATAAGCTGTTGAAGACGCCATGGTTTGGCCGGCGGCTGAGTCTTGTGAGCGTTGCGTAGCCCTTCGTGCGGGAGCGGCGCTTTTGGCCAGCGTTTCGAGCAGGTGATCGGTTTCGGCGTCCATACCCGGGTTGTGGGTGCCTGCGGAAGGTAGCGGCCGCTCAGATTTTGCCGCCCGGCCGATGCCCGCAGGTTTTGCAGGAGCTGTCGATGCACGGGCGCCGGCTTTAGGCGGTGTGTTTTGCATGCCGGCTTTTGCCTGTGATGCGGTTTCCAGCGCCTGCCGGTCAGGAGATTTTTGGCCGGGCGTCATATCCAGCAATTTCGGTGGCGCTTTTTCGGATTTCTGGGGAGCCGCCGCAGCCGCGGGCACATGGTGAGGCCCCTGTTTCCGGGAAGTGTCCGCCCGGCCGGGATCCATTATAGCCGGTTGGGCGGGAAAATCCGGAAAATCGGGCAACGGGGCCAGTCCCTGGGCCGTTTTGGCGGTCTGATCTTGGTGCATCACCGGCATCGCTTTTGCGCTCTGTGAAGGCTGCGAGCCGGACTCCCGGCTGTTGGTGGGCTTTCCCCCCGCAGCGGGCGTTAGGGCTTTGTCTTGAAGGGCATTGTCCACATGGGAGCCATTATAACCGCCATCACTGATGGATCGGAGTTCATAAACGGCGTTGAAAACAAAACTCACCGCAAGGAGCCCAAGAATCACCAAGGTCAGCTGGAAAAGAGAATGTTTTTTTAAACGCCGCTTTTTTAATGGTGCCTGCCGGTATTCACAGGCCGGCGGCTCGCACCAGGCGGCACTTTCTGCGCGGCTTTGATCGTAATAGCGCCGCAGGTCCGGGTCGCTGAGTGTCCGGTAGGCTTCCTGCAGCTGAATGAAATCCCGGCTGTCTTGCACTTCTTGTGGATGGGCGTCCGGGTGCAGGGCCTTGGCTCTCCGGCGGTAGGCATGTTGAATGTCGGCCGCCGAAGCTGAGGGGTCGACACCGATGTACCGGTAATAGTCGACTTGAGGCCCTGATGGTGCGGAAAGGCCCAGTGCCCTGGCAGCCAGCTCCAGTTGGCCGTGCACGCTTTCAGGGTTGAGACCCTGTCGCCGGCAGATTTTAGCAAAAATTTCCAGAAGCGGAGCCTGATTATCGGCAAACCCCTTTACAAGCCTGCGGCACTGCAGGAGCAGCTCTCCGTCACCGGCCAGCAGCTGCAGCAACGAGGGCGTATCTGTTGCGCTGCGCACCCTGCGGATAAAATTCTCCAGGGCCCTGGTTTCAGCGGGAGATGGCCTTGGGCTGCTCTTTGCCATAGTCGTAATTATATGCCTGGTAGTATTTGTAGTAAGAGCGGTAACCGTAACGCTTTTGCAGGTTGACCTTGTTGATGACGCAGCCCAGGATGGTGCCATGGACGTTCAGGACGCCTTTTTTAAACAGCCGCAATGCCTGGCGTGTGGTGTCGCCGATACTGCTGACCAGCACGACGCCGCCGACATTCTGGCACAGCACCAGAATGTCCGCAAACCCGTGGTGCGGCGGACCATCCAGGATCACACGGTCAAAACGATTCTGGCTCAGTTCCATGAAGCTGGAAAAGGTGTTTGATGCCAGCAGTTCGACCGGATTGGGCGGTATCGGTCCGGCGGGTACGTAGTGCAGATTCTTAAAGTCCGTCTTGTGGACAATTTTTTTGCCTTCCGCCATGCCGGCCAGCAAACTGGAAAGGCCGGCCGAACTGGATCCGCCGGGTGTGTTGAAAATCTTATGTACGCGGGGTTTGCGCAAATCCGTGTCGACCAGCAGCACATTCTCGCCGGAGCTGGCAAAAGCCAGGGCCAGGTTGACGGCGATGGTGGTTTTGCCTTCGGAAGGCGAAGCGC
>JALSRD010000013.1 GCA_026984935.1 Desulfobacterales bacterium
CCGCACCATAATGAAAATGCCCACCATGGCGAACACGATGGCCAGTTTGGCGGCCACGCCCAGTACCAGCCCCCAGGATGTGCCCACCCCGGCCCGGGTGGCATCCTTCAGGCTGCGCCGGCCGGTTAGCTCGGCGATCACGGCCCCGGCGAAAGGCCCCACGATGATGCCGACGATGCCGAAAAAAAGCCCCACGCTAGACCCGATGACCGCCCCCGCCACGGCGCGCTTGGTGCCGCCGAACTGTTTGGTGCCCACCGCACCGGCCAGGAAATCGACCCCGTAGGCCAGCACCGCCATGAGCGCCAGGATCACCAGCGTCCAGGTGCCCACATGCTGGAAGTGCCCGGCCCAGGCGGCCAGCACCAGTCCGGCGTACACGATGGGCACGGCCGGCACCACCGGCAGCACCAGCCCGGCGATGCCCGCCGCCACCAGTACCCCGGCCAGGATGTAGAGAACGATGGTGAATGTCATGGCCGCATGGACCGGAACGGATGAAAAGAAGAAAAAAGCCAAAAACCGGCGAAATACCCCGTGGTTCAGTAGCTCCGTCGGCGAAAGGGGCGTTTTTTGCGCCGCTTGCCGCCCGAATCTGCAGGCCGCACCTTGATGTTGCTGCCGTCGACACGATTCCCATTCAAGGCCTTGATGGCCTGGTCTGCCTCGGAGTTGCTGGGCATTTCGACGAAACCGAAGCCTTTGGGCCGGCCGGAAAAGCGGTCTTTGATCACTTTAACGCTCTCGACATCTCCAAACGCCGTAAACATGGACTTCAGCGTGTCTTCCGTGGTGGAATAAGATAGATTCCCGATATAGATATTCATGCCCGATACCTTTCGCTGCGCCCATCGTTGCGATTTTTTCGCCAAAGCGGGCAGCACCCACTGCCCATGGGTAGATGCTGATTCACACACGGCCGAATACCCTGCAAGAACAACGGCGGACGAAGCGCCGCCAAAGGCAAAGCGGCGCAACCGCTTCCCAAAAAGCCGCCCGAAAACGACAAGGGCACACCTCCGTTAGCCTGGAAGCGTGCCCCTTTTCACAGGTATTGAAATTTAGCTTACCGTGACATTCGCCGCAGCAGGACCTTTTTGTCCCTGCTCGATGTCAAAGGAAACCCGGTCGCCTTCGCTGAGGCTTCTAAAGCCGCTTGCATTGATCGCGGAATGGTGAACGAACACATCCGGTCCGTCTTCTTGCTCGATGAAGCCGAATCCCTTTTGGTCGTTAAACCATTTAACTGTTCCATTGGCCATGGTTACATCCTCCCTTCTATAAATTTCAAAATTTTAAACTGGAGGACGTAACATTGAAAAATGGCTTGTACCTTCAGAAAAAAACCGCCCCGCAAAATGCATGCGAAGCCATGTTGATGGCCATACAATAACACCTTTTGGCGGGAAAGCAAGCGATTTATTTTTGCGCTGAAAAATCCGTGGGGCTTGCGCGGTAAAAAACCGGCGCCCCGGACATGGCGCCTGTGGACTGTGGGCGGGGGTTATTTCGTTTTGAGCTTTGCAGCAATTTTTTGCCCCAGTTCAACGGCCGCTTTGACCGCATCCGGCTGGTCCTCAAAGGTTGCGACCCCCACCGAGGCCACGGTGGCTTCCGGGCCGTACAGCATTTTGATGGCCGACATCTTGTCTTCGTCGCCGTGCCCGCATTTAATGCACGGGACGTTGCCCCTCACCCGGACCTCTCCCACGAAATCCATCCCCTCTTCAAGCATGTAAAACTGGATGGCATTTACCCCGAAATCACATGCCGGGGGCAGATTTTCATTGTCGTCGGGCACGGCACAGGTGATGATGGCGCCGCCCGGTTTTCCGGCCATATAGCCATGCATGTGCCGCAGCGGGTACAGCCGTTCCAGAAACGCCTTGGTGCGCGCATCCAGTGATGAGTATGGAGTGAAGCCCGCGATCAGCAAGGCGTCAGCCGCTTTGGCCTTTTCGGCCAGCAGGATCCCGTCATCTTCGATGACGCATCGATTCGTCTCCACGCACCCCAGACATGCCCGGCAGGGGGCAATCGTGTAATCGACGAGTTTAATGAGTTCGGTCTCGAGCCCGGTGGATTCCAGGGCCAGCTGTAATGCCCTGTCCGTGTTGCTGTTTTTGATGGGAGAACCTGACACACCGAGTACGTTCATGGCGACCTCCTTAAAATATAACCCAATAGTTGATCATACCCTCACCGCCAGACACAACCCGTCCTGTACCGGCGAATGGCCGGGCAGATAGCCAAAAAGGTTCACCGACCGCCATTTGGCGGAGTTAAAAATCATACGGTTGAATGCGTCGGCATCCTGAAAGGCGACGTTGTCGGCAACCAGCATCCCACCCGGCCGCAGCAGACGCCGGCAATCCGGCAGCACAACCGCATAGTCCGCCTTTTCGATATCCAGAAAGGCGAAATCAAACGGGCCGGCCATTGTGGAAAGCACTGCCGGCGCGTTGCCGACAACGACCTCGATTCGCCCAGACAGACCGGCTTTTTGAAAATTTGCGCGGGCGCTTTGCGCCATCGCCGGATCTTGCTCCACCGTCACCACCCGGCCCCGGCTGGACGCGAGTGCACCGGCCAAAAAAACCGTCGAATAGCCGGCCGCCGTACCGAGCTCCAGAATCCGGTCGGCTTGAACCGCCCGTGCCAGGATGTACAGCAGCTCGCCGACCAGCGGGCCCACGATGGGAATTTTCTCCTGCCGGGCCTCTTTTTCCAGTTCGGCCAGCAGCCGGCTTCTCGGCGGTATAAATTGCCCGAAGTATGCTTCAGGACTGTTCACGAGGCCGGACATGACAATTCCCCCTGTTTTCCTACAGCGGCTTGTACATGAAAATATATTCACCCGCATTGATGTCGATCGTCAGCGTCCCGCCGCGTGATTCGGCAAAAGTGATCCATCCGGGTTTATCGCCGAAACCGCATTCGGCCTTGGGCACGGCCTCGCCGGTTTTGCCGTCATACCAGGAAAGCAGCATGGCATCCGGCGACTGTTCCCGGGCCTTTTCAGCGGCAATGCGCTTGGCGGTTTCCAGGTCGAGGGGTTTGGAGGCAACGTTTACCGCGATGGGGTTCGTCAAATATTTCCGGACCTGCGCGTACTTCTGTTCCATGGGATCCTCCTGTTGACCAGCATGTTTTGTTTAAAGCTTTCAACGGCCGCCATCCGGATTTCCAACCGGCGCAGTATTGCACCGGCAGGGCTGCCGACAGAAAAAGTCGAACACGGACTACTGTGCATCGATCACCTGGCACGCTATCCGCTCGACGTATTTCACCCACTGGAAACCATAGTGGTCCGCCGCAACGACCCGCAGCGGGTATCCGTGCTTTCTGGGCAACGGCGTTCCGTTTACGGCGTATGCCAGAAAAACACGGCCGCTGCGGATTTCATCGGCTGCAAAACGTTCTGTTTTTGCATAGGGACCCGGCGGCCCCGAAAAATCCACATGTGTCACCCGGTGCGACGCCCGGGACCGCCGCAGAAGGTCACCGACTGAAATGCCCTTCCAGCGGCCGTAGTTGGCAAACACACCCGGACAGATCATCAGGACCTTGCGCTCCACGGGCGGCAGGGACATAAGCTCTGCATAACCGATTTTCAGGGGGCGCGCGACGCGGCCAACGACTTCCAGCCGCCAGCGGTGCATGTCGAACGTGTAGTCGGTCAGACCCATGGTTTGGAAATCGGCGAGTTTTTCCAGCGCCAGATTGCGGGTGTCCAGGTCACGGGGATTGCGATGAATCAGGCTTGCAAGCGGTGTACCGGCTTTCAGCAAGGTTCTTTCGGCGGCTGCAAACCCCTTGGAAAGAAAAACGCAAAAAGGGCCGGCCAGCATTCCGGCCGGCAGCCAGCCGCACATTCTCTGCAGGAAAGATCTGCGGGATATCATTTGAAGCTCTCCATCGGCCCGTGATGGGCAATGGGCCGGCGGTTGCCGGCCGTCGGTCTTCCGGCCGCAGCCCGGACCGCCGCACCGGCTGCCGTCAGACCGGCAGGGGTACGCCCAGGCTGCAGGGCAGGTTGACCTGGCACTTGCCGCACACATGCGTGGTCTTTTCCAGGCCGGTCAAGGTTCCGCCGCGGTCCAGGTTGAAGTTGAGGCGCTGCCAGCAGCGCCGGCGGTCGATGCCCTCGATGCCGACCGCCTGAACCGGGCAGCGCGCGACACATTTCAGGCAGGTGTGCCCGGTCTTGTATAGGCAGAGTTCTTTTGCGGCCACCAGGGGGCTGTCACCTAGCACGGCCGTCGTCACCAGGCTGCCCAGCCGGCCGGCACACCCGGACGGTGTGATAAACTGGGCGTTTACTCCGAAGCGGCCCAGCCCGGCCAGGTAACCCAGGTGCTTGTGCGACCAGCGCGCAACGAGCCGCTGGGGGTCGAAATTGTGCGTGGCCGGTGTCAGTGCGCAGCCGTGGCCGCGGGCCTGCAGCAGGGTTTTCAGTTCCGCGCTCAGTGCATTGATCAGCCGGTTGGTCGATTCGTAGGCCAATCCCCACTGGCGGCAGGGCAGCTTGCCGGCATGGTTTTCCGCGGCCAGGGTGGCCTTGAAAGGCACAAAGAAAACCACCACCGAGCGGGCGCCTGCAAGCAGCTCCGCAGGCAGCAGGTGGTCCGGCGCCGCCATGCGCGGCAGTGCGGCGAAACGGCCGTCGGCCTCGGCAGTGGCCAGCAACGGCGGCCGCCAGATGGCACGCTCGCCCGTGCGGGCCGCATAGGCGCCCACAAAACGTTCGACCCGCTCGCGCAGGACATCAGCGGTAACCGAGGTTTTCATCATCCCTCACATCCGTACAGGGAGTGCAACCCGCCTGCGGTGCATCCCGGTTGTTACTTGAAGATCCCCAGCCCGCCGCGAATAAAGTGCCGGCCATACTCGCGCACCAGAATACCCGTGTGGTCGTAAATCCATTTGGCCGCGATGTGGCGGTGGCAGAATTGATAAGGCTTTTCCCAACACATCAGCGTGCAGGTGAAGGGCAGCCGGCGCACGACATTGTCCGGCGTCAGCCGGCGCTCTTCGAGCAGCCTGCGGTAGAGGAAAATATAACGGTCTTCGTCGATTTTGCCGGTCGCGTAGGCGGCCTCCAGCTCTGCGGTGGGCGCCAATTCAGGAAACTGTTCGCCTCTGAAATCCTCCGGCACTTTCAGTGAAATGGCAACCGGCGAAGGCACCGCACGGCGCGTACCGTAATACGACGTAAATATGACCATGCTTCCAAACCCCGAAAAAGCGGCCGCCGGCCGGCTGCTGAAAAGCTGTTGTCAAACGCCGTGCAAATGCGTTATTCGTAACTGATAGAAGCCGGCCGCGTGAATCCGACCTAATATTTTGAAATATAGCAGGTAATCACGATGAAAACAATACTGGCGATCATCGCCTCCCCCCGCAAGCTGGGAAACAGCGAAATCATGGCCAAGGAAATCAGCCGTTGCATCGAAACACCCCATCGGCTGAATCTGCTGCGGTTATCCGACTTTCATATCCGCCCCTGCACCGGGTGCTACCAATGCCTTTTCAAGAGCAAACGCTGCGTCCTGAAAGATGACCTCGACTTGATCCTGGACGCCATGGCCGCCGCCGACGCCTTGATTCTGGCCGTACCGACCTATTTCCTGGGGGCCAATGCGGAGTTGAAAGTGCTGCTCGACCGCGGCCTGGCATTTTATGGCTACGCCGAGAAACTCTGGGGCAAGCCGGCCGTGGGCGTCGCCATCGCCGGCATCGAAGGCCTGGAAGGCTACACCCCGCTGGTCGTCGAAAGCTTTCTAAAGATGCTGCTCTGTGACATCAAGGCGGTCCGCGTGGCCTACGGTGCGCTGCCCGGCGAAATTTTTGTCGACAGCGCCAACAAATCCATCGCCGCCGAGCTGGGCCGGGCACTTTTCGCGCCCGCTCCTGCGAAAAACGAACCGTCCTGTCCGTTGTGCGGCGGGCAGGTCTTCCGTTTTCTGGGCGCAGACCGCGTCAAGTGCATGCTCTGCAGCAACACGGGGACCTTATGCATCATGGAAAACGGCCGGCTTGTATTTGAAATCCAGCGCGGCGGTCACGACCTGTTCCTGACCCAGGCAGAGGCCGTACGTCATGGCCAGTGGCTGCGGCAGATGAAGGATCGTTTTTTGGCGCAAAAAAGCACTTTGAAAAAAATCGCGGCGGCTTACCGCCGGGGTGGCACCTGGATCAAACCCGCACCGCAGCCGGCCGATACCCCCGACCCGGCACCTGACGAACCCTAATGAAAAAATTCGTCTGGGCGGCGGCCAGCGGGCTGCTGCTGACCGCCGCCTTCCCCAAAACCGGAATTTCGGCACTGGCCTGGATTGCTCTGGTGCCGCTGATGGCGGCCGTCCGGGGCATGTCCATGCGCGAAAGCTTCCGCATCGGCATGCTTGCCGGGCTGGTCCACTACCTGACGCTGCTGTACTGGGTGGCCTACACCGTACATACATTCGGCCATCTGCCCTGGCTGTTGGCGGTGCCGGTGCTCTTTTTGTTTTCAGCTTATCTGTCGCTCTTTTTCGGGCTGTTCGCCGCGGCGCTGCCGGTACTTGGCACCTCGCCGGCAACGGCCTTGGCCGGCGTTCCGATGCTTTGGGTGGCGCTGGAGTATATACGCGCCTTTCTTTTTTCCGGATTTCCCTGGGAACTCCTGGCCTATTCACAGTACCGCCACCTGGACCTGATCCAGAGCGCCGATCTTATCGGCCCCTTTGGATTGTCATTTCTGATCGTATTGGCCAACTGTGTATTCTTGCTCCTGTTTTCCCGGCTGCAGCCCAAGGCCGGCGACCAGCAAAATGTATCCACGCGCCTGGCCGTCACCGCTCTGGCCGGCCTGCTGCTGCTGACCGGCCTGGACATGGGCTACGGCCGGCAGCGGATCCGCCGCCTGGATGCAGCCATGGCGGCGGCACCGCACAGACAGGTTGCCGTCATCCAGGGGAACATCGCCCAGGACATTAAATGGGACCCTGAAAACCAGCTGGACACCCTGGAAAAGTACTTCCGCCTCTCCGCCGCTGCCCGTCCCGCACACCCCGATCTGATTGTCTGGCCCGAAACCGCCGCGCCTTTTTATTTTCTCTACAACCTGACCCTGACCCGCAGGGTCCAGAAGCAGGTGGCGGCAAACGGCCACTGGTTCCTCATCGGCAGCCCTTCCGTCAGCCGGCGGGATGGCCGCACGCTGTACTTCAACAGCGCCTATCTGCTGACACCTGCCGGCCTGGTGGCCGGCCGCTATGACAAAAGCCACCTGGTGCCCTTCGGCGAGTATGTGCCCTTTAAAAATTGGCTGCCCTTTTTGGGTAAGATCGTGGAACAGGTCGGTGATTTTCAATCCGGCCAAAAGGGCAGCGCCATTGCCTGGCAGTCCACCCGCATAGGCGTTCTGATCTGTTATGAAATCATTTTTGCACCGCTTGCCAGGGCGGAAGTCGCCAACGGCGCCCAGTTGCTGGTGAATATGACCAACGACGCTTGGTACGGCCGCTCCAGTGCGCCTTTCCAGCACTTCTCCATGGCCGTTTTCCGGGCGGTCGAAAACCGGCGTGCCCTGGTGCGGGCGGCCAACACGGGCATCAGCGGATTCATCGACCCGGCCGGCCGCATCCTGGCGCAAACCCCTCTTTTCGAAGACACGGTGCGCACCCGCAGTGTGCCACTGCTGTCGCAAGAGAGTTTCTACACACGCCACGGCGACTGGTTTGCCGCAGTCTGCCTGATGGCGGCCGGCATCTGGCTGCCGGCGGCCGCATACCGCCGCAGACGCTCTAAAAGTACACCATAAGCAGGTTGGGATTGCTTTTTCGGCCACAATTCGTATAGTATCCCCTGTCGGGATAATCAGAATAACGCGTCTAACGACATGCCTAAAGGAGTGATACCATGTCACTGGAACTGAAACAGACCATCCGCGAGCTCAAACACAAACTGGAACAGATGAAGGACTATCTTTGACTTAGCCGGCCAGGAAAAACGTCTTGCCGAAATTGAAACCCTGACGGCGCAGAAAGGTTTCTGGGACAAGCCCGAGCAAACGACCGCACTTTTGAAGGAACGGCGCCTGATCGGCGAAAAAGTGACCACCTTTAAAAAGCTGGCCGACGACCTCGAAGACAGCGAAGTACTGCTGGAACTGGCGATAGAAGAAGAAGATGCCGACGCCATCACCGAGGTCAGGGAGCAGCTGCTGGCGCTCGAAAAGCGGCTCAAGAAATTTTCGTTCGACCTCATGCTGGATGCACCGGAGGACCAGAACAATGCCATCGTTTCCATCAACGCCGGTGCCGGCGGCACCGAGGCCCAGGACTGGGCGGAAATGCTCTTCCGCATGTACCTGCGCTGGGTGGAGCGCAAGGGGTTTTCCACCAAGGTGATCGATCTGCAGCCCGGTGACGAAGCCGGCATCAAGAGCGTAACCTTCACCGCCGCCGGTGCCTATGCTTACGGATACCTGAAAACCGAACGCGGCGTACACCGCCTGGTCAGAATTTCGCCGTTTAACGCCAGTGGAAAGCGGCATACGTCCTTTGCGTCTGTTTTTGTCTATCCTGAACTGGACAACGAGATCGTCATCGACATCGATGAAAAAGATCTGCGCATCGACGTATTTCGGGCCAGCGGCGCCGGCGGCCAGCATGTCAACAAAACCAGCAGTGCGGTACGCATCACCCATCTGCCCACGGGCATCGTCGTCCAGTGCCAGCAGGAAAAATCCCAACACCGCAACAAGGACCTGGCAATGAAGGTCCTCAAGTCCAGGCTTTACCAGCTCGAACAGCGGAAGCAACAGGACAAACTGCAGCAGATGCACGCGAACAAGGACGATATCGCCTGGGGCAGCCAGATCCGCTCTTACGTGCTGCATCCGTACCAGATGGTCAAGGATCACCGTACCAGCCTGGAGGTGGGCAATGTCAATGCGGTTCTGGACGGTGCCATCGACCCCTTTATCGAGGAAATGCTCCTGTCCCAGCATGCCTGACGGGCAGCCGGAAAACGGGGTGTCCGGCAAATGCAATACCGGCACGGACATGCCTCCAAAAAGGGTGCACAAACAACCCAATGCCCCTCCATCTACGTGAATTTCATGAAACTCTTTGACAGCCACTGCCACCTGGATGACCCGGTTTTTGGAGCCGATCTTGCCGGGGTGCTGCAGCGCGCCCGTGACAACGGTGTCGCCGGCATGCTGATTGCCGGTGTGACCCTCGAGACCTCCCGGCGAGCGATCCGGTTGGCCGAAACCCACCCGGGTATCTACGCCTCGGTGGGCATTCATCCCCACGACGCCTCCGGCTGCAGCGAACAAAAACTGGACGACCTGGCCGGCATGGCCGCCGGCTGCCCCAAAGTGCGGGCCTGGGGAGAAATCGGGCTGGATTTCAACCGCATGTACTCCCCCCAAGCGGCCCAGGAGCGCTGGCTGGTACGGCAGATTGAAAAAGCCGGCGACCTGCAACTACCGGTAATTTTTCACGAACGCGACTCTGGCGGCCGCCTGATCGAACTTGTGCGGCCCTTTGGCCGAACGCTTAAAAAGGCGGTGGTGCACTGCTTCAGCGGCAGCGGCAGCGAGCTGGCGGATTACCTGGCGCTGGGCTTTTACATCGGCGTGACCGGCATCGTGACCATGGACAAGCGCGGTGCGCCCCTGCGCGCCCTGATACCGCAGATCCCCGAAACCCGGCTGCTCATCGAAACCGACGCGCCCTACCTGACGCCGGCGCCGCAGAGAAACCGACACCGGCGCAACGAACCGGCTTTTGTACGCCAGGTGCTGCTCAAACTGGCCGAGGTGCGCCGCAGCGACCCCGTTCAGCTGGCCCGCAGCATCTGGCAGAACACCTGCCGCCTGTACGGTATCGCGGCTTCGCCCTGACGCCGGCCCCCGATGGGCCGTAGAAACCGGTGCTTTGTCTTTCTGCCTCAGCAGGGCCGCTTTCTCAGATCCGGGTAAATTTTGCCAAGGGGGGCCAAAGTGCCCGTTGCACGGCTTCCTGGAATGCCGGGGCTTATCGGGCCATCAGGTGGGCGATGGCCTTCTCCAGGCCATCGATGGAAAGTTCGAACATGGCAAAAATCTGGGCGATGGCGGCAATGGTGCGCGTATAGCCCCACATGTGCTGCGGGACGGGGTTGAGCCACACGGCGTGGCGGAAGGTGCGCGCGAGGAATTTGAGGCGCTCGATGCTGGGTTGGCCGGAACGCTCTTCGATATGAATGGAGCCGTCGGTGGCCATCAGTTCGTAGGGTGCCATGCTGGCGTCGCCTACCAGGATCAGGCGTGTTGCGGGATCCGCGGCGGCCAGCTCATCGATGCGCTTGGGTTTTTTATAGCGTGCCGCATCTCCCCACAGATAGTCGTAAATGGTGTTGTGGAAAAAGTAGGTTTCGAGCACCTTGAACTGTGAACGGGCGTGGTTGAAGAGGGTCTGGACCACAGGGATGTATGGCTCCATGGACCATCCGCCATTGTCGATGGCCAGAATCACGTTCAGGCGGTCTTTCAAACTTCTCTCGAAGACGATCTCGATCTCACCGCCGTTTTTCATGGTCTGATAGAGGGTCTCGTCGATATTCACCTGGTCCCTGGGGCCGCTGGGGACCAAGTGCCGCAGCCGCTTCAAGGCCTCTCCCATCATGGATTGGCGCAACGGGCCGCTCAGCGCGTAATCCCGGTAGCGCCGGTCCATGGCCACCTTGAGCGCCGAACGGTTGCGCGACACGCCACCCACGCGCATGCCGCCCGGATGGTAACCGGAGTGGCCCACCGGGGACGTGCCGCCGGTGCCGATCCACCTGCCCCCGCCGTCATGGCGCCCGGTCTGTTCTTTCAGGCGCTCCTTAAAGTAATCAATGAGCTCGTCGGGGCTCATGCGGCGCAGTTTATTTTCGTCGATGCCCATGGCTTCCGCCAGGGTCTTGGGGTCCTGCAGCCAAGCCTCCAGCATGACTTTCGCCATTTCGTCGAGTTCAAAAGCCTCGCCGTCGGGCATCTCGGCACCTTCGAAGTGGTGCGCAAAAACCTGGTCGAACAGATCGAAGTAGCGCTCGCTCTTCACCAGGATAGAGCGGGAGGCGGTATAAAATTCGCCCAGCGACTGTACCAACCCCATATCCAGGGCGCGGTGCAACGTTAAGAAGGCCGTGGGCTTCACCGGAATTCCCACGTCTTTCAGTTTATAGAAAAAATCGATAAACATAGGCTGTTTGGTTGAGGGCGGCAGTTAGAACAGCCGCCTGCGGCGCACCGCATTGGCGGCGATCTGGTAATCCTGGCTCTTTTTAAACAGCACCCCCAGGTAGGGCACATCACCCTTGGCCAGATCTTTGGGCCGGAAATCGGGATCGGCGTTTAAAGCGCGTATCCAGTTGAGCAGCTCGCGCGTGGCGGGCCGCTTTTCAACGGCCTCCAGCTCCCGCAGGCGGTAAAAGGCGGCAATCGTATTCTCGGCCAGCTGGCGGTCGATCTGCGGGAAATGGACGTTGACGATCTTGCGCATCATCTTGGGGTCCGGAAAGGCGATGTGGTGAAAGTTGCAGCGCCCCAGAAAGGGATCGGAGAGGTCTTTTTTGGCGTTGGATGTGATGACAAACACCGGCCGGTGCCTGGCCCGGATGGTCTTGTCGATTTCAATGATGTCAAAGGCCATCTGGTCCAAAACGTCAAGCATGTCATCCTGAAAATCGGTGTCGGCCTTGTCGATCTCATCGATCAAAAGCACCGTGCGCTGGTCCGCCGTGAAGGCCTGGCCGATCTTGCCCATACGGATATACTCCTCGATATTGCTCACATCGCGCTTGGAGTCACCGAAACGGCTGTCGTTTAACCGTGTCAGGGTATCGTACTGGTAGAGCGTTTCAACCAGCTTCATGCTGGATTTGACATTCAGCACGATCAGCGGCATCTGCAGGTTTTCGGCAATGGCATGCGCCAGCATGGTCTTACCGGTGCCCGGCTCGCCCTTGAGCAGCAACGGCATTTCAAGCGCCATGGAGATGTTGACGATATCCGCCAGTTCCGGATCCAGAACGTATCGGGCCGCGCCCGTGAACCTGGTTACGCTGGAGTTTTCAGTCATGGCAATCCCTTCATCTTCTTAATCGGTAAGCGTAACTGCCGCGCCGCCGCCAGCGGCCGCCGGCAAAAGGAGTCCTGGATACCACGAAGGGGAAAGGATTACAAGCCGGCATCAAAAGGACGCCGCGGCACCATGCCCTATCCTTGGCAGCGCCCTATCCCGTCGTCACCGGGACAGGGGACTTCGAGCCGGCCCGTACGCCCCGTGACCGGGATGGCGCCGCAATTGCATTTGACACCCACCGGCTGCAGTGATATATTTTCAATTGAAGGGAGCGCACAGAACCTTTTTTTTGCGTTTTGCCCGGTGACGCCCATGGCTGATATTATTGCACTGCAAAAAAAAATTCAACAGTCCCGCCGGAAAAAAAAGGCGCTTTTACACCGGCGCAAGCTAGAGGCCGTGCGTCAGGTCCTGCAGTGTTCGCACTGTTCCATGAAGTGCGAAAAATGCGGCACCCACCTGCAAAGCGATGACCCGCAAAAGCCTTTTGTCTACCAGGACCTTCAAGTTCCCTACCGTTTCTGCGAGAGCTGCGCCCTGGAATACCGGGACTACATCGAGTGTCTGAAGGACAACGGCGAGGCGGACTGTTACTGGCACAACCAGGCCTGGATCGACAGCTGGCGCGCCTGGATCGATTATCAGGGGGCCGTCAGCCGCTACCTGCACTCCAAGGAATTCAACCAGCTGCTTGAAGAGCTGCGGCAGGATACAACCGACTTATAGGGGGATACGCATGTTTGGAATCGGCATGCCGGAATTGATCATTATCCTGGTCATCATCCTGATTATTTTCGGGGCCGGAAAGCTGCCGGAAATCGGGGGTGGCATCGGGAAAGCCATTCGGAATTTTAAAAAGGCGACCCATGACACCGAAGTGGAAGGCAAAAAGGAGACGCCGCAAAAAATCGAAAATCCTGACGATCACGACAAAAAGAGCTGACGACGCATGCTTCACCCCAAAGTGCTCAGACCATCCGGCACCCACTTTAGTCATCACGCCTGGGACACACCGCTGCCGGTGACATGTCGGCCGAAGTTGGCTTCGATATAGTCTTGCAGCGTGTCCAGAATTTTTCTTTCCTCAGAGTCGTTCCCATATCGCTCACGCAGGCCCTTTATTTCTGCCAGCGCCTGGCGTGCCGTCTGGCGGCGGTCCCCCCTGTAGTCCAGCGGCGCTGCATCGGATGAAGGCGGATTGATGTACGCCATGTAGCGTGTAAAATCGCTGTGCACACGGGGCACCAGCTGGGGGAAATTACGGTAGATCACGCGGCGCGCCAGCTCGCAGATGCGCGGATCTTCGAAACGGTCGAGCATTTCCAGTTTTTCATCGGCTGGGGCGCTGCGAAAGCGGCTGCACAACCGCTGCTGTGCGGGCGAAAGAAAGCCCGTTTCATACAGCGCGGCATCGGCGTCCAGGTCGGGCACCGGCGGATAGCGGAAGTGGCGGTGATAGCGTATAATCTGCGCGAACAATTCGCTTTCGCGCTGCAGCCAGCGCTGATTTTCATCGGCCGCGGCGGCATGCTGCGGATGCAGTTTTTCCCAGTAGCGTTCGTGCGGCGGCAGCAGAATACCCGGTTCGCCGGCCTTTTTGCGGACCACCCAGGTGGTTTCGGCAATGGTGTCGGTGTGCGTTTCGCGCAGTTCCGGCAAGTCGATGCGCAGCCACAGGGTCTGGTTGCTGTAAGGAATCGACCGGCCCAGGGAAATCACCGGCGCCTGGTAGTTGAGTTCGGCCCCGAAACTGCCGTCTACCAGGATGGCCAGTCGATGCGCGCCCGACGGCCCATGGAAAGCCACCGGCAGGCCGTCCATGCGCTGCAGGTCGGTCTGCTTCTGAAAACAGCCGCACAGATAGCGCCACATCTCGCCGGCCTTGAAAAAACGGCGTGCCAGCTCCAGGGAGGCTTCCACATCGGCCATGGCCGCGTGGGAACGGCCCGCACTCAGGTGATTGGCGGCATTGAGATTTTCCAGCTTCAGCGACGGTGTGCCGTCCTTTTGGGGCCAACGCAGCACGTCTTGCCGGTACAGCCAGAAAACCACCGCCATGGGAAAGAGGTCCATGCGCCCGCAGCCGTTGTCGAACTGGTGCGTATAAGGACTCAGAAAGTTGCGGTAAAAGGCAAAGCGCAGAAATTCGTCGTCAAAGCCCAGGGTGTTGTAGCCCAGGCTGACAGTGCCGGGCCGGTTCATCAGCGCGTGGATACGGCCGGCGGCTTCGAACTCGCATTCGCCGTCAAGGAGGGTTTCCAGCGGGATCCGGTGGGTCAGCATGGCCGCCGGCGAAGGGATCACATCCGGGCGCAGGCGCACCCGGATGGTATGGCGTTCGATTTCCTCGAGGCGCAGGGTGGTGCGGATGCAGGCAAATTCCAGCACCTGATCGAAAACCCGGTTGAGACCGGTGGTTTCGATGTCATAGAAAAGGTAGGTGTTCACCGTCGGCTAAAAGGGGATGTCATCGTCGGCCGGTGCATCCGCGGCCGGCCCGGCCGCTGGTGCGCCGAAACCGCCGCCGCCGCCACCGCCGCCACCGCCGGCCGGCCCGCCGAAGCCGCCATCGGCCGTGTCCCCGCCGCGCGTGCCCAGAAACTGTACGTCTGAAGCCACGATCTCGGTGGTGTAGCGTGTATTGCCCTCGCGATCCTCCCATTTGCGGGTCTGGATGCGCCCCTCCACATAAACCTGCCGGCCTTTGGCCAGGTATTTGCCGCAGATCTCGCCCAGCTTGCGAAATGCCACGATGCGGTGCCATTCGGTGCGCTCGCGCTTCTCGCCGCTTTCACGGTCCTTCCACTCCTCCGAAGTCGCAATGGTGAAGTTGGCCACCGCTGAACCGTCCTGGGTATAACGGACTTCCGGGTCTCTGCCCAGACGGCCGATGAGGATTGCCTTGTTGATGCCTGCCATAAAGACCTCCTTGAAAAATAGGGTATCGGAATGCGGACGGCAGAAAGCGCCGCCCGCAGTACCCACTGGCATAGCGGAAGCGGCGCGGAAAGTCAATTCGGGCCGCCGGCCCCGGCGGCGTACGGCGCTGTCTATTTTAGCACCGACAGCCGGTGCAGCACACGCCCGGCCAGGGGATCTTGGGCCGTCAGTGCGCCGCAGGGACAGATCTCCACACAGCAGTAGCAACGGATACAACGGTTGTAGTCAAAAACCACGCCGCTGCCGGTCACCGCCACGGCTTTGGCCGGACAGTATTTCTGGCAGCGCCCGCAGCGTTCGCAGCGTTTGTCGTTGGCCACCGGTTTTTGCAGCACGTGGCGCCGCATAAAGCGGTTGAAAGCCGGCGGCCCGAAACTCGTCGGCGCCATACGGGGCAGCTCGAAATCGTCGATCATATTAAAATCCCCGCGGATGTGCATATCGGCCGGCAGAAGCCCCATTTCGACAGCCGCCCGGTGGGTGGCCAGCTGCTGCGGGTTGAGTCCCAGCAGGCGGCAGACCGCCGCATCCACGGCCGGTGCGCTGCGACCGGCGGCCAGAACGCCCAGGAAACGGGGCCGGCCGCTTTTCCCAGGGCCCTGGCCCTGCAGCGCAAAGATGCCGTCCATAATCGTCAGGCAGGGATTTACAGCCTGCTGGATGCGGACCAAAAGGCGCGCAAAATGATCGCGATCGATGCCGCAGCGCAGGTGCCACTGCGGTTTAGCGAAGCCCACCACACAGCCAAACAGGTTTTTAACCCCCAGGGTCAGGAGCATCTGCGCGTGGGTTTTAAGCTTGCACAGGTTGACCACGGCATCGGCGGCAATTGCATCCCGGGCCACCTCGATGCGGCCGAACGGTTTTCCCACATCCACGGATACCGTACCTTTGAAGGGCCGCAGGTCCACATCCAGCCCCTCCAGGGCCTCCAGATAGCCGCTCAGGCGCAATATCCGGTCAAACGAACCCATTGCCGGGCTGTCTGAAATCTGCACCCGGGCCCCTTTGCCGAGCAGGAATTCGACAACAGCACGCACCACGCGGGGATGGGTCACGATGCTCTCGGCAGGCCGCGCCGCCATGAGCAGGTTGGGCTTGACCAGCACGCGCATGCCCGCTTGAATGCGGTCACCGGCCAGCGTGCGGCACATCCGGTCGATCTGCGGTTTCAGCTTGCGGTAGTCGTAGCGTGCCTTCTCGATAAGTACGAGGTTCATGGCGGCCCCACTTTTCCCGGGTGGTCGTTCACCGCCACATTGCCGCACAAAGAGGCGCACCGTGTCGGTCTGAAGCGCAGCGCTGCCATGAGCTGTGCTTCGTAGGCCCGGTACAATGCGCTGCAGCACCGGTTTTCCCCCGGGAGCAACAACTTGCCCATTTCGCGTACGAGTTGCGGGCTTAAGGAACGCAGCGGCAACACCGTCCGGCCGTGGAAATCGGCCAGACGCTCCCGGGTCCGCCCCCCGGACAGCGTTTTGTACCAGTCTTTCAGAACAACGATCCGGGTAATGAAATTTTCGCGCTGTCGCGGATCGTTTAGGCCGTCTTCCTCTGTTGCGGGCAGGCGCGGAAAGTGCGCCATGAACCGTTCGGCGAAGACGCCTTGTCCCCGCCCGGCAACCTGGCCGGCCGCACTAAACACTTTGACCGGCATCAGGCCGCAGCTGGGTGATTTTTTCTTGAAAATGAAGGCATCAAGGTTCTCTTTTTCCAGTTGCTGCAAACGCCTGGCAACCCAGGTTGTCATGCGGTGCGTCCGGTCGCGTCCGGTTGCCGTGCCGACCAGGCGCGGCCTGCGCGGATCGCCGGCCAGGTGCAGGGTCTCACGGGGCACCGGCAGGCCGCATTCGACCTCCGGGCAGACCGGGACCAGGTGCGCCTGCCGGCTCAGCGTATCGGCGATAAAGGCCTTGCGACGGTGGCCGCCGTCGTAGCGTACCTTATACCCCAGCAGGCAGGCGCTGACGCCGATGCACATACCCTCCGGTATGCCGGTATCATCTCTTTGCATATATCTCCGACCCATGTGCAGCTCGCAGCCCGTGCATTCCGCCTCGGCCGTGTATACTACAGAACGGCCCACTTTTAAAGCCGCCCGGCGGTCATCCACGAGGTTTCCGACGACGCTGCCCAGCCGGAGTCGGCCCCGCCGGCTGGCAATCGGCAAGGTGGAGCCGTATGCATCTGCCGGATCTTGCACCGAAAACCCGATTGACAAAAAGCACTCTTGCCCGCTAACAAGATAGAAGCTTTGGCGGTATGCGGCCAAGGCCGCCTTTAGAAAAAAAACCGGGGGACGTCAATGGCAGTAAAACCTGGACGCGTCGCAGCGACAGGCACAATGGAAATTTTAAGGTGGCGGTTTGCTTTGTGGCTGTTGCCTGGCGCCGTGATCCTGTGGGCTGCAACCGGCCTTTTCTGCAAAACACCGGCCTGGGCCGGCCAGCCGGTAGTGCACCACCGGCTGGCCGTCCGCCTGCTGCCGGCTGAAAGGCGCCTGGCCGGCACCGACCGGATTACACTGCCCTCCGGCCGGTCACGGCCCTTGGTGTTTTTTCTGAACCCCGGGGTGGCGATAGAAAGCGTAAGGATGGCCGGACAACCGGCAAGATATCGATTCCAAAATGGCCGCCTGCGGATTTTCCCCGCAAAATCCGCCCAAGGATCCGGCCTAGAAGTCACCATTCGCTACCAGGGCGTGTTTGACGATACGGTCCCGCGGCGGCCGCTGAATGCTGAAAATCCCGGCTACGGCGTCAGCGGCACGATTTCAGAAAACGGCACCTTCCTGCTGGCCGGGGCACACTGGTACCCTGTCCTGGCGGGATGCCGCAGTACTTTTGAGGTCGCGGTAACCGCGCCTGCCGGGGTAGTCGCCGTGACCGCCGGATCGGACAGGGGCCGCAAAACGATCGGCACCGCCACGGTCTCCGCCTGGTCTGTCGATCACCCCGTTAACGGCCTGAGCCTGTCGGCGGCACGCTACCTGGTTCATCGCAGGCGTGCCGGACGGGTGACGGCCATGACCTTCATGCTGCCATCGACCGATTCCCTGTCCGGCGCTTACCTCGACGCGGTGCTGCGCTATATTGCCGAGGACGAGGCCCTCTTCGGTCCCTACCCTTTTTCCAAGTTCGCCGTGGTGGAAAACTTCTTTCCCACCGGCTACGGTTTCCCCTCCTACACCCTTCTCGGCAGCCGCGTGATCCGGCTGCCGTTCATCATCCACACCAGCCTGGGTCACGAGATCACCCACTGCTGGTGGGGAAACGGCGTCACCGTCAGCGACCACGGCGGCAACTGGAGCGAGGGGCTCACCACTTACGTTGCCGACTACCGCTTCCAGGCGCAAAAATCACGGGCCGCGGCGCAGGCCTATCGGCTCGGCATGCTGCGGGACTACGCCACCCTGGTAACCCCGGCCACCGATTTCCCGCTGGCGCATTTCACGTCGCGTCGCGACCCGGCCTCCCAGGTCATCGGCTACGATAAGGGCGCCATGGTATTTCACATGCTCGCGAAGACCATCGGTAAATCGGCCTTCCGGCAGGGCCTGCGGGATGTGTTTCGCCAACGGGTCTTCACACCCACGTCATGGGATGATTTCAGGCAGGCTTTCGAAAAAAGTGCCCAGCGCCCGCTGGGCCGCTTTTTCGACCAGTGGTTGAACCGCACGGGAGCCCCCCGCCTCCGGTTGGAGAAGGTGACAGCTGAGCCGACCGCCGGAGGCTGGCGGGTGAAAGGCCGGGTACTCCAGCAGCCGCCGGTTTACGACCTGCGGCTGACCCTGCGCCTCGGTACCCGGGGACAGGTTCAGGATACGGTGCTCCGGTTGACCACGGCAGCAGTGGATTTTGATCTCTTCACCCGCCGCACGCCCGAACGGCTTTCCCTCGATCCGGATTTCGATGTCTTCCGGGCCCTGTATCCCGAAGAAATTCCGCCGGCCGTCAACTCTCTCAAAGGATCGCCGGCACTGCTCGTTCTCCTGGCCCGGGACCTGCCGCCCGCCTTCAGGGAGGCGGCAACGCTGCTGGTGCGCTCGCTGGGGGTAAAGCGTTTTCGGCTGGTGGAGAACACCGGCCGACTCGACGCGCGCACGTTGAAAAAAAAGGACCTCCTGCTGATCGGCTGGCCCCAACGGCCGGTACTCGCGGCGGCATTGCCGCCAGCCGTCTCTCTGCAACGCGGTGGCTTCCGTTTGAACGGCCGGCTTTACAATCAGCCCGGGGATGCCTTTTTCGGTGTATTTACAAACCCTTTGGCTCCCAGTCGGGTCATGGCGGTGTTTTTCCCCCTCAGTGGCACCGACGCGGCGGCTGTGGCCCGCAAGATCACCCATTACGGCAGGTACAGCTACCTGGCCTTTCGCCGCGGCCGCAACCGGGACAGGGGCACCTGGCCCCCGGCGGCATCTCCGCTGGTTTACGATTTTCCGCGGGCAGGGCGTTAAAAGGCACGGGGCAACAGTATATTGACACGAAAAATTCTCTTTATTGACGAACGTAATGGTGTCTACAATCAACATGGTCAGGATTCAGGCGTCGTTTGGCAACGTTCGGATCGCCGCAGGGTTGCTGAACCTGGCAACGGATTGCAAAGGAGGGAGAAGATGACTAAGAAAATGATGCTGACGTTTTTCATGCTGCTGTGGGTAGCTGCCCCCTGTCTGGCGGGTTCCGGTCACCTGATGAAACCCGGCAAATGGGAGATTACGACATCCATGGAAATGCCCGGCATGCCCATGAAGATGCCGCCGGTCACCATGACCCAGTGCCTGACCGATGAGAACCCGGTCCCCAACCAGTCCCAGGCCAACCAGGACTGTCAACTCCAGAATGTCAAGACCGAAGGCCATACGGTCAGCTGGGAGATCGTCTGCCAGACGGACGGGGGCCAGATGAACGGCAAAGGGCACATGACATACGACGGTGACCGCATGAGCGGCGTCACCACCTTTAACATGAACATGCCCGGCCAGGGAAAGATACAGATGACCAATACAATCAAGGGCCACCGCATAGGCCCCTGCGACTAGATCTGCTTTGGCCGTAGACCGCAAAAGCCACGTGGCCCCTGGATGCGGCGCCGGTGGGAATCAATCCACCCGGCATCTTCAGTTCGCCTGCATAACTTGACCTGGCGCAGGCGGCTGTTTAAGTTGTTTCCATGAACGTCGACTGGGGAAAAAAGCCATGAACCCCTGGCTGCTGGCCTTGCTGTGGACCTGGTGGTGTGCGGTCCACAGTCTGCTGATCACACCGGCGGTGGTTGCGCACATGCGTAAACGCCTGGATGGTGCTTTTCGCTTCTACCGGCTTTTTTACAACCTATTTGCTCTGGTTACGGCCGCGCCGCTCGTTTACCTGGGGTTTTCGATCCGAGGCGTACCGGTTTTTTCCTGGCAGGGCCCGCTGCGGATCGTGCAGCTGGCGATGCTCCTGGCGGCTGCGGCTCTGTTTCTCGGTGGTATGCGGCACTACGATGGCCTGCAGTTTTTCGGCCTGCGGCAGATCAGGGGCGCCGACAGCTGTGCGGCGTTGAGCGACGACTGCCGGCTGACAACCGACGGTGCGCTCTCTCTCGTGCGCCACCCCTGGTATGCCGGCGGCCTGCTGGTGCTCTGGGCCCGTGACATCGATACGGCCACCCTGGCTGTCAATCTGGTGCTTTCGGCCTACCTGGTCATCGGCGCCCGGCTGGAGGAACGTAAGCTGGCGATCCAGTTCGGCACAGCGTATCATGAATACCGGCAGCGGGTTTCGGCCTTTTTCCCCTTAAAGTGGATCGTGCGCAAAATCGGCCACCGCAGCCGTCAATAGCAACCCTGCTGAAGAAAGATACAAGAACGGGTATGATCGGCTCCCGGATACAACCGCTCACGAAGGCCGCAGACAAACTGTTGCCGGCATTTGCCGCAAGGCCTTATTTTTTCGATGCCGGACTGCGCTTTGAGTGCCGGCGCTGCGGACGCTGCTGCAGCGGGGCGCCCGGCACCATCTACGTGACGAGCCGCGAAACCGTGGAAATAGCCGCGTACCTGCGGATAACGCCCGCGCGGCTGCGGGACGCGTACCTCTACCCTTTCAGAGACAGTCACAGCATTCGAGAAACCGACGACGGCTGCTGCCTGTTTTACGGCAACGGCTGCCGGATCTACGCGGTGCGACCGCAGCAGTGCCGCAGCTACCCTTTCTGGCTGGGCAACCTGAGGTCAAAAAGGCGCTGGCACACGGCCATGCGCGCCTGTCCGGGTATCGGCCGGGGGCGCCTGTACACCAGAGCGCAAATTCTTTCCATCGTGCGCACCACTTTTTAGAAAGGAGAAAGACCATGAAACACGGCGCAGCTGTACTTTTCTGTCTGTTCTTTTTTGCGGCCACCCAGGCTTACGCCGGTGGATTCACCCTGACGAGCCCGGACCTCGGCGGCCAGCTCTCCATGGCACAGGTTTTCTCGGGGTTCGGCTGCCGGGGCCAGAACATTTCACCCCGCCTGGCATGGAAAGGCGAGCCGGCCGGCACGCGGAGCTTTGCCGTAACCGTCTACGATCCGGATGCGCCCACCGGAAGCGGCTGGTGGCACTGGCTGGTTTTCAACATTCCGGCGACCGTGCATGCCCTGAAGGCCGGCGCCGGCAACCCGGCCAAACCGCTGGCACCCGCCGGCAGCGTCCAGAGCCGAACGGACTACGGCAAAAACGGTTACGGCGGCGCCTGTCCCCCCAAAGGTGACAGGGCCCACCGCTACATATTTACGGTTTACGCCCTGAAGCTCAAGAAGCTGGACTTGGGCACCGATACACCGCCGGCCATGGTGGGTTTCTACCTGAACCACAACGCCATTGCCAGAGCATCGCTGATCGCTTACTATGGCCGGTAGCCGGGCTTCGTACCGGTACCGCGGTGCCTTTTCAAAGCCGCGGCAAGGGGTTGTCCAGGCCGTGCGACGCGCGACAAGTTGCCCATAAAAAACCGGAAGGATCCGTAAATGACCAAAGTCCACGACTGGCAGGACACCTATCGCAAGAAAAAATGCAGCGCTGAAGAAGCACTGTCCATCATCCGGCCGGGTCAGCGTGTCTTTATCGGCTCTGCCTGCGGCGAACCCCAGCACCTGGTGGAGGCCCTGTCTCAGGCTGCGGCGCGCTTGAGCGGGCTGGAAATCGTCCGCATGATGAGCCAGGAAACCACTTCTTTGACCGAAATCGCCAATCGAACCCGGGATTTCAGTCTGAACATCCGCAACATTTACCTGGGGGCGGCACGCGCTGAGAACGTTTCCCGAAAACGGCGCTTTATCACCCCCATGAACATGTCCGAAGTGCCGGCGCTGTTTAAAACCCACAAGCTACCCATCGACGTGGCGCTGGTCCAGGTATCGCCGCCGGACAACTTCGGCTGGATGAGCCTCGGCATTTCGGTGGATGTCACCCTGGCTGCGGCCACGTCCGCACGGCGTCTGATCGTGCAGGTCAACCCCAGGATGCCACGCGTACTGGGGCAGAGCTTCATTCATACCAGCCGCGTGGACCGGGTCGTGGAATACGAAGAGGCGTTGGTGGCCGTGCGGCGTACCGCGCAATCCGAGGCGGCCGTGCAGATCGGGCGGCACATCGCCCGCCTGATCGACGACGGCGCCACGCTGCAGATCGGGTTGGATGCGGCCTCCCAGGCTACTGTCCAGGCGCTTTCCGAAAAAAACGATCTCGGCTTTCACTCCCAGTACATCACCGACGATGTGATGCATCTGTTTGCCAAAGGCGTCATCAACAACCGCAGAAAAGGCCTCAACGACGGCAAGCTGGTGGCTTCTGCGGCCATAGGCACACGCTATCTATACGAATTTCTGGATGACAACCCCGGCGTCGAGTTTCGGCCGTCGGACTATGTCAACGATCCCTTCATCATCTCCCAGCACCATCGCATGGTCTCCATGAACGTAGCCCGCGCAGTGGATCTGACCGGTCAGGTCGCCGCCGAAGCGGATCCCCACACATTTTTTGCCGGTGTTTCCGGGATTCCGGATTTCGTGCGCGGTGCCAAGCGCGCACCGGGCGGGAAATCGATCCTCATGCTGCCGTCCACAACACCGGATGGAGAGACCAGCAACATACAGCCCATGCTGCGGGACACGGCGGTAGTCGTGCCGCGCGGCGATGTCCAGTACGTGGTCACCGAATACGGTGCCGTCAACCTCTTCGGAAAGAGCCTGCAGGAACGCGCCACAGCCATGATCAGCATTGCACACCCCAGGTTTCGCGACCAGCTGTTTGTGGCGGCCAAACAGGCCGACCTGATCGGTTCGGAGCGTACGCTGGGGGAGGCCGTGCGGGGCATCTACCCCGTGAAGCTGGAAGAGGTGCTGAATGTGGACGGCCAGCAGATCACCATCCGGCCCGCCAAGCCGGTGGATGAACGCCACATCCAGGAACATTACTACGCACTGGACAAAAATGACGTTTTCCTGCGCTTTTTCCACAAAAAAACCAGCTTCAGCCGTTCGGAAATCGAACCCATCTCGCAGATCGACTACATCCACGACATGACGCTGATCGCCGTTATCGGGGAGCTGGGATTCGACAAGGTCATCGCGGTGGGCGAATACCTGCTGACGCCCGAAAACAACATGGCTGAGGTCGCTTTTTCGGTCAGCCGGGAATTCCGTCGCAAGGGGATCGCCAGAATCCTCATCCGCAAGCTGGCCGCTGCGGCCCGCGAAAACGGTATTTCCGGCCTGATCGCCTACACGGCACCGGACAACGAACCCATGATCAAGCTGTTCAAGACGCTTCCCTACCGCGTCAAAACGGCTTACACCGACGGTTCGCTGGTTTTAAGCTGCCGCTTCGATGAACTGGCGGGAAACGCCCAGTAAATTTGATGATTTGGTATCGAAAAATCTTGTAATCCGCTCTAAACCGACTTTTCAAGCGCCTGTCACATTGCAGCATCGAATAACATTTCGTTAAAAATTCTGCCAAACCCCGCGGCGGCCGGCGGGCCGCCTCACAAGACGGCCGGTGCAGCTTTCACAACACCCGCATGAACAGCCTGCCGACACCCTTTTTCACCAGCGAAAGTTTTTGGGCCAGACCGTAGGAGAGATCGACGTCGCGGCCGGGGACATAGGGGCCACGGTCGGTGACCACCGCCGTTGCCGTCTGTCCGGTTGCGGGGTTTTTCAGTTCCACGCGCGTACCCAGCGGCAGGTCTTTGTGCGCGATGGTACTGGCATACATATCATAAGCTTCTCCGTTGGCCATGGGCCGGCCATGGTATTTTTCACCATACCAGCTGGCCACCACCTCCTGCGGCGCCCGACCGGCCGGCACCCGAATCCGGATGCGCTGCCCGGCACGCAGCGTGCGTGGATTTACGATGTGGTTGTCCTGCATGATGTCGGCGACATTTACGTGGAAACGGTTGACGGCCAGATCCCAGAGCGTATCGCCAGGCTGGAGGGTATATTCCAGCGTGTGTTCCGTTGGCCCTGAAGCAGCCATTTCGGTTTTCGGGTACGCCGATCGCGTCACGCGCTGCAGCACGGACTGAAAAGGCTCTTCCACCCGGATCGTTGCGCCTTCTTTGAGAAACCAGTGTCCGGTCTTTAACGACCGGCCCACAGCATGCGGATTACGCCGTCGCAACGCCTCCCACCCGGTATTGAGCTGCCGGGTGACTTTGGCGATCGTGTCGCCGTGCTGCACCTGATACTGTATCATGTCCGGCTCCTTGTCGGATTTTGTGTGTCTATGGGTGTCAGGAAAAACCTCTGCAATTTCCATGCCCCTGTCAGCGGCGACGGCAGGCAGGCTGCGATGTGGAAGCATGCATAACGATTTTAACAGATTACATCCATAAAACAGGCGCTGGCGCATACACATATTGACAGCTGGGCGGCGGAATCTTGACGCCTGGAGGCCCGGGGGGCAAGCCTCTGACGCACCGGTTGCAAGAGGCTTTGACAGCGCCGGTGCGGCGGCGTAACCCCGGCATGCCATCGCCGAACTGCCTATTGACCGAAGCCGGTTGATGTTCTAGGGTAATTGAGATAGCCTGTGTTTTCACCCGGAATCTGAAGAGCGCTGTGGAACACCCACCATGGAGAAACCGCACCACACATCGGCCAGCACAACCTACGCTTTCGGCGAGTGGATCATACGCCACCGCCTGGCGGTGGTGCTGGGCACCCTGCTGGCCGTGGCGTTTTTTGCCTACGGAGGACGCCACCTCACCTTCGTCAACGATTCACGGATTTTTTTTTCCAAAAAAAATCCCCAGCTGCAGGCGCTGGATGCCCTGGAAAACACGTACAGCAAGAACGACAACGTCTTTTTTGCGCTGGCCCCTGAAGACGGTGATGTGTTCACCCCCCGGGTACTGGCAGCAGTGGCCGAACTGACCACCGCCTGCTGGCAGATACCGCACTCCAGCCGGGTCGACTCCATCACTAATTTTCAACACATGCATGCGCAGGGCGATGACCTGATCGTTCAGGATCTGGTGGATGATCCCCAAGCCCTGACGACTGCCGACCTCGCGCGCATCCGCCGCATCGCGCTCTCGGAACCGCTGCTGGTCCACCGTCTGATCTCTCCTGACGGACGCGTCACGGCCGTCAATGTCAACATCATCAAGACCGCAAAATCCCATCAGGAAGTGCCCCAGATCATGGCGGTCGCCCGTAAGCTGGCCCGGAATTTCCGGCAACGGCATCCGCACGTCGTGCTATACATCAGCGGCGGCGTGCCCTTCGACAACGCCTTCGGCGAAGCCTCGAAAGAAGACCTGACGTTTCTGGTGCCCATCATGTTTCTGGTGCTGCTGGTCATCATGGCCCTGACGCTGCGCTCGATTTACGGCACGCTGGCCACTTTCCTGGTGATTCTCTTTTCGATGATCACCGGCGTGGGCCTGGCCGGCTGGCTGGGCATCGCCTTTAACCCGGCTTCGGCCAATGCGCCCACCATCATTCTCACCCTGGCGGTGGCCGACTCCATTCACCTGCTGACCACCTTGTTCCATCAGATGCGCCAGGGGAAATCGCGTTCTGCGGCCATGGCCGAATCGCTGCGCATCAATATGCAGCCGGTTTTCCTGACCAGCCTGACAACGGTTATCGGCTTTTTGACCATGAATTTTTCTGACGCGCCCCCATTTCATGACCTGGGGAATATCGTGGCCATGGGAGTGACGGCGGCTTTTCTTTACTCCGTTTTCTTCCTGCCGGCGTTGATGGCCATGCTTCCCGTGAAGGTCCGACCGGAAACAAAGGCTGTCCAGAACGCTTCCTGCCGCCGCCTGGCGGATTTTATCATCCGACGCAAAAACCCGGTCTTCTGGGGGTTGAGCGCCCTGATCCTGGCCCTGTCGGCCGGCGTGCTCAACATCCGGCTCAACGACAATTTCGTAAAATACTTCGACCAGCGCTATGCCATCCGGCGGGCCACGGACTTTATCGAAAAACATCTGACCGGCCTGGACATCATCGAATACTCCTTAAACGCCGGTGAAACCGGGGGAATCAGCAATCCGGACTTTCTGCACACCGTCGACGCCTTTGCCAACTGGTACCGCCGCCAGCCCAAGGTGATTCACGTCAACAGCCTCACTGACACCTTCAAGCGCCTCAACCGAAGCATGCACGGCGATGACCCGGCCTTTTACAAAATACCGGACCGGCGTGAACTGGCCGCCCAGTACCTGCTGCTCTATGAAATGTCGCTGCCCTTCGGACTGGATCTCAACGACCGTATCAACGTCAAGAAATCATCCATTCGCCTGACCGTAACGCTGGTGGACGTCACCGCCCGGGACCTGCGCGAAATGGACCGTCGGGCGCGCGCCTGGCTTGCGGCCAACGCACCGCCGCGGATGTTCACATACGGCACCGGCCTGTCCATCATGTTTGCGCACATCTCCCAGCGCAACATCCGCAGCATGCTGGGCGCCTCTTTCGGCGCCCTGGTGCTGATATCCGCCGTGTTGATCCTGGCGCTGAAAAGCTTCAAGCTGGGCCTGGTGAGCCTGGTGCCCAACCTGGCGCCGGCCTTCATGGCTTTCGGCATCTGGGGGATGACGATCCGGCAGGTGGGGCTGGCCATTTCCGTGCTGGCCGCCCTGACACTGGGGATCGTGGTGGACGACACGGTCCATTTCATGAGCAAGTACCTGCTGGCACGCCGGGAGCACGGCCTGCCGCCCGCAGAAGCGGTGCGCTATGCCTTCAACACCGTGGGAACGGCCATCTGGGTCAGCACAGTTACGCTGGTGGCCGGTTTTCTGGTGCTCTCTTTTTCAGGATTTAAAATCAATGCCAACATGGGCCTGATGACCGCCATTACCGTGTCCATCGCACTGCTGCTGGATTTTTTTTACCTGCCGGCCCTCTTAATGAAAACAGAAGGGAAAGTCCATGAAACGCCTGCAGATCATATTGGTTCTCGTTGTCTGGCTGTTTCCACTGATTGCCGCAGCCGGAAACGCTGAGGAAAAAGGCTTGGCCATTGCCAAAGAAGCCGACCGGCGCGATTCCGGCTTCAGGGATTTTACGGCCGACATGCGCATGGTATTAAAGAACCGGCACGGCCAAGAAAGCGTGCGCGCCATTCGCATCCGCACCCTGGAAGTCGCCGATGACGGCGACAAGAGCCTGACGATTTTCGATAATCCGCGGGACATCAAGGGGACTGCTTTTTTGAGCTATACCCACAAATCCGGCGACGACGACCAGTGGCTCTATCTGCCGGCCTTAAAACGCGTCAAGCGCATCAGCTCACGCAACAAGTCCGGCTCCTTCGTGGGCAGTGAGTTCTCCTACGAAGACATCGCCAGCCAGGAAATTGAAAAATACACCTACAAGTGGCTGCGGGATGAAACTTACAACGGGCAGGACTGCTTCGTTTTTGCACGCTATCCGCTGGACAAGCGCAACTCGGGTTACCGACGGCAGGTGATCTGGATGGACAAGGCCGCCTACCGGGTGCTCAAAATCGACTATTACGACCGCAAGAACTCCCTGCTCAAGACGCTGACGGCCGGGGATTACCACCAGTACCGGGGAAAATTCTGGCGGGCGCACAAAATGGAAATGATCAACCACCAGAACGGCAAGAGCACACAGCTTATCTGGTCTAATTTCCGGTTCGGCGTCGGCCTGAAAGCCAGGGATTTCAACCGGAACAGCCTGAAGCGCGCCCGATGAAGCCTTGGTTTGCGGTTGTTGTCTGGATCGGTGCGTTACTGGCCGGTCAGTTTTGCACCCCCGGCGCACACGGCCATGAACTCTCCGGATACATCGAAGGCGAAATGCGTTTTTTCCCCAATGCCCCCCTTTTCGACGGCCAGCAAAACAACAACGCATCACTGGCTTTGCAGCCTGAGTACTATCACGAGCTTAAAAGCGGATCCAGCTTCACCTTCGTCCCCTTCGTACGCCTGGACAGCGCCGATTCCCGGCGCACCCACGCTGACATCCGCGAGCTGAACTTTCTGTACCTGGCCGAACGCTGGGAACTGACGGTAGGCATCGACAAGGTTTTCTGGGGGGTAACCGAGTTCCACCATCTGGTGGACATCATCAACCAGACGGACCTGGTGGAAGCGCTGGACGCCGAGCAGAAGCTGGGCCAGCCCATGGTGCACCTTTCGGTCCCTGCCGACTGGGGAACGCTTGATTTTTTCATCCTGCCCTGGTTCCGTGAAATGACCTTCCCCGGACCGGGAGGCCGGCTGCGACCGGGTCCACTGGTAGACACCGACCACCCCGTCTACGAAAGCCCCGCCGAACAAAGCCATCTCGATTTTGCACTACGCTACAGCGGGACCATCGGCAACACGGATTTCGGCATCTATCACTTTTCCGGCACCGGCCGCGAACCGGGCTTTCTGCCCGCTGTGACCCCCGCTGGCGGCTTGGTGCTGCGCCCCTTTTACCAAATCATCCAGCAGACCGGACTCGACCTGCAGACCGTGGCGGGCCAATGGCTTTGGAAGCTGGAAGCCCTCCACCGCAGCGGCCAGGGGCCTGCTTTTTTCGCCGCCACGGGCGGATTCGAATACACCTTCGTGGCCGTCGGCGACACGGCGATGGATGTGGGGCTTTTGGCCGAATACGCCTATGACGAACGCGGCAACCGGGCCGGCACCTTTTACCAGAACGACGCCATGTTCGGCCTGCGCCTGACGGCCAACGACGCGGCCAGCTCGGAAGTGCTGATCGGCGCCATTCTGGATCTCGAAAACCGGACCAAGCTCATCAGCATCCAGGGCAGCCGGCGCATCGGAGATCGCGTTAAACTGACCATAGATGCCGGATTTTTCGTTGATCCGGATCCGCAGGACATCCTCTTCGATCTGCGCCGCGACGACTTCCTGCGGCTCCAGCTCGCGGTGTTTTTCTGAAAAAGCGGCTGGGGCTGCGGCCAAACCACGTCCGCTCGCCCCTTCAGCGGTCCCAGAGGTAAAACAGGGCTTCGGCAATCAATGCAAAGATGCGCATGCTAAACTCCTTGCTGCACGTTAAAAGGCGGCACCCGCAGGTCCGCCAAAAGCCGCTTCCTTTATCGCTGTCGGATGAGGCCGTCAAGTGTTTTTTTCGACCGGCCGGGATGACGGCTCAGCCGGGCCGCGGCAAGGCCTTTTCCGCCGCGCTGCCGCCAATTGATTTGCCTTGACAAAATGGCCATTTCCAATTAGTAGATAACCTTTTTACTGGAAGGTAGTGGTGAGTTTTGTGGACCGGTTTTTCATACCCATGGAAAGGAGAGGTGCAAATGTCTAGTTTAATTCCCCCGCATGGCGGAAAAGGTCTGACCTGCTGTTTGCTTGAAGGTGATGCGCTGGAGGCCGAAAAGAAAAAAGCCCAAGGGCTTAAAAAAGTATCGCTGTCGCCGCGTGCCAAAGGCGATCTGATCATGATGGGCATCGGCGGCTTCAGCCCCTTGACCGGCTTTATGACCCGGGCGGACTGGAAGGGTGTTTGTGACAATTTCCTTTTGGCGGACGGTACGTTCTGGCCTATTCCGGTCACGCTGGATGTGGACCGCCAAGATGCCGACGCCATCAGCGAGGGAGATGAAATCGCCCTGTACGACCCCGAAGGCGATGAAATCATGGGCACCATGCAGGTTACCGAAAAATACGAAATGACCGCGGCCGACAAGCAGTTCGAGTGCGAAAAAGTGTTCATGGGCGAGGGCACGCCCACGGCCGAGGAGTTCTGGAAAATCGCCAAGGACGACCACCCCGGCGTGCAGATGGTTATGAACCAGAAGGATTTCAACCTGGCCGGGCCGGTCAAAGTGCTCAGTGAAGGGGAATACCCGACCAAGTATGCCGGTGTCTACATGCGCCCCGAGGAATCGCGCAGGATCTTCGACGAGCGCGGCTGGAGCGAAGTGGCCGCCCTGCAGCTGCGCAATCCCATGCACCGCTCCCACGAGTACCTGTGCAAAATCGCGGTGGAAGTGTGTGACGGCGTCTACATCCACTCACTGGTGGGCAACTTGAAGCCGGGGGACATACCGGCCGAAGTGCGCGTCAAATGCATCGACACCCTGGTGAAAAATTATTTTGTGGAAGAGAACGTGGTGCAGGGTGGCTATCCGCTGGATATGCGCTACGCCGGTCCGCGCGAAGGTCTGCTGCACGCCACCTTCCGCCAGAACTACGGCTGTTCGCGCATGATCATCGGCCGTGACCATGCCGGCGTGGGCGATTTTTACGGCATGTTCGAAGCCCAGACGATTTTCGATAAAATCCCTGCCCCCCAAGAACCGGGCAAAGCGCTTTTGTGCAAACCGCTGAAAATCGACTGGACCTTCTACTGCTATAAATGCGACGGCATGGCCTCGCTGCGCACCTGTCCCCACGGCAAGGAAGACCGCGTGCTGCTCTCCGGCACCATGCTGCGCAAGATGCTCTCCGAAGGCGGCGAGATCCCGGATCACTTCGGCCGCGACGAGGTATTGGCGATTTTGCGCAAATACTACGAAGGCCTGACCGAAAAAGTCGAGATCAAACTGCACGGCGCCGCCACCGGCGAATAAGCCCACTGCGTCGGCCACCGGCCTTGGCTGTAAACAAAAAGGGAGAAAGCCCCGGGGCTTCTCCCTTTTTTTGCGCCTGACGCCCGCAGCGGATTGCCGGGCAATACCCGCAGGACATCGACCTATTGGCGTCCCGCGTACTCATTGTAGGCCAGGGCCGTCGTGCGGTACACCAGGTGCGCCAGTTTTGAAAAAGGCGTGTAGGCGAACAGCGTCCACACGAACATCAGGTGGATAAAATAGAGCGTGTAACAGAGCCCGGCCAGACCCGCCAGGCGTGACATCTGGCTGAGCATGCCGGTCAAACCCAACGCCAGCACAAGCCCCACCAGGTACCAGTCCCAGTAGCGCGACAGCTGGTCTTTTTTGGCATAGCGGTTCTTGATCAGCAGCAGACTGCCGATGATCAGCGCCAGGCCGCTGACATTGGCCAGCCACTTGACCGGGTTGAGCTGCGTGTAGGGGCCGTCGATATGAAAAACCCAGTCCGCGATGAAAAAGCAGGTGGTGACGATAAAGAGCCCGATGAACCCGAACAGCACCATCATGTGAGCGGTCGAGCGCTCACGGTTTTCCGAACAGTCGTTGAATTTTTCATGCTTGAAAATCACCGGCACCACCCGCAACAGCGCCTGGAAAAAGCCGGCCGGATCGATCTTCTCCCGGCTGGTCTTGCCTTCGGCCAGGGCATTGGCGTGCATGTCCGCCACAAAACGCTTGAGCCCCAGGGCGAACACGGCCACCGACCACATGAAGGTGGGCACCATGATGATGTCCACCAGGTAGTTATTGATGAAATCGGCCTGCCAGAATTCCTCCGCACCGGGTGCGAAGTTCAGCCAGTTGACGCCGAAGAGTTTGAGCACCAGTCCCAGCACCAGGAAAATGACGGCCGGCACCGCCAAAAGGGCAGGCAGCTTCTTGGGGTCACTGACCGCCTTGTAAAGCGCTTTGGGCTTGGCATAGTCCATGATGGTGTATTCGCGCATGGCCGCCAGGGCGTCACCCGGTTTGGCGCCCCGCGGGCAGAGCGTCGAGCAGTCGCCGCAGTTGTGGCACAGCCAGATGTCGGCATTGCCGACGATTTTGTCTTTCAGCCCCCAGGAAGCGGCAATCATCTCCTTGCGGGGAAAAGGCCGCGTGTCCGGAGAAATGGGGCAGGCCACCGAGCACGTGGCGCACTGGTAGCATTTTTTCAGGTCCTCCGCCCCCAGACCGGCCAGCGCATTGATGAAGCCCACATCAGAATCAACAACGTATGTTTCCGCCATAATCGTAACCCTCCTCGTTTGACAGCGGCATATCACGGGATGTTACCGCCCGATAAGCATGGGTACTGCAGCGCTTAGAAACCCTTGAACGGGTTCGGACCCAGCCCTTCGATGACCTCCACAAAATCGTTGATGATCTTGGGAAGCTTGTCGTAGTCGTCGATGGCCACCTGGAACTGGGCCACGCGCTCTTCCTCCAGCGCCAGGCTCGACAGCGCCTCTCCGATCTTGCGCATGCGCGTATCCGCCAGTTCGCTGCCCTTGACGAAATGGCACTGGTAGTCGTCGCCATGCTTGCAGCCCAGCAGAAAGACCCCGTCCATGCCCTGGGAGAGGGCGTCCTTGATCCAGATCACGTTCACCGAACCCAGGCAGCGCACCGGAATGAAACGCACCTCTGCCGAATAGGACTGGCGGTTTAACCCCACCATGTCAAGCGCGGGGTAGGCATCGTTTTCGCAGACCAGCCCCAGAATCCGCAGGGGGGGCTCTTCGTAATCGTCTTCCGACGGCACGCCCACGGCCTTGACCATGGAGCCGATGCTGTCGATGTTGTAGTCGGCAAAGCCGATGATACGCTCGGGACAGGCCCCCATGCAGGTGCCGCAGCGCCGGCAGCGCGTGGGATTGGGCTTGGGGGTGCCGCGCTCGTCATCGTCCAGGGCGCCGAAGGGACACTCCTCGGTGCAGCGCTTACACTGGACGCAGCGCTGGAAGAAAAAGTCCGGGAATGTCATGTCGCCCGAGCGCGGGTGCACGGACACGCCGCGGTTGACCGACTCCAGGCACTGGATGGCTTTAAGGGCCGCACCGGCCGCGTCTTCCATGGACTCTTCGACGGTCATGGCGCGCCGGATGCCGCCGGCGGCGTAAATGCCGGTGCGCTGGGTTTCGTAGGGAAAACAGATGAAATTGGAATCCGCGTAATCATCGAAGAGGGCGTTGTCCCGGAAGCCGGGCCCCTGGCGGTAAGCCAGGTTGATGACCGGGTCGTCCTTGGTCACCGGCACCATACCGGTGGCCAGCACCACCATGTCGGCATGGACACGGATCTTTTCGCCCAGCAGGGTGTTGTCGGCTTCGACCACCAGGCCGCCGCCGTTTTGTGAAACCGAAACCACCTCGCCCTTGGACAGGAAAATCCCGGGGTCCTGCTGGATGCGCTTGTAGAAGTTTTCCGAAAGCCCGGGAGTGCGCATGTGCTGGTAAAAGACATAGGCTTTGGCCTCGGGAAAATCGCTGCGCACGTACTTGGCCTGCTTGAGGCTCACCAGGCTTGTCACCGCCCCGGCATAGGCAAAGTCGGCATCGTCCCCGCCGCCGGGGCTCTGCACGAACACCACAGATTTGGCCTCGCGGCCGTCCGAAGGCCGCACGATTTTGCCCTTTTTGGCGATCTCTTCGAACTGCACGTTGCTCACCACGTCCGGCAGCTTGCCGAAACCGAAACGCTCGAATTCACCTTCGTCCGGCTCGTAGGGGCGCCAGCCGGCCGCCAGAATCACGGCGCCG
The DNA here is from genome assembly GCA_026984935.1 of Desulfobacterales bacterium. Lineage (GTDB taxonomy): Bacteria > Desulfobacterota > Desulfobacteria > Desulfobacterales > JALSRD01 > JALSRD01. Next base: position 33,885 of record JALSRD010000013.1, read on the forward strand.
AAAAGCTCGCCGTTGGGGTCGAAGGTCAGGATGTCGGTTTTGCCCTCATTGTACTCCATGTATTTCTTATGCTGGGCCTCGGCGTCCAGTTCGTTGCCCTTCTCGTCCAGTTTCATCTCGTCGGGCAGCGGGTAGGGCACGTCGAACTCGATCTTTTCACCCGGTTTCTTCAGGGTCACGACGAATTCACCCGGTTCGCCGGCGATGCGCGCCACCACGGTTTCGGTTTTTACCACGATGTTGGGATGCGACATGACCGCCTTGATCTTGGCATCGACCAGCGGCGGCGCCAGCCGGTCATAGGGATCTCCCAGCGGCAGCTGGGCCCGCCACTGCCGCGCGTGCCCGCCTAAAACGTCCTCTTTCTCCACGATGGTCACCGGGTAGCCGGCGTTGGCGGCATCTAACGCCGCGGACATGCCGGTCATGCCCCCGCCGATCACCAGGATCTTGCGGCTCAGCGATTCGACCTTGAACGGCTGGGGCAGATCGACTTTCTCCACCCGTGCCAGGCCCATTTTGAGGTAGTCTTCGGCCAGCATCTGCAGCCGGTCGAAATGCACCCCGTCGTCTTTCTGCTCATCGGTCAGCGCCGGGAACTCCGATCTGGGATGCGACCACACCACCTGCTCCCGCAGGTTGACGCGGTCGACGATGCAGCCCTCAAAGCTGAAGGTATCGTAGTTGACGCGCCGCGAACAGGCGCCGATGACCAGGGTGTTCGTCCCTGCGGCGATATCTTTCTTCAGCAGTTCGACCCCGTCCTTGCTGCACAGAAAGGCATGCGTTTTGGCCGGCAGCCCCTTTTCCTCGGCAACACCGCACAGCGCCTGGGCATCCAGCGCATCGCCGATCCCGCAGCCCGTGCAGATATAGACACCGTATTTCTTATCCATGGATAACCTCCTACGCTCTCACCAGGGTTTGAATGGCTTTCAGGGCCATGCCGGTGGCATTCTGGTTGCACGACACCACGTCAGCCGGTTTATTGGCGCAGCCTGCCGCAAAAACACCGCCTTTTTCGAAGTCGTTGATGAAAAATCCCTCGGCGCTCAGCTTAAGATCAGCCGGCAGATCCATGCCGGCAGCGGTGGGCTGCATGCCGGTGGCCAGCACCACCATGTCGACGGTCTGGTGAATCTTTTCACCACTGACGGCATTTTCAGCAACCACGGTGATATTCTTCGTTTCTACATCTTCGCTGACCTCGGCCACCTTGCCTTTGATGAAAAAGACATTTTCATCTTCCTTGATTTTCTTGTAGAACTTTTCATAGCGGTATCCCGGGGCCCGCAGATCGATGTAGAAAATGTAGATCCTGGCCTCTGGATAGCGCTCGCGTACATAGGTGGCCTGCTTCAACGAGGCCATGCAGCAGATGTACGAACAGTAAGGCAGGTGGTTTTCATCCCGCGAACCGGCGCACTGTACAAAGGCGATGCTGGCCGGTTCCTTGTCGTCGGAAGGGCGCAGGATCCTGCCGCGCGTCGGCCCGTTGGGCGCGGCCATCCTCTCCATCATCATATTGGTGATGATATTGGGATACAGGCCGAAACCCAGGTTGTCGATCCTGGAGGCATCGTAGGGTTCCCAACCGGTGGCCCAGATCACGGCGCCGATCTTCAGGGTGATCTGCCGTTCTTCCATATCCAGGTCCACGGCGTCGTACTTGCAGGCCTCCCGGCAGCGCTTAGCGTCCTCGGTGCCGATAATCTGGGACGAAATCACGTAGCGTGCGGGAAAGGCCATCTCAAAGGGCAGGTAGGCCCCCTTGGTGGTTCCCATGCCGAAGTTGAACTCGTCTGAAATTTCGGCTTCGCAGGCCTCGGCGCACGCCCCGCAGCAGGTGCAGTTCTCATTGACGTAGCGCGGCATCAGTTTCACCCGGGCCGCGTAATCGCCCGGCGTTCCTTTGACGCTGATCACCTCGGCCATGGACAGCACATGAATCTTGGGGTTATCCTTGATTCTCCGGAAATTGATTTCCAGGCCGCAGGTGGGCGGGCACAGCTTGGGAAAGTACTGATTCAACTGCGCAACACGGCCGCCCAGGTAAGGATTTTTCTCGATCAGGAACACCTCGTAGCCCACTTCCGCAGCTTCAAGGGCCGACGTCAGCCCGCTGATCCCGCCGCCAACCACCATAATGCTCTGGCTGGCAGGGGCTGCCTTGTCTTGAGTCATGCTGTCCCTCCGTTAGGTTATAGGGTTTGTTGATTTTTCGCAAATTCCTGCGCTGCGCTTCGGGAAAAGATGCCCCGGCCGCATCCGCATGCCGGGAAGCTCACTTCAGGATAGGCGTGAGAGCTTCCGGGTATGGGGACCCGGCGCTGCTGTTGTCGGCACGCATCCTCCGGAAGGCTAATACTGCGGTCTGGTACATTGAAGACCTCCGGGCGCCGGCCGGCGCCCGGAGGTTTGGTTGTTGATCCGTTTAATTCACAAACGGACGAGACGATCAATCCGCGATGATCTTGACATAATCGCGTTTGAAGACATCCCACTTCTGCTCCTTGGGATCGAACTTGGAGTTGACGAAGCAGAACCAGTTTTCATCATCCTGGCCCGGATAATCGGCCTGATAGTAAAAACCGGGATAACGCGTTTCCTTGCGGAACTGGATGTGCCGCAGGTGCGCTTCCACGGTCCAGATGCGGTGGATGATCTCCCAGGCGCGCAGCAGTTCATGCAGGTCGCCGGCCGCCATCTTTTCGCAGTCCTCGCGCATGGTGGCCAGCAGGTCCATGACGATCTCCAGATTCCGGGTGGTCGTCATGTAGTAGGTCGCCGTGCCGGCGCCGTACTCGTGCGTGGCCTTCATCAGGCGGTACATCATGCCGTTGGGCTTGATGTAGTTGGGGTTGACGTCCACCGCCGTGGTGTAGTCGCAGTGCTCCAGGAAAGTGCGCACGGGCTTGTAGACCATGTCCACCAGCTCCTCGGCCGACTGTGCGATGGCCGGTGTGAAGTCGGCATGGTCCTTGGCGTAGCGTACCATCTGCTTGGCCGCAATGCGCCCCTCGGCATGCGAGCCCGAGGAGAATTTGTGGCCCGAGCCGCCCACGCCGTCGCCGGCGGTGAACAGTCCGTTGACCGTGGTCATGCGGTTGTAAACCTTGCCGTTGTCGGCCTTGACCTTGTAGGCATCGGGCACCCAGTCTTCATCCGGCCCCGACGTCCACAGGCCGCAGCAGCCCGAGTGCGATCCCAGCAGGTAGGGCTCGGTGGGCATGATCTCGGAATTTTTCTTCTCCGGCTCGGTGTTGGTGGCGCACCACAGGTTGGCCTGGCCGCAGGTCATGTCCAGAAAATCCTCCCAGGCCTCGGACTCCAGATGCTTGAGCTCCTTCTTGTCCATGCTCTTGCCCAGTTCGGCCAGGGCGGTGACGGTGTCCATCATCACCGGACCACGGCCTTCTTTCATCTCGAAGAGCATCAGGTGGTTGCGCAGACAGGTGGGGGTGATGGCGGCCGTGCCGTAGGGGGCGTATTTTTCCAGTTCCGCCTTGGCGGCGTCGGAAGCCACGTAGGACTCGCCCAGCCCGTTGATGGCCTTGGCTTTAAAGAGCAGGAACCAGGCGCCCACCGGGCCGTAGCCGTCCTTGAAACGCGACGGGGTGAAGCGGTTCTCCATCATGGTCAACTCGGCGCCCACCTGCATGCACATGGTGTAGGTGGAGCCGGAATTCCAGACCGGATACCAGGCGCGGCCCTTGCCCTCGCCCACCGAACGCGGCTGGTAGATGTTGACGGCGCCGCCGCAGGCCACCATCATGGTCTTGCACTTGATGATGTAGACCTTGTTTTCGCGCACCGAGAACCCCACGGCACCGGCGATCTGGTTTTCCACGTTGGCGTCCAGCAGCAGGTCGACGATGAAGACGCGCTCCAGGATGTTTTCCTCGCCCAAAGCCAGCTTGGCGGCCTCGGCCACGATGCGCTTGTAGGACTCGCCGTTGATCATGGCCTGCCATTTACCGGTACGCACCGGTTTGGCGCCTTCCTTCAGGGTGCCCATGCGCTGGCCCTTTTTGCCGTCCAGGGTCTTGCCCTGCTCGTCCTGCTTCCAGATGGGCAGGCCCCACTCCTCGAACAGGTAGACAGAGTCATCCACGTGCACGCCCAGATCGTAGATCAGGTCCTCGCGCACGATGCCCATGAGGTCGTTTCTGACCATGCGCACGTAGTCTTCGGGAGTGTTTTCGCCGATAAAGGTGTTAATGGCCGAGAGGCCCTGGGCCACGGCACCGGAACGCTCCATGGCGGCCTTGTCCACCAAGAGCACGCTCTGGTCGTCGGACATCCATTTTTTGATCTCAAAAGCCGCCCCACAGGCCGCCATGCCGCCGCCCACGATCAGAATGTCAACCTCGCGCTCCTCGACTTCCGGATCCCTAACGGCCTTGATTTCCCCAACGGGTTTGTTCGGTAATGCCATATCAGTTCCTCCTTAAAAAAGATAGTATCGTCGTTAACCATCTGATGTGACGTGTCTTTAGGCCAGTTCCTGGGGTGCCCGGTAGGCGCGGCCGTCGGCTTCCTCGGTGCTCAGCAGACTGCTCTCGAGGTCCTGACCCTTCAGGTCGGTATAGGCGTTGGCCTGGCCTTCGGGGGTGGTGCGGATGGGGAACTTGAAGCGTTTGATCATGCCGTTTCTGAACTTACAGGTCCACATGACGTCTTCGGTACCCAGCATGGGCATGATGCTGCTTCCCAGGGGGACGAAATCGGCATAACCGCGTACCTCGATGGCCTGCGTGGGGCAGATTTTGACACAGGAAAAGCACTCCCAGCACTGATCCGGTTCCTGATTGTAAGCCTTCATGGCGTTGGGATCGAGCACCATCAAGTCGTTGGGGCAAATGTACATGCAGGCGGTCTTGTCGCCGCCCTTGCAGCCGTCGCATTTCTCTTGAATGACAAAACTTGGCATTTAACACACCTCCCGAATGAATTTGGAATTTGAAATGACCGAACTTGCGTCAATCCATCTTGCGTGGTTCTCCCTCCCTTGCACCTCCTTCCTTCGTCTTGAGCCCGGCGCGCGGCTTCCGCGGCCGGGTTTACATTTTTGCATGGAACAGGAAAATATATGCAAAACCGAAACCTTAAGCAGGTTGGCAAAGCCGCTGGAATTGTCAGTATTCCTTTTAAAATCAGTGTAATGCTAAAGAAACAGAGGCTTTTTATTACCACCCGCATGCCACCTTGTCAAGGACTTTAGATCTGCGAAAATCCAAAAGATGCGCAGGGTTCCGGCTTCCGGGTAAAGGTTGCCATATATAGCGGCAGTGGACAAAAACACCACAAAATATAGGCTTATTCCACCGGCCCGGACAAAACCTCGGCACCGGCGGCCCACGGCGCCTTATCCGGGAAAAATTCATTGACGTGCGCGCACATCCGCAGTAGCTCATGATTGGTCTCCCACATTCGGCGCGTTGGGCAGATGCGCGCTGAAAACGTGCCACACTACCGTGCGCGCCGGGGTGCACACGCATGGAACGCCTTGCAGGAGAGGCCGGACATGGAGCTTGAAGGAAAAACAGCACTGGTGCTGGGCGCCGTCAAAGGCATCGGCAAAGCCATCGCCCTGGCACTCGCCCGGCAGGGGGTGCAGGTGGCCGTCACTTACTGGGACTGGCGCGAGCATCTCGCGACCCTGCGCCGGGACTTTGCCGACCTCGGCGCACATCCCCTGATGCTTGAAATCGACCTGCTGGACACCGACGCCATCGCGGATGCCGTGCAAAGGGTCGTCGATCATTGCGGCGGTCTCGATATCCTGATCAACAACATCGAACGCGGCGGCTGGCCCGTGGTCCACGGCCCTTATGTGCGCTCGCAGTGGGACCTGGAACTGGCCACGACCCTGCGGGCCAAACGCTGGGTTTTCGACGCCGCCCTGCCCCATCTGAAAGCCGCCAAAAGCGCCGCCGTCATCAACTTTTCCTCCATCGCCGGCATGGTCGGCCGCAGCGGCCCGGCCGGACTGGTATTCAACGACGGCTATGCCGCGGCCAACCGCGCGGTTTCGTCGCTCACCGAAACCTGGGCCCGGATCGGAGCCCCCAGCGTGCGTGTAAACGAAATCATGCTGGGCATTTTTGAAACCCGGCACGGCCCCGGCACCCGCGGCTGGGGGCTGCTCAGCAAGGCCCAGCAGAACGCACTTATTGCGCACACCCCGCTCAAGCGCATCGGCACCGTACAGGACGTCGTGGCAGCGGTGATCTTCATCCTGCGTGACGCACCGTTCATGACCGGCAGCGTCCTGCGCATCGACGGCGGCTACGTCCTGGGCGGCGAAGATGTGCCGCCCATGCCCGCAGGTGTCGTGTAGAATGGCGGACGCAGGCCCGGTCTATGCCCAACCCGACACCAAGCATGCTGTAAAAACGTAGGTACCGACGGGTTTCAGAAACGACGCGGACGGACCATTTTGGATGGCATGCCCCAGACGAACCCCTTCACCCACTCCAGTCCCAGTTGGAGGAGCGCCACATCATCGCTTTGCATTTTTTTCAGCGATTTTAACGGCACGCGATAGCGGTCAAGAAAGGTGCTGTGGAATACAAACTCGCGGAAAGGATCCAGGTTGTAGGTGGCCATGAAGGCCATTTTGGCCTTGGCGCCTGTGGGTCCCTGCACGCCCCAGGGGTCTTGCGCAAACAGGCCCTTGAGCGCCCCCCACCGGATCGTCATGCGCTGATAGGTTTGGGCCTGCTGGTCCCGAATCCAGGAACGCATCGTCCAGCGCGTCCGGCTTTGCGGGCCCTCGCAGAATTCCGGGGGCCGGAAAAAGTTAATGTGTTTGCCGTGCCTGCCGTCGGCATCCAAACGCAGCCCCTGCTCAACGGGAAAGCTGCGGCAGGTACCGGGCCGGTCCGCGTACACCGTGCAGCCTGCAGCGCTCAAAAAGGGGCAGCTTTTCTGTGTGTCGTCGGACATCTTCAGCAGCACCTCGGGGAAAAAGTTGTCCGGCCGCAGGACCACATCCACGTAACGTTCCAGAAACCGGTCGGAGGAAATCCCCAGGGCATGTTTCAGGCGCAGCACATCGTAAGGATACAAAAACAGATTCAGGTTGCGGCAGCAGCGGTTGAAACAGCTGCGCCCGGCATGACAGCGAAAACAGAAAACGTCGTCATTGCCGAGACGCTTTCCGGGCAGATTGTCGAGATCGCCAAGTTCCACGAATTTCATCAGAATTACACCTGTTCACGGCAAAGGGGATATACCCGCAACGCGCAGGTTGTCTCCGGCCAGGATCTGCGCGATGGTCAGCCGGACTCTACGGCCCGGGGCGATATTCAGAACCGCCCGGAAATGCCTTTCAAGCATGGCCAGCTGTGTATAAAAGGGCGTGCGATCAAAGGCATAGATATCCATTTCCCCGCAACGGTGCATGAACGCAGCACACCCCGGTGCATGCAGCACGCTTTTTCCGGGTCGCCTGAGCTGATGGGGAACCCCGTGCAGGCGGCAGATCATGGGACGGTGGGCATACAGCCGGCAACGCCCCTGGAAATTGAGTGGGCACATGACCCGTACGGTGAGCTTTCGCACCAGGGATGCCTCGATCCGGCGCCAGGCCCGGGCCGCCCGCCGCCGGATCTCGTCCTGCAGGGACCGTTCGAGGGTCTGCAGGCCTTTGAGCAGATAGTGCTGCTCGATGTGCGTGTGGTGAAAAAAAAGGGTCCGGCAGCAGCTGTTTTCACAGCCCGTACAGTGGAATCCATAGAACGCTGCGGCTTCCTGGTAAGCGGCATCCATGCGTGAAAAAAGGATTTGGAGATCATCCAGAATTTCCAGTGCGCCTTTTTGGCGGTGCGCCGGGCCGCTGGAGTTTTGAATGGGACCAGCCATGACAAAGGTCTTCAAACCTGCGGCGACGGGAAAAAGAGCCGCTCGTAAAGGGTCAGGGCATAACGGTCGGTCATGCTGGCGATAAAATCACAGACCACGCGCGGTCGGTCAGCGGTTTCAGCGGCTTCACAGGGGGCCATGTCGAGATTGGCCAGTTCGCGGTTCAGTTCATCCCCGTGCCCGAGAAAATAACTGTACAGCTCGCTGAGAATTTTCTTGGCCTTGACGAATTCGCCGTGCACCTTTTCCGAACGATAGACATTATCGTACAGAAAAGACCGCAGCGCCACCATGGCATCATGCACGCCGTTGCTCATGCGCAGCTGCAGGCGGCCGTTGCGCACACGGCTGCATGAAATCAGGTCCTTGATCATGGTCGTCGCCCGGGAGGAATGATCGCTGCCGATGGCCCGCACGCATACCGCCGGCACCTGCCCGGACCGGACCACACCGCTGCGGATGGCATCGTCCAGATCGTGGTTCAAATAGGCCATGATATCGGCGATGCGCACGATCTGTCCTTCCACGGTACAGGCCAGCTCCGCAGGGTCATCCGGTATGATTTCACCGAAGCCTTTGGAGTGTTTCAGTATGCCGTCGCGCACTTCATAGGTCAGGTTCAGGCCGCGGCCGCAGTTTTCGAGGATATCGACCACCCGCAGGCTCTGTTCGTTGTGGGAAAAGTCCGGGTCGTAAATCTCTTTCAAAGCGGTTTCGCCGCTGTGGCCAAAAGGCGTATGGCCCAGGTCGTGTCCCAGAGCAATGGCTTCTGCTAGATCCTCGTTTAAAAACATGGCGCGGGCCACCGTCCTGGCGATCTGGGCAACCTCCAGCGTATGCGTCAGCCGCGTACGGTAATCATCGCCGATGGGGGTCAGGAAGACCTGGGTCTTCTGCTTGAGGCGCCGGAATGCATTGCTGTACACGATGCGATCCTTGTCCAGCTGGAAGGCGCTGCGTACCGGGCAGGGCTTTTCGGGCCGCCGCCGCCCCCGGGACGCCGTGCTCAAGCAGCCATAGGGCGACAGGAAGTTGGCTTCACGCCTCTCGTATTCCGCGCGGATCGACACGGGTTCCTCATGCCGGCGAACGGCGGTCTCCACCAGCATCGGTGGCGGTATCTGATCCCGGCATTTCAAGCTGCCACCCCCTTTACATTTTCCGAAAAGTTTGTATTCTATCTTCAGCCAAAGCATTTTGTAAAGGACTTTTGACAGACGCATCAAAAGTCGGTTTCGGACGGATTTCAAGACTTTTCGTCGAAAGGCGCTGTGCAGAGGTGCGCGTTAAAAGTCCCGACCTGTTGGAGGAGCAAAACAACGCGTTTTCGGGATTCGACGCAACGGCGCACAGCTCCCGAAAAGGTTTGCGCAAGCGGAAACTCCGGGCTTTTTCGAGATCATCAATTTTGGAGCTTTCATGAACGGACACCACCTGATTCTGGGGAAACTGCAGGATTTTCTTACCGGACGTACCCTGACGGAAACCCACGACGAGCGCTACCGCCAGAAACTGGCCCGTCTGCTGGTCGAGCAGAAAGGATTTGCCAAGGCGGACGTGACGCCGCGCCGGACGATTCATCTGGACATCGACGGGCGCAGGGAGGCGGTCATGGTGGACCTCAGCATCAATGTGTGCGACCGAACCGTCATGATCGTCAAATACGGCCCGGGTTCGCTGGTCACCCGCCATCGCCCGGCGCTGGCCGCTTCACGCCTGCTGGAACCTTACCAGATCCCCTATGTGGTGGTCACCAACGGCGAAAACGCCGATATTCTGGAAGGCGTCAGCGGAAACCGACTGGCACAGGGGTTGATGTCCATTCCTTCACGGCAGGATATCGCAACGGCCCTCGCACAACATGAGTTTCGGGAAATACCGGCCAGGCGCGCCCAAGTCGAAGCCCGCATCCTCTACTGCTATGATATTGACGGACGCTGCCCTTGTGACGGGCCGCTGTGTGAAATATGAACGATCGCCGTTTTATGGGCAAGGCCCTGGAATTGGCCCGCGAGGCACTGGCGGACGGCGAATTTCCGGTGGGCTGCATCCTGGTTTACGATGGTACCGTCATCGTTTCCGGAAAGAGAATTGGCAGCCGCAGAAATCCACCCAGTGAAATCGCGCATGCCGAAATGCTGGCCCTGCGGCAGTTGGAGGAGCTGGATGCAGGAATCGACCGCTCTGCAGTGTCGCTTTACTGCACTCTGGAGCCCTGTCTCATGTGCCTGGGCGCCACTGTGCTAAGCCGCATCGGCAGGCTGGTGTATGCTTACGAGGATGTCATGGGCGGCGCCGCTGCCTGCCAAATCGAGCTGCTCAGCCCGCTTTACCGTGAGCATCGGCTTGAAATCGTCCCGCATGTTCGGCGCAACCGGAGTCTGGCCCTGTTTCAAGCCTTCTTCCGCCACCCGGACAATGCCTACTGGCGGGACAGCCTTTTGTGCCGCTATACCCTGGCGCAAAACGGCGGCAGGGCGCACGAAGATTGACAGACTCACCAAAAGTCGGTCTCGGGCGGATTGCAAGACTTTTCGGTAAAATGCGCGGCGCAGGGTGAGTGTTAAAATCCCAAGCTGTTTGGGGAGCAAAGCGACGCGTTTTCGGGATTCGGCGCTACGGCGCACAGCTCCCGAAAAAGCTTGCGCAAGCGGGAAGTCCGGACTTTTCAGGAAACCATCAAGATTGATTTTTTCATATTTTTTTGCATTTTCACTTTTTTATTGCATTTATCAATGGTATTATATATGCAAAATGCCCGGTTGCAGCCGCCCGGACGTATGCCGATGCGTAAACGGGCAGCCCGGTATTGGCTGTACCTTGAAAAGACAACGCCCGCAGATATCCCTTTGCCGGGGGTCACTTTCGCCGGGATGAGGTGGGGATGAACTTTTTGGAACTGGATTGTTAGGCATTATGCTGTTTAACGACTGGGCCGGGAACCGGCATCGGTCCGCCGCAGAATGTTTTTCCAAAGACCCGCAGACACAGGAGGTGCAGGCATAGCTTTACCCAAAAGACCGCGCAGGCCTGAAAGGTCCAGCCGTACGAATGTAAACCGCAACATCCGGGCCCGGGAGGTCCGGCTGATCGATCCCGAGGGGAATCAAGTGGGCGTGATGCCGACTTATAAGGCGCTGGCTATCGCCGGCGATTTCGGGCTTGATTTGGTCGAAATTTCCCCTTCTGCAAATCCCCCGGTTTGCAAAATAATGGATTACGGGCGGTACAAGTACGAGCAGACCAAGAAAAAACAGGAAGCCAAGAAAAAACAGACCAGTTTTCAGGTCAAGGAGATCAAGGTGCGACCCAAAACCGGGGCCCATGATCTACAGACCAAAATCGGACACATCCGCAAGTTTATTGAAAAAGGAGACAAGGTCAAGGTAACCGTCATGTTCCGAGGCCGCGAAATCACGCTCACCCAGCGTGCACGGGAGTTGCTTGCCAGCATTGAAGAAGCGGTGTCCGAAATTGCCGGCATCGAGCAACAGCCCAAGTTCGAAGGTCGGACCATGATGATGATCCTGGCACCCAAATAGCGCGTCGCGGCCATTGCCGGTCCGGGCCACGAAACGTCAGTGCAGCAATTGAGAAAGGCAACGCTGCTGACGGGGGAGGGGCCGTTCGCGGACCGCACGCGAAGCCCAAAAAAACGCTCATCCGGCACCATCTCAAGAAGAGAAGCATGGCGTGAACCGACTCGCTTTCTGGTCACGCCATCTATTATTTTTACTTTTCAATCGCCTGCCGATTGAACTGCGACACAGAGAAGATGGGTACAATTTCAGCGTTCACAACAGCACGCAATACAGGAAGGACATAGCATGCCGAAAATAAAAACAAATAGGGCCGCAGCCAAGCGGTTTAAAAAAACCGGCAAAGGGAAATTTGTCTATTCCAAGTCCCACGCCAATCACATTTTGACGAAAAAAACGACCAAGCGCAAGCGTACGCTGCGCCAGAGCCATCTGATCGACAAATCGAATCGCCGGGAGCTGCGGGCGCTGCTCCCGAACGGATAGGCGCAAAAGTGCCCGCCCTTTCACCGAACCGACGCAGGAGAGAGTCAAATGCGAGTCAAAAGAGGATTTAAAGCGCGCCGGAGGCGCCAGAGAGTTCTGAAAGCCGCTCGGGGCTTCCGCGGCGGCCGCAGCAAACTGTTTCGTACGGCCGCCGACGCCGTCGACAAGGCGCTCATGTATGCCTACCGCGACCGGCGGCGCCGGAAACGCGATTTCAGACGGTTGTGGATCAGCCGCATCAACGCGGCGGCCCGCATGAACGGGCTGTCTTACAGCAAATTCATGCACGGATTGAAGCTGGCGGGCATCACGTTGGACCGCAAGGTACTGGCCGAGCTGGCCGTCTCCGATCCACATGGGTTCTCGCACATTGCCGGCCAGGCCGCCCAGCAGCTGTAGCCCGGGGGAAAATTCACGCCCAAAACAGCGGAAGACGACCGTGCAAGCATCCATCGAGGAAATTCACAGCACAGCCCTTAGCGAAATCGAGACAGCGCAGGATGCCGAAACACTCAAGGCGCTGGCGACCCGCTATCTCGGCCGGAAGGGCCGGCTGACGCAATTTCTGCGTGACATCGCCAAACTGCCGCCGCAGGAACGGCCCGCGGCGGGCCGGCAGGCCAATACCGTAAAAAGAGAGCTCGAGAAGCGCTTTGCCGAGGCCCTTGCGCAAGCGGAAAACCACGCGGCGGCTCACGGCGAGGACGCCATCGACGTTTCCCTGCCGGGCAGACCGGCGCGTGTCGGTAGCCTGCACCCGGTCACGCAGGTCAACCAGCAAATCTGCGGCATTTTCTCAAAACTGGGATTCGATATCGCCGAGGGCCCGGAAGTTGAAACCGATTATTACAATTTCGAGGCCCTCAACTTTCCGCCCCATCATCCGGCCCGTGACATGCAGGACACCTTTTTCGTTTCCGATGGCATCGTGCTCAGGACCCATACCTCGCCGTTGCAGGTGCGCGTCATGGAAAAAACCGCACCGCCGGTGAAGACCATCGCCCCGGGCAAGGTCTACCGCTGTGATTCCGACCTGACGCACACCCCCATGTTCCACCAGGTGGAAGGACTGCTGGTGGACGAGGGCATTTCCTTCGGCGACCTGAAGGGCACCCTGACAGCCTTTATCCACCGCTTTTTCGACGAACGCATCCGCCTGCGCTTTCGGCCCAGTTTTTTCCCTTTTACGGAACCCAGCGCCGAAGTCGACATCCTGTGCGTCATCTGCCGGGGATCCGGCTGCCGGGTCTGCTCGCACACCGGCTGGCTCGAAATTCTCGGTGCCGGCATGGTGCATCCGGCGGTTTTCGAAAATGTCGGCTACGACACCTCCCGCTATACCGGATTTGCGTTTGGCGTGGGCGTCGAACGCCTGGCCATGCTGAAACACGGCATCGACGACATCCGCCGCTTTTTTGAAAGCGACATGCGTTTTTTATCACAGTTCTGACACAAGCGGCGCTTCCCGCTACCGCCGACCGTCACATGGAAATGGTATGAAAGTTAGTCTGAGCTGGCTGAAAACCTATGTTCCCGTCAACCTGCCCGTTGGTGATCTGGCTGACAAACTGACCATGGCCGGCCTTGAAGTGGGCAGCGTGTACGACCGCTACGACTACCTGAAAGCGGTTATCGTGGGCTGCATCCGCGAAATTGCCGCCCATCCCGCCGCAGCGCACTTGAAATGCTGCCGCGTGGATACCGGCGACGGGGCGGTCTCCGTGGTATGCGGTGCGCCCAACACGGCTGTCGGCATGCTGGCGCCCCTGGCGTTGCCGGGTGCCGTTCTGCCCGACGGCCGGATCATCCGGGCCGGGCAGATCCGCGGACAGGCTTCGGCGGGCATGCTCTGCAGCGCCGCCGAGCTGGCACTGGAGAGCGACGCTGCCGGCCTAATGGCGTTGGATGACCGCCTGACCGTGGGAGAAGATCTCAAGTCCGCCCTGCAGCTGAACGACCCTGTCCTGGAAATCGAACTGACGCCCAATCGCCCCGACTGCCTCAGTATCATCGGTATCGCCCGCGAGGTCCGGGCCATACAGGATTGCGAAATGCGCCTGCCGGATACCCGCCTGCACGATGAAAACGACCGGGCGGCGCATCTGGCGACGGTCACGCTTCAGGCGCCTGATCTGTGTCCCCGCTATGCCGCCCGGCTGTTCGAAGACATTCGCGTGGGGCCATCACCGTTCTGGCTGCAGGACCGCCTGCTCTCAGTGGGGCAAAAACCGGTCAACAACATTGTCGACATCACTAATTTCGTCATGCTGGAAACCGGCCAGCCGCTGCACGCCTTCGATTTCGACCGCCTGGCCGGGCAGCGCATCGTCGTTCGCAAACCCGGAAAGACACTCACCTTCACGACGCTGGACGGAAAAGAACGGCAGCTGACGGCAGACACGCTCATGATCTGCGACCGCGAACGGGCCGTGGCCATCGCCGGGGTCATGGGCGGACAAGACAGTGAAATCAAATCGCACACCCGCCGCGTGCTGCTTGAAAGCGCCTATTTCGACCCCGCCAGCATCCGCAAAACAGCCAAGGCGCTGGGCCTTTCCACCGAAGCCTCGCACCGCTTCGAGCGTGGCGTTGACCCGCTGGGAGTCGTTGATGCGTTAAACCGCGCCGCCCGCCTGATCGTTGAAACCGACTGCGGACGGCTGATCGAGGGCCTGGTGGACACGCATACCGCATTGCCCGCACCCCGGAACATCGCCCTGGCGCCGGAAAGGGCCAACCGGCTCCTGGGCACTCGGCTGGCGCCTGAAGAAATGACGCAGCTGCTGGAATCGATTGGGTTCAAAGTGACACCACGCGCGCCTCAAACACCGGAAGGCGGGCTGAATGTCCAAGTCCCCACCTTCCGCGTCGATGTAAAGCGCCCGGAAGATATCATGGAAGAGATTGCGCGCCGCTGGGGATACGACCGCATTCCCACCACCTTCCCTAAAATCAGCACGGCGGCGCACCGCGAAAACCGCCCGCTCGAGTTGCGCGACCGGATCCGGCAGATGATGACCGGCTTCGGGTTCTCGGAAGCGGTGAGCTACAGTTTCGGCGCCACGCAGCATCCCGACATGCTCAAACTGGCCCCGGATGACAAGCGACGCAGACTGCTGCGTATCCTGAATCCGCTTACCGAGGACCAGGCGGTCATGCGCACCTCCCTGCTGCCAGGCCTGCTGGAGGCCGTGAAACGCAATGCCGCCTGGCAGATCAGAGACCTCAAGCTCTTTGAAATCGGACATATCTTCATCGCTGCGGCGGAAAAACAGCAGCCCGAAGAAATCGAAACACTGACCGCGCTGTGGACCGGTGCCGGCGAAACCGGCCTGTGGCGGTCCGGTGGCCGCAACTGTGACTTCTACGACATGAAAGGCGTCGCTGAAGGCCTGCTGGGGGGGCTGGGCATGCAGGGCCTGCGGTTTACACGCCTGCCGGCGGAGCAATGCGATTACCTCAAACCCGGTTACACGGCCCAGATCGTGGTCAGCACCCGACGGGTCGGTGCGGTGGCGCAACTGGCGCACGATGTCCTGGAAAATTTCGGTGTCACGCAGCCGGCTTACATCTTCGAACTGGACCTGAACCAGATCCTGGAGCACCTGCCGGACGTACGGCAATTTAAAGCGATCCCCAAGTTTCCGGCCATTGCCAGGGACATCACACTGATCATCAGCCGCCGCATCGAGGCCATGGACATCATCGACAGTGTCCACGGACTCAGTGAACCGCTCGTTGAAAAAGCGTACCTCTTTGACGTGTTCGAGGGCCGCCCGATTCCGGAGGGACAGAAAAGCGTTTCACTGCGTATCGTTTACCGCTCCGGGTCCGGCACCCTGGAAGATGAACGCGTTAACCGCATCCACAAAGACATCACCGACCGCCTGGTCCAGCAGTTCGGCGCCAGCCTCCCGGCTTGAAGTCTTTGCGGGGAAAGACGGTTGAGCCATGCCGACCGATGAATTCAAACGACCGGTTGTACCGGACAAACTCTATTTCAAGATCGGCGAGGTGAGTCAGCTTACCGATCTGCCGACCTATGTGCTGCGCTTCTGGGAAACCGAATTCAAGGGTATTCATCCCAAACGCACCTCCACCGGCCAGCGCATGTACCGCAAAAGCGACGTCGAACTGATTTTGACCATCCGGCACCTGCTCTACGAAGAGAAATACACCATCCCCGGGGCCCGGCAATACCTGAAAGACCGCAGGAAACAGCCCCCCAAGCCGTCGGTACCGACCACTTTGGAAGAGGTTCGCGACGAACTCAGGAAAATCCGGGATATGCTGGGTTGAGCCCCGGGCCGCCAAACGGCCGGGTGGGACGGATGGAAAACGGTTAGGCAAGGGATTCCGTCCGCGCAAGGCTCTTTTCCTTCAGGCCCTTACCGGCCGGCGCCGATTCCACCGGCATCACGCTGCGCACTCAAAAATCCCCGAGGCCCCAGACGGCGCCGCTTGACCCTATCTGCGCCGCGCGGACCGCAGCGGCCGTCCGCAGGTTCTTTCCGCCCCTTTCTGCGGCCAAATTATCTTCTAAAATTTATTGACATCAACTAAAAGGTGTTATATTTAGTTTACTTTGGATAGCGGGCATAGCTCAGCTGGTAGAGTACAAGCTTCCCAAGCTTGGTGTCGCGAGTTCGAATCTCGTTGCCCGCTCCAAAACGCAAAGTCCGCCCTTTCGTTTATCGGGGTTTTAGGGTAGAGTTCTTACGGGTTTGCCGGCGGGAGCGGCTTTCTTCCTTGGGCATAAACGAACGGCATGTGACCTGAAGAGATAACGGTTCTCTTTTTTCGTCACATTCACCATTTAGATGAGAGGAAACGGGCATTTGCCCGTTTTTTTGTTCTTGCAGGCATAGGGGCGCGAACGTGACGCGCAGGGGCGGGAAAAAGAAGAAAGCGCACCGGGGCAACCCGCAGGGCGCGCGTTGGACGGAGAAACAGCAGGCGGCGATGGTCGCCCGCTGCCGGGATACCGCCCGTATGCTGTGCGAGAGCGAGGGCCTGGAACTGGTGCATATCGAATATCAGCGTGAATCGGCCGGCCGTGTGTTGCGCGTCTATATCGACAAGCCCGGCGGCGTGATGCTGGCTGACTGCGTCAACATCAGCCGGCAGCTGGGAGATTTGCTGGACGTTCAGGAGGACATCGACGTGGCGTACAGCCTCGAGGTTTCTTCGCCGGGCGACCGGCGCCCCCTGGGAAAGCCGGAAGATTTTGAAAGATTCAAGGGCAGGCGCGCGGAAATCAGGACACGCCACCCGATTCGCAATCGCAGAACGTTCAAGGGGGTCCTGCTCGGGCTGGTGGGAGACAGCGTCATGCTCCTGTCCGACGGTGCCGAACTGGCCATCCCCCACCAGGAGATCAGCCGCGCGAGACTGGCGAAAACAATTGGAGAAAACGGATGTTTATCACAGACATAAAACGCGTTGTCGATCAAATCAGCCGGGATAAGGGCATCGACCGCCGTATTCTGATCAGCGCCCTCGAAGAAGCTCTGAAATCCGCGGCCAAGAAGAAATTCGGCAGCAAGATCGACATCGAAACCCAGTACGACGAACAGACCGGAGAAATCGAGATCTTTCAGTTCAAAGAGGTTGTCGAGACCGTCAACGACCCGGATATCGAGATCAGTATCGAAGAGGGCCGCAAGCTCGATCCGGGATGTGAAATCGGCGACAGCCTGGGAACCAAAATGGACACCTCGACTTTCGGCCGCATCGCCGCCCAGTCCGCCAAGCAGGTCATCATCCAGAAAATGAAAGATGCCGAGCGTGACGCCGTCTACGCCAATTTCATCGACCGCAAGGGTGAAATCATCAACGGCATCGTACAGCGCATCGATCGCGGCGATATCATCGTCAATTTGGGCCCCACCGAGGGTGTGCTGCCGGTCAGGGAACAGGTCCCCAGGGAGAATTACCGCCGCGGAGACCGTATCCGGGCACTGATCCTGGACATTCTTTACGAAACCCGCGGTCCGCAGATCGTGCTCTCCAGAACGCATCCGGATTTCATGGTCAACCTGTTTAAAACCGAAGTTCCCGAAATCAGTGAAGGCATCGTCTCCATCATGGGAGCGGCCCGTGAACCCGGCGTGCGGGCTAAATTCGCCGTTTCCTCCAATGACTCGGACATCGACCCGGTGGGCGCCTGTGTGGGAATGAAGGGTTCCCGCGTGCAAAACGTGGTGCAGGAACTGAAAGGCGAAAAGATCGACATCATTCCCTGGCATGTCGACGCCGCAAAATTTGTCTGCAACGCCCTGGCACCGGCAGAGATTTCACGGGTGATCATGGATGAAGAAAACCGCTCCATGGAAGTCATCGTGCCCGACGAATTTCTCTCCATCGCCATAGGCAAACGCGGCCAGAATGTCCGCCTGGCATCCAAGCTGACGGGATGGCACCTGGATGTAAAGAGCGAATCCCACTACAGCGAAACCATGCAAAGCGGCTATGACTCGCTGGTGGCCCTGGAAGGCATGACCATCAGCCTGGCCGATGCGCTTTACGAAAGCGGGTTTTACTCCGCCACCGAACTCAGCCGGGCTTCCGTGGCCGACCTGATGCAGATCCGCGATCTTGACGAAGAGACAGCTGCCCGCCTCATCCAGACCGCAGCCGAAAGCCTGGCGGCCGGAGAAGCCCAAAGCAGCGGCGACGATTCTTTCGCCACTGATTCGGCCCAGGACGAAAGCGCACCGGAAGCCACCGGGCCTGAAGAGGAAATAGACACCACCGGCGAAACGCCCGACGGGGATGTACCGCCTGCGGAAACTGCGGCGGAACCTGCCGGGGACCCCGATGAAACGGCCCCCGGGGACCAGACCCTGGAAACCGAGGCACCCGCAGCGGCGGCGCCGGCTGGAGCGGATGAGCCGGCACCGGGGACATCCGGTGACAGTGCATCGCAGGAACCGGCGGCACCCGCTGAAGCACCGGCAGCCGGACACACCGGGGATATTGCCCCTGATGGCGAGGCGCCGGCAGATTCGCAGCAGTAAGCTGCAGACACAGGCCCGGCCTTGCGGTTTGCACAGATGCCGGGGAAAGAGGATGTTAAGGGGGATGGATGGCAAAGATCAGAATATATGAGCTTGCCAGAGATTTTAATATGACGAACAAGGCCCTGCTGGAAAAGATTCGCGAACTGGATCTCCCGGTAAAAAGCCATATGAGCTCGCTGGATGAGGAAGCCGTATCCAAGGTCAAGGTGCACATTTTCGGTCCCAAGGCCAAGGAAGTTGAAGAAACACGCGTAAAGCCGACGGTGATCCGCCGACGACGCCGAATCATCCCCGAAGAGCCCGCTGCTGCCGGCATCGACAACGCGGAAACGGCCGAAACCGCAACAGCCGCAACAACGGCAGCCGAAGGCCCGGCGGCCAACGAGTCTGCCCCTGCTGAAAAGGTCCCGCAGGATGAAGCCGCCCCCGCCGAAGCGGCTCCCGAGAAAGCCCCGTCGGACGAGGCTGATGCGGATGCCACTGTGGCCTCCGAGGAGGAGGCTCTGGCAACCGAGGCGGAAACAGCGACGCCTACAGCGGCTGCCAAAAATGCGCAGGCACCGTCTTCCGAAGCGGCTGCCGGAGAAACACCGGCGGAAGCGGACGTCCCGGCGCCACCTGAAGATACGGCCGCGGCACCATCCGTCGAAACAGCGCCGCCGGTATCCGGTAAGGCAGCGGCCAAGCCGGAATCCAAGCCCGCCAGGAAGCGTGGTAAAAAGGATACCCCGGCGAAGATAATCCGCCTGGCTCCGGCACAACCTGCAGCAGACGAAAAGCCGGCGCGCGACAAAACGGCGCGCAAAACAGGGGCACCGTCAAAGCTGCAGACCGGTGCATCGTCCACAGCTGCACCTGAAGCAGATGTTCAGAAAAAAACAACCGGCGGCCGGCGGGATAAAAAGTTTTTCAAAAAGAAGATTTCCTTCCGCAAAAAGGAAGTCATTGAAGGCGCCGATCTGTACAGCCGCACCGGCCGCGGGCGCAAAGGCCGCAAGGGAGCCAAGGGCAAGTCCGCCGCCGGCGGGCAGAAAACCCAGATCACGGTCGCCAAAGCCATCAAGCGGCGCATTAAAATCGACGAGACCATTGTCTTGGCCGATCTTGCCAAGCGCATGGGCATCAAATCCAGCGAACTGATCATGAAACTGATGGGCCTGGGCGTGATGACCACCGTAAACCAGACCATCGACTTTGACACGGCGGCGCTGGTGGCTTCCGAATTCGACTATGAGCTTGAAAAGGCGACTTTCGAGGAAGAGGCGCTGCTGGTCAGCGAAAAGGACGAGCCGGAGAAGATGGTGCCGCGCGCACCGGTGGTTACGATCATGGGGCATGTGGATCACGGCAAGACTTCGCTTCTGGACGTTATCCGCAAAACACGTGTCACTCAGAGCGAGGCCGGCGGCATTACCCAGCATATCGGTGCTTATTACGTATCGACCAATAGAGGGAACATCGCCTTTCTGGACACGCCCGGCCACGAGGCCTTTACCGCCATGCGCTTCCGCGGCGCGTCCATCACGGACATCGTCGTGCTGGTCGTGGCGGCCGACGACGGCGTCATGCCGCAGACCCAGGAAGCCATCAACCACGCCCGGGCCGCCGATGTACCCATCATCGTGGCCATCAACAAGATCGACAAGGCCAACGCCGACCCGGATCGCGTCAAGCGCGAACTGGCCGAGGCAGGCCTCACCCCGGAGGACTGGGGCGGTGACACGATCTTCGTACCGGTTTCCGCCAAAATGAACCAGGGCATCGGCGACCTGCTGGAAATGATCATGCTGCAGGCCGAATTGATGGAATTGAAGGCCAACCCGGACAAGCCGGCCCATGGGCATGTGGTCGAGGCCAAACTCGACGCGGGTCGCGGCCCGGTGGCCACCGTACTGGTGAAAGAAGGTACCCTGCACAACGGTGACGCAGTGGTCTGCGGCATTTATGCCGGCAGGGTGCGGTCGCTGCTCGACGACCAGGGGCGGCCGGTCACTTCGGCCGGCCCCTCGATACCGGTGGTCGTGCTGGGGCTGTCCGGCGTGCCGGTGGCCGGTGACGAACTGATTGCCCTGGCCGATGAGAAAAGCGCCAAACAGGTGTCCCTGCACCGGCAGCAGAAACAGCGCTCCAAGGAACTGGCCAAAACCAGCCGCATGAGCCTGGACAAGCTCTTTGAAAAAATGCGCAGCGGTGAAGCCCAGGATCTGAACCTGGTGATCAAGGCCGACGTACAGGGCTCCATTGAAGCCTTGCGGGACTCGCTCACCAAGTTGTCCAACGAGGAAGTCAATATCAACATCGTCCATGCGGCGACAGGCACCATCACCGAATCGGATGTCTCGCTGGCGGCGGTTTCCAACGCCGTGATCATCGGATTCAACGTACGTCCCTCCCCCAAGGTCCAGGCCGAGGCCGGCGAAAAGCACATCGATCTGCGCTTCTACAACGTCATTTATGACGTCATCAACGACGTCAAAGATGCCATTTTGGGCATGATGGCCTCGACCTACAAGGAACGTGTCCTGGGTCGGGCCGAGGTGCGTGAGGTGTTCCATATACCCCGGGCAGGCGTCATCGCCGGCTGCTACGTCACGGACGGCAAGATGGAACGCGGGCAGATGGTTCATCTGCTGCGCGACGGCGTTGTCGTCTTTGACGGCAAAATCGCCTCCCTGCGCCATTACAAGGAGGACATGAAAGAAGTTCAGAGCGGCTACGAATGCGGCATCGGCATCGAAAACTACAATGACGTCAAAATCGGTGACGTCATCGAGTGCTATAATCTGGAAGAAATCAAGCCTGAACTGGAATGAACCGTAAATGGCCTTTTCTAAGCGCCATATGGTGGTTGGTATCGGCGTACTGACATTCAGACTGCACGACTGCCATTCGCTGAAGGGCAAGCGACGCATCGTCAAGTCGCTGATCGGCCGGGTACGCAACCGTTTCAACGTGTCGATTGCCGAAACCGGGGCCAACGAGCTGCACCAGCGCGCTGAGGTGGGCTTTTCACTGGTGGGCAATGACGGGGCTGTGGTAAACGCCAAAATGGATAAAATCTTCAACCTGGCCGACAGCTTCGGGGCTGCGGAAATGATCGACAGCGAAATGGAGATCCTGCATTTATGAGACAATTTTCGCGTGCAGACCGCGTCAGCGGCCAGATTCAGCGGGAGCTCTCGCAACTGCTGAAAAAAGACGTCAAAGATCCCCGCCTGGAAACCGCAGTCATTACCGATATCCGCCTCTCCCGGGATCTGAGATCGGCAAAAGTTTATTTTACCAGCGGCGGCCTGCAGAACCGGGAACGGGCCCAGGCAGGATTTCAACAGGCGCTGGGTTTCATCAAACGCCGCCTTGCCAGGTGCCTGGATTTGCGCTATATGCCGGATCTTAAATTTTTTTATGACGAAACCCTGGAATACGGCATCCACATCAACGGCATCTTAAAATCGATTTCCAGCGATGAGACAGATTCTGACGCAACTGAAAAACTGTGAGATTGTGCTGGTGGCATCCCACACCTACCCGGACGGTGACGCCATCGGTTCGCTCTTGGCCATGGGCCTGGCACTGGACAGCCTGGGGAAAACAGTGACGATATACAACGAAAGCCCCATCCCGGCCGTCTACAAGTTCCTGCCGTCCATCGACCGGATTACATCCCGTATGGATATGCATGCCGGCTACGACACGGCGGTAATTCTGGACTGCGGGGACATGGAGCGCCTGGGTGCATCTTTTGCCGCCACCGCAGCGAAAACACCGGTGCTCGTCAATATCGACCACCATGTCACCAACACCGGCTTTGGCGACCTGCAGCTTGTCGACACCCAGGCCTGTGCCAGCGCCGAAATCGTCTACCGGCTGATCAAGGGCCTGGATGTCCCCATCAGCACCGCCATGGCGGCCGCCATTTATACCGGCATCTTCACCGACACAGGCTCGTTCAGGTTTTCCAACACCAACCGGGCCGCTTTCGCCATCTGCCAAGAAATGGTGGAAACGGGCGTGGATCCCTGGACGGTGTCCCGGCACGTATACGGCACCTATTCCCTGGGGCGCATCAAGCTTTTGAACCTGGCACTGGACACCATCGAACTGGCGCGCGACGGCAAGGTTTCCATGATGACGCTGACCCAGGCGATGCTGCGTGAAACCGGGACGCAGCCGGAGGATGCCGACGGCCTGATCAACTATGCCCGCGGCATCGAGGATGTCAAGCTGGCGATCCTTATTCAGCAGAAGCCCAACGGCCGCGAGATCGCCGGTGGACCGGCTCCTTACCACGTCAGCCTGCGGTCCGACGGCTCCATCGACGTGGCCGACCTGGCGGCCACATTCGGCGGCGGCGGCCATGCCAGTGCCGCCGGATTTGACGTGGCGCAGACCACGCTGCCCGAGTTGAAGGCCGCAATACTCAGGCTGACCGGAGATCTTTGAAAATCCATTGAAACAGGCCGGCGTACAAATGCCGGGGCATAGCCATGGATTCACGGGGCGGGCCCATGGCGGGGAAAACAGCTCTATGGAAAAGCACACGTTTCCCGACGGCATTCTACTGATAGACAAACCCGCACGGTTGAGCTCCGCCGCCGTGGTCGCCGCCGTGAAGCGCATCACCGGTGCTGCCAAGGTCGGCCACGGCGGCACACTGGACCCCTTTGCCACCGGTCTGATGGTCTGCTGCCTGAACCGGGCCACGCGCCTGGCGCGCTTCTTTCTGGCCGGCAGCAAACACTACACGGCCACCCTGCGCCTGGGCAGCGCCACCGACACGCAGGATGTGACGGGGCAGGCGATCGCCGAGATGCCCTGGGACGGCATTTCGGAAACTGCCATACGCCGCTGCACGGCCGGTTTCACGGGCTGGATCGAGCAGCTGCCGCCGGTGTACTCGGCCTTGAAACACCGCGGTGTGCCGCTCTATAAACTGGCGCGCAAGGGATTCGCCGTACAGAAGCCCGCCCGCCGGGTCCTGATTTCGTCCATCGAAATTACCGGTATCCGGCTGCCCGATGTGCAACTCGAGGTGATCTGCTCGGCCGGTACCTACATCCGCACGCTGGGCGCGGACCTGGCAAAAGCACTGGGCACCTGCGGCCACCTGCGTGCGCTGCGGCGGCTTGCGAGCGGCGGCTTCGATCTTTCCCGCGCCCTGGCTTTCGAAGCCCTCGAACCGCTGGCGCAGGCCGGCGAACTGCGCCGTCACGTAATTTCGATGGCCGATGCACTGACCGGCTTTGCCTGCCATGTGGCCGACGGGCAGCTGGTCGAAAAAATCCGCCACGGCCGGCCCCTGACCGCGGCCGACATCCCGGCAAGGGCGCATCCGCACGAGACCGGGAAGGCCGCAGCGTATATCAAGGTAATCGATGGATCCGGCAACCTGGCCGCCGTACTGGAAAAGGCGGCTGCGTCGGAAACATATCGTTACTGTTGCGTTTTTTCTAATTAAAGCATAAGAAGAACCTGGAGATGGGCTGCTTTGCACAAGCCGCCAGTTCTCCGACCGACAAATACATTATTGCAAAAGCGACTATCGGAACATAGGAGGCTAGCAGAAATTGGTTTTTACAACTCAGGAAAAAAAGGCACTGATCGAGAAATTTCGTCTGCATGAAAGCGACACGGGTTCACCCGAAGTTCAGGTGGCCCTGCTGACCCATCGGATTTCCTACCTGACGGAGCATCTCAAGACCCATAAAAAGGATCACCACTCCAGGAGAGGCCTGCTGATCCTGGTCGGCAGGCGCCGCCGGTTGCTGAACTATGTAAAAAACAAGGATGTCAAGCGCTACCGGGCGGTTATCGAAGCGCTGGGCCTGCGCAGATAGCCACCGCGAGTGCTGCATCACGCCGCACCTCAACGGCTGCTGCCTGGGCAGGGTCCCGGAAACAGGCGGCCGTTCTGGAAACACTTTCCGAGCAGATTGCAAAACTTGTGACTGCTTACCATGTAAGGAATAAAACAAGATGGAACATCTATTTCAAGCCCAGGTGGGCGATCGAACACTCACCATCCAGACCGGCAAAGTCGCCAAACAGGCTTCCGGCTCTGTTGTCGTGCAATACGGCGAAACCATCGTGCTGGTCTCGGTGGTTTCGACCCAGGAAGAACGCGACACGAACTTTCTGCCGCTGACCGTGGAATATCAGGAAAAAATCTACGCGGCGGGCAGGATTCCCGGCAATTATTTCCGGCGTGAAATCGGCCGGCCCAGCGAAAAGGAAACCCTCACCGCCAGACTGATCGACCGGCCCATCCGGCCCTTGTTCCCCGAAGGCTACCGCTTTGAAACCCAGGTGATCGCCACCGTGCTCTCCATGGATCAGCAAAACGACGCCGACACCTTGGCCATGATCGGGGCCTCCGCCGCCCTGGAAATATCGGACATCCCCTTTGCCGGACCCATTGCCTGCGTTAGGGTGGGGCGTGTCAATGGGGCGTTCGTAGCCGATCCCACCCTGGACGAACTGGAAGAAAGCGACATCAACATCATCGTGGCCGGCTCCAAAACCGGCGTGGTGATGGTGGAGGGCGGAGGGAAAATCGTCGCCGAGCAGGATCTGCTGGACGCCATTTTTTTCGGCCACCAGGCCATGCAGCCGATTATCGAGATGCAGACCCAGCTGAAAGCCGTCGCCGGCAAGCCCAAACGCGTTTTCCAGCTGCCCGAACAGGATAGCCGCCTGGTCGGCATGCTGACCGATAGGGCCGCCACGCCACTGCGCGAAGCCCTGCTCATTCCGACCAAAATCGAACGCAACGCCCGGCTGCGGGCGCTCAAAGCCGAAATTTTCGAAAACCTGGGCGCGGATTATGCCGACCGCCGTGCAGAAGTCTACGACATCCTCAAAGATATGCAGCGGGAAATCTGCCGCAACCTGATCCTCAAAGAAGGAAGGCGCATCGACGGACGGGCCTTTGACCAAATCCGCCCCATCGACTGCGAAGTCGGCATCCTGCCGCGGCCGCACGGCAGCGGACTTTTCACCCGCGGTGAAACCCAGGTGCTGGGTGTTTTGACACTGGGGTCGGGCCAGGATGAACAGCGCGTGGAGACTCTGAGCGGCGAGGAATTCCGCCCCTTCATGCTGCACTACAACTTTCCCCCATACTCGGTTGGCGAAGTCAAGCGCATCGGCGGCCCCAGCCGCCGGGACATCGGCCACGGCGGACTTTCCACACGCGCCATCGAACAGGTGCTGCCCGACAAGGAGGATTTCGACTACACCATCCGCCTGGTTTCCGAAGTGCTCGAATCCAACGGCTCCTCCTCCATGGGCACCGTATGCGCCGGCATCCTGGCGCTCATGGACGGCGGCGTGCCCATCAAGGCCCCGGTGGCCGGAATCGCCATGGGGCTGGTTTCCGAAGGAGAGCAGGTGGTCATTTTGTCGGACATTCTGGGAGATGAAGACCACACCGGCGACATGGACTTCAAGGTGGCCGGTACGGCCGAGGGCGTCACCGCCGTGCAGATGGACATTAAAATCCACGAACTGTCGCGGGAGATCCTGGCAAAGGCCCTGGACCAGGCGCGCGCCGGAAGGCTGCACATTCTCGGCAAAATGGAGGCGGCGCTCAAGGCCCCGCGCAAACAGATTTCTCCCTATGCCCCGACCATCCTGACCATCAAAATCAAGCCCGACAAGATCCGCGAAGTCATCGGGCCGGCCGGCAAAGTCATCCGCGCCATCCAGAGTGAAACGAACACCAAGATCGAGATCGATGACAGCGGCATGGTGAAAATCGCCGCTTTTTCAAAGGAAGAGGCCGAAAAAGCCGTTTCGCTGGTGCAGGAGATCATCGCCGAGCCCGAGGTCGGCGCCGTCTATGAAGGCAAGGTGGTCAAAATCACCGATTTCGGCGCCTTCGTTCAGATTCTGCCCGGCACCGACGGCCTGGTCCACATCTCACAGCTGGCCCCCCACCGGGTGACCAAAGTATCGGACGTGGTTACAGAGGGCGACATCATCAAAGTCAAGGTGCTTGAAGTCTCCCGCGACGGAAAAATCCGGCTCAGCCGCAAGGCCCTGATGGAAAGAGACCATGGCCGACGGCGCAAATAAAACCACCCTTGAAAACGGTGTCCGTATTCTGACTGAAAAAATGCCCTACAGCCGGTCGGTTTCCATGGGTGTCTGGGTCAGCGTGGGCGCACGCGACGAAGAGGCCGCCGAGAGTGGCCTCTGCCACTTCATCGAGCATATGATCTTCAAGGGCACCCGTAAACGCAGCGCTTTCCAGATCGCCAAGGAATTCGACGCCATCGGCGGGTATTCAAACGCCTTCACGGCCATGGAGAACACCTGCTACCACGCAAAGGTGCTGGACAGCCACCTGGAAACCATGGTCGATATCCTCACGGATATTTTCTTAAACTCCGTTTTCGACAGCCGTGAAGTGGAAAAAGAGCGCCCGATCATCTTTCAGGAAATCGGCATGCTGGAGGACAGTCCGGATGAATACCTCCATCTGCTGGCAGGCCAGACCTTCTGGGGCGACCATCCCCTGGGCCGCTCGATCCTGGGGACCCGTGAAAATATTCGGAACCTGAGCGCCGAAGACATCCGGGCCTTTTTCCGGCGCCTCTACCAGCCGGACCGCATGATCATTTCGGCCGCCGGCAATGTGGAACACGACCGCATCGTCGACCTGGTGGGCCCGCTGTTTGAAACCCTTGAGTGCCGCAACGGCCTGCCTGCACGGCGCAAGCCGCAGCCACACGCGCGCGTCAATGTCTGCTTCAGGGAGCTCGAACAGACCCACATCTGCGTCGCCGGCCGGGGCCTGTCCATTACCGACCCCGAACGCTACAAGTTTTCGCTGTTAAACACCATCTTCGGTGGCAACATGAGTTCGCGCCTCTTCCAGGAGATCCGCGAACGCCGGGGCCTGGCCTACTCGGTTTATGCGTTTTCGAATTCGTACTTCGACAGCGGCATGTCCGGCGCCAGTGCCGGCGTGGACCCGACCAACGCCCGCGAGTCGGTACGCCTGATCCTGGAACAGATGCGCCGGCTGGCGGCAGAACCCGTCAGCGACGCCGAACTGCGGGCCGCCAAAGAGTACACCAAGGGCAACCTGCTGCTGGCCACCGAGAACAACGACAACCAGATGGTGCGCCTGGCCCAGAATGAGTTCCACTTCGGCCGGGAAGTACCGCTTTCGGAAGTGGTTTCCAATATCGAGGCCACCAGCGCAGCGGACATTCTCGAGCTGGCGCGACGCATCTTCAGACCCGGAGAAAACGCCATTACCATCGTGGGCCCCGTTTCCGATCCGGCGGCCTTTGAAAGCCTTGAATAGATTCCCCCGGGAAGGCCGGGAGCTTTTGCCGTCTAATCCCGTGGGTGGCCTGCATTCATCCACGGGCAAATCCGTGGTTTTCTGTCTTCGAACGCCCAAACCCAATGAACACAAAAAACCTGGATAAACCGCCGCGCCTCCAAATTCTGCGTCTGGACCCGCTCGCAAACGCCGACATTCCGCTGCCGCGCTACATGACATCCCAGGCCGCCGGGATGGATGTCTGCGCAGCCATCGACGGAGACCTGACGGTTGCAGCCGGGGATATCGCCCTGATCCCCACTGGATTCGCCATGGCCCTGCCACCCGGCTTCGAGGCCCAGATCCGGCCGCGCAGCGGGCTGGCCGTGCACCATGGCATCGGACTGGTCAACGCGCCGGGCACCATCGACGCCGATTACCGTGGCGAAATCAAAATCGCGGTCATCAACCTGGGCAGAGAGCCGTATACTTTTCATCGTGGCCAGCGCATTGCCCAGATGGTGATCCAGCGTGCCTGGCAGGTTGAGATCGAAGTCGTCGAGGATCTTCCCGGAACCCGGCGCGGCAGCGGCGGCTTCGGCCACACGGACGGGCAGCCGAACCCCGCTTGAAAGAGCGGCTGTACGGGGGCCTGCACGCTGCGCATCAAAAACACCTGCAAAATATACGCGCGCTTGTCCATTTGGAGGACACATGGCCCCGAGGCCACATTCCACTTATCGCAGGAGGCATGGTGTACCGCCCGACGGCCGGCGCCATGTGCGGCTGCCTTGAGCACCGGAAGCGGCGGGGCAAAAGCCCGCTTGCACGTATGCGTCCTGGCCTCCGGCAGCCGCGGCAATGCCATCTACATTTCAGACGGCACGACCAGCCTGCTGCTGGACGCCGGCATGAGCGGTGCCGAGATCCAGCGCCGCATGGCTTCCCGCGGCCTTGTACCGGAACACCTGGACGGCATCCTGGTCTCCCACGAACACCGCGACCACGTCAGCGGCGTGGGCGTCCTGGCCCGGCGTTTCAAGCTGCCGGTTTACGTCAGTCGCGCCACCCTCCGGGCCGCCCCCCAGCTGGGTCGCCTGCACAAAGCCGTTCACTTTCGCTGCGGCACCCCTTTTCGCATCAACACGCTGGATATACATCCCTTTTCCATTTCTCACGACGCCGCCGACCCGGCCGGCTTCAGCATCGAAAACAACGGCTGCAAAGTCGCCGTGGCCACCGATCTGGGCTTCGCCACGTCCATGGTCAAGGAGCACCTGAAAAATGCCGCGCTGCTGATTCTCGAAGCCAACCACGACCCGCACATGCTGATCAACGGCCCCTACCCCTGGCCGCTGAAACAGCGCATCCAGGGCCGTACGGGACATCTCTCCAACCCGGATTCCAAGGCGCTTCTAGCCGCCGTGCTGCACGCCGGCCTGCAGCATGTGCTGCTGGCGCACCTGAGCGAAACCAACAACAGCCCCCAAAAGGCCTTTGATACCGTCGTCCGGGTGTTGGCGGCGTACCGCATCCCGCTGACCGTCTGCCGCCAGGATGCCTGCAGCGAGATTATCTATGCGCGCTAGCCGGCATGACCCTCAGTGTCATATAAACCCCGTCAAAATTCCCGCGGAAAAAAACGCTGCCCGCCGCTTGCGCAATGCACTGCAAGCTTCAGGCAGCGTCAGATTTTAAATCGAACGGCGCGCTGCGCCATCGAAGTCAGGCGCCGATTTTCTGCCCGACGGCCTTACCGTACTCTTGGCAGGCGCGCATGCCGTCCTGGGTATCGATCACCTGTTCCTTCAGGTTCAAAGAGCCCAGGTCCACCGTGTCCATCTTGAACACGTGCTGCAGAGTGTCGTAAATCATGGGGCCCGACTCGCCACTGTGGGTGTACGAACAGAACGCGCCGCCGATCTTGCCGGTCAGGTTCAGTTTTTCCATCAGAAAAAGAAAGGTCTTCATGGCCGCCGTCATGTCCCGGTGATAGGTGGGACACCCCAGGATATAGCCGTCATATCCCTCGATTTCTTTCTCGTTTTTGATGGATGTTACCTTCTTGAGGTCCGCCGTATGGCCACCGATGCGGATGCCTTCGGCGATATACTGAGCCATTTTTTCAGTATTGCCGGTACGGCTGATGTACGCAACAACCACTTTTCCCATCTTGTCAACCTCCTGTTATTGAAATTTTGGTATCCTCTTGGACTTGAAGGCGTATCCGGCCGGGCGCATTGCCTGATGGCCGAAAAACTGTTTCGCACGTTAATTAGCATCCGGCTTCACGGTTTGCAATCACTAAGTCTACAAACGGCAGTTTTCCCTTGTTTTTTCTCAAACGGTGCTTTAAAAAGCATGGGGTCGCGATATTTTACGGGAGGCCGTCATGGAACTGAGACAACTGGGAACGTCCGAAATTCAGATATCCCCCATTCTGATGGGCACCTGGCAGGCCGGCAAACAGATGTGGGTGGGCATCGATGACGCCGAAAGCATCCAGGCCCTCAGGGCTGCGTTCGATGGCGGAATCAACACCATCGATACGGCGGAAGTCTACGGCAACGGGCATGCAGAGCGCATCATCGCCAGAGCCCTGGGAGACGTCCGCCATGAAGTGGTTTACGCCAGCAAGGTGTTCGCCAACCATCTGGCCTACGATCAGGTCATAAAGGCCTGCCACCGATCCCTGAAAAACCTCGCCACCGATTATATCGACCTGTATCAGATTCACTGGCCGGCCGGCACCTTCAACAGCCCGGAAGTGCCCATCGAAGAGACCATGGGGGCCATGAACACGCTCCGCCGGCAGGGCAAGATCCGCGCCATCGGCGTTTCCAATTTCTCCGGCCGGCAGCTGGAAGAAGCGGCGCGCTATGGCCGCATCGAAAGCCTGCAGCCGCCTTATTCGCTGTTCTGGCGGCACGTGGAAAAAGATGCCATGCCGTTTTGCCGCGAGCACCAGATAACGATCCTCTCCTATTCCTCTCTGGCGCAGGGCCTTTTGACCGGCCGATTCGGGCCTGACCACAAGTTCGCCAAGGGTGACAACCGCGCCAAGAACCGGCTCTTCCAGGGGGAGACTTTCGAGCGCGCGCAGCTGGCTCTGGCGCGTTTGCGCGAAATCGCGCAAAAAGCCGGTGTCAGCATGGCCCAACTGGCCCTGGCGTGGCTGATTCACCAACCCCGGACCTGCGCCATCGCCGGTGCCAGGAATGCGGAGCAGGCCCGCCAAAATGCCGCCGCCACCGACGCAGTGCTCTCCGATACGGTCCTGGCCGAAATCGACGCCGCCGGGCGCATCGTCACCGATAAACTGGACGACAACCCGGTGATGTGGCAGTGGTGAAACGGAGCCGAGATGGCTTTTTGCAAAATTTCAGGCCTTTCGGGCAAACTGTATCTTCCTGAACAGTCCGCAGGCCGGCCCAAAAAGCACGGTTGCGAGGACTGTTACACCTGCCAGCGGTGCAGCGACGACCGCTGCCGGATATGCCGCCGTCGGCCGGACGGACGGTCCGTCGGCCGGGTTGCGGCCCACTGCCCTGAAAAGGGGACCTGCCCATGACAGTGATCACGCTGCTGAAAGACCGGCTGACGCGGCTGGGCAGCCGGGCGCTGCGGCCGGTGGAGCTGATGGGCAGCATGGGCGTCTTTTTCGGCCGCGGCCTGTTTCACATGCTGACACTGCCGCTGCAGTTGCGCAAAATCTCCCAGCAGGTCTATTTCATCGGCGCCAAGTCGATTTTCGTGATCTGCCTGACCAGCGCTTTCACCGGCATGGTGCTGGGCCTGCAGGGCTATTATACACTGGTCAAGTTCGGCTCTGAAGGTATGCTGGGCGCTGCCGTAGCCCTTTCCATCATCCGTGAAATGGGACCGGTGCTCACCGCCATCATGGTGGCCGCACGGGCCGGATCGGCCATGGCAGCGGAAATCGGCATCATGCGCATCTCGGAGCAGATCGATGCCCTGACCACCATGGATATCGATCCGATTCGCTACCTGGTCAGCCCCCGGATGGCCGCCGGTTTGATCAGTTTCCCACTGCTGACAGCCCTGTTTGACGTCATTGGCATCCTGGGCGGCTACCTCACCGGATCGCTCCTGCTGGGCATCAACCCCGGGGTCTACTTCGCGCGTGTCAACAGCAGCGTCGTCATGAAGGATGTCAGCGGAGGCTTTATCAAATCCATCGCCTTCGCCATTCTGGTCATCCTGATCTGCTGCTACCAGGGATACTACACCCACCGGCGCAAAGAAGGCTTCGGCGCGCGGGGCGTGAGCCTGGCCACCACCTCGGCGGTGGTGAGTTCCTCCGTTCTGATCCTGGTGGCGGATTACATACTGACTTCGATTCTTTTGTAAAATTTATGCGAAAGCCTCTGATCCAGTTAAAAAACATCCACAAATCCTTTGGGGACAACCGTGTCCTCAAGGGCGTCGACCTGGATATTTACCCGGGGGAAGTCACGGCCATCATCGGCAAAAGCGGCGTGGGCAAGAGTGTTCTGCTCAAGCTGATCATCGGACTGCTTCAGCCCGACGCGGGCAGCATTCTGTTCAACGGCCGGCCGTTGGCGGACCTTTCGCGTGCCGAGAAACACGATTTCAAGCAAAAGTTCAGCTACATGTTCCAGGGGACGGCACTGTTCGACTCCCTGACGGTTTACGAAAACATCGCCCTGCCGCTGAGCGAACGCGGCAAGATGCCCAAAGCGGAAATCGCCAGACAGGTGCGGCGAAAAATGGAGCAGCTCGACCTGCACCAAATTGAAGACATATACCCTTCGCAGCTGTCCGGCGGTATGAAAAAACGCGTGGCTCTGGCCCGCGCACTGGTCACCGATCCGGAAATCGTGCTGTTCGATGAACCGACCACCGGCCTGGACCCCATCCGCAAAAACGCCGTCCACAGCATGATTTCAGACTACCAGAAACGTTTCGGATTCACCGGTGTGGTGGTCAGCCATGAAATCCCGGACATTTTTTATATCTCGCAACGCGTCGCCATGCTGCACGAAGGCCGTATCATGGTAGAAGGCAACCCGGACACCATTATGCGTTCCGAAGACCCGGTGATTCAGCAGTTCATCTACGGTCTGGAAACGCGGCATGACGACTTGACCGGCCTGCTTCCCCAGCCCCAGGGCGAAAAAAAATTCTGGGAGCACATGGCGCGCCTGCAGCATCACCGCATCAACTTTTCGCTGATCCTGTTCACGGTTGAAAATATCGACGAAATCAACGAAAAAATCGGGCACGTGGCCGGCCAGATGGTCATCCGTAACCTGGCCATGCAGGTGCAGCAATTTCTCTCCATCACCGATACCTGTTCGCGTTTTGGTATGAATAAAATCCTGGTGGTCCTTTCCGACAGCAACAAGGAACGTGCCCAGATGTTCTGCTCCCAGCTGGATCAGGAAATCAAGCCCGGCCAGATGCTGGGAGACCAGGATAAACGCCCTGATTTTTGCGTATCAGTCAGCGTGGGGTTCGTCGAAGTGCAGGAGGACAGCCACCTGAAAGACCTGTTAATCGGTGTCGAGGAAAATCAGAAGCGTTTTTACGAATTTCGCGTATGCACCATGTCGGAGGAAACATGAAGAAGTCATCCACCGATTTAATTGTCGGTATCTTCGTACTGGTCGGTATCCTTTGCGTGGGTTACCTGACGGTAAAGCTGGGTAAAATGGAACTGATCGGCGGAAATTACTATTCACTGTTCGCCCGCTTTCAGTCCGCTTCAGGCTTAAAACCCGGTGCCAGTGTGGAAATCGCCGGCGTCCCGGTGGGACGAGTGGATGCCATTACGCTGGACAAGAAACGCATGGCCGCGCAGGTGGAATTGAGAATCCGCAAAGATGTGCAGCTAAGCGATGACGTCATCGCCGCCATAAAAACTTCTGGACTGATCGGCGATAAATTTATTAAGCTTTCCCCCGGCGGGTCTGATGAAATGCTGAAGCCCGGCGGTATGATCACGGAAACCCAGTCCGCCATCGATCTCGAAGAGCTGATCAGCAAGTACGTGTTTGGAAGCATCCACTGAAGCAGCGCCTATTTTTGATATCGACGGAAAGGAGCCTACAGTGATAAAAACCTTTGCCGCTTTCGGGCTGGTACTGATCCTGGCCGCCAGTACCCCGGCCCTGGGCCAGCAGCCCACGAAAACTCCCATGGAAACACTGAAAAAACCGCTGGATGAAGTGATTGCCATCCTCCGTGATCCGCAGTACAGGTCAAAAGATAAAAGGGCATTGCAACGCAAGAGCATCTATAAGGTCACCGACAGAATTTTTGATTTTGTGGAAATTTCCAAACGTGCGCTGGCACGCAACTGGAGAATATTTACACCCGCGCAACGCCGGGATTTTACTGAAGTTTTCACCACGTTGCTGAAAGATACCTACTCCCGCAAAATTCAAGGGGAATATACCGGGCATGAAAAAATCCTCTACGTAGGCCACGAGATGCTCTCCGCCACAAAGGCGGTGGTCAAAACCAAAATCCTGCGGGAAAGCGGCAACATCCCCGTGGATTACCGCATGCGCCTGCGTCACGGCCGATGGATGGTCTACGACATCAAAATAGAGGGGGTCGGCCTGGTGCAAAACTACCGCGCCCAGTTCAACAACTTTCTTTTAAATAAAAAACCGGCCGACCTGATCGCGCAGCTGCGCAAGAAGGTGGCGAAATTCAAAGACGAATAGGGATCTTCAATGAGGGTCTTCAAAGCCTCCTGCATCGTTTTTCCCCTGGCGCTTTTGCTCGGCGGCTGCGCGCACCATACGGCCCCTGCCGCACGCACGTTTGCGCCCCGATCCGTTGCAGCCCCGGCAGGCGGGATCCGCACACTGGTGGTCACCGTTTCCGCGGACGCGGCGGCAGCAACTGACGATGAAGACGCTTTTGCGGACGACAACCTGGATTTTTTAAATGAAGAGGAAAACGAGGCCCCGCCGAGCGTGGCAGACCCCCTGTCCGGCTGGAACCGGGCGATGTTCACCTTCAACGACCGGGCCTATTTCTGGGTCCTCAAACCGGTGGCCAAAGCTTACAAGGCCGTTGCCCCCGAACCGATGCGGGTGGGCATCAAGAATTTTTTTTACAACCTGGCGATGCCCATACGCTTGGCCAACTGTCTTTTGCAGGGCAAATTCAAATCCGCCGGTCTCGAACTGGAGCGCTTTTTCATCAACAGTACGGTGGGATGCGCCGGACTTGGCGACCTTTCACCCTTTTATCCCGATCTGCAGATTCCCCCGGAAGACCTGGGACAGACCTTCGGCCGGTACGGTGCGGGCGAAGGGTTCTACATTGTATGGCCGCTGCTGGGCCCTTCCACCCTGCGCGACACGCTGGGTAAGATCGGCGACATCTTCATCGACCCGGTAACCTATTTCAATACCGCCACCATCGGCATAGGTACCCGTGCTTTCGACACGATCAATGACACCTCGCTGCGCCTGGGAGATTATGAAGCCATCAAGGAATCAGCGCTCGATCCTTACGTTTCCTTTCGCAACGGCTATATTCAATTCCGACGAAAGCAAATTCACGAGTAAACACCCACTCAGACAGGCTCCGACCGTGGCACCCTATCCGCCAGCACAGGACGCCGGCCGCCGAATGCGGCTGCGGGCCCTGAAATCGATTTACGCAATCTACGCTCGTTTCGCGCGGAGCCTGGCCTTGGCCTGCACAAAGGGCTGCGCCGCCTGCTGCACCTGCGATGTCACCGCCACAGCCCTCGAGACCGACCTCATCCGGGACTACATGGCGGCCGCCGGACAAGACGACCGTCTGCCGCCGCAGGACGCTGTGCAGGCGCCCACGCGCTTCCGCCCGCAGCTGACCACCAACGAAATGGCCCGGCGCTGCGCAGGCGGCGAGGATGTCCCGCCGCCGTCAAAACGCGCCGGTACAGGCCGCTGCCCCCTCCTCGTCCATGAACTGTGCAGCATTTACCCGGCCCGGCCTTTCGGATGCCGCTGCCTGGTATCCACCAGGGACTGCCGGCAGACCGGCTACTCGCAGATCGACGACTTCACGCTGACGGTAAACAGCGTTTTTTTGCAGTACATCGAGCACCTGGACGCCGGCCGGCCCTGGGGCAACCTGATCGATATGCTGTATGCCCAGCGCCCCGGCGCTTCAATCTGTATCGGGGCCGGCCACCCGCATCCGGAATGCGAAACGGGCCTGCTGGTCAGCCGGACCGTGCCGGTGCTGATGGTGCCGCCGGAGCATCGCGAACGGATCGAACCCATCCTGGCGGAACTGTCGCGGGCCCTGTCCGGAAAATGCAATCCGTCCCGGACAGCCCGGAACCGGCCAGGACTTTTTGAGGAGCTTTCGTGACTTCAGAAAACACATCCGGAGAATCTTTCCCCATGCCGGCCACTTTCATGGAGGGCAACGAGGCCATTGCCCGCGGGGCGCTGGCCGCCGGCTGCCGCTTTTTCGCGGGCTACCCGATCACACCGGCGACCACTATTTTCCAGACCATGCTGGCGCTGCTCCCGCCCGCGGGCGGCGTCTGTCTGCAGGGCGAAGACGAAATCGCCTCCATCGGGTTCTGCCTGGGTGCCTCCATGGCCGGTTTCAAGGCCATGACGGCCACCTCGGGCCCGGGTATCAGCCTTTACAGCGAACAGATCTCTTTTGCCATCGGGAGCGAGATCCCGGTCGTCATCGTGGACGTGCAGCGTCTGGGGCCCTCCACCGGATCGGCCACACGGGGCGCCGACGGCGACATCCAGTTTCTGCGCTGGGGAAATTCCGGCGGCCTACCGGTCATCGTGCTGGCGCCGGTGGATGTCCGCGACTGTTTCGAGCTCACCATGCGGGCTTTCAACCTGGCCGAGTCTTATCGCTGCCCGGTGTTCATCGCCTCCAACAAGGAAATCGGCATGACTCGTGAAAGCGTCTC
This sequence comes from Desulfobacterales bacterium, assembly GCA_026984935.1. Lineage (GTDB taxonomy): Bacteria > Desulfobacterota > Desulfobacteria > Desulfobacterales > JALSRD01 > JALSRD01. Next base: position 71,016 of record JALSRD010000013.1, read on the forward strand.
CCTAAACGCGCTGCCCCGCCCGGCAGTCATTGACCGCAAGGCCTTTTCCGGCACGGACCGGTTTCTGCCATTTGCCGCCGACGCTACCCGGAAAGTACCCGGCTTTCTGCCCATCGGCGGCGATATTCCGGTTCGCCAGACTTCGTCGACCCACGGCCCGGACGGCTATATCACCACCGACCCCGATGAGATCGCCGCTGTACAGACACGCCTGGATCAAAAGCTCAAAGCGTCCATCCGGCGGTTCAGCTACTGGGCGCAGTACGGCCCGGATACGGCCGAAACGCTCATCATCACCTACGGCATCTCCGGCCGCGCGGCCAAAAGCGCCCTGGCCCGCTGCCACCGGGCTGGTGCAAAAAGTGTGGCTTTGCTGGTCTTAAAAACGCTCTGGCCGGTGCCTGCAGACCTGATCTGCAACAAATCCGCCAATGCAAATCGCATCCTAGTGGTCGAAATGAACCTCGGGCAGTACGTGCGCGAAATCCGGCGGCTGTTGCCCGACCGGCAGGTGGAATTCATCGGCCAGATGAACGGCCGCCTGATCCATCCCGAAACCATCGAAAGGGCAGTCTGCCATGGATAGCCTGATCAATCGCAGCCGGCCGCCGGTTTTCTGTCCCGGCTGCACGCACGAGCGTGTGGTGCACGCCCTGGACCAGACCCTTTCCCGCATGGGTCTTGCAGCCAACCGGGTTGCCATCGTCAGCGACATCGGTTGTTCGGGCCTCTTCGACACCTTTTTCAACACCCATGCCATGCACGGCCTCCACGGCCGCGCCCTGACATACGCCACGGGCCTGAAAATGGCCAACCCCGGCCTGACCGTCATCGTCACCATGGGCGACGGCGGGCTGGGCATCGGCGGCGCCCATCTGCTGGCCGCCTGTCGGCGCAACCTGGACCTCACGCTGCTGGTGCTCAACAACTTCAATTTTGGCATGACCGGTGGCCAGAGCTCGGCCACCACCCCGTCCGACGCCCTGGCAGCTTCCGGGTTTCTCAACCGGCTGGAAAAACCGCTGGACGTCTGCCGGCTGGTCGCGGCCGCCGGCGCCCCCTATGCGGCGCGCTGTTCCGGCCTGGACAAGGGGCTGGCACAGGAAATCGAGCGGGCCGTCGCCTTTGAAGGCTTTGCCGTACTCGACATCTGGGGCGTCTGCACGGGCCGCTATACCAAGCGCAATCGCCTGACGCCCGCCATGATCCGCGAAACCATCGACAGCATGCCCGGCGGCGGGGGGGCCATCCGCGAAAACCAGCGGCCGGAATACGCCGCCGGCTATGCTGCAGCCCGTGCCGCCTTGGCGCCGCCGCAGCCGCCGGTGGAGATCAAGGCCCGTTTCAAACCTCTGGTCCGGGGCCGCCACGAAGTCGTATTGATGGGTGCCGCCGGACAGCGCATCATCACCGCCGGCGAAATTCTCGCCATGGCCGCCATGGGCGCCGGGCTGCAGGCCACCCAGAAAAACGAATATAACATTACCGTGCTGCGCGGGCCTTCCATCAGTGAAGTCATCGTCGCGGATGCAAAAATCGGCTACACCGGCATGGAAACGCCGGACATCATCCTGGCCCTGGCACAGGAGGGCGTCGACCGCCGCCGGCGGTCCTTCGCGAATCTGCCCCCCGGCTCCCTGGTCCTCTGCGCGGCCGATGTTGCACTGCCGGACTGCCGGGCACAAATCCGCCGCATCGATTTCAAAAAACGCGGCATCCGGCCGGCGGACCGTGCGCTGGCATCTCTGGCGATGCTGGCCGCATCCCAACGGATCGTCTCGACTCCCATGCTCATGGCCGCCCTGAAGCAGCGTTTCCACGGCCAAGTGCTGGCGTCTGCCCGCAAAACCGTGCAAAGGGCCGTCGAGCGCTGATGCTCCGCAGTCCGAAACCAACCCCATATCGGCGCCGCCCGGCCGTACACGGGGCTCTTCGCCCACGCCGGTCCATACGACACCAAAATCCCGCTGACGGGCCAGGCGCTTGCCGGCGGCGCAGGTGGCCGGTATCGCGGCGGATGCAGCTCAAGCCGGCATCACACCAACGCAAAGCGCCCGGAATGAGTTTGCCGGCAAGCCGCGGGACTTACGCACTGGTTCTGCGGAAAGATACGGAGGCGGCTCTGCAGGTGGGCCGACTCGGATATTTTGCCTTTCCGAAGGGATACTACATTTACGCCGGCAGCGCTTTGGGGAGGGGAGGCCTGGCGGCGCGCCTGTACCATCATCTCGCTTTTGCCGGCAAGCCGCGCTGGCACATCGACTACCTCCGGCGCCACGCACTGGTTGTGGAAATCTGGGTTGCCGAAGCCCAGACACGCATGGAATGCCGCTTTGCCGATGCCCTGGCGGACCTTTCCGGATCCACTTTGGTCGCCCCCGGATTCGGCGCATCGGATTGCAACTGCCGCGCGCACCTGTATTATTTCAAACGGCGGCCACGTTTCGCGACGTTCAACCGGCAGCTGCACCTAGCCGCCGCAGGCATTGCGGCCTGTCGCATTCCGGCCGATCCGGTGGCAAATCCACAACCGCCCATCAAATAAAAAGGGTACCGGCGCGTTTGGCCGATACCCTTATGACACGACTGTCTGCGATTTGGTTTTTACCAGAGTCTGGTGAAAAAAGAGCGCTCAAAGGCCGTGTACGGGTCCCGGAAAAAATGGCTGATCCTTGCGTCATCCCAGGTGCCGAGTTCCCTGTGCAGCTGCCGCACGTGGTGTCCGAAATAAATCGCTCCGATTCCGGCCATGATCAGTGTGCCGGCCACGATACCCACCAGCACCGCCGGGAACACGGCCACTATCAAGCCCAGCACGATGATTCCCATACCAGGAGCATAATACCTGAAATTGCGCAGCATCCTGTTCTCCTCATCGGGAAACCGGGGGATGGCCCGGCCGGGCGCTTCATCCCCCGCGACCCGTCAGTGAATGGTGATCTGTTTGGGTTTCTGCTCCTCGGGTTTGGGAATCTCGATTTTCAGGACACCATCTTTGAAATCGGCCTTGATCTTGTCCGGGTCGATCTCCCCGGGGAGCGTAAAAGAGCGCTCAAAGCGGCCGAAAGTCCGTTCACGGCGATAGTAGTTGTCCTCCTTGACTTTCTTTTCTTCGGAACGTTCGCCGCTCAAGGTGAGCACACGGTCCTTGACATCGACGTGAATGTTCTTTTTGTCGACGCCCGGCAGCTCAGCCTTGATCACGATGCTGTCCTTGTCATCGTAGACGTCGGCCCGGGGATTCCAGCTGCCCAGCCCCCACTCGCTTTCCACGGAGCTGGAGGGCAGGAAAAAATCATCGAACATGCTGTTGATACGGTTGCGCAGACTGAACATGTCTCTTACGGGGTTCCATTTGACAAGTTCCATAATGACACCTCCTTGATCTTTTTTTTTGGGGTGCCATTACCGCGGCACCCATCTGCTCTTTTCTTTTGGCCCAATAATAATCCCAAAAAGGAGGTTGTCAATATTATTTTGTGATTTTTTTTCTAATTACTTTTAAGGTTTTTATAATTAAATAATGATTGTCGCACAGCACAAACTCCACCCGCCGCCGTTCCTACCGGCGTGAGGTTTCCGTTGGGCCCCGTGCCGGCGGCAGGTCACGAAGGAGTGCGTGTTTTTGGACCGAAGCCGGGTCGGCCGGAGGCGTGAAGGGCCTGTTCGAGTGCGGTTTCCAGGTCTCTGGCGCGCTGCAGCCCGATAAAGCGTTTGAGTTCGCAGCCATTTGAAAAAATAACCAGCGTGGGAATGCTGGTGATGCCCATTTTCACAGCCAGCCGGGGCTTTTCATCGACGTTGACCTCAAAAACCAGCGCCCTGCCGCTGTACTTTTGCGCCAGCTTTTCAATGGCCGGCTTCTGAATGCGGCAGGGGGCGCACCAGGGCGCGTTGAAATCGACCAGGCTGACTCCCCGTGCAATCCGGTTTTCAAAGGATCCGCTTTTCGTTTCACTGCCATGTTCCCTTGCCACGACACGCCTCCCCGAATCGCGATAGAAAGACGGGCATCACCCTGCGGCTGTCATTGCCAACCGGTCAACGTTACTCCTTTGCCGTGCAAAGTGCAGCGGCCCTGAGCCGCTGCACTTGCGTGCAATCCGTTGCCCTTCGAATCAGCCTCCGAAATCTCCGGCCGCCAGCAGGTGCATGGCTTCATCGGCGGTGACGCGCAGCTTGGCCAGATGCTGGTCGAAGTCCTGGCGTTCCGTTGCAATGTCGTCGATGCCCACTTCGGGCGTACACTTTTCCCGGACTTCCTCGATGCGCGAATCCATTTCGCTGATCATAATATGCAGGTCTTCAATATTGGGCAGAATTTTCTCTTTTTCGCCGCCCGGCAACGACTCCATCTTGCGGACGATATCGTAGACGATCGCCTTCCAGGCGGTGAGCTCCATTTCCATGGTCTTACAGCAGTTTCTGGCTTTCATGGCTGTCTCCTTTCTGAAAAAGTTGATTTGCGGACACGTTCCGCCGCCCCGCCCGACCAAATTTACAAGGCGCTTTTCGAAAACAACTTTTTCAAATCCCGTGCCAGAGTCCGCATCTTTTGCCAACTTATCGTAACACCCTGCGATTGCGTGGAATTTATATGACAGTTGCAACTCGGCGGCGCCTTGCCCATCACTTGGCGGCAGGGTATGCCATCAATGTAACGTTACCTTAACGTTTCTGTCTGCTTACGTTCCGCAGCGCACCTTTCGAGACTACTGTCTTGACAGAAATGGCATCACTTTCTAAACTGCCGGTCGACACGGCAGGTTTCACGCCGGCGACCCCACGGCAGCAGTCAGGTTGCAACAGACACGACGACAGGAGACATTGTCCGGCATGCAGACCAAAACCCACGAGATCTGGGACAAAAACTTCCTGAGCCAGATTATCGACGCCATGGCCGACGGCGTCTTTACGCTGGACACCCGCGGCCGCATCACCTCCTGGAACCGGTCCATGATCCGCATCACCGGATATCCGGCCGCCGAAGCCCTGGGGAAAACCTGCAACATTCTGCAGTGCAGCCGCTGTTTTGACCAGGAATGCCCGGAAGGCCCCAGCATATGCGGCATTCTGGACCATGGACAGTCGGAGGATTTTGAATGCCTGGTGCGCCACAAAACCGGCCTGGATGTCCCGGTCATCAAAAACGCCCGCGTCGTGCGCAATAACGATGGCGACATCATCGGCATCGTGGAAACACTCACCGATCTCACCGAACTGAAAAAGGCCCGTCTGAAAGCTGAACAGGCCCAGCGTCTGCTGGAGGAAAAGCACCGCCTGGGCAATATCATCGGCCACAGCCGATCCATGCAGCAGGTTTTCAACGCCATTCAGGTTGCGGCAGCCAGCCACGCCACCGTTTTGATCCAGGGTGAAAGCGGCACCGGCAAGGAACTGGTGGCCCGCGCAATCCATTACAACAGCGCACGCCGGGACAAACCCCTGGTCATCGTCAACTGTTCGGCACTCACCGAATCCCTGCTGGAAAGCGAGCTGTTCGGCCACGTCCGGGGGGCTTTTACAGGGGCGTTGCGGGACCGCACGGGGCGTTTCGAAGAAGCGGACGGCGGCACGGTTTTTCTGGACGAAATCGGTGAAATCACGCCCTTTATCCAGATCAAGCTGCTGCGGGTGCTCCAGGAACGGGAAATCGAACGGGTGGGTGATTCACGCCGCCGCCGCGTGGACATACGGATTATCGCGGCCACCAACCAGGATCTGTTCTCCCGGGTCCAGCAGGGGAAGTTCCGCCAGGATGTCTACTATCGCCTGAAAGTTTTCCCCATCAACCTGCCGCCGCTGCGAAAACGCAAAGATGACATTCCACTGCTGCTGACCCACTTCATCGAACAGTTGAACCGGAAAACCGGCAAACAGATCACCGGGTTGCAACATGAGGCCATGCAGCTGGTGCTGGACTATGCCTGGCCGGGCAATATCCGCGAACTGGAAAACGCCGTGGAACACGCTTTCGTGCTGCGCAACAAAGGTAAAATCGGCGTATTCGACCTGCCCCTGGAAATCCGGCAGATGCGCTATGCACCGAAAAACAGCACAGCGGTCTCCGCATCCCGCTCCCGGATACAACTCGACCGCCGCAAACTGCTGGACATTCTGGATGCATGCGGCTGGAACAAGGCCGAAGCGGCCAGGCGGGTCGGTCTGAGCCGCACGGCGGTGTGGAAGTATATGAAAAAGTGGGATATTCCCCTGCAGCCGCCACGTCAGGAATAAACAGCCGGTATACGCCGGCCCCGGCGCCGCATGAGGGCCTGAAGCAGGCCGGCCGTGCCGGTCATCATGTTGTCCCCCAGGGGGGCACCCCAGGCGATCGGAAGCCGTGAACCCTCCAGCAGGCGGCGTTTGGGTCCGGTGGCGATGATTTTCTGCAGCGCCTGGATGCCCAGGGCCTTGCGCACATAGGCACCGTGTCCGCCTTCGGCCAACAGCGCCTGGTGCTCCAGGCGCCCTTGGGCCAGCTGCGTAAGCAGCGCCTCCAGGCGCGGCAGGGTAACATCGTGGGTGTGGTACTCAAAAAACCCGGCCAGACGATCCTGCTCCAACATCGCCGCCACGGTGTGCGACGTCGCCACGTCCAGCACGGTAAATTCCCGCCAGCCAACGGCCTGCCGATCCAGCGAAGCGCCCAGGATGGCCGCCATGCCGCTGTCCATCACGTAAACATCCCCGGCGGGCAGCTTCTGCGCACAGCGCGCCAGGGCCCGCAAGCGGCCCATGGCGGGCGGAATTTCCGCCGGGGCGTACAGCAGCTCGTGGGGGTAGGGTGAACGGCTCAATACGGAGCGAAACATATGGTGGCGGAAATCCAGGGCCGAAACACCCTGCGGCGGCCTGCCGTGGTCCTGGGCGCAGACCGCCACGGCATCGAAATCAAACGGTACACCCAACCCCTCGACGATGGTTTCCAGGCGTGCCGCATCCAGATCGGCCAGCACCAGGTGGCGGAAACCGCCCGCGGAAACCATCTCATCGGCCTGATCGTCGGCCACCACCTGAATTCCAGCCGCGCGCACGCGCTTGGGATCGTGATGAATCGTGGCAGCCGCCGATGCCGACATGACGACCCGGGCATGGGCTGCCTGCCGGCGCAACGCCCCGGTCAGCGCACCGCCGCCCATTTCACAGCCGGTCACCACCAGATCGCCGGACAGCTGTTCCACGCACCCGGCCAGGAGCCGCACCGGCGAGACGACCACCGCTTTGTAATGCAGCTTTGCGCGGCTGTCGCAGTAGAGGATATCCATGGTCCCGGCCCCGATATCGATCAGCAGGTAGCGGCTCATGGCACTTGGCTTCCTTTCCCCAGCTATCTCCAAGTGTTCACACAAAAAAGTTGACTTTTAATATTGGTCGGGCGTTGCGGTCAAGAAAAAACATCACCGGTGCACTGAAGACGGCGCGGCCCCGAAAAGTGACTTTTCAGCGCCGGCTAAATCCGCTATACCTAACATCATGCTGCCATATCCCAACATCAGCCCCGACATCGTGCATATCGGCCCCTTGCGCCTGCGCTGGTACGGCCTGATGTACGTGCTGGGTTTCATTTCCGCCTATGTGCTCGTGCAGAAGCAGGCGCGTGCCAGGGAAATCGGACTGGTCGGCGCCAGTGCCCAGGACCTGATTCTCTTTCTGGCCATCGGCCTGGTGGTCGGTGCGCGGCTGGGCTACATTTTGTTTTACCAGTACGCCAACCTGTTCAGCTACCTTAAAAATCCCATCGAAATTATCGCGGTCTGGCACGGCGGCATGTCTTTTCACGGGGGGCTGCTGGGGGCGCTGGCGGCCGGCTGGTGGTTCAGCCGCCGGCGCAATCTGCCGCTGCTGGTGATTGCCGACAGTGTGATCGTCACCGCCCCCATCGGTCTGGGTCTGGGGCGTATCGGAAATTTTCTCAACGGCGAACTGTTCGGCCGGGTCAGCGATGTTCCCTGGGCCATGATCTTTCCCCAGGGCGGCCCCCTGCCGCGCCATCCCTCCCAGCTTTACGAGGCACTGGGCGAAGGCCTGCTTCTTTTCCTGCTGATGTGGAACCTGCGCAAAAGATCCTTTGCCGACGGCATGATGGTGGTGTTTTTCCTGTGCTTTTACGGTTCGATCCGCTTCGTGATCGAGTTTTTCCGGCAGCCGGACCCCCAGATCGGATTCATCTGGCGCTACTTCACCGAGGGCCAGCTGCTGTGCACGCTGATGATCATCGCCGGCCTGCTGCTGGCTCTTTTGCTGTCCAGGCGGCCGCAGGGGCAGGGCGGCACACCCCGGCACAGCCGCTGACAGCAGCGCCCCCGCGCGGTTCAGCGCACCGCTGAATCTTTCAGAATATCAAACAGCATGTCGTAGTGGTCGAAGGGTGGCATCAGGCACGCACCGCCAAAGCGCGCCCTTGCTGCGGCCAGCATTTCACGCGCGTTGGCAAGGCCTTCGGCAGCCGCATCCGCGGTGCGCTGCATGCGCCGGCGCAGGGCCTGCGGCACCGCGATACCCGCCACTTTCTGATGCAGAAACTCGGCGTGACGCGCCGTGCGCAGGGGCAGAATCCCCATGATCACCGTGATGCCGATGTGGTGCGTGGCGGCGGCCAGGCGGTCGGCACTGCCCTCATCGTAAACCGGCTGGGTCACCACGAACTGCGCCCCGGCGTCCGCCTTGCGCGCCAGCCGCTCGACGGCCCCATCCAGCCCGTCGGACTCGGGGCGTGGATCCAGCGCCACGCCCACACGCAGTCCGGCCGTACGCGCCATGCCGATCAACCCGAAAACATCCACATCACGCACCGTGGAAGTGACGGCCCGGTCGCCCAGAGCCACGAAATCCCCGCTGGTCACCAGCACGGTCTGAATGCCCAGGGCGCAAGCCCCCCACAAAAGGCCCTGCAGGCTCAGGCGGTTGTGGTCGCGCGTGGTGCAGTGCAGCGTCGCCGGCCGGCCGGTGCGCTGCTGCACCAGCGCACAGAGGGCCATGGCGCTCATGCGCGCCTTGGCCACCGGGTTGGTGGCCACCGAAAAGGCATCCACGGGCAAATTCGCCAGCGATTCCAGCTCCGCCACGATGGGGTCGGCGTCAGGGCCGGCCGGCGGAACCACCTCAACGATGATCTGAAACCGATTGCTGCGCACGGTCACCTCCTTGCGGCGGCGGCAACCACCCCCGGGCGGCCAGGAGGCTCGCCGCGCTGCCCCCGCAGATAGCTTTGCGGTCCGCCTGACGTATGCCGGCGGCTCGCATTTCGTTGAAATAGCGCCCCGCCTGCAGCAGGGGAAAATCCGTTCCCAGCAGAACCTTGCCGGCGCCCACCGTATCGGCCGCGATCCGGTAAACCATCGCGTCGTACAGGTAGGGCGAGGCGGCGGTGTCGAAGTAGACGTTTCGAAGACACTCCCGAACCTCTTTTTTCAGCAAGTTGTAGAAAAACAGGCCGCCGCCCCAGTGCGCCAGCACCAGCGTGTTGTCATGAAAGGTATTGGCCAGGCGGTAAATCTGGCGCAGCGTATTGGGGCTTTTGCCGGGGTAGCGGTGGCCCACCGGCTCGTTGGTGTGTATCAGCGCAAGTGCTCCGCGCCGCCGGCAGATTGCCATCAGCGGTGCCAGCTGCCGCAGACAGGCCGCGTCGATGCCCGATTCGTAAAAAGCCAGCTCACCCATGCCGGCAAGGCCGGCATCGAGGCAGCGTTCGATCTCGGCGGCCGCCGCCGGACTGGCCGTGTCCAGGCAGGCCAGGCCCACCAGGCGCTGCGGGTATCGCCGCACGGCTTCGATGATATAGTTGTTGTGCATCCGGAAAATATCAGCGTTTCTCCAGGGGAACCCGAACACCACACTGACATCCACGCCCTGTTCATCCATGGCCGCGATCAGCTGGCCGGCCCCGGCCAGCCTGGCGCGCGGAGACTGATAGAGCAGCTCGAAAGCCGGTTCGCCGTCAAAGTAGTCCTGGCGCGCCTTGCGTATCGCGGCGGGGAAAATATGGGTATGAAAATCAATGACCATTAGCCGCCTCCAGCCTGCTGGTTTACATCCTTGGCTTGACGCCGGGCGCAAAAGTTATAAAATATAAATGCAAAACAACCCAAGCGTCCAATACAACCCATGGGAGGTTACTATGTATTTCGAAAAGCCCGGTAAAGTCAATACGCAGGCCACGCTGGAGGCGGCCTTTCAGCGCGCCCGGGAGCTGGGAATTAAGGAGGTCGTCCTGCCGTCCACCAGCGGTGAGACCGCTGATGCGGCCCTGACTTTCGACTCCGGCTGCCGTATTGCCGTCGTCACCTACCACTGCGGTTTTCGCAAGCCTTTTGAAAAAGTAATGCCCGACGCCGTCCGGGATGACCTGCAAAAGCGCGGTGCGCTCGTCGTATCGGCCACGCATGCCTTGAGCGGTGTGGAACGGTCGCTGGCTAAAAAACACGGCGGCATCTACCCCGTGCTGCTGATTGCAGACACCCTGCGGCTCTTCGGCCAGGGAACCAAGGTGGCCGTGGAAATCTCCATCATGGCGGCGGATGCCGGTGTCCTGAGCGGAGCGGACGTCGTGGCGCTGGGCGGCACGGGCAAGGGAGTTGACACCGCCCTGGTGCTCAGGCCCGCCAATCAGTCCGACTTGTTCGATATGCGTATCCGCGAGGTCATTTGCAAGCCGCGGAATTTCGGCTAAAACGCAAGCAAAACCCGGCTTTGTGGCCGGTCGGGCCACTGCCGGCAGTTCTAAACACCAAAAAGCGCCTATGCAAACCGCACGCCTGCCCGCAAAACCCCTCAGCCGCCGCCGCTTCCTGCAGCTGACCGGCCTGTCGGCGGCCAACCTGCTGCTGGGCTGTGCCGTCAACCCGGTGACCGGACGCCAGCAACTGATGCTGGTGTCCGAGGCGTCCGAAATTCAGATGGACCGGCAACGGTCTCCCTTCCAGTTTTCATCCGATTACGGTGCGCTGCAGGACCGCGCGCTCAACGCCTACATCAACCGCACCGGACTGGCCATCGCGCGCCACACCCAGCGCCCCAACATGCCCTACTCTTTTCGCGGGGTAAACGCCGTTTATGCCAATGCCTATGCCTTTCCCGGCGGCAGCATCGCGGTGACCCGCGGCATGCTCATCGAACTTCAGAACGAGGCCGAGCTGGCGGCCCTGCTGGGCCACGAACTGGGCCATGTCAATGCCCGCCACACAGCCGAGCAGATGTCCAAAGGTATGCTGAGCCGGCTGCTGATCAGCGGCCTTTCCATTTACGCGGGCAGTTACGGCTACGGCGATCTGGCATCCCGGATCGGATCGCTGGGCGCCGGCGCACTGCTGGCATCCTACAGCCGCGACAACGAGCGCCAGGCCGATGCTCTGGGCATGGAGTACATGGTGCGCAGCGGCTACAGCCCGCGAGGCATGATCGAGCTGCTGGAAATTTTAAAGCGCCAGTCCAGCCAAAAGCCCGGTGCCACCGATCTGCTTTTTGCCACGCACCCCATGAGCGACGAACGCTACCGCACGGCCGTTGCGCGCGCCACCACGCGCTATGCCGCCGCCATGGACCTGCCGGAGTACCGGCAGCGCTTCATGGACCACACGGTTCACCTGCGGTCCCAAAAGGCGGGTATCCGGATTCTCCAAAAGGGCCGCAGCGAGATGGCCCGCGAAAACTTTTCCGGCGCCGAAGCCCTCTTCGCACGCGCCCTCAAGCAACTCCCGCACGACTACGCCGGCCTGCTCATGATGGCCAAATGCAAACTGGTTCAGAAAAAGCCCGCCCAGGCACTGCCCTATGCACGGGCCGCCAAGCAGGTCTATCCGCAGGAAGCCCAGGCGTACTTCGTCAGCGGCTATGCTGAGCTGCAGCTGAAACGTTGGGGGGCGGCCTACGCGGATTTCAGCCAGAACGAAAAGCTTCTGCCCGGCAACCCCAACACCGCCTTTTACAAGGGATACGCCCTGGAAGGAATGCATCGCCGCCAGGAAGCCGCCCGGGCCTACTACCGTTACCTGCAGACAGTAAATGAAGGCAAACTCGCCGCCTACGCCTCCCGGCGCCTGGTGCAGTGGGGATACCTGAAACCGTGACCAAGACTTTTGAGCGCCACGTGGTGCTGATTGCACCGCGCATCCACTGGAATACCGGCAATATCGGACGTACCTGCCTGGGGACCGGCACCCGGCTGCACCTGATCCGGCCGCTGGGTTTTTCGCTGGACAGCCAGCATGTCAGACGTGCCGGCCTGGACTACTGGCCGCAGGTCGACGTGCAGGTGTGGGAAGACTTCGATACCTTTTCGCGCCGCTATGCTGTCGGAGAAGGCGAAATCGCCCTTTTCAGTAAAACCGGCGGACGGGATTTCTGGCGCATGCCCCTGAGCCGGCGCATGTTCCTGGTTTTCGGTTCCGAAACCGCCGGCCTGCCCGACGACATCCGGGCACACCACGCACAGCGCATCTTTTACATTCCCATCAACGACCGCATCCGCAGCCTGAACCTGTCCACTGCCGTGGCGCTGGCGCTCTATGAAAGTCTGGACCGGCGGGCAGAATTTCACGGCTGGCAGGCACACCCGACTCGCGGCTGAAAAGCGCATTTAACCATACGGTACAACCCGGATTTGACATCCCGCCGACAGTGTTTATATTCAGCATGCAAAAATAAGACCACGCGAAAAAAGTAATGTGAATAAATTTTCGTATTAAGGAGAAAACATGCGTTTTGACAAATTTACCATAAAGTCCCAGGAGCTCATCCAGCAGGCGCATTCACTGGCCTCGCGGCAAAACCATCAGCAGATCGAGCCCGAGCACCTGCTTTCCGCCATGCTGGAGGAAAAGGAAAACATCGCCTGGGCCATGCTGCGCAAGCTGGGGGTCGCCCCGGAAAACGTACAGCGCGACCTGACGGCCGCTCTGGAAAAACTGCCCAAGGTCAGCGGCGGGGCCGAGGTCTACATCTCCCAGCGCACACGCGCCGTGCTGGATGCCGCCTTTGGCGAGGCCTCCAAAATGAAGGATGAGTATGTCAGCCTGGAGCACATCCTGCTGGCCATTGCCGATGAGAAGGACGGTGAGGCGGTGCGCATCCTGGGGGCACACGGTATCGACCGCGAAACCATTTTAAAGGTCCTCATGGAGATCCGCGGCAACCAGCGCATCACCGACCCCAATCCGGAGGAAAAGTACCAGGCGCTGGAAAAATACAGCCGCGACCTGACCGAACTGGCCCGGTTGGGCAAGCTGGATCCGGTGATCGGCCGCGACGAGGAGATCCGGCGCATCGTGCAGGTGTTGTCCCGGCGCACCAAAAACAACCCGGTGCTCATCGGTGAGCCCGGCGTGGGAAAGACCGCCATCGTGGAGGGCCTGGCCCAGCGCATCGTGGCCGGCGACGTTTCCGAGTCGCTGAAAAACCGCCGCCTGGTGGCCCTGGACATGGGCGCGCTGATCGCCGGCGCCAAGTACCGCGGCGAGTTCGAGGACCGTCTGAAGGCGGTTTTGAAGGAAGTCGAAGCCGCCGAGGGCGAGGTCATCCTGTTCATCGACGAGCTGCACACCCTGGTGGGCGCCGGTGCCAGCGAGGGCGCCATGGACGCCTCCAACATGCTCAAACCGGCCTTGGCACGCGGCACCCTGCGTTGCGTGGGCGCCACCACCATCAGCGAGTACCGCAAGCACATCGAAAAGGACGCCGCCTTGGAGAGGCGTTTTCAGCCGGTGATGGTCGTCGAACCCAGCGTTGAAGACACGATCTCGATTCTGCGGGGCCTGAAGGAGAAGTACGAGGTACACCACGGTGTCCGGGTCAAGGATGCGGCCATCGTTGCTGCGGCGACTTTGTCCCAGCGATACATTGCTGACCGCTTCCTGCCGGACAAGGCCATCGACCTGATCGATGAGTGCGCCTCCAAGCTCCGCATCGAGATCGACAGCATGCCGGCTGAAATCGACGAGCTGCAGCGCAAGATCATGCAGGCCGAAATCGAGCGCCAGGCGCTGAAGAAAGAAACCGACCCGGCTTCACAGGAGCGTTTGCAGAAACTGGAGCAGGACATCGCGGGGTGGCAGGAACAGATCGGCGCCATGAAGGCCCACTGGCAGAACGAAAAGGAGCTGATCCAGGCCATCCGCAAAATCAAGGAAGAGCAGGAGCAGCTGAGCATCGAGGAGCAAAAGGCCCAGCGCGACGGCGACCTGGCGCGTGTGGCCGAGCTGCGTTACGGCCGGGCTGCCGAACTCAGGGAACAGTTGGAGCAAACCCGGCGCAAATTGGCCGCTCTGCAGAAGGACCGCAAGATGCTCAAAGAGGAGGTCGACGAAGAGGACATCGCCGAGGTCATCTCGCGCTGGACCGGCATCCCGGTGAGCAAGATGCTCGAGGGCGAACGCGAAAAGCTGCTGCACATGGAAGAGCGCCTGTCCCGCCGCGTGATCGGGCAAAAGGAAGCCATCGAGGCCGTCTCCAACGCGGTGCGGCGTGCCCGTTCCGGCCTGCAGGACCCCAACCGTCCCATCGGGTCGTTCATCTTCATGGGCCCCACGGGTGTGGGCAAGA
>JALSRD010000014.1 GCA_026984935.1 Desulfobacterales bacterium
CTGATAGCCCCACACCACAGGACCCGGACCGGGTCAAGGGCTCTCTCGAAAGCCGTCATTTGAGAAACGCCGCCTTTACAAGGCTTCCGATGGTGCCTTCCAAAACTCAATTCGCAAGCCGCCCCGGACGGTAAGTGCATCTTGCTATGCTCAGGCGCCACAGGATCACGGCCGGATGCCTGAAGCGCCGCATACCATTCTTTCTCATCTGGGCGATGACATCATCCGGTACTTTTCACAGCACAAGGGCGGGTTTCTGGAAGGTGCTGAAGACCTGCTGCTGGTGTACCGGCGCGGCAAACGGGTAAGGCCCTTTCGTCTGGAGGAATTATTGCATGCGGCCGGCCGCATTGCCGTGCTGTTTGACAAAACGTCTTTCCGCTAACGGAGGGGGTTTTGCACAGTCCGGATTCTCTGCCCCGGTTCACGGCAGGCTTCATCCTCGGTCCGGCAGATGCCGGCGGGCAGGTAACCGGCGGCGAGCTGCAGGTAATCCGCGACCTGGGCCCTTTGCCAGTCACCGTTGCGCTGCATCTCCCGCGCCATCAGCTGCGCCACCTGCGGCGCGATTTCCATACTGGCGGCGGCATCCAGCAGCAGCGCACGCGTACGCCGCGCCAGCACGTCTTCCACCCTGCGGGCCATTTCATGGCGCACCGCCCAAACCACTTCGGCACCCGTGATGGACAACTTGGGATGCAACGTCTGGGCCAGCAGCGGGTCCGCGGCAGCAATTTTGCGCAGTCCATAAACATCCGACCCGTAGACCTGAAGGCTGCCGAAACGGTCGGCATGCTGATGGAAACCGTGGATGTTCAGCGTTTGCGTGACCGACGGACGCTCCTCAAGCTGGGCCAGCACGGCGGCCTGGTCCACGGCGTCTTCGGCCATTTTGCGGTAAGTTGTCCACTTGCCGCCGGCGATGGTCAAAAGCCCCGAGTTGGAGATGTGGATAGTGTGGTCCCGCGAAATTGCGGCTGTGTTCTGTGCTTCCGGCGTGCTGACCAGCGGCCGCAGGCCGGCAAAAGCGCTCAGAATATCGCTTTTGGCCGGGTCTTTGGTGAGATAGCGGGCCGCATGCTCCAGCAAAAATTCCACTTCCGAGGCCAGTGGACAGGGTTCCAGCAACACCCGTTTGACCGGCGTATCGGTGGTACCCACGACCACGCGCCCGTGCCAGGGGATGGCGAACAGCACGCGCCCGTCGTCGGTGTGCGGCACCAGGATCGCCGTGTCGCCGGGCAAAAAAGAACGGTCCAGCACAATGTGAACACCCTGACTGGGCGCAATCATGTCTGCGGCTGCGGGGTCGTCCATGCGCCGGACAGCATCGGCAAAGACGCCGGTGGCGTTGATCACCGCCTTGGCGTGCAGCGTGTATTTTTTACCGGTTTCCAGATCTGCAGCGTGCACACCAGCCACAACGCCGTTTTTTTTGACCAACGCCACGGCTTTTATGTAGTTAACCAGCGCGGCTCCCTGATCAGCGGCCGTCAGTGCCATATGAATAGCCAGGCGGGCATCGTCGAACTGCCCGTCGTAGTATATCACGCCACCGCGCAGGCCCCGGGTTTCGATGGTGGGCAGGCGTTCGAGTGTTTTTTCCCGCGACAGGCTTTTCGAGCGACCGAAGCCGTGCTTCCCGGCCAGCATGTCGTAGAGCTTCAAACCGATGCCGTAAAAAGGGCCTTCCCACCAGTCGTAGTTGGGTACCACGAACGGCAGGTTGTGCACCAGGTGCGGTGCGTTGCGGCGCATCCGGCCGCGCTCTTTCAGCGCTTCGAGCACCAGCGACACGTTTCCCTGTTGCAGGTAGCGCACGCCTCCATGGACCAGCTTGGTGCTGCGGCTGGAGGTTCCCTGTGAAAAGTCCCCCTGCTCGATGAGCAGCGTTTCGTACCCCCTGGAAGCCGATTCGATCGCGGTTCCCAGTCCCGTGGCCCCGCCGCCGATGATCAGAAGGTCCCACTTGCGGCCGGACGCTGCCCGCTCGATCATCTCGTCGCGTTTCATGGATTTCACGCTCCTTTTGGCAGCCGCTTTTCAGGCGGTCTTTCCAAAGCTCCGCTGCTTTTATAGCCTCAACGGTATTTTGGCAAGTCTGCTTTTTTAAAAGCGCGTTGACAGCTTCGGTGCCTGAGTCTATAGTTCGTTATATGACCATATATCGAAGGAGTGAAGCATGCGCACGTTCATCGCCACGGCCAAAGCCCTTTCCGACGAAAACCGCCTGCGGGCGCTGATGGCGCTTACGGATCAGGAACTGTGCCTCTGCCAGATCACCGAACTGCTGGCGCTGGCGCCCTCCACCGTATCCAAGCACATGTCCATCCTGCGCCAGGCACACCTGGTCGAGGGCCGCAAAAGCGGCCGCTGGACATACTATCGCCTGGCCGAGACCGCGGACCGTCCCCTGGTAGCCCAAGCGCTGGCATGGGTGCGGCAGTCCCTGGCCGCTGCCGAGCGTATCACCCGCGACGCCCGGCACCTGGAAAAAATTCTGAAAGTGCCCACCGGCGAACGCTGCGGCAGTAAAACTTCCCGACAAGCCGCCTGAACGCCCCGCGGCAGGGATCTGGATCGCCTTTCATGCTGACTTCTTTTTAAGCAGCCGGGTAACTTCCAAGAAGTTTCATGCCGCTGGCCAGCCGCCGGACCTCTTCGAGCAGCGCAGCGGTTTTTGCATCCCGGCTGTCACCTTCAAAATCCAGGAAAAAGCCGTAGTTTCCCGGATCGGAGCGCAACGGCATGGAGGCGATGCGCGTCAGGTTGATATGGGCCTCGGCAAACAGCCGCAGCACATCGTAGAGTTTTCCGGCTTCGTGGGGAACGGCAAAAATAATCGAAGTTTTATTGGCCGCCTTGCCGAAAGCCTCGCGGGACAGCAGCAGAAAGCGCGTCGAGTTGGAGGCACCGTCCTCGATCTGTTCCCGTATCACCTCCAGGTCGTAGAGGTCGGCGCATAAATGACTGGCGATGGCCGCTGCGGCCCGGGGGTTGTCCCGGGCCAGCATCTTGGCGGCACCAGCGGTGTCATAGAAGGGATAGGGCTCCAATTGATTTTCCATCAAAAAGCTGCGGCACTGCGCCAGGGCCTGGGGATGGGAGTAAACCACGCGGATTTCAGGAAAGCGCATGCCGCGCGTTGCCAGCAGGCAATGGTTGACGGGCACCTTGATTTCACCGACGATTTTGAGGCCGGTGGTGGCCAGCAGGTCGTTGACCTGGGTTACGGCACCCTCCAGGGAATTTTCCACCGGCACCACCCCCAGATCGAGATTGCCAGCCTCCACACCGCGAAAGACATCCACAAACTCAAGGCATGGGATATAGGCACCCGACGGCACCAGCTTGCGGGCCGCAACCTCTCCATAGGCGCCGTGTTCTCCCTGAAACGCCACCAGCTGCCGATCTTCCTGCTGCAGGCGCTTGCTCTCCCGAATGATGGTTTCCAGCAGACGGCGCGTGAACGAACGCTCCACCAGGTCGAGGCTCAGCTTTTCAGCCCGCGAAAGCAGTTCGGCTTCGCGTGCGGGGTCGCTGATGCTTTTTTTAAACTTTTTGGACCGCAGCGCCAGCCCCATGCGCTCCTGCAAAAGCACCAGCAGCTCACGGTCGATCTTGTCGATCTTGCGGCGAATTTCATCGAGTTTCATTTTGGCTCCCCTGTCGGCCGGCGATATCATCACCCGAAATCGCCACGATTTAGCAGCCTTTTATGATAATCCACATCCTGCAGGGTGTGTCAATACCTTTCGCTCGGTTTGCTCCGGCCCGGCCGGGCTGCCGTGCACCGGCCGTCGACATCGCGGGCTGCTCGGTGCCGGTTTCAGATTGTTGCGCTTGACAAGCTGCAAAAATCGGCTTATATTACATGCGAATATTTCGCATGTAATATTTACCACCATTTATCGACCGTTAACGCATTCGTCCAGATGGCACAAACATCCCCAAGGCTCGAACAGATGATTCAGACCCTGCGCCGTCATCACTTCCGGCTCACGCCCCAGCGCCTGGAAATTGTCAAAGTGCTGGCGGTCAGCGAGGGGCACCCCACGGCCGAGCAGGTCTACGACAAGGTGCGTAAAAAGTTTCCCACCACCAGCCTGGCCACGGTGTACCGCAACATCCTGAAGCTTAAAGAGCTCGGCGAGGTTTTGGAACTCGGATTCGCCGAAGGCGGCAATCGCTATGACGGCAACAAGCCCTATGACCACCCGCACATCGTGTGCCTGAAATGCAAAAAAATCCTGGATCCGGAACTCCCGCAGTTTCAGGACCTGACCCGCGAACTGGAAAAATCCACGGGATTTCAAGTGATCAACCACCGCCTGGACTTCTTCGGTATCTGCCCCAAATGCCGGGCGAAACGCTAAGGAGAATTTTTTTTGGGCTTTTATTGCGAAATATTATCATATGCATATATATTTCTTTTGCGATACTTTAACATATAAATCTACCGCCAACAAAAGACAAGGAGGCCTGAAAATGCAGTGTTGCCAAAAAAAGTGAAGGCCATGAAATCCCGGCGCGCGCGCACAAAAAGACACTGCGGAGTAGATTTGCAGCGTTTCGTGGACTTGTCTGCAGCGATCAGGGCAACGCAACCCGGCATTATTCAGATTCAGTTCACCACTTCATACAACGCAAGGAGGAAACGTCATGGATGATAACAGCAAATGCCCGGTTACGGGCAGATCCGGCAAACCCATTGCCGGTGGCGGCACGTCGAACCGCGACTGGTGGCCGAACCAGTTGAACCTCAGGATTCTTCATCAGAACTGTCCCATGAGCAATCCGATGGGCGCGGCCTTCGACTACGCCGAGGAATTCAAGAAGCTCGACCTGAAGACTCTGAAAAAGGACCTCTATGCGCTGATGGCCGACTCGCAGGACTGGTGGCCCGCCGACTACGGCCACTATGGGCCGCTCTTTATCCGGATGGCGTGGCACAGCGCAGGCACCTATCGCATTGGCGATGGCCGCGGGGGCGCGGGATCCGGCTCCCAACGCCTGGCGCCGCTCAACAGCTGGCCCGATAACGTGAATCTCGACAAGGCGCGCCGGCTGCTCTGGCCGATCAAGCAGAAATACGGCCATAAGATCTCCTGGGCCGATCTGATGATTCTCGCCGGCAACTGCGCCCTGGAATCGATGGGCTTTACCACTTTCGGCTTCGCCGGCGGGCGGGAGGACATTTGGGAGCCGGAGGAGGACATTTACTGGGGAACCGAGAGCGAGTGGCTTGGCGACAGGCGCCACAGCGGCAACCGGGAACTGGAAAACCCGCTCGCCGCCGTGCAGATGGGTCTGATCTACGTAAACCCGGAAGGGCCGAACGGCGAACCGAATGTGCTGGCGGCAGCTCGCGACATTCGTGAGAGCTTCGCACGCATGGCAATGAACGATGAGGAAACGGTCGCGCTCATCGCCGGTGGGCACACGTTCGGCAAGTGTCACGGCGCGGGTGATCCAGTGCTGGTCGGTCCGGAACCCGAGGCGGCTCCCATTGAGGAGCAGGGTCTCGGTTGGAAAAGCGGCTTTGGCAGCGGCAAAGGTGGTGATCAGATTGGCAGCGGACTGGAAGGGGCATGGACCCCGACCCCGATTCAATGGGACAATAGTTTTCTCGACACGTTGTACCGCTATGACTGGAATCTCGAGAAAAGCCCGGCCGGAGCCTGGCAATGGGTTCCGACCGATCCGGCCGCAGCGGACGCTGTACCGGACGCCCATGATTCGTCCAAACGGCACGCGCCTATCATGCTGACCACGGACCTCGCACTCCGGATGGACCCGATCTATGGGCCGATCTCGAAACGCTTCCACGAGAACCCGGAGGCGTTGGCAGACGCGTTCGCACGGGCTTGGTTCAAGCTGACGCACCGCGACATGGGCCCCCGCTCACGCTATCTCGGCCCGGAGGTCCCGGCCGAGGAACTGATCTGGCAGGACCCGGTGCCGGCAGTCACCCATGAGCTGATCGACGCACAGGACATCTCAGGCCTCAAGGGCAGGATCCTTGCCTCGGGCCTGTCGATCCCGGAGCTGGTCTCCACCGCCTGGGCGGCGGCGTCTACGTTCCGTGGTTCCGACAAGCGCGGCGGGGCGAACGGGGCACGCATCCGTCTTGCGCCGCAAAGGGATTGGGAGGTCAACCAGCCAGCCCAACTGAAGAAAGTGCTGCAGACCCTGGAGGGAATCCAGGCGGCGTTCAACAGTGCCCAGTCAGGGGGGAAGATGATTTCTCTCGCCGACCTGATCGTCCTGGGCGGCTGCGCGGGCATCGAACAGGCAGCCAGAAACGCCGGTCACGATGTAACCGTTCCCTTCGCGCCGGGACGTACGGATGCGTCACAGGAGCAGACCGACGTGGGTTCATTCGCCGTGCTCGAGCCGGCTGCAGACGGGTTCCGTAACTACCTCAAAACGGAATACGCCGTTACGGCCGAGGAGCTGCTGGTTGATCGGGCGCAGCTGCTGACGCTGACGGCGCCGGAGATGACGGTCCTCCTTGGCGGCATGCGCGTCCTGAATACCAACTGCGGACAGTCCCGGCACGGTGTTTTCACCAAACGGCCAGAGACGCTCACCAATGACTTCTTCGTAAATCTGCTCGACATGCGCACGGCATGGAGAACAGCCCCGGAAGACGAAGACGTTTTCGAGGGACGTGACCGCGCCACGGGTGAACTCAAGTGGACCGCCACCCGGGTCGACCTCATCTTCGGTTCAAACTCCCAGCTCCGGGCCCTGGCGGAAGTTTACGCCTGTGAGGGCTCCGAAGAAAAGTTTGTGCACGACTTTGTGGCGGTGTGGGACAAAGTCATGAACCTTGACCGTTTCGATCTTGCCTGATCGCAGTGCAAACGTCTTTGAAGATTTCTGACAGGCAGCAAAGCGGGCAGCCGGGGGTATGCTTCCCCGGCCCTGCAGCATTCTGCAGGGGGGCGTGCACGGGGCGTTTCGCGGAGCTTACCGGGTTCCGTTTCAGCAGGGGCAATAAACGTTCACCCGCAGATCCTTGACGATATCCGTTGAAGCACGATTTTACTTCTGGTAATATGCTTACAAAAGCTGTCGGTTTTATGCCGGCACGATTCTAATCCACGGAAAGGAGGTTGCTTATGGCCGAAGAATTTGATCCCGGTTGCGCCCGGCCCACGGGCGGACCAGTCGGGGAAGAGGTTGAAACGGAAAAACCGGAACCTGCAGGAAATCAAAAGGAGGATCAAACGATGATCATGGTCGGACAAAAAGCGCCGGATTTCACCGCGCCGGCGTATCAAAAGGGTAAGTTCGTCAACATCAAACTCTCAGATTACCTGGGGAAATGGGTGCTGCTGTGCTTTTACCCCGGGGACTTCACTTTCGTGTGAGCCACCGAACTTTCGGCAGTTGCCGAAAAAGTGCCCGAATTCGACAAACTCGGCGTGCAGATTCTCTCCATGAGCATCGATTCCGTGTTCGTACACAAGATGTGGGACGACCACGAACTGTCCAAGATGGTCAGCGGCGGCATTCCGTTTCCCATGATGTCCGATGTGGGCGGCAAAGTGGGAACGGTGTACGGCATCTACGACGACCAGGCCGGTGTCGAAACCCGCGGCCGCTTCATCATCGATCCCGACGGCGTGGTACAGGGCTACGAAGTGCTGACCCCACCGGTGGGCCGGAACGTATCCGAGGCCATCCGCCAGGTTCAGGCCTTCCAGCTGGTGCGGGAGACCCAGGGCGCCGAAGCCACGCCTTCGGGCTGGAAACCCGGCAAAACCACCCTGAAACCGGGACCGGACCTGGTGGGCAAGGTTTGGGAAAACTGGAAAACCGATATGGCGTTTGATTGATTTCACAGCCCTGCCGGCGCTGTTCTTGCCGGCAAGCCACCGACGGCGGGGATATTGCCGGAAAAAAAGGCCGGGCCCGGATTGGCCTGCACTTGTGCAGGCGACCGGGTGCGGCCTTTTGAATGTGCGCCACAGCCGGGGGGATGGATGCGCCCCGGTGTCATGATTGTCAAGGCTAGTACATCATTTCCTCTTCCCTGACCTTGCCCTTGAACACCAGATAAGCCCAGAGCTGATATGCCAGCACCAGTGGAACGAAAATACCGGCCACCACCAGCATGATCTTCAGCGTCAGCGGACTGGATGAGGCGTTAAAGGCCGTCAGGCTGTACTTGGCATTCAGGCTGGAGGGGAACATGTTCGGGAAAAGGCCCACCACACCGAAAAACACCGCGCCCATAATGGTCAGCGCCGATGCGAACCAGGCCTTGTAAAAGGCGCCTTTCGCCAGGTAAATCCGGATACCCACCAGGCCCAGCACGGTGAGAATGATGACCGCAAACAGAATCGGCGACGCCAGATAGTTGGCATACAGCGAAGTGGCAAACCTGGAGTACACCAGAAAGGCCACGGCCACGACCAGCAGCACCGGCCACAGCGCACCGGCGGTGAAAGCGGCCCGGTCGTGGAGCTCACCCTCTGACTTGGTCGCCAGCCAGACGGCGCCGTGAACCGTGAACAGCAGCACGAAGAGCACGCCGCCCAATAGGCCGTAAGGGTTCAGCAGCGTAAAAAGCGTGCCCTGGTAAACCCCGTGCTGGTCGATGGGAATCCCCTGGAAAATATTGGCAAACGCTACGCCGAACAGCAGGGCCGGCAAGAAACTGCCCACGAAGATGCAGCCATCCCACATCCCGCGCCAGCGCGGGTCATCCACCTTGCCGCGCAGCTCGAAAGACACGCCCCGGATGATCAGAGCGAATAAAATCAGCATCAGGGCCGAATACATGGACGAGAACATCACGGCGTATACCGTGGGAAAGGCCGCAAAGGTGACGCCGCCGGCGGTAATCAACCAGACCTGATTGCCGTCCCACAGCGGGCCCATGGCGTTGATCATGACGCGTTTGTCCGCCTCGCTCTTTCCCAGAAAAAGATACAGCGTGCCGATGCCGAAATCAAAGCCATCGGAAATGAAAAACAATGCCCACAGAAGTCCCCAAAGCAAAAACCATGTCGTCTGTAAATTCATCTTTCACTCCTAAGTGCAAGTTGAGGTTGCATTTGAACCGCTGTTTTTTTGAAATCTTGAAAGCGAACCGGTTTTACTGCGCCTCTTCAGCGGGCGCCAGTTTCGGTCCCTTGCGGGCATTCCTGATAATCAGGGTAAAACCGATAATGCCCAGCAGCGTATAAACCAAGGTAAACGCAACCAGGGTAAACAGCACCTGGGTGGTGTCGATGGGCGAAGGGGCATCGGCGGTTTTGACTAGACCGTAGACGATCCAGGGCTGCCGTCCGAGTTCGGTCACCAGCCAGCCCAGCTGGATGGCGATATAGGGCAGCGGAACGGCCAGCATCATCAGTTTCAGATACCCCGGGCTTTCAGTGAGTTTCTTGCGCTTGAGCCACCCGAATCCGGTCAGCAGGATAAAAATGGTGCCCAAGCCGACCATCCCCTTGAAGGCCAGTGAAATGGGGAGCACCGGCGGCCGTTCGTCCTTGGGGAAGTCCTTCAATCCCTGGACCTCGGCATTGATGTCGTGCTTGACCAGGAAACTGAGGGCGCCTGGAATGCGGCCGATTTCGACCTTGTTGCGTGCATTTTCCTGGTCCGGCAGGGCAAACAGGTAGATGGGCGCACGTTCGGTGGTGTTCCACAGCGACTCCATGGCGGCCAGCTTGGTGGGCTGCTTTTCGGCCACGACCACGCCGTTCAGGTCACCCATGATAAAAACCACCAGTGAAAAGACCAGCCCAAACCCCAGGCCGATTTTAAATGAACGCGTAAAAAAATCGAGCTGCTTTTTTTTCAGCAGGTGGTAGGCGCTGAACCCCATGACGAAAAAGGAGGCCAGCACCAGGGCGGCGCTGACGGTGTGGATGAACTTGACCACGGCGAACTTCTGGAAGACCACCGCGGCGAAATCGGTGAGTTCGGCCCGGCCGTTGCGGATGGTGTAGCCCACCGGGCTCTGCATCCAGGCATTGGCGATCAGGATCCAGACGGCGGACAGGTTGGACCCGATGGCCACCAGCCAGATCGCCGTCGCATGCGCTTTTTTGGAAAGCCTTTTCCAACCGAAAATCCACACCCCGATCAGAACGGACTCCAAGAAAAAAGCCGCCGTGGCTTCGATGGCCAGCAGGGACCCGAAAATATCGCCCACATAAGCGGAGTAGCGTGACCAGTTGGTGCCGAATTGAAACTCCAGCGTAATGCCGGTAACCACGCCGATGGCAAAGTTGATCAGAAACAGCTTGCCCCAGAACTTGGTCATGTGAAGATAGGTTTCATCACCGGTTTTCACATACTTCGTCTCCATATAGGCGACGAGCACCGACAACCCCAGGGTCAACGGGACAAACAGGAAATGAAACATGGTCGTGGCGGCAAACTGCACCCGGGAAAGTAGTAATACATCCATACATCCGTCTCCTTTTCCTATTGTTTTTAGGCTCTAATTCCCCCAACAGGCCGGCAGCATGAATGCTGCACTCCCCATGACGGCCGTTGGTTTCAGCATCCGTCGCTTCAAGGCCTTAAACCCTCCGCGGCGACACAGACTTACCCTTTGGGTCCGACCACGGCTGCACCCAAGCGGCCAGAAGCAGGAGCGTTGCCCCGGCGCATCCTGCGGCAGAACCGAACTTTGATGATTCGGTAAAAAGTCCGCACTTTTTTCCGAAAAGCCTTTTCAGGAGCTGTGCAGTCAATGCCGTCTGCGGTCTTTGCCCCATCAATGCTGCACCAGCCGGCGGTGGCGCTGCCGGAACAGGTCGCCCGTACAGTTCTCCTCGGCCAGCAGATCGGCGAAAGTGGCTTCCCGCAAGGTTTCCCGGAGACGGTCGCGCGCTTTCTGCCAGACCCGGTGAACAGAGCAGGAAGGTGTCTGGCTGCAGGTATCCGGGTTCAGCAGACAGTCGTTTAAAAAAATCTCACCGATCACGGCCTCCACCACGTCCAGCAGGGTGAGCTCTCCGGGCGGCACCCTCAGGCGATAGCCGCCCTTGGACCCCTGCACGATTTCAATGATCCGGGCCCTGGCAAGCTGCTGGGCGATCTTTCCCAGAAACTGGTCCGGGATATCCATCACCCGCGCAATATCTTTGCGCCTGGCCAAAACACCCTCTCCCTCGAAAGAGAGGTACAGCGCACATCTGACGGCATATTCACCGGCACGGGTCAAGCGCATGGCATCTCCAAAAGGCAAACGTTGAATTCATTATTCGGATGTTTTTTGTCTCGTATTCGATTGCCCGGCATTTGTCAAATGTTTTCATCATAAAAAAACAAATTCTTCGGTCGGTACATCTATTTTTCGACTCGCACACCGGAGAGGTGTTCAAGGGCCTTGATCAACGCGTGGTTGCCCTCCTTTCCCAGCCCCCGGGACTGCAGCGTACGGTAGAGGCTGAAAACCATGCTGGTGGCCAGCAGCGGTACCCCCAGCGCATCACCGGTGGAAAGCGCCAGGCGCAGATCTTTCTGCTGCAGGTCGATGGTAAAGCCCGGACGCCAGTCCCGCACCAGAACCTGGGGACCGCGGTTGCTCAGCATCCAGCTGCCGGCAGCCCCCTGGGTGACCGCAGACAAGGTCTTTTCAAGGTCCAGCCCGCTGGCCTGGGCGAAGAGCAGGGCCTCGGACATGGCCAGGGCGTTGCCCACCACCAGGATCTGGTTGACGATTTTGGCGTTCTGCCCGTCGCCGTGCCCGCCGATATGCACGACGGCCTTGCCCATGGCCCTGAAAAGGGGCCTGGCGCGTTCAACCTGGTCCGCTGCTCCGCCCACCATGATGCTCAATGTCCCCCGGGCGGCGCCCTCGCTGCCGCCGCTCACCGGTGCATCCAGCATGTGGGCGCCTTTTTCGGCCAACTGCGCGGCGATCCTGCGACTTGCCATGGGGCTGATGGTACTCATATCGATGACCAGTTTGCCGGCGGCGATGCCGTGGATGACGCCCCTCTCCCCCAGGATCACCTCTTCCACGTCAGGCGTGTCACTGACGCAGGTGATGATCACGTCACAGCCGGCCGCCAGGTCGGCCGGGTCACGGGCGGTTCCGGCACCGGCGGCCGCCAGTTTCTCCATCTTCGCAGGGCTGCGGTTCCAGACGCAGACCTCAAACCCGGCCTTTAACAGATTGCCCGCCATGGCGCCGCCCATGATGCCAAGCCCGATGAATCCAACACGTTCACCCATCTTGTCTCCTCCGTACGGTCTTTGGGGTTGTGTCCGCTTTGGCGCTTATTTCCCTTACCGGCCGCTTCGATCCTACAAAAGACCAGCCTGCTTGACAAGTCGAATTGCCATGCACCGCCAGACCACGCACAAGTCCGGCCGATGGCGGACTTTCAGAAAAGGTTCTGTCGGGGGCAGACAAAGAACAGGCCGAAAAGAAAAGACTATTCTTTCCGGCCTGCTCTCGGAGGAGTGCCTTGCGGCAGCGGGTGGGCTAGCGGGTCGACTCGTCGATAAACAGCTTGTTTTCTTCAATGATCTCCCGCGCGACATCGATTGCTTCCGACAGGGTCTTGATGCCGCCGCGGATAAAACTGTCGCGCAGGCGGATCATGTACTCCTGCTCGCCCGCCTTGTTGGCAATGGTTTGGATGAACAGCGTCATGCGTGAGCCCAGGCGGATATACTGGGCGCTTTGCAGCACTTTGCCCTTGTATGTCCAGCGGCCGGCGACGTCGAGCAACATGAAATCGAGAATCTGTTTGGGAAAATCCATCATTACCTCCTTTGGTATCAGGCCGCGGCGGATTCAATCCCCGCGCCATCCATTTCAGTGACATCCCGGATCGCATCCTCACCGCGCCCCACCACCACCGCTGCGGTGGCATCCCCCCAGACGTTAATGGCGGTGCGAAACTGGTCTAGGATCCTGTCGATTGCCAGAATCAGCCCGATGCCATCCAGCGGCAAACCGGCGGCAGTCAGCACGATACCCATGGTGACCAAGCCGGCGCCGGGAATCGCCGCCGCACCGATAGCGGCCAGAGAAGCGGTAATGAAAATGACGATCTGCATGCCCGTAGTCAGTTGGACACCCAGCAGCTGGGCGATAAAAATAACCGCCACCGATTCATACAGGGCAGTGCCGTCCATATTGATGGTCGCACCCAGTGGAAGCACAAAATTGCCAATGCGCCCGTCCACGCCGGCGCGCTTTTCCAGGTTGCTCATGGTCACCGGCAACGTGGCGGCACTGGAAGCGGTGGACCAGGCGGTCATCATGGCCGGCGACAGGGCTTTTAACAAACGCAGCGGATTGTATCGTCCGAAGATTATGACCAGAATGGGCAAGGTTATGAAACCGTGAATAAAGAGCCCCAAAAGGACCGTAACGGCGTATTTCCCCAGGGCTTTTAAGGCTGCAAAACCCAGATCCATAAAAATTGCAGCCACGAGCATGAAAATCGCATAGGGCGCGATGGCCATCACCGCCATGATACCCTTTTGCATGATGCGGTCGATGGCATTGATCACCTTGGTCATCGGTTCGGAGTCACGCCCCACAATCGAAGCGAACACCGCCAGGAAAATCGTAAAAAAGATAATCTGGAGCACATCTCCCTTTGCGAAGGCGGCCGCAGGATTTTTGGGGATCATATTCACAAATGTATCGACAATGATGATGACCGGGCTGCGCTCACCGACGCCCTGCCTGCTGACCTTGGCCGGGACCTCGGTATTGATATTCAGGGCGGACAGGGCGTCTTTATCGATCCCGATACCGGGGTTGACGATATTCACCACAATCAACCCGACAAGCACCGCCAGTGCGGTGGTCAGCATGTAGTACCCGATGGTCTTGCCGCCGACCCTGCCCAGCTTGCGCACATCACCGAGATTGGCCACTGCCATGAAAATGGAGGCAAACACCAGGGGTACGATGAGCATGCGCAGCAAGCGGATGAATATGTCGCCGCCATATTTGAAAAGAGTTTTCATGGCATACACGGGGCCCGTTGTGACGCCGGCGCCCATTGCCATGTTAATGCCGATGCCCAGTGCAATACCGGCGACAATCCCGATCAGAATCTTCCATTGCAGATCCAGTCCCTTTTTCTTTTCAGCGCCACCCATATCAGTCACCTCCGTAATAATCTTCGCTGATGTTATAGCTCCGGGTAGTAACTTTCGACGTAACCGGCAGGTACTGTCCCATAAACTGCGCCACATGACCGTTTGACTGGAGCTCCAGGGTAAAAACATTGAGCAGGTTCAGAAAATCCTGATTTCCCTTGCGAATGGCAAAACCGTAGTAATCGGGCTTGAACGGCGGGTCCAGAACGACCAGGCGATAACGGGCGCGCTTGGCATTTTCCTTGAGCCAGACTTTCAGAAAAATTTCATCATGCACCATGATATCCGCTTCCCCCCTGAGCGTCGCCCGGGCGGCCGCTTCGTTGGTGGGGTAGGGCCTGATCCGGGCATGCGGGAAAAAGCGGGGCACGATGCGCTGGGGCGCCTTGCCCTGGGTAACGGCCACAATCAGTTGAGATGCCTTGCCGTTGCGGGCAAGTTCGGCGTGCAGGGCTGCATAGCTGGTCGCCGCCGAAATGCCCAGCCGGGTCGTGGTGATCTTGTTGAGCAGTATGGACAGGCCGGTATTGAAGTAGGGGTCCGAAAAATCGATGACTTTTTCCCGGTCGAAAGTAATGCTCATGCCGGCGATGATGATGTCGATTTTATCGGTAAGCAACATGGGAATCAAATTGGAAAACGAATCCGGAGTGATGATTTTGGCCGTGACACCCAGTTTTTTGGCGAGCAACCTGGCGATATCGATGTCGACGCCCACCCGCTGGCCGCCTTTTTCAAATGAGAAAGGTTTGAATTTGGGGTTGACGCCCACGCGCAGCGTTTTTGCAGCGATTATTTTCGAAAGTGCCGGAGAAGTGCTCACGATTTCTTGCGCCCAGGATGGCGCCGGCAGCATCAGAACGAAGCACAATGCCGCCATCCATACGCCTGTCGCACTTAGCTTGAGATGCTTCATTTTTCCTCCTTTTCCCTCCTTGTCTTCTGAAATGCGGGCTATGTGAGGGCCCCGGAAAAAATAAAATCCCCAATCTGACTTGTCTTTGGGCCCGGCTGCTGCACTTCACCGCTGGTAGGTCCCGTACCAGCGGGTATGAAAAAACCGACGCGCCTTGCAGCCGAACCAAAATCCGGCGTGATTCCTGTGGATTTATTTCTTTTTGTGGCCCTTACGGCAACCGAACGAACGCTTTTTAAAACCGCCGGAACGACAGTTGGCAAAGTGGGCAAGCACCATTTTCGGGAAATTCCTCCTGCCCGGCGGCGGACAAATGGTATCTGTCGCCGCCGGGGATCGGCATCGTCGCTGCCGGACGTATAGGTACCTACCGGTTTGAATGTGCAGGAAGTAATAGCAAGATCAGTGCCGAAGAGAAGATGGCGGCTGTTTTACGCCCTGAGTGCCTTGAAGCCGGAAAGACGGGCATTCCAAATCCGGTAAATAAATGAAGGCCTTTCAGAAAATAACTGCAGCTAAAAATGGGGCCCCCGAAAATCGATGGCCGGGTTGCTGATGCCGCAGGCAGGGGCAAAAACCGGCCCACGCCAGGGAAGCAAGTGTGTCAAAAGTTACCCATACCGGGGAAAAAGACGCACCGCGTGTGCCGGACGCATTTTATGTAAAATCATCCCGACTGAGGCCGTATTTTTTCATCTTGTAGTACAGTGTCTTGCGTGGCAGTCCAAGCGATTCATAGGTTGCCGTGATATTGCCCTTGTTGCGCCTGAGTTCCTGTTCGAGGATGCATTTCTCAAAGGCTGACAACTGTTCTTGAAGGGACCGGCCGGTCTTCACACCGTCGCCTGGGGCCACGTTTTCTGCAATTTGATGAATTCCCAGCACCACCCGTTCAGCGGTGTTTTGCAGTTCCCGCACGTTGCCGGGCCAGGCGTGCTGCATAAGCTGGTGCAACAGGACAGGGTCAATATCGGGAGGTTGACGGTTCAGGCGCTTGGCCGCCTGATGGGCAAAATATGCAAACAGGATCGGAATATCTTCCGCCCGCTGGCTCAAAGGGGGAATTTCAATGGTGGCAACGTTGAGCCGATAGTAAAGATCAGCCCGAAATTCCCCCTTCGCGCAGGCTTTGCCTAAATTGCGCTTGGTCGCGGCTACGACCCGCAGGTCAAGCTCGAGGGTTTCGGTCCCACCCAGCCTTTCGACAGATCGTTCCTGCAGCACGCGCAGCAGCCGCACCTGCAAAGCCAGCGGCATGGATTCGATTTCATCGAGGAAAAGGGTTCCGCCGTCGGCCTGTTCGAATTTGCCCGCATGCAGCCGTTCGGCGCCGGTAAACGCACCCGGCTCATGGCCGAAAAGCTCGTTTTCAATGATCGATTCGGGCAGGGCCCCGCAGTTGACGGCCACAAAGGGCCGGTCCTTTCGGCGGCTGTGGTTGTGCAGGCAGCGGGCCACCAGTTCCTTGCCGGTGCCGGTTTCTCCGACAATCAGTACATCCGCGCCGCTGTCGGCAATATTTAAAATCATTTTACGCAGGCGTGCGGTGCCACGGCTGCGGCCGATAATCACAGCTTCAAGGCCGTTTTTCTGTTCAACTTCCGCGCGCAGCGCCCGATTGTCCAGAATCAGGCGGCGCTTCTCCATCGCCCGGCCGACAACCCCCACAAGATGGTCTGCTGAAAGGGGTTTTTCGATGAAGTCGTACGCACCGGCGCGCATGGCTTCAACCGCCATGCCGACATCGCCGTGGCCGGTGACCATGATCACCGGCAAATCCGGATCCCGGCGGATCGTCCAGCGCAGCAGTTCGAATCCGTCGATCACCGGCATCTTGACATCCGTCACCAGCACTCCGGGCCAGTGGGGGGCAACCAGGTCCATGGCCTGCCGGGCCTGGCGAAAAGCGGTGGCATCATACCCCGCGAGCCGCAGGCTTTGCTCGGCGGCCCGGCAGACGTGTTCGTCGTCGTCAATGAAAAAAACCGCGCCCCTGGTGTTCATTGTGCTTCCTCCTGAGCCGCTCCGGCACGCCGCAGTTCAATGGTCACCACGGCACCACCTTCCGGATGGTTGGCGGCACGGATCGTCCCTCCCGAGTCCCGGATGATGGCCAAAGAGAGTGACAATCCCAACCCCAGCCCCTTGCCGTCCTTGCGGCGGGTGAAAAACGGATCGAATATCCGGGCTAAATGTTCATCTGCAATCCCCGGTCCGGAGTCGTGTATGACCACCAAAACATGGTCCGCTTCCGGATGCACGGCAATACGAATCTCGCGTTTTGAATGCATCGCGACGGCATCCAGGCTGTTGCGAATTACGTTGACCAACACCTGTTCGAGGCGCACCTGGTCACCGAGCACCATGATCTCTTTTTCCGGTAGGCGGCAGTTTATACGGACATTCAGCTTTTCGATCGGGCTGCTGAGCAGCACCAGTGCGTTTTCCAGCGCATGTGAGATGCCAACCGGGACATTTTTGCCTGGCGACTTGCGCGCAAAGGCTTTCAGGTGGCCCGTGATTTCCCCCATTTTCCCCACGAGCTCGGTAATGCTCTGCAGATTTGACCGGGTTTCACCGATTTTCCCCTTGGACATCAACACCAGGGCGTTATCCGCATACATCCGGATGGCCGCCAGGGGCTGATTCACTTCATGGGTGATGCTGGCAGCCATCTGGCCGATGGCCGCCAGCTTGCCGGCCTGAATCAGACCCTCCTGGGCAGCCCGCAGCTCGATCTCGGTGCGCTGGCGTTCATCCACTTCTTTGCGCAGCATGCGATTCATACTGGTCAGCGCCTCGGTGCGTTCGCCAACACGCTGCTCCAACATTTTATTCGCCCGTTCCAGGGCCTGGCGGGAGCGCGCTTCCAGAATCCGGCGTTCAAGACGGGTGCGCCGGCGATGATATACCAATGCGCCGCTGAGCAGCAGCGTCAGCAGCGAAGATCCTGCCAGCAACACCATATTCCGGACCTGATCGTCCACATGCGAAATGTCGGAGAGAATATGCACGGTCCATCCGGCATCCGGCATGTCGTGGGATTGAAGCAGGTAGGGATACGACGAATTTATGCGGTGGCTGCGCCGTGAATCCGGCAGCATGGTGGCCCTGATGTTCAGCAATGCAACGCCGCGGCTGTCCGCACGGATGGGTGCCGCCGCCAGGAACTGCGGCTGGATATCACCATAGCGCCGGCTCTTCCGCAGGGCCTGGGCAACCTCGCGGTCCAGTGGGCCGAGCGAGCAGAACTTCCAGGGCGCATAACTGGTTATGAAGATCACGCCATAGTGGTCACTCACCACAACCTTTTCAGGCCCCTTGGACCAAATATCTTCAAGGCGACGCAGCTGAACTTTGACGGTGATCACACCGCTGACACGTCCACCCGAACGGATGGGCGCCGAAAAGTAATACCCGCGAATCTTGGACGTCGTTCCCAGCGCGAAATAACGTCCCGGCCGTCCGTTGATGGCCTGTTTGAAGTAGGGGCGAAAGCTCAGATCCTCGCCGATGAACGAAACCGGTCCCTGCCAGTTGCTCGATGCAATCACTACCCCTTCGTGGTCCATGACGTAGATGGCCGACGTTTGGGCCAGCCGGTTGATACGCTCCAGTTCGCGGTTGACCGGTGCCGGCAGGCGGCTTTGCGCCGGTTGCGCAACCAGCCCGACGAACAGCGGATTGCCGGCAAGAATTACAGGCAGGGCTTCGAATTTATCCAGTTCGCTCTCCAAGTCGCCGACATACACCCGCAGTGCATCGTGGGCCTCGTTTTCAATACGCCGCAGTTCGAATATGCGTGTCCAGTGCGCCGTCTGCCAGAGCGCCAGCAAAAAGAAAACCAGGCCTGCGCCGATCATCACCCAGCGGCCGGGACGAGGCCGCCAAAAAGAGCTTTGCGGCATAACTTTTTTCATCAGATCTTTTCACGCTCCGCAAACATGGCGGATTGCCACTGCAGATACAGGTGCTGGCATGGATGTGCCGCTTCCAGGGAAACTCCGCTGTGCAGCCATCGGAAAAAGCGCAACCGGCTTTCGGCGAAGCCTCGTTTTCCAGACGGGGGTGTGCCGCTAAAAAACGAGCGGCGTTTCAGAATTTCAAGCTGTCAGGGAACGCCCGGCGTCCTTGCGGCTTCACCGGCCGGACAAAGGGTGCCTCCGGAAGCGGCAGCACAGGCAGACGCGGCCCAAACCGGTAGGATGCGGCTTTTCATTTTCCAAGCACCTCCGCCCTGAACGCCCGGGAACCGAACTGCTCGATGAAACGTGCGCTGCGAAGGCCGCCGTCGGCATGTTTGCTGTAAACGGCCAGGCATTTCCGGACCAGGTCCAGCACTTGCGTATCGTCCAGGCGCTCGGAAACCAGATCCCCGATGCGCGGGGCAGCGGCCGCGTTGCCGCCAAAGATCAGTTTCCAGCCGGAACGGTCCGCGATCAGCCCCACGTCGCGCAGCCAGGATTCGCAGCAGCAGATGCGGCACCCCGAGACCCCGACCTTGACTTTATAAGGCAACGGGTGCCCGAAGTCCAGCCCGGCAATCATCTTTCCCATGGCCGGCGCATCCGCCACCCCGAACCTGCACCAGCGACTGCCCGGGCAGGCCTGCACGTAGTGCACCCTGCCGCGCTCATGGGGCATCGCGCCGGATAGGCCCAGGTCTTTTTTAAGCGCGGCCAGCTGCTGTTCATCGGTGCCCAAGAGGCAAAGGCGCTGGGCGCCGGTCAGTTTGGCGGCCGGAACGCCGTAGCGCCGCGTGATGCCGGCAAGCCGCTTGAGATCGCCGGCGGTCAAAATGCCCATGTCCTGCCCGGGCAAAATGACAAAGCTTTTCCCCGAAGCGATTGTTTTAAAGCTTTGCGTCATGGCAGGCTTCTTCCCTCCTTTCATGTAAGCAGCCATCATCCTATCATGCCGCGATGATTTCCGCGGTGCGGGGCCGTGAAAACATCTTTGCTGAACAATTGCAACCCGTAAAAAAGGACGGGCCGCCGGTCTTCTCACGGCTGATCCCCGCGCCGACACCCCTGCATGGGCGCCAATGGCCCCCGTGGCTTGACAATTAGATCTCCTATCCGCCTTAAGCGATTTTATCAAGGCCTTACGCCCGGTTGCCCGAAACGCTTTCCTTTTCCGCGGCTCAACAAGCGGCAGGCATTGCCCGGCCCATTGGCCCCCATGCATCACCCTCCTCCGGCGGTTTCCCTTCCACGGGCACGCCTTTTTTGAAAAAACCCATATTAATGATCAAGGATTTATCCGGGCGGCCGATAGTAAGAAGTGAGTGCGAAACGCCGGTCTCTTCCGCCACTGGCCCTGACGGGAAACTGCGGGTACTTTCGGCGAAGCTTTCAGCGCAGGCGATGGAATCGATTCACCGTACCGGTTGCCGCGGCGCTTGATCGTGGCCCCGGCCGCGAAAAGCATCAATTTGCATGAACAAATGCGGGATATAGCATGCCCACAGCGGTAACGACCGCCGGGCAATGTGTGATTCATGGGGAGAAAGAATGGGTGACCGTAAAAACGCGCCGTACCGCATCCTTGTGACCGACGACAACCCGGTCAATGTGCGCTTCTTGAAAATCCTTCTCGAAAAGGAGGGGTTTCACACTTTTTCCGCCGTCAACGGCACAGACTGCATCGCGCTTGTACAAAGGGAAAAGCCGGATTTGATCCTGCTCGATATTGACATGCCCGGCATCACGGGCATCGATGTCTGCAAGGCCCTGAAACAGGATCCTGAAACAAAAGATACCCCGATCGTTTTTCTGACGGCCTGTACGGACAAAATGGTTCTGAAAGAAGCCTTCGAATCCGGGGGGGTCGATTATGTCACCAAGCCCGTCCAACGCATCGAGTTGCTGGCCAGGCTGAAGTCGGCCCTGAACCAGAAGGAACTGATCCAAAAAACCCTGTCCGAGGAAAAGTTGCGGTGCGTCATCGAAGTTGCCGGTGCGATTTGCCACGAGCTCAACCAACCCATGATGAGTGTGCTGGGCTATGCCGAGCTGCTGTTGATGGATCTTCCGCATGATCATGAAATGTATCCAAATGTTGAAAAGATCAAAGCACAAACGGAGCGCATGGGCAAAATCACCCGCAAGCTCATGGGGATAACAACCTATCGAACCAAGGATTACATGGGCGGCGTCAGTCAGATCATCGATATTGACCGGGCCGCCTTACCGGGGTAAGTGCCTTTTTGCCCGGCGCCAATGCAAAATTTAAGGGTTGACCAATGCCAAAGGGAAAAATTCTAGTCGTTGACGACGAGGAATCCATCCGGGATGTGCTGCAGCAGCTTTTCACCCGGTCAGGATATGCGGTCCGGCTGGCGGATAGCGGAGAAAAGGGCCTGCAGATCGCGTTGAAAGAAAACATCCACGTAATCTTTCTGGATCTGAACCTGCCGGGATTCAATGGCATTGAACTGTGCCGGAAAATCCGCCGGGACCGGCCCATGGCCATCATCCACGCCGTGACCGGCTATCCTTCCATTTTCGAGCTTTCAGATTGCCGCGAAGCCGGCTTCGACGATTACTTCACCAAACCGGCCAATCTCGAATGGCTTTTGCGCGCCGCGCAGATTGCCTTTGAAAAAATCGGGCGCTGGAAAAGCCGATAGCAATCGCAACCGACGGCGTCTCGGCGGGCGCACCGGTATGCTTCCCTCCTGCATTTCCCGGGCAAGAGAAAGCTAAAGAATTCCGGCCCGCCGGCCGAACAAATACGCTGCGGCGGCCAAAAATGCCTGCCGCCCCGAGGCCGCCGGGCATGACCGCATTGGCAGGAATTCGCAAACTTTCTGAATATAACCCAAGATAACACAGTGAAGGTATTGCAAAATGAGCACGAAGTTAACAAGATGCGGGGTCAAAAGCATCCGCGCAAAACTGATGCTATCCATCGGTGGAATCGTTGTGCTGTCCGTTGCGTTTTTTCTGATGCGGGACTACCACCAGAAAACCAGCCAGATCGTTAATACGAATCACGCCGTGCTTCAGGAAGATTACCGCCAGGTTATACAACTGATTGAAGATACGGCGCAAAACGCCTATTCGCTGGCCATGTGGGTTGCCAGCACACCGACATTGCA
>JALSRD010000015.1 GCA_026984935.1 Desulfobacterales bacterium
GGCGCCGCGGCCCAGGATGTAGCGCACCTCGTAAGCGCCGGGGTCGGCGGGCGCGCGCAGTCTGGCCGGATTGCCACCGGAAACATACGCCAGCCCGAGATAGCTGTCGGGCGTCTGGTCCGGGCGGGCGATGGTGACAAAATCGGTCGCATAGGCCGGCCCCTGCCATTTGACGGCAAATTCAGTAGCCACCGCTACACTGGCGGGCGCGGTGACCTGTGCTCCGACCGGCGTTACCCGGATATCCCGGCGACCGATGACTCTGCCGGAATGCTCGTGAGTGTAGCGCAGTTCATAATCTCCGGGCTCTCCGGGGGCGAGCATGCGCACCGGATTGCCGGTTTTGGTGTACACGTAATCCACATATACAGCATCTTTCGACCCTTTTTGGGAGATGGCGATGTAATCCCTGAGGCTGTCAGGGCCCTGCCATTTGATCGCAAAAGACGCGCCGGCCGGCACACTATCCGGAGCGTCGAGCTGCGCTGTTCCCGGCGCCTCCTTGACAACCGGCGGCGGCTGCTTCACCTTTGCGACGGTTTCAAGCAGGGCGCGGCGCAGGGCACCGGCATCGGACGCCGCCAGGAAAAGTCCGCCGGTCTTGTCCGCCAGGCAGCGTAGCCGGGCCTGTTCCTGTATGGAAAGATCGAAGCCGATCACGTGCACGGTGAAGTCCACGCCGCGCATGGCCAGTTTTTGCGCCAGCCTGCAGGGGTCGGCGTGGCAGGTCTCCAGGCCGTCGCTGACCAAAACCACCGTGGCCCGCTCTTCGGTGTAGCGCAGATTTTCGGCGGCCTGCTCCACGGCGGCGGTCAAGGGCGTCTTGCCCTTGGGCTGGAGGGCGTCTATTCCGGCCTTCAAGGTGGCCGCATTGCTACTGCCAACGGGCACGAGCAACTCGATATCCTTGCAGTCCCCTTTGCGCCGGTGGCCGTAAGCCATCAGGCCCACCTGCACATCGGAAGGCAAATGGTCCACAAGATCATCCATTACCGCTTTGGCAATGACGATCTTCGGTTTTCCGTTTATCCGTCCCCACATGGAACCGGAGGCGTCCAGGATAAAGATAACACGGGGGTGGCCGGTTTCCCGTACCGGCGGGGCCGGTTGAGCAAGGGGTTCTTTTCGGGGTGCTTGCGGCATGTTTGCCCAGGAGGGCGGCATGGTTCCGGCCTTTTCGGGCTGTTCGATCCGGACGTTCACAGCTCCCCGCGAGACATCGATGCCGATGAGGCCGACCTTCCTGTCCCGCGAAAACGGCCACATCCTGGATGCACCGTCTGACAAATTGAAGGCTATGGCCGCCACTCTCTTGTTCTGGTAGGCGGTGACCCCGTTGCCCGCATCCTGAGGCACGGTTTCAAAGACGTAGATTGTTCCATGGGAGCCCTGGCCGTCATCCGGGTCATCCTGCACAATGAGGTGGGATGCTTTCAGGTAGTTTATGTCGATTTGACGACCCCGGTTCGCCTTGATCCGGGCCTTTTTGAGCATGACTCCTGCCGGGGGCGCTGCTTCCAGTTCCGTCCGCACCGTTGCCGTCCCCTTTGTCACCCTGACCACGATCTCATCGCTTTCGCCGGGTTGGGCCTTGTTCGTCGTGAGAATCTTTTGCCCCTTTTGGGAAAGCGTATAGGTCCTGTAAGACGGATCATGAACCGGTCGGCCGTTTTTGAAAGCCACTGCAGTGATCTGGCAGGGCTTGTCTCCGGAAATGGCCATTTCCAGTTTGACATAAGCACCCTTCACCGGTTTCACCCGGATGATCTCTCCGGCGGAAAGGACTCTGGAAAAGGGGGCTTTCAGAATGGGAGCCGAGCCGATGTCGCTGGCCCACCCGGGCGCGGGAACAGGTATTTCTTTAACCTGCTTGAAGCCGGCGGGTACGGCAAAGAGATCGGCGGTGATCGGTTTTTCCTCGATGTTTTTCAGTTCCGCCGTATAGTGATTCAACGGATTGATGATCCTCACGGGAAAGGTGTACCTGGCGGCGATCCACGCCGTCATAACGTCTTTGCCGTCCATGGAAATGATTTGTTTTTCGCAGGCCAGCCCCTGCAGGGCTTCCGAACCGGCGGAACGTTTTTTGTATTTTTTTAGCATGTATTGATACGCCTCGAAGGGATTTTTCATGAGGCTCTGCATGCTGTTGTTTGCGATTTTCAAGTAGGCTTTTTCAGAAGGCACCACGATGCGGGTCTTGCCGCTGCTGCGGTCCACCAGGATAGACAGCGATTGGCCATCCTCCACGACATCCATGCGATATTTCTGACCCTTCAGAAAAAATTTTCCTGAAGACATCTCACCGGATTCGGTCTGGAGCAGGTCGGCAGAGAAAGACGCGGCCCGGCAGGAAGCCGCGCCCAAAAGGTGGGCAAAAAGCACAAAAAGTGTAATGGTGATTGTTTTCCGGTGCCCGATGTTCATGCCCTCCTCCTTCTTTAAGGGAATTCATGCCGAAAATCGAAGCCTTGCAAAAAAGGATCACAGGGTGACGAAGGTGTATGATTCTGACACTCTCCGGCAGAGAAATAGATCGTTTCCATCCATAAATGACCTTTTGGGGCCATTTTTGCGTTCATCGGCGGGATTCCTTGAGCTTGCAAAAAATTCCGCTTTCTGGATTGGAAACTTCAGGCGTGCCCGAAATTGATTCGTGGATGGGCACTAGCTATCTGTTGTTTATGAAGGACACTCACAAGGCGACAACCTCACCCCGAAGGGTCCGCGCGGAAAACAGCGTCACGTTTAATCGCCGATGCATCCCGCCGGCGGCGTTGCGAAAGCCTGGCAGATGCTTGATAGGCCTGCGCTTTCGCGCCCTGGTCCGTTCATTGCCTGTTGTCATGCCCGGGGGCCGCATTCATCGACGGTATTGATACTGTAAAAACAGACAGATGTAAAATACATTTTTTTCCGGCAAAAGGCAAATACCGGCCCCTTGAAGGAAACGACACCGCCGCCCATGAGCAGAACATCAGGTTTCTCAGCCCTCTGCCGGCCGCGTGCCAGGACCGGAGCGCATCGCAACGGTTTTCTCCAAGATCCGGTGATCGCCGACGGCAGCCGTGCCTCCAGGGCGGCGCAATCTTACCAGACGGTCCCAAAGACAGCCGGTTCCTTGGCTGCAAACGTTCACCGGGAATCGCTGGAGGCATGGCGCAATGCTTGACAGGCAACAGTAAAATTAGTAGAAGAAGATCTTTTGGAGCTGTGTATTATAACGCTTGGCCCGTTTGCGGGTGTCGTGAAACGGGTGCAGAGGTGACGCCATGTTCGGCATCGGAATGCCGGAACTGCTGCTGATTCTGGTCATTGCACTGATCGTTATCGGCCCGAAAAAACTTCCCGATCTTGCCAAGTCACTGGGAAGGGCCCTGGGCGAATTTAAAAAGGCCACCAGCGATTTGAAAGATTCCCTGGATATCGACACCGATTTCAAGGAGGTGCGGGACACCTTCGGCGAGGTCCGGCAGGACCTGCGGGACACGCTGAAAAAGGGGCTCGAGGAGGCCGAGACACCGGAAACAGCGGACGAGGACCCGGCAGTGGACAAGGGCGGCGGCGATCGGGGCGCAGCGGCCTCCGGAGATACCGGGCCAGCAGACGGTGAACTTTTTGACGAACCGCAAAGCCGCCAGCCGGGCCGGGGCGAACAGAAAGCCGCCGCCGATGCGCCTGCCGGCAAGGATTCGTCGAAGGTGTATCCCGGAGCTGCGCCTTCTTCGGACCATGCCGCCGCCGACAGGGAGCCTGAACGGCATGGATGAGGATGAAAAGCTTCCCTTTACCGAGCACCTCGATGAGCTCCGCAAGCGCCTGATCATCTGTCTGGCCGCCGTTGGGGTGGGATTCGTCGCCTCCTATGGATTCAAAGAAAAGCTGTTTATCATTCTGACACGTCCGTTGATACGGGTGATGCCGCCTGGTGACAAGCTGATTTTCACGGGCCTGCCGGAAGCTTTTTTCACCTATCTGAAAGTCGCCTTTCTCTCCGGCCTGATTCTGGCAGCGCCGGTCATTATCTATGAATTCTGGATGTTTGTGTCACCCGGCCTTTACCGCCGGGAAAAACGGATCCTGATCCCGATCGTGCTTTTATCGACGGTTTTTTTTGTGGGCGGTGCACTGTTCGGCTATTTTGTCGTATTTCCCTACGGCTTCAAGTTCTTCATGGGCTTTGCCAGTGACACCATTCAGCCCCTGCCTTCAATGAAGGAATACCTGGGTTTTTCCTCCAAGCTGCTGCTGGCTTTCGGGTTGGTTTTCGAACTCCCGCTGGCCGTCACCTTTCTGGCCCGGCTGGGAATCGTCTCCACGCCGTTCCTTACGAAAAATCGCAAGTATGCGATTTTGTTATTTTTTACAGCTGCGGCGATTTTGACGCCGCCGGATGTGGTGACCCAGATCATGATGGCCCTGCCGCTGATGTTGCTGTATGAAATCAGCATTCTGGGCGCCAGAATTTTCGGCAAAAAGCGCGCTGCGGAAAACGGGGCGGCAGAAACCTGATGGAAACCTTTTACGCCGGCCGGCTGCAAACAGGTGCAACGACTTTCCGCGTTGACGGAAAGCATAACTATACACCATAATTTTATTTTTCGAATAAGGAGGGATACAAGCAATGAAGCGCAAAAGACTGCAGCTGATGGTGGCATTGGGGGCCGGTATCGCACTGCTGTTGGCCAGTGTAGGCATTTATGCGGCAACCACGGTGCCAGACGTGATCAAGATGAACGACAAGGCCTACAAAAAACATAAAAAACCCATCGTTGTCTTTCATCACAAGAGACACCAGGACGATTACGCCAAGAAATACCCGGATTTGTATAAAAACGGCTGTGGAGAGTGCCACCACGACAAAGACAATAAGCCCTTGAAAAACCTCAAGGCGGGAGACAAAGTCCAGCGCTGCATTGAGTGCCACAAGATCCCCGGTGAGCGCCCCAAGGGCCACGGCGCCAAGAAGCTGACCAAGAAAGAGCGCCTGAAATACCATGCCGAAGC
Organism: Desulfobacterales bacterium; assembly: GCA_026984935.1. Classification (GTDB taxonomy): domain Bacteria; phylum Desulfobacterota; class Desulfobacteria; order Desulfobacterales; family JALSRD01; genus JALSRD01. Next base: position 5,008 of record JALSRD010000015.1, read on the forward strand.
CATGCATTACAACTGCAAGGGCTGCCACAGGGCGTACAACAAGAAGTATAAGCCTGCCAAAGACAAGAAAGCACCGACGACCTGCAAAACCTGTCATGCCAAGAAGTAACGGCTGACCGCGACTTGAAAGGGCGGAGGGGGTTCAGGCCACCGCCCTTTTCCTTTTTGTAGCCCGGTATACGGCGGCCATGCGCACCACGGCGGGTGCCCACTGGGGGGTGCCCAGGGCGTGCAGATGGGTGTAGGTGGCCAGCACGTGCTTAAAGCTGATGCCGTCGCGGGCGTGCTGAAAGCCGCGGCCCTTTTGCATGCAAAAAACGGTGTCCCGATCGGACCCCTGCCAGTCCAGTACCCTGGAGTAGTGGAATTCGTGCCCTTTAAGCTGTGTCCCGACGTCGAAATAGGGGTTGGGACGGTCGACATGCACAACGGTATAACCGTGGCCCTGGGGTTTGGCGGAAAGGCCGAAAACCACCGGCAGCACGCCGCACATGGGATAACGGCGCGCATCCAGCGACAGGGCTTCTCCTAGATACATCAAGCCACCGCACTCGGCGTAAATCGGCAGCCCGTCTGCCGCCAGCTGCCGGATGCGGTCCCGGAACGCGTGGTTTTCCGCCAGGGCTTGTGCATGGGTTTCGGGGAATCCGCCGCCGATATACAGGGCATCGATTTGCGGTAGGCGGCGCTCCCGCAGGGGACTGGTAAAGACCACTTGGGCGCCGGCATCGGCCAGTGCCGCGAGGTTTTCAGGGTAGTAGAACTGGAAAGCCGAATCCCGGATGACGCCGACGCGCGGCCTTTCCTTCGGGATTTGTGTACGTGCAGGCGAAAAATCATCGCCGGCGGGACGCGAAGATACGCCCGCCGCGATACCGGCCGCTTTTTCGCAGATGCCAAGCAGTGCCTGCATGTCGATGTAGCGGTCGACCATGTCGGCGGCGGATGCGACGGAACGGGTTGCCCACCCATGTTCGGCCGTGGGTACCAGACCCATGTGGCGCTCGGGGAACTGGCGGCTGTCCAGTTTGGGGATGGCGCCGATCACCGGAATGCGGCAGTGTTTTTCGATGCTGTCGCGCAGCACCGTTTCGTGCCGGCGTCCGGCCACGCGGTTGAGCACTACCGCACGAATGCGGACCTGGGGGTCAAACTGGCGGCAGCCGCCTACCACGGCCGCCATGGTACGGGTGGCTTTGGTGCAGTCGATACACAGCACCACAGGCAATCCCAGCTGCTTGGCCAGCTCGGCCGTGCTGGTGCTGCCGGCCGTATCGATGCCATCGTAAAGCCCACGGTTTCCCTCGATGACGGCGATATCGGCGGATGAGGCGTGGCGGGCGAAAGCGTGTGCAATGACGGCGGGCGGAATGAGGAAGGTGTCCAGATTGTAGCAGGGCCGGCCGGCCGCCAGGCCGAGCCAGCCCGCGTCGATGTAGTCCGGGCCCTTTTTGAAGGGGGCAATCACATGGCCCAGACGCTGTAAGGCTGCGATGACGCCGACCGAAAGGATGGTTTTTCCGGACCCTCCCCGCAGGGCAGCGATTACAACACCAGAAATACCCATCGTTTCCCCTGCATGCCGATGGCTGCTGCTCTTGCAAGCAGGCCGGCGGGCCTTGCACTCAAGAATTTAGTCTTCGTGTTCGGCGTGCGCCTGTTTGCCGGTGCCCGCCAATCCGTACATGGAGGTGCTGCCGCTGGACCAGTATTCCAGAACGCCGTCCTGCACCAGTTGGTTGACAATTTTTTTGGCTGCCCGTGGCTTTTCGCCGAGAATCTTCGCCAGATCGTTGAAGTAAAACTTGGACTTGGTCTTCAGCTTCTTGGTCAGCTCTTCGGTCACTTTCACCTTTGCTTCTTCGTAATCCATGGTTGGGCCTCTTTTCTCTGGTGAAAGGGGGTACGCATACCCCCTTTTGAATATTCACACGCCGGCTAGAACTTAAACTGAGAGGTCTGCCGCCAGGTGTAGTAGGCCGGATCCCGGAAGTCATCGATCAGGTGATGGGTGAAATCCAGCTCGCATTTTTCAAAGAAGCGCTCCCAGCCGATGCGTTCGGCCCACTCGCCGAGACGTTCGTACTTGTGGGCGTCGGCCGCATAGGCCTCAACGATTTTCCGGATGGTGGCCGTGGTGGTCGGCCAGCGTGGCGGTTCATTGGGGATAAAGGCTACAACCACCTTGGAAAATTTCGGTGCGCTGATGCGGTTGGATACTTTGCCGCCGGCCATGATCACGATGCCGTCGCCCTCGGTATCCGCCAGCGGCATGGAAGGACACATGGTGTAGCAGTTGCCGCAGAACATGCAGCGCTCTTCCTTAACGGCGACGCTGTTGACTTTTTTACCATCGGGCAGTTCCATTTTAACCGGTCGGATGGCTGCCGTGGGGCAGGCCGCGATGGCCAGCGGGACTTCGCACATCTTGTCCAGGTACTCGTGATCGATCATGGGCGGTTTGCGGTGATAGCCCAAAATGGCGATGTCGGAGCAGTGCACCGCGCCGCACATGTTCAGGCAGCAGGCCAGCGAGACCCGCAGGTGGGCCGGCAGACGGTGGTTCTGGAAGTCCGTGAAAAGTTCATCCAGCGTGGCCTTGACCGGTCCCGAAGCGTCCGTGGCCGGCGTGTGGCAGTGCACCCAGCCCTGGGTGTGCACGATGTTGCTGATACCGGCGCCGGTTCCGCCGATGGGGAACTTGAAGCTGCCGCCGTCGAACTTGCGCCCCTCGAGATCCTTGACCAGCGGATCGACTTTGGACTTGTCGCTCAGCATGAACTCGATGTTGTTGCGTGTTGTGAAGCGTACGTAGCCGTCGCAGTACTTTTCGGCGATTTCACAGATCTCACGGATGTGGGTGGTGCTCATCAGGCGGGCGCCGCCGCAGCGCACCGTGTACACCTCGTCGCCGCTTTGAGCCACGTGCACCAGCACGCCGGGCCGCAGGTACTCGTGATAGAGCCATTTGCCCTTGTTTTTGGCGATCACCGGAGGGTAGAACTCATCAAACTTACGCGGACCGATATCCGTGATCCGGTCTTCCATCGGTTTATCGGGATTGTATCCTGAAGATATAAACGCCATGATTATGCCCCTCCTATCTCTGATGGTATTTTCTGAACTCGTTGATATCACGCTTGAAGCCGCCCGGAACCTCATCTTCTTTCCAGAAGATATAGGGGTTGGAGCGCGGCTCCTGAACCATGCGGGGATCGGGGTTTACACCCAGGACCTCAATCAGTTTCTGCAGGCCCTGGCGCTTCATGAGTTCACCCAGGCGTTCACGGTTCTTGCCTTCTTCCATCCACCAATCCCATATAGGCTCGATCACCTTTTCTTTGATATCGGTGTAAGGCGGTTCGACTTTCATGAAGGGAATAATCAGCGTCGCCATCTGGGCACCGTCCAGAATGGGCGCTTTGGCGCCGGCCAGGATGGTGACGCCGCGGTCATCGCCGATATGCAAGGCGCGCGGCATGACATTGATGCAGTGCATGCAGCGGTTGCACTCCTTGTTGTTGATCATCAGTTTGCCGTCTTCCATCCACATGCAGTGCGTGGGGCACAGGTCGATCACTTCTTTCTGGATATCGAACGGGCCCCAGTCGCGTCCGGAGTGGGCCCCGCCGTTGGGTGGAATTTCGCCGCCAATATAGGCTGCCACCGCCTCGGCATCGATCTTGATGTTGTCCCGCCAGGTGCCGATGAACGACAGGTCCGAACGGGCGATGGAAGCCACGCAGCAGTTGGGGCAGCCGTCGAATTTGAATTTGAATTTATAGGGAAATGCCGGTCGGTGCAACTCGTCCTGGTATTCCTCGGTCAGGTTGTAGCACAGGTCGTGGGTGTCGTAGCAGGCAAATTCGCAGCGCGCCTGGCCGATGCAGTCGGACGGCGTGCGCAGGTTGGAGCCGGATCCGCCCAGGTCCTGGTTGTATTTGTGGGTGAGTTCATAGAAGATCTCTTCCAGCTGCGGCGTCGTGGTGCCCAGGAAGACGATGTCGCCGGTGGAGCCGTGCATATTGGTCAGGCCGCTGCCGCGAAGGTCCCACAGGTCGCACAGTTCGCGCAGGTACTTGGTGGTGTAAAACTTGCCGCTGGGCTGGTTGACGCGCAGCGTATGAAAATGGGCGACGCCGGGAAACTGCTCCGGCTGGTCGCAGTAACGTCCAATAACGCCGCCGCCGTAGCCAAAGACGCCGACGATCCCGCCGTGTTTCCAGTGGGTGCGGCCATGCTTGTAGGAAAGCTCGAGCACGCCGAGGAGGTCTTCCACGACGTCCTGGGGAATCTGGAACTCGATGTTCGCCTCGTTCTTGGCGCGCACCTCGGCCTGCTGCTTCAGATCGGAAACGAAGCTCGGCCACGGCCCAGATTCCAGCTGGTCCAACATAGGGGTTTCATGCTTTGCCATCATTTACCTCCATTCGGTTAATATGTTGCCTCCCTGACAACCAGATACGGTGTTTCTCCATGACGGGATTGCGGGCAGTCACCTCCTCTCGTGATAACTTGATCGATCTGCTTCCGGTATCTTTGTTACGCACGTAGCTTATAGCCTAAGAGATGAAGATATAAAGTGAAACAGGCTGCTTGTCAATAAAAAAGCCGGTGGGCCGCGGGATGTGCCCGGTGTTGACCGGGTGCATGGATGTTAACCCCATTATGTTGACAAAAACAGGGGCATCTATCTATATGTTGGGCCGCTGTACCGGCGGATCCAATCCGCTGAATGGCATTCGTTTTATTTGCAGGAATTGGCCTTTAAAGCCCCGTGCAATTGGTTTGCGTGCCGTTCCAGGTGCCACTTCAGCACCTGTTTTTCAGTGGGCGTAAAAAGGCGTGCCGCCATCTCCAGGCCGAGGCTGTGCAGATAATCCGGCTCGACGCCAGCCAGGTAAATCCGGAAATCGCCCTGTGCGGCTGCAGGGATCGACAGGCGGTCGCAGGCCAGCGCCAGCCCGTCGTAAAAACCTTCAACGGTGTCCGTCACCACAGCCTCGTCCAGCCAGACGACCTGTCCGACGCCGTCCTCACGGTCCAGACGCATGCGCATGGAGAGCTGCAGCAGAAAGACCAGCAAGGCTTCCAGCATCTGCCGTTGGGCCTGTAGGCGATTGTGCGGGTCTGCGTTCCGACGCAGCAGGGGGACATAGCCCCTGGCGGCGATGAGCTTGACGTCCACCCGGTTGTGTTGCACGCGCGCCACAAAATCACCGGCCGCATGATGCCATGGGGCAATGTGCTCGAAAGTCAAAGGGTTGTAGTAGGCTGTAAGGATTCTGGCCGCCTGGCGGTAGACCTGGTGCTGCTGCACCGCCAAAAGCCGCTGCGGGTCGGTTTGGGAGTTCCATAACAGTGTGACCATACCCCTGCCCGCCGGATTGCGGCCGACATGAAACTCGTGGTAGCTTTCAAACCATTGGGCCAGGAAAACAGCCGCCGGCTGCCGGCCGGCCTGCAGCCGCGTAGCTTTGGCATAAACCTGTGGAACGTAGCTGAAGTCGAAGTCGTTCTGCAGCCGTTTCAGGCTGGCATATTCGGTTTCAAGGCGGGCACAGCCCTCGGGGGTCACCGCCACATTGGCGGCAAACTGAAGCCGCCGGTCGGAAAGCGCCACTTCGATGCGGCTGGGGTGGTAGAGCAGTCCGTGCTTGACGAGGAAAACGTCGATATGCTCCATGGCGTCAGTTCCGGATGGCTGCCGGTGGGGTCCGGAAAGGATGGCAGGAATGCTGTCTTTCAGAAAACGCCGCAGGCAGGTGAAGTAATCCCCGTATGTCACCGTCACCCGGGATGATAAATCCGGTGCATGTACACGGGGCGGCGCGGCCGGGCCGTGGATGGGCAGCGGCATTTTCCAACGCCGGCCACCTTCGCAGACCGGGTCGTTCCGGGTGGCCAGGAAAAAAGCAAAGTGCGCCACAAGGCTACCGGCAGGCCTCGAGCTCTTTTAAGATTTCCGGGGCCACTTCATAGCCCAGCGCGACGGCTTTGTCAGCATGCGGAAGGGCCTGTTGGGGCGCGCCCTTTTCAAGATAGGCAATGGCCAGGTTGTTGTGGGCCACCGCAAAATCGGGCTGGAGTTTCAACACCTTCAGGTTGGTCTCGATGCTCTCTTCGATTCGTCCGCGCATAAGGTAGGCGTTGGCCAGGGTCGTCAGCGCCTGAACGAAGCGGAAGTTGAAGTGCGTCGCTTTTTCAAGGGCGGTGATGGCTTCATCGATGTTGCCCTTCTGCATCTGCACGAAGCCGATGTTGCCGTACCCCTCCGAAAAACCGGGGCGTGCGGCCACGGCCCGCTGGTTGAACGACAGGCAGCCGTCCAGGTCGCCGCGCTGCAGGCAGATGCCCCCCAGCAGCACGTAGGCCTCGGCCAGTCCGGGACTGCACTCAATGGCTTCGAACAGTTCTTTTTCGGCTTCGTCGTACTGCTTTTTGCCCAGCAAGGCGACCGCCAGATTGTAATGCGATGTGCCGCATTCCGGGTTGGCGGAAAGCGCCGCCCGCTGGCGCGCAATATACTCGTCGGCATTCTTGGCTTTGGATGCTTTTGACATGACCTGATTCTCCGTTAAAAAATATCAAAAATACCTTTTAAGCGCAAATTTGTCAATTAAAATCCCTTAATCTTTTTGCTTGACAGGCTGATGCAGATTCTTTACCAGAGTTTAGCAGCCGTTCTTTTTTACCCGCGACAACCCGGCCAGTTTGCGAATATTGGCTGTAAAAAAAGGAGAGAGTCATGCTCAAGGGATGCCATACCGCCCTGATTACGCCCTTTACCGGCACAAAAGTCGATTATGACGGTTTGAACAAACTGGCCGAGTTTCAGATGGAATACGGCATCAGCGGTATTCTGGCCGTCGGGACCACCGGTGAAAGCCCCACCCTGAGCTGGGATGAGCACAACCGTGTGATCGATGCCGTGATCGCCCGCACGCGCGGCAGATGCCTGTGCATCGCTGGTACCGGCAGCAACAACACCCGTGAGACCCTGGAGGGCACCCGCCATGCCGCCGCTGCCGGGGCGGAGGCCGTTCTGCTGGTCGATCCCTATTACAACGGCCCCAGTTCCCTTGAGATCCGCCGTGAGTACGTGGCGCCGGTGGCGGCCGCTTTCCCGTCGGTGCAGGTCATTCCCTATGTTATTCCCGGCAGGACCGGGGCCCAGTTGCTGCCCGAGGACATCGCTATTCTTCACCAAACCTACACCAACGTCGGCACGGTCAAGGAGGCCACCGGGAACCTTGAAAATATGAAACGCACCCGGGCCTGCGGCGGAGAGTCGCTGACCATTTTGTCCGGAGACGACGGCATGACCTTTCAGATGATGACCGATGGTGCCATCGGTGCGGCAGGCGTCATTTCGGTGATGAGCAATATCGCGCCGGCCGCCGTCAGCCAGATGGTGCGCTATCTGTCAGAGGGCAACCGGCAGGCCGCCGAACAGTTGAACGTAGCCCTGACGCCGCTGTTTAACTTGGTCACCGTCAAGACCACGGAAAAAACACCTTACGGCGATGTGTCCTGCCGGGCCCGCAATCCACTGGCCGTCAAGACCCTGATGGCCATTTTGGGTATGCCGTCCGGCGGCTGCCGGGCCCCGCTGGGAAAAATGACCCGCCAGGGCCTGGAAACCGTCCTGGCCGCCGCCCGCAAGACCCACGCTGAACATCCCGAGATCCTGCAGCCCGTGGCAGACTTCTTCCAGGTGGACATCGCCGAACGCCTGGAAAACCCGGTTTATCGGGAAGGTCTCTGTTACACGGACTACTGAGCCGGCGATACGTCTCCTCCCATCAAAAAAACCGGCTGGCGCCTGCTGCGCCAACCGGTTTTTACCTGAATCTTGCACAGACAATTTTGAAAACGTATAAAATTGTAATGTTATCTCATGGTTGTCTATGGATGCAGCGCGATATTTTTTAGCGTCATTGGTATGCTCGGAAAACTTCCATTTTGACTTCAAAATTGTCTGCCCTGCGGGAGCGCCGATTTACCGCATCGACTGTGTTGCAGGGCATCTGCGTCTATATACCACAGCTACATGCCCTGCGCCTTGTATAGGCGGCAAACGCGAGGCTTGCAAAATTCAGGTTTTATTTTTTACGCACCTGCCCCCTGCCGCCTCGAACCCAACAAAGCAAACCGTCCGAGCAACCCGCTACTCGGTACCAGAGACGTCCGGAGCGTCCTGTCGGGGTGTTTCCTGGCCGAGCCGCTCGGTATTGAAAAGTACGCTTTTGAGCCATCCCAGGCCGAATTTGAGCAGTTCCACATCGCTTTTACGGATACGTTCCAAGGTTTCGGCATCCACCGGGTAACGCGTGAGAAAGCTGCTCTCGGTCACGAAGCGCCGGAACTTGTCCAGGTTGTAGCTGACCATGAAAAACATCTGCTTGGCCTGCTCGGTCAGGCGGATGTGGGGCGGAAACGAGCGTTTGCGGACCAGCAGGTCGGTCCACTCGGCGTTGATTTCGTCGCGAATGTCGACACCCTGGTCCTTGCGCCAATCGGCGACCGTCCAGGTTTCCTGTTCCTCGAAACCCCGACAGTGGGGCTCTTTGATCATGAAAAAGAAGGCGTTGTCGCCATCCGGGGCCCGATGGCTCAAACTGGCCACCCCCAGCGGGTAGTAGCGGCAGGTGGTTGGCCGGTCCCGGTACAGGATGCAGCCGTCATCGCGTACGAAGGGGCAGGATTTTTTCTCGTCGTCCAGCAATTTGAGACTCACCACCGGCAGGTCGGTTTTTTCCAGCAGGTGTGGCTGGGTGTAAATGGCCAGAAATTCTTCCGAGGTAAGTTCCAGGCGCTTTTTCAGGCAAATCACGTCGTAGGGTGTCAAAAGAATGTTGATTCCCCGGCAGCACTGGGTGAAGCAGGATACCCCCGGGTGGCATCGAAACTGGAACCGGCTTTCCGGGGTCAGCTTGACGGGGTCCACGCGGGCGGATTCGGCGGGCGTTGTAGGCGACATATGCAGGTCCTTTCCAATGGAATGCTGAAAAGGGCATTTATAGTGCCGCGGCGGAACTTTGTCAATCTTTGCGTTTGCGGCTGAAATACAAATTGGCCACCGCGGCCGTGGATGTGCCCAGGATCAGCAGAAAGGAGATGGCGTTGATGACCGGTGTGCTGCCGTCGCGCACCTGCAGGTAGAGGTTGATGGGCAGGGTCGGGTCGGAGCCCACCAGAAACAGGGTGGTGTTGAAATTTTCGAAAGACATCAGGAAAGCCACAGCCGCCGAGCCGATGATGGCGGGTTTTAAAAACCGCAACGTGATGTACCGGATGACCTCGAAGCGGTTGGCACCCAGGTTGAGCGCCGCTTCTTCCAGGGTGTGGTCGAATTTTTTCAACCGTGCCGAAACCACCAGGGTGACCAGTGTCGTGATGAATGAAAACTGGCCCAGTACCACCAGCGGCAGGCCCGGCCCCAGAAAGTCCAACTCCAGATGCAGGTGCTGCTCAAAAAAAGTCCCCAGGCTGTTGCTGAACAAAAGGATGGAGATTCCCAGAATCACGCCGGGGATGACCAGCGGCGCCAGCATCAGAAAATAGAGCAGCTGTTTGAATCGGAAATTTTCCTGCTCGAAGAGAAAAGCGCCGCAGGTGCCCACCGTAGTGGCCAGCAGGGTTACGAAAAAAGCCACCTGGACACTGGTCCAGATGCTGTGCAGGTTGATTTCATCGTGAAAGATCCCCACCCGGTCGGGCAGATTGCCTGTGAACCACTGCAGTGTGAAACCTTTCCAGGGCAGCGACGGAAACTGGGAGTCGTTGAACGCCAGGATGCAGGTGATCAGCAGCGGGGCGAACAGGAACACGAAAAAACAGACGATATAGATCTTGAATCCGATGGTGTAGGGTCTGGAATTTGGCAGCGTACGGATCATTGGACCACCTGGCTCAGCTTCTGGCCGGACATTTTCAGCCCCGCCCAGATGACCAGCGAGGACAGCACCAGCAGCAGAAAACCAAAGGCCGCGCCCTGGTTCCAGTTAAACGACGCGATGAATTCGTTGTAGATCTGCTCGGTGAACCAGAGGGAGTTCTTGCCCCCCATCAGGTTGGGGGTCAGATAATTGCCCAGAGTCAACATGAAAACCACGATGCAGCCGGAAACAATTCCCGGCACGGCGTGCGGAATAATGATTTTAAACAGGATGTGCCACATGTTGGCGCCCAAATCGTAGGCCGCTTCGATCAGCCCGTCATCCAGGCTCTCAAGCACCGAGATCAGCGGCACCACCATGAAGAGCATGGAAGTGTAGACCAGCCCCATGATCATGGTGGAATCATGGTAAAGCATTTCGACGGGGTGCCTCAAAAGGCCGAACTTTAAAAGAAAGTGATTGATGACGCCGCTTTCACGCAACAGGATCATCCAGCCGTACACGCGCACCAGTTCGCTGACCCAGAAGGGCATCAGGATGATGGTCATGAAAAACCCCTGGAAACGCAGGCCCACCACCTTGGTGATGTAAAAAGCCAGCGGAAAGGTGATCACCAGGGTCAGAAGCGTCACGATGATCGAGTAGACCGCCGTACGTACGAACGTCAGCCAGTAAATGGGCTCATGAAAGAAATTAAGGTAGTTGGAAAGCGTCCAGATCGTTTTCCCATCGTCGGTATCCATGCGGAAGGACATAATCAGCAAATCGATGTGCGGCAGGACGATCAGCAGAAACAGCCACAGCAGAACCGGCGTCAGAAAGAAAAACAGTGACCAGCGCAGAGATGTTTTCATGGGCCGTTCTTACCTGTTTTTATACTTTGGGAAAGCAGATGCCCGCCTGGGCATGCCATCCGATGGCAATCTTGTCGCCGGGCTGGATGTAATCGTACTGCCGGTTTTGGGGCAACGCGATGAGCAGTTCCGTATCGGCGGTCAGGGGATTGGCCAGCAGGCGGCTGTTGGCGCCGTCGAAAAGAATCGATTTTACCACCACCTGAAAGCGGTTTAAGTCGGCGATGTCCGCGTCGGGCTCGATGAGCATGGACTCGGGGCGCAGAAACAGGTCCACACCGGCGCCGGGTGCGAACCGATCCGTACTGCGCACCCGGAAGCGCTCGCCCTCGGCGGTTTCGATTTCCGCCACGATTTCACCGGGGCCTTCCTGTGTGCATGCAATGATGCGCCCCGACCAGGTATTATTGTCCCCCACGAAGCGCGCCACGAACGGTGTTTTGGGGTTGTTGTAAAGATTCGGAGGGGTGTCGATCTGTTCGAAACGCCCGCTGTTCATCACCGCCACCTTGTCGGACATCACCAGCGCTTCGGACTGGTCGTGGGTGATGTAAACGAAGGTGGTTCCCACCTGGGCCTGGAGCTTTTTCAGCTCCACTTTCATCTGTTCGCGCAGCTTCAGATCCAGCGCCCCCAGCGGCTCGTCCAGCAGCAGCACCGCCGGCTCCAGCACCAGACAGCGCGCGATGGCCACACGCTGCTTCTGGCCGCCGGAGAGCTGGTGGATTTTTTTTTCGCCGAAACCGGGCAGGCCGACGCGCGCCAGGATCTCGGCCACTTTTTGCTCGATGACCTCTTTTTTCTCGCGGCGCCGCTGAAGTCCGAAAGCCACGTTTTCGGCCACGGACATCATGGGAAACAGGGCCAGGTTCTGAAAGATAAGGTTCACCGGGCGTTTGTTGGGGGACAGGCCGGCCATGTCGCGGCCGCGGATTTCAATCCGGCCGGCGGAAGGTTCGATAAAACCGGAAATCATGCGCAACAGCGTGGTTTTGCCGCATCCGGAGGGCCCCAGGATGGAGAAAAAACCACCATCTGGGACCTCGAAGGAAACGTTGTCTACGGCTGTGAAATCCCCGAATTTTTTGATCACATTTTGAACTGAAAGGGCAATCTGCATACTTTGGCGCCCGCATCTGGTTTATCCGCGCGTCATCAAAAAGGGGGCCTGCCGTTTAGGCCGCCCCCTTTGTGGAATGGTTCGCTATGCCTGCTTTTCAGCTTAACGATCTATCTGGCGGCCTTGACCTTGTCCAGTATTTTGCCTTCGATGGCCTCGAGCCTGGCCGGCACCGGCGGGTACCACTTGATGTTGTCCACGGCCGTCTTGGGAAAGCAGCGCTTGAAATTGGCCTTCACCGCAGGATCAACCTTGTCGATGGCACCCTTGGAGGCGGTGGCGTACTTTTCCAGGTTCGTGAAGATGGCGGCGTTTTCGGGCTGCATCACGAAGTTGATCCACTTGTAGGCGCCGGCCACGTTTTTCGATTTGGCCGGCAGGGCAAAGGTGTCGATCCAGCCCAGCGCGCCGCTTTTGGGGGCCACGAAGTCGATGTCCGGGTTTTCCTTGTGCAGTTTCCAGCCGCCGCCGTCCCAGGCCATGGCCACCCAGACCTCGCCGGAGCGCATGGACTGCAACAGGGCGTCCCCGTTGGTCCAGTAGTTTTTCACCAGCGGTTTGGCCTTGATCATGGCTGCGCCGACTTTTTCCATCAGCGCCTTGTAAGCCGCTGCGTCGCTGTATTTTGCAAAGGGATTGTCGCCCAGGGCAAAGGCCAGGGCGATCAGCGTCGGCCGTTTCAGGCGGTAACTGATGCGGCCGGCGTATTTTTTGTTGAGCAGGTCGGTGTAATCCTTGGCATCCGGGGCCATTTTCTTGTTGACCACCAGGCCGGAAGTGCCCCAGCAAAACGGCACGGCATAGGATTTGCCGTCCACCAGGGTGTTCTTTTTCACGGCGGCCAGCATGGAGGCGATGAACTCACCGGTCTTGATCTTGGAGTAATCCATGGGTTGGTAGATATGGTACTTTTTCTGTACCGAGGAAATGCGGTCCTGGCTGGGCTGCGCCAGGTCGAAGCCGGCTCCGCGCGTGGCCCGCAGCTTGGCGATCATCTCTTCGTTGTTGGTGTAGGTGACCCGGACCTCGATGCCGGTTTGCTTGGTGAATTTATCGATCAGTTCCTTGTGGGCATAACCTTTCCAGGTCAGCAGGCGCAGCGGCTGGGCCGCCGAGGCCACACTGACAACCGTAAACGTCGCGAGCACCAGCAGGATCAACAGGATTTTCTTGTTCATGATGGACCTCCTTTTCCGGCATAAAACCATGAAAGCGGTGAGAAACATATAGGCCAGCAGCAACCCAATATAAAGGACAAGCGCAGCGAAAAGTCAAATAGAATTCTTGGCCGTAAGGTTGAGTAGGCCCCGGCGGCCTGAGCGCTGCGAGCATTTAGGCTTTGCCGCCGTTGCACCCTTACGGAAAAGGCATTGACAGAATGTCGAATCCCGGACATATTTGCCAACGACAGCTCCTGTCATGGCAGCATTGCATCCGGGCGCTGTAGTTGCCCGGGATTTTCAAACGAAAACGCCGGTTTTCAAAACACAGGCAGAGGAACCGCCCATGAACATCGCCGAAAATCTGGTGCGTGCGCGTCTCTTTTTCCCCGACAAGGCCGCTTTGGTATTTGAGAATCAAACCCTGACCTACCGCCAGCTCGATGAGCAGGCCAATCGCCTGGCCAACGGCTTGCGGGCGCTGGGGGTGGCCAAAGGCGACCGGGTGGCCCTGTTTTTGCCCAATATCCCCGAGTTCGTGGTCGGCTATTTCGCCGTTCAGAAGCTGGGCGCCATTGCGGTTTCCATCAATTCCATGTTCAAGCGCGATGAGGTCAAATATATCGTCAACGATGCCGGGGCCAAACTGCTCTTGACAACCGCTGCGCAGCGCGAGCATGTCCCTGCCGATGAACTGCCCACGTTGCAGCATATCGTCGTTGCCGAGGGCGAAGCCGGCAACGATCTGGCATTCCAGGATCTGGTGGCCGGGGGGGACCGCTGTTCTACCAGTGCCGAAACCGATGGGCGGGACCCGGCCGCCATTCTCTATACCTCCGGCACCACCGGGTTTCCCAAGGGTGCCGTGCTGACCCAGGCCAATATCGTTTCCAATTCAACTTCCGCCGCCAATCACTCCGGTATGGGCCCTGAAGACCGGCTGCACCTCTTTCTGCCGCTTTTTCACTGTTTCGGCCAGAATTACATTCTAAACGGTGGCATCCGCAAGTGCGCCACCATCGTTTTGCACCGCCGCTTCGAGCCCGAGCCGGTGGCCGATGCCATTTCCCGCCGGCAGGTGACCATGTTCTTCGCGGTACCGACCGTCTACACGCATCTGATCAACATGGATACTTCCGGACTTGATTTTTCAAGCCTGCGGTACTGCTTTACCGCCGCGGCCAATATGCCCACAGAGACGTTGCGGCAATGGCGGGAAAAATTCGGCCTGACGATTTTCGAGGGATACGGGCTGACCGAGTGCTCGCCTTTTGCCAGCTACAATCACGAGTTTCACCACAAACCCGGCAGCATCGGCATGCCCATCGAAAATGTCGAAATGAGAATTGCAGATGAAGATGGCCATGTGCTGCCGCCGGGGGAAATGGGGGAAATCATTATCCGGGGGCCGAATGTCATGCAGGGCTACTGGAAAAATCCGCAGGCCACGGCAGAGGCCATCCGTGCGGGCTGGCTGCATTCCGGTGATATCGGCACCATGGATGAGGAAGGCTATTTTTACATCGCCGACCGCGTCAAGGATATGATCAACGCCGCCGGCTTCAATGTCTATCCCAACGAGGTGGAGCAGGTGATTTTCAAACATCCGGCGGTTCAGGAGGCCGCCGTTTACGGCATGCCCGATCCCACCCGCGGCGAAACGGTGCACGCCGCCGTTGTTTTGAAGGACGGCGCCACAGCAACCCCCGGGGAACTCATCGAATTCTGCCGCGCCCACATGGCGGTCTACAAGGTGCCCCGCAAGGTGGAGTTTGTCGCACAGCTGCCCAAAAGCGCCACCGGCAAGATTTTGAAGCGCGTGCTGCGCGGCGATGCATAGGGCTGTGTACAGCCGGGACCTGCAGCGGTACGAATTTTTGTTTTAGTTGTCTAAACCTTTCGGCGATGACGGGCGGCCGGCCGGCATCGCAGGCGCATCAAAAGGGAAAGTTGCTCATGGAAAAGTTCTCGGCGCAACAGATCGAAGCCTTAAAATCCCTGGTAGCGGCGGACCGTTTTTCCACGGGGACCTCGCACCGCGAGCTGCACCGGCATGACTTTTCACCGCACTGGGGCCCTCTGCCCGCCGGTGTGATCTGGCCCGTCAGCACCCGGGAGGTGTCCCGCATTCTGGCCTGGTGTTACGATCAGGAAATCGCAGTTTTCCCGTGGGGCGCCGGCACCAGCATCGAGGGCAACCCCGTGCCGACCCGTATCGGGCTGGTCATGGACTTTACCCGCATGGACAAGATCCTGGAGTTGCGCCCGCAAGACCTGCAGGTGGATGTGCAGCCCGGCGTGCTGCGCAAGACCCTGAACCGTGAAGCCGGTCGCCACGGGCTTTTCTTCCCGCCGGACCCGGGCGCCGATGCCACCATCGGCGGCATGATCGCCAACAACGCCTCGGGTGTACGGACCGTAAAATACGGTGCCACGCGGGATTACGTCATGCGTCTGACCGTGGTGCTGCCCGCGGGAGACACCATTCACACCGGCTGCCGGGCGCCCAAATCCTCAGCCGGATATGACCTGACGCGCCTGTTCGTCGGTTCCGAAGGAACGCTGGGCATCGTGACCGAGGCCACTTTGAGGCTGACCGGCCTGCCGGCCCAGCACCTGTCCGCGGTGGTCACCTTCGAGCGCCTGGAAGATGCCTCGCAGGCCGTTGCCCTGCTCATCGCTTCCGGCCTGGAACCCGCGGCGCTGGAACTGCTGCCCGCCAACCTGATCGGCCTGCTGAACCGCGAAAAAGAGCTGGGGCTGCCGGAGGTGCCGTCCCTGTTCTGCGAATTTCACGGGATCAGCGATGCGGCTCTCGACGAAACCGCCGTACTGGCCCGTGAAGTGTGCATGGACTGCGGGGCGACGGATTTCAGGAGCGGCGTGTCCGCCGCCGAACGTCAGCAGTTGTGGCAGGCACGCCACGAAGCCGCCGAAACCATCCACCGCGCGCATCCGGGCAACGAAACGCTCATCGTGGATGCGGCCGTGTCGATTTCACGCTATCCCGAGATGGTGGTGTTTGCCCAGTCGGTTGTGGCCCAGGCGCAGGTGCCCGGGTACGTGTTCGGCCACGCCGGCGACGGCAACCTGCACGTGGTGATGCCGGGAGACCCCCGGAACGAAGATGCCTGGCAGAAACTGGAGGCCGTCAACCGGCGCATCGTGACCCGGGCCGTGGAGCTCGGCGGCACCTGCACCGGCGAGCACGGCGTGGGCATCGGGAAACGCCAGTTCATGCCCCTGGAGCACGGCGGCGGCTACGACCTGATGAAGCAGATCAAGACCCTGATCGACCCTAAAAACCTGATGAACCCCGGTAAGATTTTTTAGCGCCCGGGCTGTTTTGCCGCCCGCGGCCGGTGTCGAAATACGGCGTGCGGACGCCGCCCGGAACCTGCCGATCGGAACGCAGCAGGTACGCCTGTCTCGTTTCCCGGTACACGGGGCGCACCCTTCCCCTCCCGCATCTGTATTCCATCCGACGGGCCGCGTTTTGCACCTCAGTGGCCCGCTTCATAAATATGATGGCACTCATCCGTGCATGCATCCCGTCGGGCTGCGTTGCACAAACCACGGCATATCCCCGATAGGCCGAAGTTTCGTGCCTTGCCGGACGGGCGTCTTGCCGGCTTCGGTGCGTCACCGTACTTCCGAATCCGGCCACTGAGGAAAAACATCGCCTTTAGCGGAAACCCCTCCCTTCGGGGTTGGCACCGGCCTGTTTAAAACCTGAATCTTGCACAGACAATTTTGAAAACTTACAAAATTGTAATGTTATCTCATGGCTGTCTATGGATGCAGCGCGATATTTTTCAGCGTCATTGGTATGTTCGGAAACCTTCCATTTTGACTTCAAAATTGTCTGCCCTGCGGGAGCACCGATTTTACCGCCTCTACTGTGTTGCAGGGCATTTGCGTCTGTATACCACAGCTGCATGCCCTGCGCCTTGTATAGGCGGCAAACGCGACGCTTGCAAAATTCAGGTAAAAAATCAGCGGTGCAAC
>JALSRD010000016.1 GCA_026984935.1 Desulfobacterales bacterium
TGTCTGCCCTGCGGGAGCGCCGATTTTACCGCCTCTACTGTGTTGCAGGGCATTTGCGTCTGTATACGACAGCTGCATGCCCTGCGCCTTGTATAGGCGGCAAACGCGACGCTTGCAAAATTCAGGTTATAACTTCCATTCCGCCGTCATTTTTGGCAGCGGTCTTCACTTTTCGGGCGGGCCCCCGGCTGACTGCATGGCTGCAGGCACCGGGATGTATTCCCGTTTGGCGGCGGCCACGGCGCGATTGGCAATGTCCTGAACCTTTTCGTAAGCCTGCTCGTTGTGTTTGGAAAGCTCCTCGATCTGGGATCTCTGGGCCGCAACAAGGCTTTCGAGGGATGCGATCTTGCTCGACAGAACGTTCTTTTCGCCCGTAAACTGGGCTTTCAGCAGAGCACTGGTTTTCTCGAAATCGCTGGTGAGGCGCTCGGTGGCTGCATCCACTGCTTTGCGGACGTTTTCCTCGACCCGCTGCGGGAAGGTTTCGGCCTCTTGTTTGAGGGCGGCGGTTTCCTGTTCCTGTTTCAGAACCGCCTCCTCTCTGGCCTCGAGCTCGGCGGTGCGGCGGCTTCCCATTCAAGGGGCAGGTTGCTGCGGCGCAGCCGCACGCGAAGGGTTGATCATCCCTCTTTCCGCAAGTTCCGTCAGGCGGCTCTTTTATCCATTTCAGAAAGCCACTTGCGCATAAGATCAGCATATTGGGCCAGTTTCCGGTAAATACCCTCGGCCACCTTTTCATGGTATGTATGCGCGGTGAGATTTCGATCATCCACCATTTGAAGGCCCAAATGGGTTTCTTCTTCGGATATAATCCCAGTTTGCAGACAGGCCCGGATCACCTTTTTGGGGGATGCCGCATTCAACCCCTCAATCTCCAGCAGATATGCTTTGCCCGTCTTCCAAACGGCTTCAAAGGTGTATTCAAAACGTTGAATTGCAGCGTCGCGATGCAGCCGGGAAACATCCTTTTTGCCGGTCAGTTCCAACAGTGTATCGAGTGCGGCTCTCGCCGAATCTAGTCGGGCTTGCAATCTTTCCATAAGATCCCCTCCTGTCTCACCATGGCCGCAAGCTTTTCCGAAGCTGACGAGAGGTCCACCAAATCCACCGGAAACGGGATATTACTTTCTTCGAGTTGTTCTCGAATATCGCTCAACAGTCCAATTGGCAAGGCCTCAAATGGTTCTATGGCCACATCGATATCAGCAGTTTCACATGCCTTTCCGGTGGCCCGGGAGCCAAACAGGTAAACTTTCACCTGCAAACCGGCCAATTTTGCCAAAACCATCTCCCTTACCTGTTCCACGTATAAATTTGACACCTGGTGTTTTGCCGGCTTCATTGATTTCAGTGACATCCTGCCAAAGTGTTAGAGTTTGCCCGGCAGCACGGCGTCTCCATGTGGCCGACGGGCAGAGGAGAGAAACTTGTGCCCTTGGCTATCGGGGCCGGACTCCTTTCCTCGCCGCCGGGGGCTTCAGCCGATACCTGGTTTGGCGCACAAAAGACGCTGGCGATAACACGCGCGAAAAATGGGAGGGCGCAAGTCAAACGGACAAGGCCCATGATGCAGACAGGCTTAGGGCTCACTCAAAAATAACTTCACATTTTAAACGCCGACGCATCCCCCCTGGCTGCGTTGCGAAAGATCGGCATATTCCCGATATGCCTGCACTTTCGCGCCTTGCCAGCCGGGCGCCGCAACGCCAAAAATCTGCGAACTTATTGTTGCGCGAGCCCTTAGGGCCCTGGAATAACGATAAAGCCTCTGTTCCGGCCAGATATCCGTGGATGTATTTTCTGCCGTGGCCCTTATTGCTGCAGTTTCTGCTGAACGCGGGCCAGGTTTTGGCGCGCCACGGCTTCAAGGGATTGCCCCCGGGAGGCTTGGATGTCACTTTTTTCAACGTGCAGATGCTGGGCGGCCGCTTTTTCCACGGCCCGGCGGTAAAACTCAGCTGCCTTTGGATAGTTCTGGTATTTCATCTCCTGCACATAGCCCATGTTGTTCAGGTTGAAAGCCGAGGAGGGGTCCCGCTGATACGCTTTTTCAAAGGCCGTATAAGCGGCGTCAAGATCTCCCTTTTCCAGCAGCTGTACACCCCGTGTGGCATCGTTTTTTCCGGCAGGTTGTGCACAGCCGAAAAGCAGCGCCAACATGAGCAGCATCAGGAATGGCATGCCTATAGTTTTGCAGTTGTGTATCGGGCTTTTCATCGTCAGACCACTTTGCCTTTGTTAACGGGACGGATCCCGGTAGCCGATGCCCAAAAAGCCGGGGATGCCGATGTTGAATCCCGTGCCGTGGGTGATTTTGCCCCAGGTGCTTTCCTTGGCGATAATGACATCGTGATCCTTGACGACCAGGTCCTGATCCTGGGGCCGCTTTTCCAGATCCAGATGCAGAATCTTGCGGCCCGCCTTGCCGTCGGAGCGGATCAGCGTGACCTTTTTGCTGTCCGCGTAAGGGGCAAACCCGCCGGCTTCCAGCAGGGCTTCCTGCAGGTTCATATTCGATTTCAGGGGGTAGGAGCCCGGCTTGCGCACCGCGCCGTCGGCAAAAAAAGTGCCGGCTTCGGGCACGAAAATGATGTCGCCGCCGTTGATTTTGATATTCAGGTCGACATTGCCTTCTCTGACCAGTTTGTCGATGTCGACCATGAACATCTGGCGCTCGTTGTGCGTGCCGCTGTATCGCCGCACCTGGACGACGGCGCCGGCTTTTTCGGTCAGGCCGCCGGCCAGGGCCAGCACATCCAACAGGCGCTGGCGGGCCATGTAGTCGTAAGTGCCCGGATTTTTCACCTGACCGACCAGCGTGATGCGCTGGCTGAAATGCTCCTTGATGAAAATGCTGACGTGCGGATTCTTGATATACTTTTTGCGGTAGAGATCTTCGATGAAATTTTCAGCTTCGCTGGCGGTGAGCCCCTTGACCTTGACCTCGTTGATCAGCGGAAGGGTGACATAGCCCCGGGAGCTGACCCGGGCGGTGGTGTGCAGTTCCCTGGCCTCAAAAACGTCCATTTCGATCAGGTCGCCGGCGCCCAGCAGGTAATCGCTGGGGTCGGAATCGATCCTGGCGGACGCCAGCAGGGTGGTGTTCAGTTTGGCGATTTCTTCAGCTTTTTTGCTGCTGGTCTTCAGGTAGGCGCTGGCCAAAGGTGCTTTTTCATCGGTGGTCGAGGAGGCGCACCCGTTAAAAAAGAGCACGGCGGCAAGAAGCACCAGTATAACTGCCGCCGGGTATTTCGACAAGCTGCGTGGTTGGATCGTCATGATGACTTTCTGCCGGAGCTACAGGAACGGCGATTTCCCAACCTGCCGGGAAACCGCCGCTGGGTGTATATGAATGGAATGTTAAGACTATCTCGGCGTAAAGGTGCTGGCTTCCGGCGGCGGAGATGCCGGCTTGAGATCGTTTGACGTGCCGCTGTTGGCGGCGCCGACGCCAATCATGGTAGCCGTTATCGCCGCAGGAACGGCCAGGGCGGTGATCCCGCCGAGAGCCGAACCGCCTGCCGCGGCACCTGCCGCAGCACCGCCGGTGGCACCGCCCACTGCCGGAGCAGCCGCCAGCAGCAACCGGTTTCCCGGGTTGATCTTCTGGGTGCCTTCGCTGGTGGTGAGGATCATCGAGCCCCCCTCGATGACGCCGATCTCAGATCCCTTGGGCGTCACATCGACGTAGCCCTTCAGCAGGGCGTCTCCGGTGGCCGCATTCAAAAGCACCTGGCGGGCGATGACGGTGCCCGCGGGGGTGACGAAACTCAGCGGATCGGCAAGCTTGGAGATGGCGAAAAACACCCTGCCGGACTTGACTTTAAGCGATCTGTCCATTTTGGCGGTCATCACCGAAAATTTGCTTTTATCGGCCGCCACCAGAAAAAAGCCGTCCATTTTAACCCCGCATTTCCCGCTGACCACCAGCAGTTTGCCCTCCGGCAGCGGGGCCTCGGCCGTCAGCTGGCCAACAATCTGCTTGCCCTGATATACCAGAACCTTGCCGTTCGGGACGAGAGTGGGGGATATGGTATCGGCGCAAAATCCCGTGGATGTGAAAGCAACGAGCGCCAACAAAAGGGCCAATTTGCCCACTTTTTTATGTCGCAATCGCCTGAGCATACACTTTCCTCCCTGTTTTGAAGTCGCACCTTCTGTCCGGCCGCATGTAGTGACCCAATTATCCTATTACGGGTGGCGGGCCCTTCTTGTCAAGCATTAATTGGCTCCGGCCGCTGCGGGGCGCTTTTATTATCGGCCGCTATCGGCCAAAGGATAAATGAAATTTCACGGGGCATGGTTGTTCGCAGCCGGCCTCTTTACCATGGCGACCGGCCTTTCATGTCAGACAACAGCCAGGAGCCATCAATGCAGCTTTTTAGGGCATCCACCCGTATATGGCGCGTGCATGAATTCCCTGCCATCATGTCGGCGGTTGCATGGCGCCAAGTTCCTCCAGCACCAGGCAGTAGGCCCGTTGGCCGCGTTCGAAGCTCGTCAGACGGAAAAACTCGTCGGGCGCATGGATGTTTTCGTCTTTGAGACCGAAGGAAAGTCCGGCCATGTGCGCCCCCAGGTGCTTCAAGAAAAGGTCGCCCACCGGTATGGTGCCGCCCATGCGGGTGATGTAGGGCTTTTTGCCATAGAGTCTTTCCAAGACCCGGGCGACGGCCTGGTTCGTGGGATGATCGTAGGGAATCAGGAAAGGGTTGGCGCTGCCCGGGATCGGATGCGCTTGGACGGTGACCGCCGTCGGCGCGTGTTTCTTGATGTGGTGGATGACGGCCGACACGACTTTTTCAGGCTGCTGATCCGGGACCAGGCGGCAGGTGATTTTGGCATGCGCCTGGCTTGGCAGTACG
>JALSRD010000017.1 GCA_026984935.1 Desulfobacterales bacterium
CACCACCACCGCCGGAGCCGCCGCCACCGCCGGAGCCACCACCACCACCGGAGCCACCACCACCGCCGGAGCCGCCACCTGGACCCGGACCGGCATCATCGCCGCCATGGCCACCCATTCCGCCGCTGCCGGTGTTGCCGCCACCATGCCCGTGGCCGGCATCCGTGTCACCCGACATGCCGAACCCGCCATGATCGCCGACGACGCCATGGGATCCGGTAGCGTCCATTCCCCTGCCGATACCTCCCATGGTACCGTGGCTGCCGCCGAAGGCGCTTTGGCCCTGCTTGCCCATCTCGCCGTGGAGTATGCCTTGAGGCGTCATACCTTCGTGGATGGCCCGGGCATAGCCCTGGGCCAGGTGGTCTGCCGGAACTTTGGCAGCCTGCGACATGAAAGAATTGTGCAGCGCCTGTATTTCATGGGTCTTGAATCCCTGCTGCAACGCCTGGTTGACCACTTCGGCGGCATGCTTGGAAGTGACTCCCTGACGTGCCATGTCCCTGGCGGCCATCAAGGCTGCAGCCGCCAGGGCATTTTGTTCTGAGCGGCTGGTGTTGCGCGCAGCATGGTGAAATTGTCCGACCATTTTTGCCACATCGCTGCGGTGCATTCCGGCAGCGAGTGCTTCGGCCAGGGTTTGTCCGAGATGCCGGACGTCGGCTTGCCGGCTGGAGAGCTTCCTGGCCTGCTGGAGGGCATAGGCGTAACGGGAATTCACACGTTCCATAGCCTTAATGACCATGGGCGGCGGGACGTGCTTGGCCATCCCTTCGAAAGCCTTGCTGATGACGGGCTGCACCGGCAGGCCCTTCTGGTGAGCATGGATGACAGTTCTTTGGGCCTTCAGAATCTGTCGCTGATCGAAGCGCGCCTGGATCATGGCCTGCGTCATGGTGACGGCCTGGTCGTGCGGTATGCCGCTGCGGATCATTTGACGCGTCTGGGTCTGCAGGGCCTGTGACCAGGTATCCGGCACATCTGGAACATTGCCTGCACCAAGGGAGGGTAGCGCAAAGAAAAAAGTGAGACTGACGATGAAGGCGATTTTTCGCATGGATACCTCCGCTGTCTGCGGGTTGAATTTAACCTCGAATCCCGCTCTGGTAATTTTGAAAGGCAATTGGAAGTCTTCCGGTTTTAACTGCATAACGCCCGGCCGGCCTCAAGGTTACAGCTCAGGGGATAAAAACGCAGTCGCGGGAGCCGAAATCGTCGCGTTCTCTATAGCGGCAGTCCGGCAGGTAAACGCGGCCGTCGACGATATAGAAATATTTGAATTCAGTATTGCCCGGCACGTCGATTTCCCATTGCCCCGAAGTCGTCTTGCGGGTGTCGTGGGCCTGGTAGTTGTCCATGGAGGATGCAAATTGAACACGGCTGGCATGCGGCAGTTTGAGGTACAGCGTGACCGTATCGGGAGCGCTTTGAAGGTAAGGGGTTGTCGAACAGCCGCTCAGGATTCCCAGCAGGGATAGGGTGATCAGGATTTTTGGCATCATGTCGCGTTTTTCACCTCGATGATTGAGTTTTCGCCGCCGAAATCGTCTTTTTCACGGGTGGCGATGGTGGGGTCGGCAATGTGTTTGGCACTGTCCACAAGATAACTGTAACGGTATTCGCCGGCGGAAAGGTTGAGCGTGAGCACCCAGTATCCGGTTTGAGCTATCTCCCGCATGGGCAGTGGCCGCCAGCCGGTAAAGCTGCCCGTAATCTGGGTTCGGTGGGCATGCGGCAGGTAGACGACGAAACGGTAGGGCATGCTGTGCCGGGCCGCGATGGGAGCTAGGTGCTTTGCCGGGCGCGGGTACAGAAAGAACAGGGCGGTCGCTAGCGCCAGTACCGCTGAAAAAGCCGCCAAGGGTCGGAACCCGTGCAGCGTAAAAGTCTTTGCAGCTCCGATTTGCACTGCTGCCGGCACCCGTGTCGCCATATCGGCACGCAGGAGTTTTTCCTGGCCGATCAGACTGACGGTTTCATCTTTAAACCGGCGGTCGCCGTGAACGGTTTCCACGAACATCATCTTTTCATCCAGATCCAGTTCGTTGTCGATGAACATGCTGATCAGATAGTCTTTCATGACTCACCTGCCTGAAGAATCCGGCGCAGTTTGACCCGCGCACGGTGCACCATGACCTTCACGTTGGCCTCGCTGGTTCCAGTGATTTCTGCAATTTTCGCATACGGCAGATCACTGCTGACAACCAGGGCCAGCGTGTCCCTCTCTTTTTGCGGCAGCTGCTGCATGCCCGCCAGGACCTGCCGATACCGTTCACGGACCATCAGAGCCTGTTCCTGATCGGCCTGTGGGCTGTTTAGGGTGAAATCCCCGTAAGATGCCCGCGTGTTCCGGCGCCGGGCATGGTCGATCACCAGGTTGCGCCCGATGGCAAACAGCAGCGACGCGCTGTGCGATCTGTTCTTGTAGCGCTCCATATAGCGCGTGAAGCTTTCCTGCATGATGTCGGCGGACAGGTGATAGTCGCCCGTCATTTTCAACAGGTAGGCAAACAGCCTTTCACGGTATTCGTTGTAAAAGAATCTGAAGCGCTTCACATTGTTCCTATAACGGTTTATGCGCGCAAAAGTTACATGGGCACGAAGCGATTGACCTGACCACCAGCGGCCTGCGCCGGAAAACCACTATCCATACAAAATGCAGCAAGAGGTGTGCCAGGCCGCGTTTCGACCCGTGGCAAAACGCCGGAACGACAACCTTTCGGAATTGCGGACCTTGTCTGTCTTGCCAGATCCTGTTTAAAGGTGCCGGTTAACGTGTTTTTTTTGCACACCGTGGCATGTCGGGCTTCCTGGAATATGGGTAATAAGGCCACACCTTGCCCTGCTGTCAGTTCCGGCAGGATTTCAGAGTTGGCGCCAGTTAAATTTATTTATGATTATGTTTTCAGTGAGATACAATTTTTTTCATTCGGCTTCACAGCGGCTGGCATGCGGCTTGCTCTTTCAGGTGGTCAAATGGCGGACAAGCCGACGGGCGGCATGGCCGCAAACTGATTCAAACCTGATGGATATTGTAACGGAGGATGACATGCAAACCAAATCAAAGGGCACCGCGTTGATGGTCATCACATTGACAGCGCTTCTGGGTGTGGGCGTTTACGCCTTTGCCGACGGCGGGAGTGCCGTGCCCTCGGGCAGTGCCCAGAGTCAGGGATGGGCCAACGGCGGCAATGCACCGGCCAACGGCAACCGGACCATGCGGGGGCCTTACGGGCCCAACATGCCCAATTATCAGAATCGCCGCGGCTGGAACAATGGCGGCCACATGCCCATGATGGGGACACCAGGTCCCGGCTACCGTGGAAACTGGAATCGTGGCGGCTACAGGATGGGCCCCGGTATGCGGGGATCCGGATACGGCGGCCGCAACTGCGGATGGTAGCAGACAGAGCATTTTGCCGCAGCCGGGATTCGGCCGCGGGCGGCATGCCGCCCGCGGCCCTGATTCACAATTCTTAAAAAGATGGTAACCAAACCACATGAAATTTTTCAAGTCAACATCCATGCTGTTCGCCGGGAGTTGGGCGTTTTCCAGCCTTCTTCCCCAGAGCCTGGCTCTGGCTCAGCCGACAGGTGCGTGGGCCAGTTGCCCTCTGGGCCGCTGGATGAACGGTGCATGGGTGCGAGGGGGGATCGGGATGATTTTGATGGTACTTTTCTGGATACTGATCGTTGTGGGAGTTGTCTTTCTGATCAAATTGCTGGTTTCGTCCATGGGCGGAAGCAAGCGGGGGCTGCAGACCGTGCCCGATGCCCTGGCGATTCTCAATGACCGTTATGCGCGCGGTGAAATCAACCGCGACGAGTTCGAAGCCAAAAAGCGCGATATCCGTGGATAGAGGTGGCCGTTGTAATTACGGCGGATCCGCCGGTAACGCACTTTTTTGCACCGGACGCATCGCCCAGGTCATTACGCAGACCTGGAGGGGAGGAGGGGAAAATGCTGAACCTGCTACCACTGATTCTGGTCGGCTTTTTTGTCTATCTGATCTTTTCCGGTAGAATTTCCGGAGGCTGCTGCGGCCATGGACGCCGCAATGCAAGGCGGCGCCGGGATTTTTCTGCCGACGATCCCAAAGCAGACAATTTCAAGGAAGAGGTGATCGATCTTCGTAAGGACGAGTACACCGTCATTTCAACGCGCTATGATCGGGGCCGGATCGAAGACGAAAAATCCAAAACGTCCTGAAAACATGGGCCGCTTTTCAATCCGGCGCTACCAGCGAGATGAGATATGTGCCACCTGATATTTTTTCTGCCGATCTTCGCACTGCCGCTTTTCTGGATGCTTCCTTTGCACGCCGCCCTGCCGGTGTATCTCTTCGTTGTCGGTGTCTCGATGCTGCTTTACTACAAGATTTACCAGGCCATGCGCGCCAGGGTCTGCAGCGGCCGGGAAGCCATGCTGGGGGAAACCGGCGTGGTGCTCAAAAAGATCGCTCCGGAGGGAAAAATTCAATACGCCACTGAAATCTGGAATGCGGTCTCCAGGGACAGAAAGTTTCTGGAAGGCGAAAAAGTCGTTATCAGCGGTTTCTCCTACGGCCTGCGGGTCATCGTGGAAGAGCCGCCGGTTGAAAGGCGCTAATTGCCGGATGAGAAAGAGGTTTAGACCTGAATTTTGCAAGCGTCGCGTTTGCCGCCTATACAAGGCGCAGGGCATGCAGCTGTAGTATACAGACGCAAATGCCCTGCAACACAGTAGAGGCGGTAAAATCGGCGCTCCCGCAGGGCGGACA
>JALSRD010000018.1 GCA_026984935.1 Desulfobacterales bacterium
GGGGAGTCAAATGTTTTTTCGGCTCTGCTGGTGCTGAATAGATACAGCGGGCTTGCCTGCGAAGCAAGCGCACGGATAGTTGGCAGGACATCTGCCGCCAAGCCTGCCGTGCGCTGCCGGACCTGAAAGGGAAACTGAAAAGCTTCAAACCCTGAAAACAGTCCTGTTTGCTGAAAAGTCCTGAAATCCGCTCCAAACCGCCTTTTTACAAGTCTGCCGAGCTTAACCTGCAGAGGCCGGGATTGCGCTTGCAAAAAACCAGCGTAATTTTTATACTAGATAATTGAAACCTCGGGGTGTCAACAAACCCCCTAGCCCGGGGCTCGACGGGAGGAGCGCTCGATGGAACAACTGGAGGTAACCGTTGTCGGCGCCGGTGTCATCGGCTGTGCCGTGGCCCTGGAGCTTTCCAGGGCCGGTGAAACCGTCGTGGTCATCGAAAAAAATCCGGGGGTCTGCGAGGGGGAGAACCAGTCCACGCGCAACTCCGGGGTCATCCATGCCGGTCTGTACTACGACCGCCGCAGCCGGCCGTTAAAGGCCGCCCTGTGCGCTGCGGGCAACCGCCTGCTCTATGACTTCTGCCGGATGCACAATGTACCGGCTTTACAATGCGGCAAGCTGATCGTGGCCACGGATGACAGGCAACTGCCCGTGCTGCACAAATACCACGCCCGCGCCACGCGAAACGACGTTCCGGTCCGGCTGCTGGACGCGGACCAGGTCCGCGAAAAAGAGCCGCAGGTGCGGGCGCGGGCCGCTCTGTGGCTGCCCACGGCGGGCATCATCGATCCGGCCGCACTGGTTCGCAGAATCCACGCCCTGGCATCCAACAGCGGTGCCCAGTTTTTCAGCGGCACCGAGGTAACCGGCATCACCCCGACCGGTGAAGGTCTTGAAGTCCGCCTGCAGTATCCGGACGGTGCCGGGGATGTCTTTCTGACGAAGAAACTGGTGAATTGCGCCGGATTGTACAGCGACAGCGTAGCCGCCATGGCCGATCCGGCATCGGACTACCGTATCGATCCGCTCTGCGGCGAGGCCATGAAGTTTTACCGCGGCAAACGGACGTCCCTGGCGCTTAACGGCACGAACGTGTATCCCACACCGCAGCGGGTCACGACGGATCGTGGCACCTATTTTACGGTGGGCGTGCACCTGACGCCCACTCTGGAAACCGATGCCCGCGGCGTCAGCACCATCGGGCCGGTGGTCACGGTGGGGCCTTTGAACCACGCCGCAGCCGGCCGCGAGAGCCACGGCGGCCCCTACCGGCCCGCATCCGAATTTCATCGCCGCGTGGCAACCTTTTTCCCGGGCCTGACGGAAGCGGACCTGACACCCCACCAGATCGGCATCCAGGCCCGCCTGGCCGGCCACCAGGACTGGGTGATCGGGTTTTGCCCCCGCGAACCGCGTCTGGTCAATCTTCTGGGCATCGACAGCCCGGGCGTAACCGGTGCCTTGGCCATCGCCCGCCATGTGCGCAGCATGCTGCTGGGTTAACCCGCAGCGTCACATTTTTCAAACAGGAAGTCGAGCAGCACCCGGCAAAAGGTTTTGGGTGCATCGATGTGCACAAAGTGGCCGGCGCGGGGTACGGACACGACCTGAGAGCGGGGGAACAGGCGCCGGATCGGCCCGTGGTCATCTTCCGTGACATGGTCCGAGTCGCCTCCCCGCACGAAAAGCGCCGGACAGCCGATGGGATGGTCGATATCCACCGCGCGGTAAACTTCCCGACGGCCGGCGGCCATGGCCGGCAGATTGATTTTCCAGTACAGGCGGCCGTCACTGCCACGCGCCAGGTTCTTGGCCAGAAAACGGCGCGTCATGCGGTCGGGAACGTGCTCCGCCAGGGCCGCAACGACGTCTTTCAGCGTGCCGCAGCTTTTGAGATCCACGGCCAGCAGCCCATCGAAAATGTCCTCCAGGGCCGGGGCATAGGCCCGCGGCGCCATGTCCACCACCACCAGGCAGGTGACCTGCCGCGGGTAGCTGGCGGCAAACTGCATGGCCACCTTGCCGCCCAGGGAGTGGCCGACCAGTGTCGCACGTTTCAGGCCGTGGGCAGCCATAAAAGCCCGCACATCCCCGGCCATGGCGGCAAGGCTGCAGTCAGTACTGTGAAAGGAATCGCCGTGGTTGCGCAGGTCCAGGGCATAGACGCTGAAGTGCACGGCCAGCCGGCGCGCCACCGCCAGCCAGTTGGTCAGCGAACCGAACAGGCCGTGGAGCAGGATCAGAGGCGGTCCGGCCCCCTGCCGGCGACAATTCAGCATGCGGGTTCCCGCGTCTACCGTGTTTTTGCGGTGCATGGCAGCATTTCCCCCGCGGCCGGGCAGCCACCCGGCAGCGGCAAATGATAAATCCCGCTGCACGCATAGCGCGGCCAGCGCCGCATGTCAAAGGTACAAACGGCAATCCGGCGTCTTTTCGCCTTGACAATCGCCATTGCCATAGTATGTACGCAGTGGCGTCCCATTTCGCATCACAGGCCCCATCGCCTCCATGGAAAACCACAACGAGGAACAAAACGACATGCTGACCGACCTGACCATCCGGGAATTTTTGGACAAGACCGCTGCGGGCGAGCCGCTGCCCGGCGGCGGCAGTGTATCGGCGCTGGCCGGCGCGCTGGCCGCCGCCCTGGCCGAAATGGTGGCCCGCCTCACCGTAGGCAAAAAGGGCTACGAGGAGTTTAGCGAACAAATGGCGGCCGTTGCCGAAGAAGCCAGTCGTCTGCGGCAGGAAATGGCCCGCAGCATCGACCGCGACGCAGATGCCTACGGACAGGTGTTGCAGGCCTTCAGGCTTCCCAAGGAAAGTCCGGAACAAGCGCAAAAGCGCCGTGCAGCCGTGGAGGAAGCCTTCAAACAGGCGGCCCGCGTGCCGCTGGCGGTGGCCCGGGACGCCCTGCGGATCTTTGACCTGGCCGAAACCGCCGTGAAGCGGGGAAACCGCAATGCCGCCAGTGACGGCATCGTGGCTGCCCTGATGGCCAAAACGGCGCTGCTGGGGGCTGCCGGCAACGTGCGCATCAACCTGGACGCCATCCGTGACCAGGATTTCGTGCGCGACTTTGCCGGGCAGGTGCGGGACCTGCTCGCGGAAATCGGCCGGCGTGAAAGCCGGCTGCGCTTAATGGCGGACATCTGAACCCGCGACGCGGCAGCGTAGGGCGGGCTGTAAACCCCTACAGCATCTCCAGGGCACAGGCCATGGAAACGCCGCCGCCGCCGCACAGGCTGGCTAAACCCAGCTGTTTGCCCCTGTTTTTCATGGCATACATAAGCGTGACCATGAGACGACACCCTGTGGCGCCCACCGGGTGCCCCAGGCCGATGCCGGACCCGTTGACGTTGGTCCGCTCGCGCCTGAGCCCCAGTTCCCGCTCACAGGCGATATACTGGGCGGCAAAGGCCTCGTTGATCTCTACCAGCTCAAAGTCTTCGATTCCAAGGCCGCTGCGTTTCATCAGATCCTTGACCGCCGGCACCGGAGAAAGGCCCATCACCGCCGGGTGACAGCCGCCCCGGCCCACCGCCCGGATCCTGGCCAGCGGTGCAATATTCAGCTCGGCCGCTTTCTGTGCCGACATCAGCACCAGGGCGGCGGCGCCGTCGTTGATGCCCGAAGAATTGCCGGCCGTGACGCGTCCGCCCTCGGCAAGAAAGGCCGGCGGCAGCTTGGCCAGCTGCTCCAGTGTCAACCCGGGACGAAAATGCTCGTCCTTTTCGAACCGCAGCGGTGCCTGTCTGCGGCGCGGGACTTCCACAGGTACGATCTCCTCTGCGAAACTGCCGTCGCGGGTGGCCCGTTCGGCATTGTTGTGGCTCCTGACGGCCAGCGCATCCATTTCCTGCCGGCCGATGTCCAGTTTGCGGGCGACAAACTCGGCCGTGTGCCCCATGATGTACGGCTGTCCCAGGAACTGGCGAAACGGGGGCTGTGTCAAATCCAGCGGCGCATCTTCGGCCAGCGGCAGAATGTGCGATCCGCAGTGCAGCGCGCGGATCAGGGCGTCCACCAGGGTCTGGTCCTGGAGGCGGCAGCCCCAGCGGGCCTTGGGAAGCGTGTAGGCCACACCGGACATGTGTTCGACCCCTCCCGCCAGCACGATATCGGCCATGTGCGCCTGAATCATGGCCATGCCGGAAATCGCCGCCTCCATGCCGGAGATACAGACACGGTTGATGGTCACGGCCGTGACACTTTCGGGAATGCCGGCCAGCAGCGCACTTACGCGCGCCACGTTCAGGCTGTCGGCGGGCTCCAGGCAGCATCCGAAGCGCACATCATCGATCATGGCACCGGAAATACCGGCGCGCTGGATGGCGGCCTGCATGACGGCGGCCGCGAGTCGGGCGGCATGCATGTCGCGCAGACTGCCACCGAAGGCTCCGATGGCCGTTCGGCAACCCGAAACGATAACCACATCCCTCATGTTAACCTCCTTATGTTGGGTGCTGCCGGCAGAATTTCTGCATCCCCCGGCGGTAAAATTGAAATTGACAAGCGACCGTTAAAAGCTTAGATAGGACTACTTGCATACTCTTCGCTGAATCGTAGGGCTTTTCGGAAAGCATGCCGGTAGACGGCGAAACCGAGGCGGGCATCACCCCCCCACAGCTTTCCATCGATCATCATCGCAGGATTTTAGAAAAAATCAAAGACAACGTGCCATCGACCGACTTACGATCGCAGATGTCAGACGACGATCTGCAAGCATATCTGCTG
>JALSRD010000019.1 GCA_026984935.1 Desulfobacterales bacterium
ACCCCTTCAACTGGCGCTGGAAAGCGGAGCCGTCCGCGTCCTGGTTCCTGTTTCCAACAAGACGCAGTTCGCGGGATTACCGGAAGATATGATCGAGCGCCTTGATGTTGTTTTCTACGGTGACGTCGACCGGGCGGTCTTGAAAACGCTGGAGATGTAAGAATGGACCATGGAACGGTGATACTGAATAATTCGCCTGACATCCCGACAGGGATGCGCCGTTCCGATGCCGGCTCTACCGCCGGCAGGTTCACCCGGCCTCCGGTAAGTAACCTCCAAGAAGCGCGTGGATTAGTGCGCCTTCGCAAGAAAGGAGGTACTGACGATGAAAGGTAGAAAGAGAGTTGCCGACGGAACGAGAACCGACGAGCGCAACAAACTTACGGCCGTCGATCTTTTCTGTGGATGTGGCGGTTTGACCGTCGGGCTGAAAAAAGCCGGTTTCCGGGTGCTTGGTGCGGTGGACATTGATCCACTATCCGTCGAAACTTACCGAGCCAACCACAATGACGTTGCAGTTTGGGAGATGGATATCCGGGATCTGGAGCCGTCCGAACTGGCCGCCGCACTGGGACTGAAGAATAAACGACTTGATCTCCTCGCCGGCTGTCCTCCTTGTCAGGGGTTCTCGACGATGCGCACCCTGAATGGGGCGCGCGTAATCAATGATCCGCGCAACGACCTGCTGTTTGAGTTTCAGCGGTTCGTCGAGGCTCTGCGTCCCCGCGCCGTAATGATGGAAAATGTTCCGGGACTGGCTGATGACGAAAGGTTCGCCGCTTTCTGCAGGCGAATGAAGAAGATCGGATACTTGTGGGAGAATCCCCGCATCCTGAACGCCGCGGAATACGGAGTTCCTCAACGCCGGAGAAGGCTGATATATCTTGCCGGCCACGGGATGAAAATCCCCTTTGCGAAACCGGCGCGCAGAATAAAAACGGTCAAGGACGCCATCGGTGGATTGCCGAAGGCGGGCAAAAGCGGCGATCCGGTACATGACATGCCGGAAAAACGTACACCCCGGATTATGGAATTGATCCGGCTCATCCCCAAAGACGGAGGGAGTCGTACCGACCTCCCGGAAGAATATCAACTGGATTGCCACAGGCGTTGTAACGGCTTCAAAGACGTTTATGGTCGCATGGCATGGGGGGATGTGGCTCCGACGATTACGAGCGGGTGCTTCAATCCGTCGAAGGGGCGGTTCCTTCATCCGGAAGAAGACCGTGCGATCACTATGCGGGAGGCGGCTCTGCTTCAGGGGTTTCCGCGCCGGTACAAGTTTCCGACCGCCGATAATAAGTCCGGTGTCGCCTTGATGATCGGCAACGCACTGCCTCCGCCGTTCATTAAGGCTCATGCGCGGCAGGTGGCAAATAAGCTTTATGAGGCAAACAGACATATCGGATGTCGTGAGAGGCGCTGAACATGATCCCTTTTCGTGATATCGTCGATACTTTCGCTGAATCTCCGACCGACGATGTGATGTGCACATTGATCGAACGCGTTCAGCAAAACAATCCGACAGATGAAGACCTTGCTCACTTAACCGTACGCCTGGCAGAGTCAGGAGAAACACTTACCGGCTTGGGAACAACTCCAACTGCTGACATCCCATCTACTGGTGGCCCAAGTTCTTTGTCAACGATTCTCTGTCCGCTCTACTTGAGGGCTTTGGGCTTCGTAGTCCCTAAGCTCGGTGTACCTGGGCGACCAGCAGGCGGAATTGACGTGCTTGCGCAAGTTCCAGAGTACAAGATTGACTTCACCGCGGCGGAGGTAAAGAAGCTCTTGCTGAAAAGTGGCTATGTTCATTTTATTGCATCCCATACATTTACTCCACTTGACGCGACTCTGTTCTCATTTCGTAAACGATCAAAAAGAGTAAGCATCCCCGAACTTGCTATCGCCAGTCTAATAGCCAAAAAAAAGGCAGCATCGGTCTCTCTCATCGGCTTGGATGTAAGAGTTGCTCCACACGGAAATTTCGGAAGCTCCTTTTCTACGGCAGCTAGCTATGCAAAGCGCTTTTGCCGCATAGCATCTCTGCTGGGATACCAATCGCTCTGCTTCTTGAGTGACGCACGAATTCCTTACCAACCATTCATAGGTCGAGGAGAATCCCTACTCGCCGTCTTCCAGATTATCACAGAACAAGCTGATCCATGGCTGCGTAGCCATGATGATGTTTGTTACGGGATGGTTAACCGTCTGGCTCTACTGAATCACAAGGGGGGCCGTATAGAACGACCAAGCACTAATACCATTTACTCTGTTTTCAAAGACAATCTCGAAATACAAGGTTCCTCATTTGAGCAGTTCGAGGAGTACGCTCGCAACATCGAAAGGGAACACAACCGGAATCTGACCGCAGAGCGAAATGGCTTTCTACATGTCGACCTTGAATCCCTGCGCACATTGATTGTTCGTGTGCAGGGTCTGACCGCATCTTCGGAAGCACCATTCACTGACCCTTGCGGCGTCATTCTCAAAGCCAATTCGGGTACATACGTTCATAAGGGAGATATTCTCGCTGCTATACGCTGCGTGGACGCTTTTGCGGATGAGATGCTAACACGTGTTGCAGCGGCACTCCCTATAATGAACGAGCCGATTCCGGACTTACACTTTAGGGAGGTGCACCATGGGTAAATACTGCTGCTTCCTCTGTCCTAGTAAGGATTACACAGATAAAGCATTAACCGACCCCTGCCCGACTTGCGGACGTCTATACGGCTTTCCTCTTACACACCCTCCAACCAAGATAGGAGAATATAGTGTCGAAGAGACGCGCGGGCGAGGATTCTATGCGGTGACTTATTTGTGTCATCGGGGTCGCCTGAAGCGTCCATACATTCTCAAAGTATGCCCACGTTCCATCTACAGCTTTTTTGGAAAGGACTTTGACGCCGAGTGCCAGACACATCTCGATGTAGCACGAGATACTGAACACATCGTTCCGATCAACGATTACTTTGATACATCCGTAGAGTTTGGCCACACAACTATTGAATGCCATGTGGCCGTTATTGATTTTGTCGAGGGCGTTCCACTCGACCAGTACCTTGGGGGATCGGACACCATCCCCGCACGCAGCATTGCACAGATAGCTATCGATCTGTTTCGCATATGGCGGGAGTTCACCAACAAGATGAAATATCATAACGATCTTCACGCAGACAATATTATCATCCAACAGTTGCGTGAGGATGCTAGGCGGGCGGAAGCGATTGATGAGACCTTGCGTGCCGTAGCGATTGACCTCGGTTCTGTTAGTGATGCCAGCAAGAGCGATTCATGTGATCTCAGATTTGGAGATCAGCACTGGTTATGTCGTCATCTTCAGGGAATGATCGACAAGTTGCGGGGAGGCTACCGTGATCTTGACAAGGTAGATGATCTAGAAAACAGGATAGCGGAGGCTTTGGAGCGGACGGTCAATTTCCTTCTTCCAAGTGCAAATTCCGGAAGGGTACCGACTGCCGATCAACTCATGCGGATAGTACGTGATAATTTTTTTCGGAGTTCTTCGCCTTGGAAAGAACATTTGAAGCTTAACCGATTTGATGATTCTTATAATGCAGGTGCTCTTGAGCCATGGTACGTTCCTTTCCTGTTGGTTGATCCTGATGACCTATGGATTAAGCGCATCAGTGCCGCTGGTCCGCTCCTTATCACAGGCATGAGGGGCTGCGGGAAAACTATGCTGCTCAGAGCTTTAGACTTCCATGCAAGAGCTGCACTGAAAAACGATGAATCCATATCGGATGTTGTTGAAAGGATTAAAAACGACAACTATGTTGGACTGTTCGTCTCTTGCATGAATTTGCTTACGATACCTGGACGTTCAGAGACTCCGGCACCGCTGGAGAGGCTGTTTTGTGCATACTGTATAGAAATCATTCGGGCGGTAAGGCACCTGCAAGAGTTGGATCGAACCGTTGTTGTTCCCAATTATCACGATAACATCGTTGAAGCTTTTGAAACCAATATGGAAATCCAAATAGATAAAAACGCCTTGCACACTGACTATGACTTTGAGCGTTTCCTATTGAAGATAAATGCTTCTCTCAAAAATCCTGATTTTAATTGCTCGCTAAGAACTTCACCAGCAGATGCCTTTGTTGCACTTGGAGAAGCTGCGAGGCATTGCACGCCGTTGTGGAATACTGCCAGAGTGTTCTTTCTGCTTGATGATGTGAGTACGAGATATCTACGAGAGGATTTGATCAAAACAATTTTTTCCGTTCTCTTGTTTCAAAGTCCTGTCGGTGCGTTTAAACTTACCACCGAAGCACAGACACTGGAGATGGCTCTTTATTCGCCGGGTCTGGTTGAGAAAGCACGTGTGGGAAGAGATTACGATGTATTCGATCTTGGTGCAGAAGTTTATGAAAAGACCAAGTCAAGGCCTAAAACCGGAAAATTATTTATTGAGGAAATTCTTGAACGAAGAGCTCAATACTATCCGAACCATCCTAATGTATCACCGCGGGAAATTTTAGGTGACTGCGCGTTGGAAGATGTTGCGCGAAATATAACAAAAACCAGTGAAACTTCTCGAGATCGAAAATCAGTATATCACGGTATATCGGTACTATCGGCAGTCTGTGTTGGAGATATCGGAGATGTTATCAGTATATATGAATTAATCTTAAAAAAGGCCGCTGGTGAGTCATATCCGGTTAAGCCTGAGATACAGTCTGAATGTTATCAGAGTTTCTGTAGTCGCAGATTGTATGACTTAAATAGGCGTGAAAGTGATTTAAAAGACTTTGCGCTCACATTTGCTGAAGCTTCCTATGAGCTTCTGTTAAAATCCAGTAAAAATATTGGTCGATCAAAAAGAAAGCGTCTTCGCCAATATAGCAGTATCTATGTGAGAGTGACTACTGGAGACACAAGGAAACAATTTCAGCGTCTCCGGGAATTAATTGATGCTGGTGTTTTTGTTCTGCATGGCGGCACACCAAGAACAAAGACCAGAGACGGTGATCCAATCCAACAATTTAAATTAACCTATCGAAAGTTGTTTGGGTTGTCCAACTTTATAGGTCTTTCAGAAAGCGACAGATTCGAACTATCTGGCGAAAAACTTGAAGAATGGTTAATGCACCCTGAAAAAGGCAAAGAAATATTGCTTAGGAATTTAGGAGGAGGGGTACTAAAAACGGATCAAAAAGATCAGTTGGAAAGAGCGGAGGAGTTAAAACCTGACCGAAAAGAACATCAAGCTTTTCAGCAGATGCCTTTGTTTGAAACTGTTCAACCAGTTATTGAAGAAGTGTTTTTTAATGGTGATCTTGGAATATGCACTACACCAGATATTCCGAAAGAAAGGTTAGCAATAGATCAAATCGATATTTCAAAAATGGGGCCAAACGACATTGATGTAATCGTTTTGGGGTTGGGTTTTGAGGATCGCAGCTTAGAGTCTACAAAACGATTATTTGAACATTTAAAACCCAGCAAAGCCATTCTTGTAGAATATAAGTTGCCGGGAAAAGGTGAAGAAATTGAGCAGATCGTCAAAAAACATGTTAAAAGTGTTAACCGTTTAAAATACAATGATCTTTTATCAAAAGGTTTAATGGTTCCTAATGTACCTGCCCTTATCGATGTATCAGCTCTCGCCAAGCCTGCGCTGTTCTCTGCTGTTCGCAACACATTGCATAAACAGGGACAAGTTTGGATCTGCCACACACTTGCAAAGGATTATTATCCGCTCAATACCGATATTGAAAAAGTTATTGCTGCCGATAAAGATCGAAATCAATACCAACTGCTTGAAGCGCTTTCACAAATATTTACTGGGGAAAAGGGACCATACTCAATAGATGGGCTCATCGAATCGGATGCGGACGAATCCCGCAGAAAAGTATTGTGTACATTTGCCTCAGCAAAACATCAAAGGTTGCTGACATTATTGGATATGAGAGATTACGACAGAATCGAAATTATTGTTCCTCTGAAAGGAACACCTCGCAGTGAAATTGCATATATTGCAGCCGAGATAGCAGGATGGAATTTTAGGGCTTCTGGGATAAATGAAATTCACACAAACGATTTGCAAGGCACTGTTAATCTGTTGATAAACCAATATAGCCATTGGTACGTTGACAGGGGGTATAATTTGGAGTTCGGATTGACGGGATCAAAGATGCAGGCTGTTGCTTGTGCCGCGGTTAGTGTTGTTTGTAAAGTTGCCCACTGCTGGTATGTCAGCCCGCAAGAATTTGATCCTAAGAGGTTTACAAAAGGAATAGGTGAATCGCGCTATTATAAGATAAAAAGAACAGAAACAAAAAAGTAAAAAAGAGTTTTGCACAGTGGTCGACAATTTGACACCTAAACAACGCAGCTACTGTATGTCCCGAATCAAGGGAAAGGATACGGGAATCGAGACATCCGTCCGTTCAGAGCTTCACCGACGTGGCCTTCGGTTCCGCAAGCACGTCAAAGACCTGCCCGGTAAACCGGATGTCGTTTTCAGCAAGGCCAAGGTGGTTGTGTTTATCGACGGTGATTTCTGGCACGGATATCGGTTCTCGTCGTGGGAGCACAAGGTGTCGGATTTCTGGAAAGAAAAAATTACCAAAAATCGCGCGCGCGACAAAAAAAATCACAGAAAACTGAAAGAGATGGGCTGGACGGTGATCCGACTTTGGCAGCATGACTTAAAGCGTGATTTCGATGGATGTATTGAAAAAATCGTGTCGGCAGTACGAGGAGCTTCTTAGGGCGCTCAGGTACGAACGGGCTTTGGTCGATGAGGAACTCGGCCAGCGCCAGCGGGCGCGCAGCGAGCTCGAGAAGCTCTACGCCGAGGCCCCGGACTATGAAGACGTGGCAATTAAATTAGATTAGGGTTGTAGTCGTGGAACTGGAGACCTGGGTTATGATATCACCGCGTTTGATATGGCAGCGGGAATCGAACCCACGTCCATTCTCTGTTTGGGGAAAATGTGGAGAAAAACATTTCCCGCAGCTGGACGCGGAGAACGGCACTTGGAAGCTCTCAAGGTGTTGTAAATAGAGGCGTTTTGATGTGTCGACGCTGGGGAGACTGAATTTCTGGAAGGCGGCATTCCCTCCACCATTTGAAAAAAGACGAACCGGTCCAATTGCCGCGCACGCCACGTCTGGTGGTTTATTTTTCTCGTGATGGTAATGTGTTACGGCATTCCTTGCTGCCGCCAATTGACCTTGCTGTCACCCGGTTTTCGCGAAATCCGGGTGAAAAGACGCTTCTCTTCGATAATTTTTCTCTGAATTTTCAACTTCCACTTTCGAACCTCGTCCGGTTCGAGACATCTTTTCCTGCAGTCTCTGCACTGTAAGCCGCTCGAAAACCCTGCCAATCCGTAAAAGAGTTCGTTGATGCCCACGGTAAAACGTACGTTCCGTACCTCGGAACCGTGGGACCCGGAACAATTCAAATGCCCGCTAAATCAAGCATATGATGTATTTTGCAATCCCTGGTGCAGGTCCTCCAAAGAATCGAAGGTGCGCCATGATCGACGACGAACGGTTTGTAAAAAATCCGACATCTCAAAGAATACGAGGACCTCAACGCCCTCCTAGATCGCCGGCCAACTGGATCTGGATCCCCGCACGATACGCAGGTGGATCGATGAGCTGGGCTTCCTGCCCTTCGACAAGGCCGGTGCCGACCTGCTCTTCCAGGTCATCAGCCCGCGTTATGAACAGGCCGCTTTGGTAATCACCTTAAACCGCGCCTACAAGGACTGTCCCGAGATCTTCAACAACAACAGCCTCCTTACGTCCGCTATCCTCGACCGCCTGCTGCACCATGCCGAAACGGTGCTCATCGAAGGTAGAAGCAACTGCATGAAAGACCAGGTCGAATCCTGCTCTCCCTATCTCCCGTTGCCGGAACCATCATCTCGGTTCCGGCAACTATCTTTACTCACAAAATCCAGATGCATTTTAGACAGGTGGTTTAGAGACATTTTCACGTAGCCGCTGACACATGACCGCACATACGTTATGAGCCAAAGTGGGTTTGCCTTTTTATTTGATCTGACAGAGCATACCCGCTTCTTTTCCTCACCGTCAGATAATTGACATTTATCAGTCCATAATTTATCGATATTCGCGTAACTAATTGTATTTTCGTTCTATTTACTCGTTTCGGCAACTGGCACTCATCTTGCTTTATTACATGCTGAGACAATTTTAAAAAAAAGCCTGCACCCTGATAAACTGACAAATTCCTAAGTATTCCGAATGGCATATTTGTCAGAGATGCCGGTAAATCTGAGCAATAAAATTTGGTTCTTCCAGTTTAAGCGTACTTATCGGCAGCCTATTGAAATCTAACAATTTTTAGGCCCTTGAATTTGAAGGACACATCCCCCCTTTTGTGAGGACCCTTCAGATCCGGGCGAAAGGGCAATCACAAAAAGGGAGAATGTGTAAAAGGGTAAGTTGGCATTCTCCACAAAGTCACGTTTGACATGGATATTTCATTCCCAAGTACGCAAATTCCGGATGAACCATAATTTTTAAGGAGAACCGTAATATGATTGATGGGAATTCGGTCTATTTTCATGAACCAGGCCAGCTAAGCCGGGGTGCTGTTCTGGATGTTGGATTAAAATGTTCGCACTCCTGCCGGTTTTGTTATTACAGCTTTATGGACGGATCAGATAAGCAATTCAGGGGGATGAGAAAAGCTAAATTTCGGACTACAGAGGAGTTGAAAGAAATTCTTTCATTGTTAAAGAAAAAGGGGTTCATTAATTTTGATGTTACTGGAGGTGAACCCACTTTACACACAGGAATTATAGAATTGATGCGTTATGCGCATCAAGACCTTGGACTAAACGGACGGATTATCACTTTGGGCCAATTCTTGGTACGCAAACCAAAATACCTGATTAAAAAATTGTTTGATGCAGGCATTGTGAATTTCCTGTTTTCATTGCACGCGGTTGATGAAAAATCTTTTCAGAGAATAACTGGCGAGAGCTTTAACCGCCTACGTAAAGCAATGGATTTTTTGGACGAGAAAAGCTTTCAGTATTGCTCTAATACAACAGTATTTGAATGGAACTACAAATCTCTTCCGGATATTGCCAGAGAAGTGCTATCACACGGAATTTATCTTCACAATTTTATTTTAATGAATGCCTACTACCACTGGAATAAGGGCGGAAAGTCCTTCGGAGTTCAGGCAAAATATTCTCAAGTTTTGCCTTATCTTTCTGAAGCTGTATCCATTCTGGAAAGTCATGACATTGCTGTAAATATCCGATATGCGCCCATGTGCGCGGTTAAAGGGCTTGAGAAAAATCTTGTTGGTGTTGTGGGCGTACGTTACGATCCATATGAGTGGATGAATCGGGCTGGACACTTTGGCGGTCCACCTAGTGTTTGTGCTGATA
The DNA here is from genome assembly GCA_026984935.1 of Desulfobacterales bacterium. GTDB lineage: Bacteria > Desulfobacterota > Desulfobacteria > Desulfobacterales > JALSRD01 > JALSRD01. Next base: position 9,411 of record JALSRD010000019.1, read on the forward strand.
AATATCCGATTAAACAAGGTGAAATCGAGAAAGCTTATGCTTTTATTCCACAAAAACTGAAAATGCCGAATGGTATCCGCGTTATCGGTATGCGGGGAAAACACTTTAAATATTTTAGTAGCAAGTGCCACAATTGTGCAGCAATAAATGTTTGTGATGGGGTGGATCCAAACTATTTGGCCAATTATGGAGATAATGAACTAATCCCTTATGAAACTGATCTCGGGGTAGGGCCTGTAGCTTCACCACGACTTGCCTATACACCCCCTTTTTTTGTTAAAACGAATCAATCTTCTGACATGAAGTCTATTTGCAAGGAAGCCTTCAACAAATGGCGTCAAAACCTAAACAAAAGTCATGACCACTGTTTTGCGAAGCCATCAATTGAGTTATGCCATAATAAACATCCCCTTATTTCTGTGATCATCCCCTGCTATAACCAAGCTCGTTATCTTGGAGAAGCAGTCACCAGTATTGTCGGCCAATCCTATGAAAACTGGGAAATTCTGATAGTCAATGATGGAAGTACAGATAATACCCATCCTGTTGCTGTTCAAATCATCAACCACTACCCGAATAAGCCCATTCGCCTGATTGACAAAAAAAATGGCGGTGTTGCCGACAGCCGTAATAGAGGAATCGAAACCGCTAACGGCACGTGGATTCTTCCATTGGATGCTGATGACAAATTTAAACCTTCATTCTTGGAAAAGGCCGTTTCAGCGATCGAGGAGGATTCCAATCTAAACCTGATATTTTCCAATGTGCGCCAGTTTGGCGCACAAAACGGAGCTTGGGTGCCGAACGAGTATTCTGAGTTGAAGATCATCGAAGAAAACTGTTTTCCCTATGCTTCTTTGTTCAAAAAATCCATCTGGCTCAATATAGGCGGTTATAGTCAGGTTCTTGGTAAAGTCATGCAATTGGAAGACTGGGATTTCTGGATTCGTGCCTCCAGGATGGGCATTAACGCTCACCGAATACCAGAGCAGCTCTTTCTGTACAGAGTCCACGACTCCAATATATACTATCAGGTTATCTTGCCCCGCATGGCCGTTGCCAAAGCGCTGACGGTTACCGCTAACGCCAACTTATATGAATTGAGGTATATTGAGCATTGCTGGCAAATAATCTCGAACTGTGACCAGGATACTGAACAGAGAATCAGAAATACCTTATCAGCGTATCCTAAACACGCCCTTCCCTACTTTTGGTTAGGTTTGAAGTTTGAGGGATCCAAAAGCTATGAATCTGCCGTGACTTATTATCGAAAAGCGATTGAAAAGGGCGGAGAAAACGTGTGGCAGGCTTATCACCGACTCGGAATGATGCAGAAGCATTACCTTGGCTTTCCATCTAAAGCGATGGATGGCCCAGGTAATGTTTTACTTAGCGGCGAGGCCCAGGAAAATATCGCGAAAGCAAGGCGCCTGTACTACAGTTACAACCACTCTATGAGAGTTAAAAATACCTCACGAACCCTAAGGATTCTTTTTTATTATGAAGGCTTTCATAATAAAAATCGGCCATATGCCGGAACTGCTAAGGCGATACAACAGATAGCAACTGCTCTTATAACAAGGACGGATTTTTCCGTTATAATTGTCGGTGACCATGTGCAGCGGACGGAAAAACTCGCCGATCGGTTGATAATTCATCCAACACCTGACTCCAACTCCGTCGACTTCATAAAGAGATATGACATTGTCTTTTTCGCCACCCATACGGGCTGTTTTGCTACTGTCCCAAAGCCAGCTGAACAACGTTGGATTCTTCTGCAGCACTGCTGGGATTTTGATATACAGGCATGGAAGCGGATCGACGACTTTGATAAAATTATTTGTGTATCTAGACCCCAGAAAGAGCGTTTTACCCGTATTAGAAGGATTGCACAAAAAATCGCAATAATACCCAATGGTGTCGATACCAACCATTTCAAAGAAAGTGTTATTAAAGGCAGAAAGCTCCACAGCATTATGTTTGCCGGAGCTATTGTCCCCCACAAGAATGTTCATATTCTAATTGAGGCCTTTCGCCTCCTCAAGCAGGACGTCACCGACGCAGAGCTTCATATCTATGGCAGCGCTTCCATGTGGAGCGGAGCTCCAGAAGATTACCAAGAAAGACTCCAAAAGGTAAAAGCCAACGGTGTGTTCTTTCACGGTGCTATCCCCAATGAAGAGATGCCAGACAATTATGCACGGCATAGCATACTTGTATTACCATCCTCTCTTGAAAGCTTCGGTTTGGTTACTATAGAAGCGCAGGCATGTGGTTGTATTCCAGTCGTTTATCGCACTGGCGGTACAGAAGACACCCTATTAGATGGAAAAACAGGCTTTTTCTATACTGACAATACCCCAAAATCTCTTAAGGCAACCATCAAGAAAGCGTTTAGGGCCATCGAAACCGACCCAGAAATGCGCCAGGCCGCGAGAAAATTTGTACTCAGTAATTTTGGTCTTGATTTAACTTCAAATAAACTCCTTCACCTCATTAAAAATCTCGGTATTCAAAACAACAAGACTCTGACCTGTATTGCAGTCCCAGGAACCACTGATGAAAATCAAGTTATTAGATCCCAAAGTGCCCCTATTGATTGTAGCAAAGGAATGCAACGCATAGCAAAAAACACGTCCTATGCCGCCTGTCTCAGTAAAGCCGCCGAAGAATTTGAGGTAAAGGATACAGTCCGAAACACTGTTTCAGCTTTGGTCTGTAAAAGAGAAGCTGTGCTCCCTGTCCATTTTTTCACAATCGTGTTAAACGGTCAGCCATTTATACGTCACCACATTGATGTATTTAAAAAACTTCCTTTTCAGTGGTATTGGCACATCGTCGAAGGTGTCGCCGCGCTGAAAAACGACACTGCATGGAGTTTACAATTCGGCGGTCGCATAGAAAACAAATTTCACCGCAACGGCTTGAGCAACGACGGCACCACAGAATACCTTGATTCGCTGGCCCAAGAGAATCCCGGACAAATCCACATTTATCGCAAACCCAAAGGCGTGTTCTGGGATGGCAAGCTCGAAATGGTGAACGCACCGCTGAAGAATATCACCGAGCCATGCCTGCTGTGGCAGATCGACGCTGATGAGCTCTGGACCGTCGAGCAAGTTACAACTGCGCGGCAGATGTTCATAGACAATCCAGGAAAAACCGCAGCTTACTATTTCTGCCACTACTTTGTAGGCCCCGACCTTATTACAACAACCCGTGACACATACGGCAATCATAGCGAATACGAGTGGCTGCGTACCTGGCGCTATCTTCCGGGAGACCACTGGGAATCTCATGAACCACCCCGGTTGCGCCGGCCCTCCGTTTCCGGTCCGATGAAGGACATCGCCGCCCTGCATCCTTTCAGTCACGCCGAAACGGAAAAACAGGGGCTTGTTTTCCAGCATTTCGCTTATGCCACCGAGGCGCAGGTTCGTTTCAAGGAAAATTACTTTGGATATAAAGGTGCTGTACAAGGATGGAAAAGGCTGCAACGCCAAGAGCGCTTTCCTGTATTCTTGCGAAATTTTTTCCCCTGGGTGACAGATGAAACAAAAGTTGATCGAGCATCTGCTTTAAATCTGATTCCAATTGCAAAAAAAGATCCGTCTGGAAAATGGGAATTTAACCTTCCTACGCAACAAATTTCTAAAACCAGAATATTGGCTTCATCTATTCCTAAAAAGATTCTCTGGATTCGTACTGATTCAATCGGAGACACTATCTTATCGGCATCAATGTTACCGGAAATTGTAAAAAATTATAAAGCCGTTTCAATTTTCGTGGTCTGTCAGGAACATGCATCCGAAATCTATGCAGCCTGCCCGTTTGTGGACAAAGTCATCGGCTTCGACCGTAAACGCATGTATTCCGATGAGTCCTACCAGCGGGAAATTCTCCAACGCCTGAACACCCTTTCGATCGATCTTGCCGTCAACTCGGTATTCTCCAGCGAACCGTTGACGCATTTTCTCACCCTCAAATCAGGTGCCCGTAAGACCATCGGTATACAAGGAGACTTGTGCAACATCGACCTGGAGAATCAGTCGCAATTTTTAAAAAACTACACCCAGGTCTGCACCATTGATTCAGCCAGCCATAGCGCTGAACTGGGACGTCACAGAGCCTTCCTCGCCTCTTTCGGCATTGATGCCTCTTCCCTGGCCCCCGTTATATGGACAACTTCCGAAGACGAACATTTTGCCGATGATTTTTTCCGCAAAAATGAACTAGTTCCAGAAAAGACCATCGCCTTGTTTGCGGGCGCACAGTCCGGCATCAGATATTACTTTCAATACGGCAGGGCATTGTCGATGGCATTGGAAAATGATCCCGACTACTGTGTTCTGGCGTTGGGCTCGGATCATGAAAAAACCATCAATCAAAAAAACCTGGATGCAACAGGCCTGAGAACTTTCAACTTGTGTGGTCAAACGACCATTCGGCAGGCGGCTGCAATCATCAAGCGCTGCCGCCTGGCTGTCGGCGCCGAAACCGGGCTGGCGCACGCGACATGTGCCGTGGGAACTCCCAATGTCGTCCTCCTCGGGGGCGGGCACTTCGGGCGCTTCATGCCCTATTCTCCGCTCACCACCGTGGCATGCCTGCCGCTGTCGTGCTATGGCTGCAACTGGCAGTGCCGCTATGAACGGCCTTATTGCATCAAGGATCTTTCACCGCATGTTCTAGCCGAAGCCGTAAAGGCGGCCTTTGCTTCAGCATCGAACAAAATGCGTATTGTAACCCAGGACCGGTCGTCCTGGAAACCTGCAGCCGATATGCCGGAATGGCGTCTTCCCGATATTGCAAATGATGCGAAACGTTTTGAGATCATGTCCACGTTCGCATCCGCTGGCAAGAGTTTATCGGACGTGCTGAACGATGAGGGAGAAGCGCTGTTTGCCCGGGGAAAGGCAGAAAACGCGCGTTCTACTTTTGAAAAGGCGTCGGCGGCGGACCCGCAAGATGCCCGCGCACACAACAACCTCGGCGTCGTTTACCATCGGCTGGGAAGAGAAGAGCAAGCCCTTGCACACTACCAGAAAGCCGTCGCCTTGGCACCCAATGCAAAAACCTATCAGAAAAATCTGGCTGATTTCTACTGTGTGGCGCTGGGAGAAATCGAAAAGGCCATGCAACTGTATGTAAGCGTGCTTAGAAAAGATCCCCGGGATGCAGAAGCTTTGCGGGCCATGGGCCGAATTTGCCAGGCACTGGGCCGGAGCACGGACGCGCAAAGCTTCTTTCAGAGGGCACAACATGCTGATCTCCAGGATGAAAAGGCATCTGAAAACCCGGCACAACTTTCCTTACCCCCCCAAAGCCGTCGCTCCGAGTTTTCCATAGAGGCTACCGCCAATGGCCCAGAAAGCGATTATCACCACCAATACCTGGTATCCGCCATTGTCTCAACCTACAATGCCGAACGGTTCATCAGGGGCTGTATGGAGGATCTGGAGAGGCAGACGATTGCCGACCGTCTTGAAATCATCGTCGTCGACAGTGGTTCACAGGAAAATGAGGCCCAAATCGTCAGGGAGTTCCAGCAGCGTTTCCAAAACATAAAATACATCCGCACCGAACAGCGCGAATCTGTTTACGCGGCCTGGAACCGCGGCATTAAAGCAGCATCGGGCAAATACATCACCAATGCCAACACCGATGACCGGCATCGCGGAGATGCCTTCGAAGTGATGAGCTCCATCCTGGAAACCCTGCCGGAAATCAGCCTGGTATATGCAGATGTCATCATCACAAAGACCGCAAACGAAAGCTTCAAGCACTGCACCCCGGTGGGGTTCTACCGTTGGATGAACTTCAATCGCGATGACCTGCTCAACAAAGGTTGTTACGTGGGCCCGCAACCCATGTGGCGCCGACAGGTGCATGACGAATACGGCTACTTCGACGAAACCTTCGTGACTTCCGGCGACTACGAATTCTGGCTGCGCATTTCCCAGACAGGCACCTTTCTGCACATCCCCGTTCTGCTGGGTCTCTACCTGAAATCCCCGCACAGCATCGAGCATGCCAACCGCGACCGCCAGGCCGAAGAAAATCGCCGCATCTTTAAAATGTACGCCGACGCCAAGTCCTCCGGTGAAGTCCTCGGCCGCATAAATCCTCCGGACAAGCTTCCGGTTGACGGCTCCGCGGGGCCAAAACCGGCTGAAAATCTCTACAAGGATGTACAGGGACTGATCCGCAAGGGGGAATACGACCCGGCTGTTGAAAAACTTAAGCTTATGACAGCAGAATTTCCGCATTTTGCTCCGCCATACAACGATCTGGGGATACTTTATCACAGCCGGGGGGATCTGGAAACGGCCCTGTCATCCTACCAGAAAGCTGTTGAACTCGCGCCGGAAAATGCCACTTTTCAGAAAAACCTGGCCGATTTCTACTGCGTGGCGCTGGGTAAAATCGAAGCCGCCATGGAAATCTATGTGCGTGTGCTGCAACGGGATCCCCTTGACATCGAAGCCCTGCTGGCCATGGGTTATATCTGCCGCAGGTTTGAGCGCTTCGAGGATGCCAAAAGCTTTTACGCGCGCGTGCTTGAAATCGATGCGGATAATGAGACCGCCCGCAGGTTCATGGGGCTTGCTGAACCGTCCAGGGCCGAAACCGATGATACTCCGCTTTCCGCTGAAACGGCATATGAACAACTGCTGGAAGACATGCAGCACGATCCGCTGGATGCCGGCATTGCCAAGATCAGTGCTTTTTTAGCGGCCTTTCCGGACCTGGCACACGCCCACAGCGACATCGGCGCTTTGTACCAGCGTGCCGGGGCTTCCGACAAGGCTGAAAAACACCTGCAAAAAGCCGCCCTGCTCGCCAAAGACAATCCGCAGTTTCAGAAAAACCTGGCGGATTTCTACCTTGTCGAACGCGATCGGAAAGAGCCGGCCCTGGAAATTTATCGCCGGCTTTTGGATAAAGACCCTGGCAACAAACAACTTCTCCTGCTGGCCGGGCATGTCTGCGTCGCACTGAAGCGCCTGTCGGATGCCGCCGTTTTTTACCGCCGCTTGCTTGCCGAAGACCCTGGTAATACGGACGCCCGCACGAACCTGGAAGCCATTGAAGGAATTGAAGAAGCGCATGACAAAAAAAGTCCGCCTCCGGGAAAAACGCCGCGGGGCAAGGTGTTGCAGGAGCCGGGCGATGGGAGCACAGCCCAGCTTGATGCGGCACCGGCGGAAGGACCTGACGACCCGCAGGTTTCGATCTTGATTTCGGCTTCAGGCCCTGTGAACCGGCTGCGCAGCCGCGTGCAGGCCATCGAACGGCATACCGACACGCCGTATGAACTGATCTTTCTGGATAGTGGCGTCACCAAAGGAACGGATCAATGGCTGCAACAGTTCTTGGACCAGAACGATCACGGGCACCGCATCCGATGCGGGCACGCAACCAACGCCGCAACTGCAGTTAATGCCGGTATCGCGGCGAGTCACAGTAAAATGATTCTGCGGTTATCCAATGACGTTGAAGTCACCCCGGGATGGCTGGCTTCGATGATAACGCACCTGGAACGTAATGCCGATACCGGCATCGTCGGCGCCATGTCCAATGTCGCCGCCGAACGCCAGAAAGCACCCTTGCCATGGAGCAAAGGTGAAGACACATTGGCAAAGTTTGCAGCGGCTTACCGGCAGCGGAACCGCCATCGCCGCATACCCGCCAATACTATAGACGGGTTCTGTATGCTTTTTACCCGCCAACTTTTCGAAAACATCGGCCCCTTCGACGAAGAACTGGGCCAAGGCGGCTATGATGGCGAGGACTTCTGCCTGCGGGCCACGCTGGCCGGCTGTCAGAATCTGATCGCCGGCGATGTCTATCTGCACCGCCACCTCAAAAAGAAGCCTCCACGGGACAAAAAGGCCTTTACCTTAAAATGGAGCGGTGCTGACGTCAAAACACCGGCAGGCAAAAAGTATCTTGCCCTGTTGACAGAACGCAAAGCCCGCCGGGCCTGGCAGGCCGAACGTGTCGACGAAGCCGGAGAACTTTTTCTGCAGGCCATCGGTCTGCAACCGGAAAGTTGCAAAAGCTACCACAGGCTGGCTGAAATGCTGATTCAGACCAAACAGTACGAAAACGCCCTTGAAGTGCTCAACGAACTTCCAGAGGGCGAGCCCGACGTACGGGAAATAGTACTCAAAGCTTGCTGCCAGGAGGGGCTTGGACGGCTGGAAGAAGCCCAACAGCTGGTGGACCGGGCATTGGAGATCAATCCTTTGTTTGCGCCGGCACTGAACCGCAAGGGCCTGTTGGCTTACCAGCATTCAGACCGCCACAACGCCGGCGGATGGTTTCAGCGCGCCCTAGCGGCTGACCCGGGATTCGGAGAAGCTTACACCAACCTTGGTGCGCTCAAATGGGAAGCCGGCGAAAAAGATGCCGCCCTGGAATTATACGAACGTGCCTTTATCCTGGAACCCGCTATTGCGGATATTGCAGCCAACTATCACGCGGCCATGTCCGACCTGAACCAGTACGCCCGCGGCGTTCCCATTTTGCGGGAAGCTGTCAGCGCCTACCCGTTCAGCAAAAAAATCCGTTACATGCTGATCGACTGCCTCATCCGTTTACAGCAATATGCAGCGGCCATGGAAACCATCGAAAGCGCGATCGCCGATTTTGGTATTGAAGACGGCATCCTGGCATCGGCGCTCAAAGTCCGGGAAATACTCGGCCCGCTCGAAATCGAAAGCCATGATCCAAATCATCCCACAGTTTCGCTGTGCATGATCACAAAAAACGAACAGGAACACCTTGCCCGTTGTCTGCGCAGCGCAAAACCCGTGGTCGACGAAATCATCGTGACCGACACCGGCTCCAATGATCGCAGTATCGATATCGCACGCGCTTTCGGCGCAAAGGTCAACGCATTCGCATGGACGGAAGATTTTTCAGCAGCACGGAATGATGCGCTTTCACAGGCTACCGGCGGCGTCATTTTCGTCATGGATGCGGATGAAGTGATATCTCCCACCGACTATCCTGAATTCAGACGGATAGCGCGGCAATCCGGCACAAAGCGCTGCGCATACATCGTCAACACGCGCAACTATACTATGGACAACAACCTGGTGTCGTGGGTGGCCAATGATGGCTGTTATGGGGCGGCCGAGGCTGGTACCGGCTGGACTCCCAGCGCCAAGATACGCATCTTCCCCAATGACCGCGGGGTACGTTTTGACTTTCCGGTACACGAAATGGTGGAACCCTCTTTGGAAAAGGCCGGTATTCCGATGCTTGCCTGTGATATCCAGATCCACCACTACGGAAAACTGAACTCCCAGAAAAGCCGGACCAAGGGGGAAGCTTATTATGAAATCGGGCGTAAAAAACTTGCGGAGACAAAAGACGCTCCGGTGGCTTTAAGGGAGCTCGCCACTCAGGCTGAAATCCTCGGGAAACATGACGAATCGATCGAATTGTGGAAACGCTTTATTGCGCTTTTACCCAATGAACCCAAAGCCTACATCAACATGGGAATCACATACTGCAGCCTGGGCCAATTTGACAACGTGCTGGCAACTGCTGAAAAAGTGCTGCAGCTGCGGCCGGAATCAAAAGAGGGGCATTACAATTATGCCCTGGCCAAGCTGCACCTGGGCTGTCCGGAGCAGGCACGCGAGACCCTGAAGGAACTTTGTCATCGGATGCCGGAATATCTGCCGGCACGGTTTCTGATGGCGGCAACCCACTGCGTCATGGGGAAAAAAGACACGGGCATGGCCATGCTGGCCGAACTCTCCCGGACGTCCATCGGGCCTGGTCTTGCCATCCGCTGCCACGAACTGGCAAAGGCGTTCGCCGCCAATAACCGGTTCGATTATGCCCGGTCCCTTCTCGATGCCGCCATCGACAGCAAAAACAGCAACAAAAATATTCTAAACCTGTATGCCGATTGCCTCGAACACATCGATTCCGACAAAAAAACGGGAACCTACGAATAGTTTTATCCATGAATGCCCAGGATCTTTACGGGGAGAGCCTCCAGACAGCGTACGGCAATAGAGATGCGGCCCAGACTGCTTTCCGTATGGGCCTCCAGCATATTGTCCGCGGGGAAAATCGCGAAGCGGCCACCGCTTTCAAACAGGCGGTTTCGCTCCAGCCGGATTTTGCCGCCGCCTATTACAACCTCGGTCGCGTATTGAGGGAGCTGGGTGACGACAGCGAGGCCATCGCAGCTTATCGAAAGGCATCTGAATGGGATCCGGAAGATCCGGATATTTTCTACAATTTGGGAAACGCGCTATTTGCCGCTGGAAAATTGGACACCGCCATAAAATGCTACCAAAGAGCCCTTGGGCTGAATCCACGTTTTGTCAAGGCCCGCAACAACCTTGCCGAAGCTTTAAAGAAATGCGGCCGAATTGACGCCGCCATCGAACAGTATAATGCCGTGCTGCATGGCAGTTCCCCCTCAGCGGAAACACTGTGCAGAATGGGGGACCTCTTCCGGAAACGGCGAAAATACGACCAAGCCTCACACTGGTACCAAAAAGCCCTGCAACGGTTCCCGGATTGTGCCGAAGCCTTCAACGGTCTTGGGAATGTGCTGCGCGACCAGAACCGTGTGCAGGAGGCTAAAGTATGCTACGAACAGGCCATCCGGGCCGCGCCGACATGTGCCCGCGCATACAGCAACCTGGCCAAAACCTGCCAGGAAACCGGAGATCTGGGAAAAGCCCTGCATTACTACGATCAGGCGGTCCAGATCGAGACGGATGAAGCCGATATCCGCTTTAACCGTGCCACAGCATACCTGATGAGCGGTAATTTTGCCGAAGGCTGGAAGGAATACACTTACCGTTTTAAACGCCGCCAATGGCAAAGCGTCTATCCCCGCCGTTTCGATCAGCCGCTTTGGGACGGATCACCCTATGCTGGTAAGAAGCTCTACGTTCACGACGAACAGGGTCTGGGTGATACCCTGCAGTTCGTGCGTTACCTACCTCTTGCCGCTGCGTTGGGCGGTGAACTCATCTTCGAAACCCGCCCGTCATTGTTCGAACTTTTCAAGGGCATTGCCGGCGCGACACGCGTGGTGTACCGCACCGCCAGCACTCAACCCAGCGACCTTGATTTCGACTACTACGTGCCGTTGCTGAATTTGCCGTGGGTATTTAACACTACCCTTGAAACGGTGCCGAACCATGTTCCATACCTTTTCGCCAACAGTCGCAAAAAAGCGCTCTGGCGACAACGGCTGAATGACTCCCGCACTTTTCGTGTCGGAATCGTATGGGGCGGGAGCGCCACAGACGAAAAACGCTCCTGCCGTCTTGAGGATTTCCTCATCCTGCAAAAGACCAACGCCGTGCGGCTCTATGGGCTGCAAAAAGGACCCGCCGCGCTGCAGACGCTGGAAATTCCCGGCTGTGAAATTCCAAATTTTGGCCCTGAATTTACCGACTTTTCGGATACCGCCGCAGCCATCGACTGCCTGGACCTGGTCATATCGGTCGACACGGCCGTCGCCCATCTGGCCGGCGCCATGGGAAAACCGGTATGGACACTCTTGCCATATGCGCCGGATTGGCGCTGGATGCAAAAGCGCAGCGACAGCCCCTGGTATCCCACCATGCGCCTCTTCCGCCAGGAAACGCCCGGCAACTGGCAAACCGTCATGCAGCAGGTGGCAACGGCCCTTAAACGAGCTATGGCGCAACCCGCCGCCTGAAGAAGACAATGCCAGAGAAAAAAAACAGCGGCCGGCCCGAAAGGGTCGGCCGCTGAGCCTGGTTTCGCCGCATATCTGGTCGCGTCGCTATCGCATCATCCCGTCGATCCCCTCAGGCCCGCCGCGATGTTGCGGTTGATGTCGATGATGATGGAAAGCTTTTCCGGAGAAGGAAAGGCCATGGTTTCAAAGATGCGTTTGTCGATAAAAGCGCTCAGCCGCAGCAAGTCCCGTTTCAGGGAAACGGGAAGGGGGTTTTCCTTTTTTGAAAGTTCCGCCTGGAAAATACTCCATATGCGCTGGGTATATTTCAGGGCTTCGTCCAGTCTTTCATCCCGATCTTTGGCCTGCCAATTGTCCTGGCAGTTTTTCAATTTCAGGGCCGCCTTGCTCAACACCCGGGCCTCGGTCTCCCGTCCGGACATGGTTTTGCGGCCGACATTTTCATAGACCTGCAATGCATTACTGTACACAGCTGAGCGCCTCCTCTTCGTATGCCATCAGTTTCTTTGCGACTTTAAGTGCCGGATAGAATCTGTCACTGAGAACAAACTCGCTGATCTGATCGATAAAGGCAACGGTTGTGGGTGCGGCCTTAACCAGTTCCTGGGCGACACGCCAGTAGCTGTCATAATAAGTTGCCTGGTTTTGTTTGTCGACGTACATCAACTGAATGACAAAATAGATCAAACGCGCGGGAGAATCGGCATCCTTTTCTCCCAGGATGTCTTGCTCTCTCAGAATGGGTACCCGGTTTTCAATGCAAAACTGGCTGCGGGAATCGCCGTTGGTAATCACTGCACCGCCGATGATCATACGTTCGTGGGGCTTTAAGGTAATTTTCAGCGCCATCGCAAGCTCCTCTTGCTGACTACAGCTACAGATTGGGTGGATTGAAGACCCCGGTCGCATCGGCCAGCAGCCCCATGCGCCGGGAGTCTAGAATTTTTCCCGCTTCATCGAGCCTTTCCACCGCCGCTTCGAGAGCCCGGTCGTCAGCCTGCTCTCCGAGCGCCGGAATGTTCAGCCCTTCGGGCCCCGGATGAACCGGCTGACGCTGAATGGCCTTGGCGAACCCGTTGTGCTCGGCCACCAGTGCTGAACCGTCTGCTGAGCCCTCTGAAGGACCGCCCATGATCCTGGCGGCATCGCTGTCGTCAGGCGGCATGGTCAATTCATCGATCAACCGGCGAAACGCCGCAAAACTTTTCAACAACTTTACCCGGGCATCGCTGCCGGGCGGATAAGGGGGAAAATTCTTCAGGTGCACCTGTATCTGCTTTTTCATGTGCGCAAGCTGCTCGCCGATCTTCTGCATGGACCGGTCCGCCACGCGGATACTGCGGGCAACGTCATTCAGGCCGGAGGCCGCTGTCTGTTGCCGGCTGAAGGAAAATTTGCTGCGATCGATTTTCACCCATCCACTGGCGGATCCATCAGCAACCCGCGTGGCAGCGGTTTTATGTGAAGTTGTTGTATGCGAGCCGGCAGACACGGTTGAAACCCGCGGATGCACAGATGGCATGGCGGCATTCGCAATTGTTAGATCCGGTGGTACCATGGCGTCACCTCCTGAGGAATTTTTCCAGCCGGGGGAAAATGGCTTTCCTCGCCCCCGGCTGGATACCCAAAGCGCAAACCTCAGGGTTAGGGATTAGAACAACCTCAGGACGGACTGCGCCGCCTGGGAGGCCAGGCTCAACGAGGTGGTGCCCAAGGCCTGGCGCGTCTGCAGCATCAGCATGTTGGCGCCTTCCTCGTTCATGTCGGCATTGGTCAGGTTGGCCACGCCGTCTTCCAGGGTGTTGATCATCTTCTGCGTAAAATCCTCACGCGTGGTGATGACACTCAGGTTGTTGGACAGCTCCTTGGACTTGGTTCGCAGGGTATCTTTTGCGTCATCCAGATCGCTGATGGCGGCATTGATGTTCGCATCACCGGACCAGTTGCTAACGGCGCCATCGATCCCCAGGCCACCGGCACTGCCCGCGAAACCGTTCAGGCCGATGGAATTGGTCCCGTCGGCGTTGAAGGTGACGGTCAGGTTGTCACTGTCGAGGAAGTTGATCCCCTTGTAACCCGAATCCTCGGCCAGGTCTGAAATCTGGCTCCTCAGCGTGTCAAACTGAGTGGCCAGGGTCGAACGTTCACTGGTATCAGTGGTCGACAGCGCCGACTGGGCCGTTGCCTTGGCCGCCGAAATCAGGTCGGTGATAGCCTCGATGCCGTTGTTGGCCGATTTGATGGTCTGGATGGCCTCACCCATGGCATCCTTGCGAAAAGCCAGGTCGTCAGCACGTTGCTGATGATTCTGGGCCGCAAAGAAGTTGATGGGATCGTCCAGGGCCGTCTGGACCTTTTTCCCCGTTGCCAGGCGGCTCTGGGTTTGTTCCATCAAATGGGTGGTCTGCTGCAACGCAAAAAGGTTCTGCCGCATTCCGGAAGTCAGTGTAATTGCCATTTTTTTCTCCTTTTCTAGGTTTTTCGTCCGGCGTTCTGCCGGCCGGTTGGTGGTTTGCCGATTGATCGGCACTTCCATTTTTGATTTAAGTTCGCCGAATGTTGCCTTCCCGCCTCCTTTCCCGGCGAAAGTTTCGCATTTGAATTACATTTTCGACATCCGGCAAGAAAACTTTAATTTTTTTTCAAACCCGGCCAAAATACGCCCATCTGAATAGAACGCCAGGAGTTGCCGACCGGAGAATTTTCCCGTTCTTCCATTATGCCTCCAACTGTATATAATTTTATTTCGCACGTGTCGCGCATATGCGCTGGGCAAACGGGAGTTGCCCGGAAAAACGACTTAGCGCCACAATCTACAACTGGTTGCCGAATGGAATTTTGGGTTTGGTAATTTGCCATAGTTTCTGTTATAAGTGGTAAATCAGGCAACCGGGGAAACGCTCGATTTCAGGCGACATTCCGCAGCAATACTCCTTTTTTTAAAGGCCACAGATCCCATGATGAACACTGAAACGCCGAGGGACGGAACACCGATTCGGCTGCACGGAGAGGCGTCGGATTTCGGCAAACTCTTTAACCTGGTGCCCCAGGCCATTGCCCTGGCCGACGCCCAGGTTCACCGGCTGGTGGTGGTCAACGACAGTTTCTGCGAACTGAGCGGCTATACGCGCGAAGAGCTTCTGGGGCAAACCCATACGGCGCTGGCCCTGTACTCGGAAGATTCCCGCAAAAGGCTGACCGAGGCCCTGGAGCGTTCCGACACAGTCAACGGCTGGGAGCTTTCACTGAAAACCAAAGATGACGAGACCCGCAACGCCTCGGTCTTTGCGAGGCGGATACGCATGGCCGGACAGGATCTGAGTTACCTGGTCTTTGTGGATGAAACGGACCGCCGGCGCCTGGAATCCCACTTGCAGCAGACCCAGAAAATGGAAGCTTTGGGGACCATGGTGGCCGGCATCGCCCATGAAATCAACAATCCCGTCAACCTGATCACCTTCAATATCGACCTTTTGAAAAAAGTATGGCGGGATGTCCTGCCGGTCCTGGAAGCCGCCGACCCAAAACACGGTCAACGTAAGTACGGCGGCCTCACCTGCCGCTTTCTGGCCGACAACGTCGATCAGCTGCACCACGACATGTACATGGCGGCCAGCCACATCAGCAAGATCGTCACGGACCTCAAAAACTTCTCAAAAAAAGAGGAAATCACCGACACCGCACCGCTTTCGTTAAACGAAGCGGTAAAAAATGCCTTGCGGCTGGCGCAACCGGCCGTCAAAGCGTCGGGCATCGAGGTTGCGCTTCAGCTCGCGGACCGGCTGCCGTTGATGGTGGGCAACCTGCATAACATCGAGCAGATCATCCTGAACCTGGTGCTAAATGCCATCCAGGCCACCGAATCCGCAACCGGCCGCATCCGCATCCAAACCG
Source organism: Desulfobacterales bacterium (assembly GCA_026984935.1). GTDB lineage: Bacteria > Desulfobacterota > Desulfobacteria > Desulfobacterales > JALSRD01 > JALSRD01. Next base: position 25,021 of record JALSRD010000019.1, read on the forward strand.
GTCAGGATCCCGAGGAAAACCACATCTGGCTTGCAGTGGCCGACAACGGCCGGGGTATCGCCCCGTCGATCCGCGACAAGATCTTCGACCCTTTTGTCACCGACCGTCTCAACGCGGGCGGCACCGGGCTGGGGCTGGCCGTCACCTACAGCCTGACCCGCGCCCACGGCGGTGAGATCCATTTCGAGACCAATGCCGGCGCGGGAACGGTTTTTACGGTTTCTTTTCCGGTGAAACGCAGGCCGCGGGGGGGCAGAATTCTGGTCGTCGACGACGAGAAGTGGATCCGCGAATTTTTAACGGCCACATTGACCCAGGACCGGCCGTACCGGGTGGATGAGGCCGCCAACGGCGTCGAGGCCTGCATCAAGCTGGGCGCCTACCGCCCGGATCTGTTGATCCTGGACATGTTCATGCCGCACATGGACGGCCTGGAGGTCTGCCGCACCATCCGCAAGACACCTGAACTGTCTGCCATGCAGGTGCTGCTGTCCACGGGGTTTCCGGGTCATCCCAAACTGGAAGAGGCCGCACAGCTGGGCTTTACGGAAGTTTTCTTCAAACCCATCAAAATCGAGGAGTTTCTCGACAAAGTCGACCGGGTTTTGGGGCGGGCGCCTGAGGAGTTGCCTGCCCACACCGGTTCAGCTGCGGCCCCCGGATAAATCACCATGCAATCAATTCCCGAAAATGCCATTGTCCTCGTAGTGGATGACGACACCGGACTGCTGCTGAGCATCAGCGCCACCCTGGCCAGTTCGGGGCTGCCCGAACCGGCCATTCTTTCCGACAGCCGGCAGGCCATGGATATCATCCGCAGCCACAATTTCCACCTCATCCTGCTCGATTTGAAGATGCCCTTTGTCAGCGGCATGGTGCTGCTGGAGGAAATCAAGACGGAACTGCCGCACATCGAATGCGTGATCGTCACGGCCTCTGACGAGGCGTCCACCGCCATCCAGGCCATGCGCTTCGGGGCCTACGACTATCTCGTCAAGCCCCTGAACACCGAAAAGCTCATCCTGACAGTCAATCGCGCCCTGGAACGCTTCAACCTGCGCAACGAACTGACGCTTTACGAAAAGAAACAGCGTTTTTCAGACCTGGAACACCCGCAGGCGTTCGCCAGGGTCATCGCCAGGGACGAAAGCATGGCCCTGGTGTTCCGGCAGGCGGAAGTCGTGGCGCCCACCGACTACAACGTTTTCATCACCGGGGAATCCGGCACAGGCAAGGAGCTTCTGGCCAGTGTCATCCACGACCTGAGCAACCGCGCACGGGCACCCTTCGTGGCGGTCAACATGGCGTCTTTCAACAAGTCGCTGTTCGAGGACGAATTCTTCGGACACATCAAAGGCGCCTACACCGACGCCTTCAGTGACAAGAAGGGGTTTTTCGAACAGGCCAAAGGCGGCACGCTGTTTCTGGACGAAATCACCGAACTCGAACCGTCGCTGCAGGCCAAAGTGCTGCGGGTAATCGAGGAAAGGGAGCTCTACCGGCTGGGCAGCACCACCGTGCGCAACGTGGATGTGCGGATCATCAGCGCCAGCAACCGCAACATCGAAGAGGAAATCCGCAATAAAAACTTTCGCGCCGACTTGTTTTACCGCCTCAACATGTTCAACATCAAGCTGCCCCCGCTGCGCCAGCGCAAAGAAGACATTCTGCCGCTGGCACGTCATTTCCTGGCGGTTTATGCGGCCCGAAACAACAAGTCGATCCAGTCCATCGACCCGGAGCTGGCCAACCGCCTGCTGCAGTACGACTTTCCGGGAAACGTGCGCGAACTGGAAAACATCATTGCCGCCGCGGTGCTGCTGGAACCGGGGGGAGTGCTGCAGCTGGCATCGGCCCCCATCCTGCAGAATCTTCCCGAGAGGCGCGAAAACCGGCGCCGGGATGACCTGATCAGCCTTGCCGAACTGGAAAAGGGCCACATCACGCGGGTGTTGCGGGCTGTGGGCGGAAACCGCACCCAGGCGGCCCGGATTCTGGGTGTCAATGCCACAACGGTCTATCGCAAAATCGAAAAATACCGCATCAGCGACGAACTGATTCAATCCCATCCAGCGGACCGTCCGTAGGATCGCCCGCTGCGCCGTTTGCCGCCGGGCATCCTTTCATGCCAAGCGTTCGCCTCGGGGGAGGCGCGGCGGCTATTTCGAAGAACTCATGGTCCGACGCGTCGGCCGCAGGCCCGATGCGCAAGGCGTCGATGACGGCCGGCCCATTCTTTTCCGCTTGCATGACACCGCTTACGGCCACGGAATTCCCGTTTTCAAACCGCACGCGACCGACGATCTGCCGTGGTCCTGCCGCCGGCCCCCGGCGCTCGAACTGCAGGCGGCCTTTTGCAAGGGTGCCGATTTTAAACTCGAGTGCACCCAGTACCAGGGTGCCGCCACCGGGTAAAATACTGTGCAACGCCCTCCCCTTTTCGGCATCTTTTTCCCAGATCCGATGCTTCCGCTTTTCAGATCGTGTCCCGGCCCGCCAGAGAAATTGTGTCCTTTTTATATCCGGCATAGGATTCGCAAACCGGCCAAAGAAGTTTGCCCCGCAGCCCGGAGATCCGATCTGAAAAGGTCATGTTCACTTAGCACCTATTATCGGTCGCCTGCCACAGGACTTGAACCCGATTCGACCAGCAGGCCCGACATCGGCCTGTGCAAACGGACATTCCTGCCGCCGCTTCGAAAAAATTAACCGGCAAATGTTGCCAGGGATCGGATGTCGCCACCAGTATTATAATTTATTCCAAGTTGTTACAAATATCAACAGGATGGTACGAAAGCTGCATAGGCGTACAGACATGGTTTGAAATTATGCACACGGGACCTTTCGATTCCGGCCGGCACAAAGGAGATACCCTTATGGTTCAAAAACTGATGCTCGTCACAGGTCTTTTTGTTTTTATGTTTCTGTCCAGAAGCGTGCTGGGAGACATTTCCATTCTGATGAACATCCAGAGCGCGGCCATCGTGCTGGGTGGCGCGCTGATCAGCGTATTCTTGTCCTTCCCGCTCAAGACTTTCAAAGACCTTATGCGCAGTCTGGCCAAGGTGTTCCGGCAGCCTCCCGCCGACTTAGAGGAGCTCATCCGCCAGGCCAAGATCCTGGCCCGCATTCGCAGGCTGTATGGTCCCCGCGAGCTGACCGCGGCCGCCGCCAAGATTGAAAATCCATTCCTGCGCAAAGGCATCGATCTGGTCCTGGACGAATACGACCGCTTCGAAATCCATGCCATCATGGAAAGGGAATACGAAATATACCTGTCGCGCAAGGAAGCCCAGGTCAGCATTCTGAACACACTGGCCAGGCTTTCCCCCGCCTTCGGCTTTGTCGGTACGATCATCGGGCTGATCAGTGTGCTCAACCACATGGGAAATCCCGGCCAGATCGGTTCGGGCATGGCGCTGGCCCTGCTGACCACTTTTTACGGCCTGCTGCTGGCCAATTTTCTCTTTCAGCCGCTGGCCCGAAAACTGTCCGCCCGTTTCCATGAACAGGCGATCCAGCACAGCATCGTGCTTGAGGCCGTACTGGATATCGCCGATGCCAAAAATCCGTTGGCCATCTCTCACCGCCTGAATTCGTATGTCAACTTCGACGAACAGCCCGAAAAAATGCGCGTTGCGACGGATCGGCGCCCCAATCTGAAACCGCTTTTGAAAAAAATCGCCGCCGGGAAATAAAATGATTCAAATCAGCTATGACGACATGCGTAAACGCCTGGAGTTCTCCGAAAGACGCCGCAAGCGATTGAAAACATCTGTCCGCCGCGCGGACACCGAAGAGGATGGCATCCTGTGGTCCATCGCCGACCTGATGACCCTGCTGCTGATTTTCTTTATTCTCTTGTACAGCCGCAGCGGCTATCAGGCGTTCACCGCCGGCAACCACGAGGCCGCCGGGACCCCGGTCAGCGCATCGCCTGCCGTCAGACATTTCAAAATTTTGCCCCAGCAAACCGCCGCGTCCCGGCCCCACCGTACGGCGGCCGCACCGGACGCAAAACCACTTCCGGCCGCCTCCGCCAAACCGGCACCCAGCGCACCGCCACCGACTGCCCTGCAGCAAAGAGTGAAGGCTTTCATGCGCCAAAATGCCGCCAAAGGGCTCAGTGTGCGATGGGAAAAACAGCGCCCTGTTTTTGTGTTAAATGAGAAAATCACCTTCCGCGTGGGCCGTGCCGACCTGCTGACAACCTTCAAAAACACCCTGACGGGCATGGCCCATTTCATCGCCCGACAGAAGAGCCGGCGCATTTTGGTCACCGGTCACACCGATGACACGCCGATCCGCACCAGCCAGTTCCCATCCAACTGGGAGCTTTCAGCCGCACGCGCCGCCAGTGTGGCCAGGTTCCTGATCGAAAACGGTGTCGACGCCCGCAAGATCACCATCCAGGGGCACTCAAAGTACATGCCCATAGCGGCCAACGATTCTCTGCAGAACCGGCAGGCCAACCGCCGGGTTGAAATCACCCTGATGAAGTAAGCCGAGATGAGGCCGAAACCGTGCTCGTTCCGGCACCTCCAGAATCCTGCCGGAGCCTGCAAACCCGGCAGTCAGACCCGTTGCCTACGGAAGCACCGCTGCGGGCGTGACGCTTTGGACAGGCACCGGAAGCGCTCCGGCCCGTATCGTGCCGACGCCGGATTAACGCCTTTTCCCACACTTCCCTAAAGCTTGCGGGGCCATGCGCCGATAATGCCTATAGGGAGGTCTAAAAATGGATATCCGCATCGGCGATATGCCCATCGTCAAAAACGATCTGAGAAGGCATCCCGGCAAATCCGGCCAGCAGGAAAGCGGCCGGCGCAAAGACCGGCGCAGGAACCGCGAAGACCGCAGAAAAAGCGTCCGCGACGGTGTTTTTGTGCGCCTCTCCTTCAAGGAAGACCGCCGCGTGACGCCGGACCGGCGTAAACAGCGCCAGTTTTACGATCGACTGGGCCGCTCGTCAGGATAGCATCCAAAATTTCGCATGCCAGCCGACGGCCGACAGGCTGCCAGCCCGCCCTTTTATTGCCAACGCGCTGCCCCCCTTTTGGCAGAATTTGCCCTTTAAAAACCCAAAATCCTGTGCTACAGATAAAACATACCCTCTAAAAACCGGTACGGGTTGCCACCGAGCGTCGTGCGCGGTGTGGCGAAACGCCATGGCCCATAAAAGGCCGGCATGTATCTCAGGCCCGGCCCACCGGCAGTTGAAAGATTGTGCGCCCATTTGCTGTCAGAATTTTTGCTTGAGACCCGGCCCAAGTCCCACCACCTGCCCGGTTTCACGAATACGGTCTTGACATGCAGCAGGACTTTTTCGATTTTGATGAATTCGAAGTACCTCAGCACCCGGTGAAAAAAAAACGGCGCCGGGGAAGGCTCTTTATCTTTCTGGGCATACTGGTCGCCGTACTGGCCGGACTGGGTACGATACTGGGCATATTCCGCTCAAACGACACCTACCTGGCAAAAGACCTGCGCCAGACTTTCAGCATTCAACCGCCACCGGCCCCGGAGCTGCCAAGCCCCAAACCGTCCGAACCTGCCCGACCCGCCAGCGGCGGCACACCGGCTCCGGCATCAGCCCTGCCGACGGCACCCGCCGGCCATGCCCAGAACACTCAGGACCGTGCACCGGCAGGCGGGCGGTCTCCAGAACCTGTGGGCCACTCCCCGGCCCGCAAGGTACAGGAGCAGCGCAAGCCGGTCGCCGCACAGCCGCCCCACCTGAAGAGTCGGGAAGCCGCCGGTCAGCACCGGCCGTCGCCTGTGGCAAAGACGCCCCCGGCCACGGCGGTGCGCAAAGCGCAACCGGTAGCCGCCACCACGGTCGGCGTTTCCGAGGGTGCCGAAACCAGGGGCCTGAAGACACCTGCCGCAACGCCTCCATCTGTTGAAGCGGCCCGCAACAACCCCCGTAAAAAGCCCTCGGGAAAGGCCGACTGGCTGCAGCCTGCGGATCTCGTTGAAAGGGGGGCACTGACCGCCGCCGCCGGGCGCTACCGCAGGTTTTTGCTCAAGCACCCGGCCAGGTACAGCATCAGCCTCGAAGTGGCCTGCAAGCGGGAGACGGTGATGCGGGCATTCGAACACGCGGGGCCCGGGCACGAGATGTTTGTGCTGCCCAAGAAGATCGGGGGAAAATCCTGTTTTGCCGTTCTCTGGGGACGCTACGCGTCCATCGCGGCAGCCAAGAAAGAAAAAGCGGCCGTGCCGTCTTTTTTCAGATCCCAATCCTCGCAGCCGCGCATCGTTGCCCTGCATCCGATGCTGCAGTAAAGCCGCCGCGCGGGTGCACCTTCCTGCGCAAAACCGGACAAATTAAGACGGGCGGCCTTTATCGGGCCTCCGGGTTGCCTACTTCAGGCTTTTGATGCGGTCCATGCGGCTGACGATCTCGGTGATGCGGATGCCGTATTTTTCGTTTTCCACCACCACTTCGCCCTTGGCGATCACCTTGTCGTTGGCCAGGATGTCCACGGGCTCCCCTTCGAGTTTGGCCAGTTCCACTACGGACCCCTGGTGCAGGCCAAGCACATCGTTCAGCTTCATGCGCGTACGGCCCAGTTCGACGCTGATCTCCAGCGGAATGTCCAGCACGAAATCCAGGTTTTCCCTGGGCGGTCCGCCGGCCGGAGCTGCCACCGCGCGGTGCTGAGGGGCTGCGGCAGGTGGCTTTTGCGGTGCGGCCGCCGGTGGCTGTGCATCCGTCACTGGTGTTGCCGGGGGCGGGATGTCTGCTTTTTCGGTGGACCCGGCCGGCCGGTCATCCGGGGCGGAAGAGGCCGGCCCATCGGCAGGCGTTTTAGTCACGGCTGCAGGAGAGGGCTCCGCCGCCGGCGCTTCCGGCGCGGTCTGCATTTCGCTTTTGGCATCCTCGGATTCCGGCACGGCGGCGGAATCGGGTACTTCGGCCCGGTCCCCGGCATCCTGCTTCAAGGCTTCCAGACCCTTGACCCCGACTTCGACCACCCCGGTATGCTCCTGAAAACGGAAGGCAAAGCGATCGTAGCTTTCCATGTTCAGGGATTCGATCCGAAAGTCGCTGCCGGTGGTGATGGATGGCGGTGACAGGCTGCAAGCCACACCGGCATCGGTAAATACCGATTTTAGACCACCGCCGACGATATTGCTGATCTCGCCGAGCAGGTCTTTGATCTCGTCATCGCTCTCGATTTCGTCGATTTCGATATCCAGCATGTTGGCCGTCATCATCCGCGAAAAAGACTCCGTGACGCCGATGGTCACGATGCCCATGATCTCACCGGCGAAATTCACGGAGCCCACCATACGGCCGTCGCCTGAGCTTTCCGGCAGGTCTCCCGTCACGATCTCCACCGGCATGGACAGCATGGTATCGAAAACATCCACCAACGATTCGCTGACCGTGGCTTTCAGGTCCAGCTTGCCGATGACTTCAAAGTTTTTGGGAACCTTCCCCGCCCCTTGTTCCGCAGATGCGCCGTCAGCCGCTTCCGCAGTGCCTTTCTGCGCCTTCAGGCCGACCTCCACCCATACCTGGTCGGTCCCGGACTGAAAGACAAAACGCTCAAAAGTCTTCATGTTCAGCGATTCGATGGTAAAATCGCTGCCGGCGGTGATGGAAGGTGTCGAAATGCTGCAGTCATAGCCGGCATCCAGGAAAGCCGACTTCAGGTTGCCGCCGACGATGTTGCTGACTTCACCCAAAAGGTCTTTGACCGGATCCGGACCTTCGATTTCGTCGACCTCCACGTCCAGCATGCTGGCGGTCATCACCTGCGAGAACTGCCTGGAAACATCGATGGTGATCAGCCCCATGACCTCGCCGGCAAAGTTCACGGCGCCGACGATACGTTCGGATGTCGGCCGCTCTTCCGGAACTTCGTCGACCGGCTCAATGGACATGGACAGCATGGTGTCAAAAACTTCGATCACCGAGTCCGAAACCTTGGCTTTTATGTCTACCGCTTCCTGCAGATCCATGCTTTACCGCCTGGTGAAAGGGTCCGTTTCCCGCGGCTTTCCGGCTACGGCCGCCTGTGCCGCAGAATTACTTATTTCATGTTAACGGACTGAATGCAATGCAAAAATTAGGGATGTTACCGGATCCTGTCAGCCGGCATGCAGGAAATGGGGGGGGCAGATGGGGAGGCGGCACGTCCGGGTTCGGCAGATCCATACGTCCTGAATGCAAGGCGCGCGGCGGAGCCATGCCACCTTCCGGCAGAAGGCGGCCGACTCCCACGCCGGAATCGCAGCACGTATGCTGCAGCGCTTGTCGGGTGCCGGCCGAAGCCATGGGCGCACGCAAAAACAACTTCACATTTCAAATGCCGATGCATCCGGCCTGGCTGTATTGCGAACGCTCGGAATACTCACGATGTTCCGGCACTTTCACGCCTTGCCAGCCGCGCCCGCAGCGTGGCAGGCCGCTGACGCCGCAACGCTAAAAATCAAGCAAACTTATTCGCGCGCTAACCCTATGTGATCGCGTCGAGCTGCGCCATCTCGCGGGCGCTCAGCACACGATCGATATCCAGCAGGATCTTTACGTTGCCGTCAACCTTGGCCATACCCAGGATGTAGTCCGTATTCAGGCGTGATCCGAAAGCCGGCGGCCCTTCAATATCGTCCGCTTTCACGTGGAGCACCTCGGACACCGCATCCACCACAACGCCCAGCAGAACCTGTCCGGACTGGCCGACGACCTCAACGACAATGATGCAGGTACGCTCGGTGTAGTCCATGGGTTCGATGGCAAACCGGAGCCTCAGGTCAATCACCGGAATCACCTTGCCCCGCAGGTTAATGACGCCCTTGACATACTCCGGGGTCTTGGGAACGGAAGTTACCGGAATCATACCAATAATTTCCTTGACTTTTAAAATGCCGATTCCATATTCTTCCTCAGCCAGGCTGAAAGTCAAGTATTTGCCCTCTTTTTCGTCAACGGCCTGGGCCATCTGTTCCATGGCAACCTTCCTGCAGATTTGGGGTTCACACGAATTTGGCTGTTCGCTACTGGAATATCGGCAGGCAGCTTAGAGAACTTAAATCCGCAATTGCGCAAATTTGACTAACACGCAAAAAATCGGCTTCGAGCAGATTTCAAGACTTTTGGCCAAAAAGCGCTGTGCGCAGGTGAACGCTGAAATATCAGGCTGCTTGAGGAGCAAAGCGATGCCTTTTGGGGATCTGGCCTAACGGCGCACAACTTTCGCAAAGGCTTGCGCAGGCGGGAAGCCCGGACTTTTTGCGAAATCATCAGATTTCAAAGGAGCCTCGCTAGAGGTAATCCCCGCGGTTGAACTTGATCACTTCCAGCGAAGATGCGACCAGGGCCTGGCTTAAGATATCACGAAGCCCGTCGCCGGTCGGCAGCTTATCCAGATGCGCCGCCAGGCTCCGGCCGTCCTGGGTAAGCTGCTGCACGATCGGTTCCATCTTTTTAAGGCTTACCCCGGCATCCGACAGTTGCTGCTGGTAGATCTGCAGTTTGTCCAGGAAATTCCCCACCAGGCCGACAAGCAACTTGGTGTCCAGCGCTGCTTCCGGCCGGAATTCAACTCCCGCGGCCGGCCCTTTTGCCGACACCCGGGCCACTGGGCTTTCCGGGCCGGCGGCATCTTCGATTTTGCGGTTCAAAATCGCCCCAAACTCTCCGTTTGGAGGTTTGGCGCCTGTCTGCCGTTCCTGTTCCGATGCTGTTTTCATGATTTCACGATTCGGAAGCACTTTCATACAAGGTCTCCTTTTCACTTTGCCTGCGGATTCGCCAAAAGCGTCTGTTCAACGGCTGCCTTCGCCGCGGCGGGAGACGGCCTTCAAACCGGCGGCGACGGGCAGGCGGCAGCCGGACGACACACACAAACTGAACCGGATGCCACAAACCAGCGGGCAAGAATATCTGTGCCGCCGCCTGCCGCTCATGGCACATGCAATAACGCTGCCATCCAACCGCACCCCTCAAAGATGCGGCAACACACTGCAATCGCGGCGGTTTTCCAGAGATGACGGCATCTTCCGCAGATTGGTGGCATCGGCAAAAAATTCCCCTGCCGGCAGAGTTGTCCGCATCCTTTTCTGGTGACATCCCATTTGCCCGGCCCTTATCGGTCACCGGGTTTTTGCGGCAGTCTTTTTTCAGGTTCTTTGACCTGCCGAAACAACATTTGACAGACGTGCAAAAATCGGTTTCAAGCGGATACCAAGATTTTTCGGCAAAAGCGCGGTGTTGGCTTGAGCGTTAAAAATCCCATGCTTTTTGGAGAGCTTGTATCAACGTTCCTGGAATTTGGCGCAACGGCGCACAGTTTTCGAAAAGGCTTTTCGGAAGGGGGGATCCGGACTTTTTACGAAATCATCAACATTTAAAACAGAAAAGCAACGTGGCAGGGCATCTTCTGAAGATAAAAAAGCGACGTGGCATGATTTTTGAATTGAAAAGGGCTGTAAAATCGGCGGCACCCGGCCCAGGCCGTCTTTTTCGGACGTATACCTTCTGAAAGGATAACCCATGTTGCTAAAAACCCGACACCTGGCACTTTGCGCTGTTTTCCTGGCACTGGCGAGCGGATGCAGCATACCATCCAAAATCAAGCTCCCGGCCCTGGGGTACCCGGAAGCCATCTATACCATCCCCGCCGACAATCCGGCCGCCGGCGAAACTGCCATGGTTTTCGGGTTCACCGAACCGCCCTATGCTCCGGGAGTGGGCCGGAGTGCGTCGCTCGACATGGCGCAGGCACTCGTTCAAAGCGGTGTGTTCGCGGGCGTCAAAATGAATCCAGCGGCTTGTAGCCAGTCGCTGCAGACTTTAAACGCCATCGCCCGGCATGCGGGCTGTGCTTTGTTTATCTGCGGAAATATCAGCTACTATTTTGAGGGCAGCGATTTTGCCGCTGCCGGCATTTCCCAGGATATCCGTGTTTTTAAAGCCGGCCTGCCACAGCCGCTGATGCTGTGGCAGGCCGAGGCCAGGGAGGCGGCAGCACCCATTGCGCGCACCGATTACATCCTGTTTCACAGCGCCGGCGCGGCAGCTCCGCCCACGGACCTGCTGCTGGAGCGCAACAGCGCCAAGTTCAGCCACATGATCCGCGACCTGCCGCCGTCCGGCTGACCTTTCCTTTGTTCCAGAGCATGCGGCGGTGCCTAACAGCTTCAGGCGTCCCGCTCCAGACGGTAGATGAATGCCAGCACCTCCGCCACGGCCTGGTAGAGTTCAGCTGGGATTTCGCTGTTGAAGTCGAGGGTTTCGAGCAGGTGGGCCAACCGGTGATCCTGATAAACGGGAATGTGATGCTTTTTGGCAACTTCGATCAGCCTGGCAGCCACCGCACCCCGACCCTTGCCGATGAGCCGGGGGGCATGGTCCCTCGCGGGATCGTATTTCAGGGCCACTGCAGTGCTTGGTTTTTTGTTTTTCATGCCCGGTAATCGACGATTCTGTCTGTTGCCAAAACGAAATCTTCGGTTTCAAAAGCATCGATCTTCTTTGCCGACACCACCACGTTGATCTTCAAATTGGCGAACAGGGGCTCCAGCGCAGGCGTCATGCGGGACAGCTGTCGGCTGATACGCGCTTTGGTTTCTGCTTTCTTAACGAAAAAGGTAATATCCAGGTTGCGCCGGTACAGGAAAAAGTCCGTGCGGACATCGCCCATGCGCTGCATGCTGAGCAGCAGCGACACCCGCTGCCCGCCGGCCTTGTCACGGCTGCGCCGGGGCGGGTAATAGACCTTAAGGCGTGCATTCTGGCGGGCCTCCTTTAGCGGGAACTCGTAGGTAAACACCTGTACCGGACCGGTTTTGGCATGCGCTGCGGATGAATCTGCCGTTGGCAGGTACACGGCTTCCGGCCGTGTGTCGAAAGCCTGTTTCAGTATTGTTGCGCGGGATTGCTGGTGGTGGATGTTCTGCAGAAGACTGTCCAGCGAACGCTGAACAAAACGCAGGTGCGCGTTTTCGCCCCTGGCCGCAAGAAACTCCGGCCGGTCAAGAAAAGCTTTGAGCAGCATGAGGTTGGGTTTCAGGTCGCTATGCATCAAATCCCGGATTTCAGGGTGTTCGGCAAAATTGGTGGATGAGCGCAGCAGGACATGGTCCCACAGGCGACGAATCAGCAGTTCCAGTTTTTTCTCAAAAAGAAAACCGGCGTTTTCGACGGATGCCTTGAGGCTTGTGGCCAGCTGCGTTCCGGAACCGCTGATTTCCAGGGGGGCAATTTCCCGCTGCACATTGGCAAGGGAGTGCAGCATGTCACCGGGAACTTTCAGGTTTTCCGACTGTGATGTATCCGACAGGAGAATTCTTGCAATTTCGGCGCGCAGCTGCATGGTGTCGCTAAATGGCAGTGACGGCGGCGGCAGTAAAACCGCGGGCCGGCTTCCTGTCAAGCTGCGCGGAACGTCCGGGTTGGCTGCGGCCGAAGACCCGGACATCAGTGCCGACGACAGGCCGGCCAGACCGGGCTGCGGCGCCTCCTGGGCGCCCGGGTCTTCGATCTGGAACCGGATCCGGCCGCCGTCTTTTTGCGTCACCACAACCTGCAGCATGTCGCCGGCGCGAACCGGGAAATCAACATCGGCCAATGCCCTGAAGGGGCCAAAGGATACCACCGCACGTCGGGATCCGGCCAGGGCCAGCACCCTGACCGCCAGCCGATCCCCCACACTGGGCCCATCGGAATCGGCAAACGAACGGGCCGCGTCGGTGCCGATAAGCGCTTGTATGACTAGTGGTGCGGGCATGGATTTCAGCCATTGCGGGTGATTAACCTAAAAAAAACCAGTATGCCGCGCAGCAGACCGGCGATGCGGCATCTCCAGCTGTATATCGGCATTTCAGGCCGCGGCCTTTAGCCTGGCCCCGACTGCCGCGCATGCACGCTGCCGTCACCGGACCGGGTGGCCGGGAAATACGGCTAAAGGTCGGGGGCAATTTGACGGATATAGATGGTAAAACCGATGCCCGTCCACCACTACAGGAGAAGGTCAATGAAACCACCGGCACGTAACGTGAAAGAATCCGGAAACCGGCGCTCCGGCCTGAACCGACGCTGGATCAACGCGCCATACAGCGGCCCCGAGAGAAGAAGCGGTGCCGATCGCCGGGAAGAGCGTCGGCACCGGCGTCGCACCGGACGCAGCCGCCTTTTCGTGCCCCTCGGGGAAAAGCTGGAACAAATAGATTGTGGGGAAAAACCCGCCCATGCGGCACCAGACCCGCAGAAAGACCGCACGGCCGTTGAAGCGGAAACCAAAAGCGATGCCCGCTGAAGAAAAACAGTCCGCCTTCCGTGGGACCCGAAACACCCGGTGGCAGCCGCAAAACGCTGTTTAGGTCCCTGCAGGAAGCGGCCCTCCGTAATTATGCCATTTTATCCCGCCGCGCAGACGGCGCTCCGCAAAAGTCCGGACTTTTCGAAATAGGAGCGCGTCGCGTTTCTCCTCAGACAGCCTGGGGTTCAACGCTCAAGGCGGTACGGTGCCTTTCCCGCTGCCCCGCCTAATTCGATGCCGGCACGGGTGCCGTGGCCGTTTTCGCCTGCCCTTTTGGCGCATGTGAACTCATCAGCAGCGGTGCATCGCTGAGAATGATCTCGACCCGCCGGTTGGCCTGGCGGCCCTCCCAGGTGGCGTTGCTCTTAAAGGGGCGATATTCGCCGAAGCCCATGGTGGCAATCCGCTTGGGGTCGAATCCCGCCGCGTTGATGAACAGATCGGCCACGGAAGCCGCCCGCGCGATGGACAGATCCAGGTTGGACTTAAAGCGCCCCCCGGTAACCGGTACGTTGTCGGTGTGTCCGGCAATGATGATTTCCCCTTTGGCCTTTTTCAGCACCTGCGCGATCTTGATAAGCAACGGACGGGTCGCCGCCCGAATTTCGGCCTTGCCGGAATCGAAGGTCGTTTCCCCCATCATGCGAATGACAATTTTACCGTTTTCATTATCGACGCTGACCAGATCCTTGATATCATCCGGGAAAAGCGACTTGATCTTCTTAATCAGCTCTTTCTTGAATTTGTCTCCATCCACATCCTTGACCAGGTTCAATTCGCGGTCAAAGGCGCGGGCAATGATGTTCTCGCCTTTGGGCGAGTCCCAGGCCGGCGTGTCGCGTTGAATGCCGAAGGCTTTCTGCAGCGAACCGGCCACCTCCTTGTATTTTTGCGCATCCGTCTGGGAAAACGAGAGCAGCAAAACAAAGAAGCACAGCAACAGGCTCATCAAATCGCCAAAAGTGACCACCCATCCCGGCGCACCGCCGCCCTCATCGCCACCGGGGACCTGATCGGCTTCCTGGCTCATGATTTCTTCTCACCCTTTCCACCGGCCTGCGCCATCTGCTCCCGGCTTTTGGGGGAAAGATAAATCTTTAAAGACTCTTCCAGCACCATGGCCGAAACGCCCTTGGCAATGCCGGTCGCCGCCTCGCGCACGATATGGCGGTTGATCAGCTCCTCCTGGCTCCTCAAAGACAGTTTGTCGGCAAGCGGCAGGCAGATAAAATTGGCAATCAGTGCGCCGTAAAGCGTGGTGAGCAGCGCCACGGCCATGGCCGGCCCGATGCTGCTGGGCTCAGACATGTTGGACAGCATCTGTACCAGGCCGATCAGCGTGCCGATCATGCCAAAGGCGGGCGCCGAATCCCCCATGCCTTTAAAAATGCTCTGGCCGACGGCGTGGCGCTGCAGCATGATCTGGATATCCTTGTTGAGCATCTCTTCGATCATCCCCTGGTCCAGGCCGTCGGACAGATAGCGCAGCGCCTTGGCGGCAAAAGGGTCAGCGGGCTTTTTGCTCTCGAGGGCGATCAAGCCTTCACTCTTGGCGATCTTGGCGTAGGATATCATCTCCGCGATCATCTTTTCAGGCGCTTCCAGTTTGGCGATAAACGCCTTGATGGCCACCTTGATGGTATTGATGACGTCCTTGACCGAAAATTTGATGAAACATACGGACAGCGTTCCGCCCAGTACGATCAGGATCCCCGGGATATTGACAAAAATGATCGCGCTGCCGCCCAGGATGATCGCCGAAAGGATCAGCGCAGACCCGCCCACGATACCGATAACTGTTGCCAGATCCATGGTTAACTCCCCGATGACCGCTTTTCGATGAACACTTCGTCGGGAACCGCGTTCATGCGAAAGTATTTCTGCAACTTTTCGATTTTATGGCTGTCAAGCTTTAAAGGCGCCGGCATCAACAGTACACCGTTGGGGCGCCGCACGTTTTTAACCAGCACCATGCCTTCGGCAAGATCGCCGATTTTGACACTGACGTGCCGTTTTTGCGCTTCCTGCCGAATTTGCTCGTCGTTGATCTCAAAGAGAATATCCACGATTTCGGGATCCAGCTGATAGCCGCGCTGAACGGCCAGCTGTTCCGCCACGTCTTCCAGCGCCACGCCATCGCGCTGCATCAGATTGTCGTAGGTATCCGCACCTGCAACAATGCGCGCCAGCAGCGGAATCTCCTCGCCCGCACGTTCATCGGGAAACCCGCGTCCGTTGAAATGCTCATGATGGGCACGCACAAAACCGGCAATATCATCGAGCATATCGATTTCCTGCAGTATAATTTCTCCCTGCTCCGGATGCGCCAGGTAGAGCTGTTTTTCCTCGGTATTCATCGCCACCGGTTTCTTGGACAGAATCCCGCCCGGCAGCCCCACCATGCCGATATCGTGCAGCAGTCCGGCGGTTTCAGCGATCCGGACCTGATCCGGCCTAACGGCGGGATGCCTGCGCGCCACGGCTGCACAAAGCGCCCCTACCCGCCGGCAGTGACCGCCCAGATCCTCGTCCACGGTCTCGATGAGGTGGCTGAACATCCGAATGGTCTGGAAAAAATTGTCCCGGATCAAGCGGTATTTTTCCGAAAGCTCCGCCTGCAGATCGATAATGCGCCGGCCGATTTCCAGGCGCGCCCTGAGCTCGTCGAGAGAAACCGGCTTGACCAGGTAATCATCGGCGCCGCTTTCGAGGCCCGCAATCAGGTCACGCTCGGAATCTCTGGCGCTGACCACCAGGATGTAGGTATATAAATCCGCCGCTGCACTGCGAATTTCACGGCATACCTGCAGCCCGTCCACCTCGGGCATGTTCCAGTCGGTTATAACGATCCTGGGATGCGTTTTCTGCCAGAGCCTGAGTCCTTCGCGTCCTCCCACGCCGCTGATGGGTTCATGACCCAGCTTGGTTACGTACTTTTCCATCAGCCGCAGACTGACGGCTTCATCATCTACCAGCAGTATCTTCATCTGATTGCCACAACCTCAATAAAACGCTTCGTCGACCGGCCCTGAAACATGTGGGAAACGTGTGCAGCCGGCAACCTTCCATGTTCCCGCAGGTGCCGTCAGCCGCGCTGCAGCAACCGCGGCCCGCGGTACGGCCTGGTCCGACGTGGATTTACATGAATTATCGGCAGACGAGCGAAATAGTTTAGCTGAATTCCCGTTCGCGCCGGCAATTCACGTCAGCGTCCACGCACGTGGTGCATGGGTATAGGCGGGGAGTTCTGAACTATCGAACAGGAGGCAGGGACTAAGATCGGCAAAAAGACGAGCGCGCGACGGATTCCAGGCACTCAGCGCTTCAGGCGGACAGATTCAGCGGAATATATCCGGGCGGCACCTGGCGCAGAAGTTTGCCTTTGTTGTCGTAGACCTTGACGACCAGCTGGCCGTTTTTGAAATCGTATTTGCGCTCCTCCAGCGCCACATCTTCATTTTTGCCCGCAAAACGGCCCCCTTTTCCGGCAGGATATCCCCGGTCCCGGGTTTTTTGGGCTTCCTCCGGGTGGTCCACCCTGCCGGGCTGCGGGGCGGCCTGTTGAATCACCTGGGGATCGACGTTTTCAGGAACGGCCGATAATTGCGGCGTCTGTGACAATTTTTGGGCTTCCGTGCCGGTAAAAGCCGGCGCCTCGATACCTCTGACCATGGACCCCAGAAAGCTGCTCATTTTTCTTTCTCCCTGAATACAAAGGGATTTCATTCAACGTGAACAAATTCTACCGATCCGTTGCCCACGCTTGCTGCAGGCGGCATGCTAGGCCTGGCGCATGATACAACACACCTGACCTGAACTTATGCAAAAACCGTGCAAACAAAAACTTCGTTAATCTGCAGATACTTGTAAAACCCGTCTGCAATGCGGCTTGCAAATTGGTAATCCCAGTGACAAAATCGAATTTAATCGCTTTTCATAATTGCGCCGCAAAACCGGGGCGATGCGGTTTGCATTGAAATTCCGCTTTACCTTTTGCCGCTATCCGGGTATGATCAATACAGGAAAAGGCCAACTCCGTATTCCTGCGGGAGCGGAAAACCACGGGCCTGTTGGGGACAGCCGGGCGGCTTTGCCTGAACCACATGCACGTGGATAACGCGCAGCCGGCGGTTTTGCATGCAAATCGGTAGCCCACACCCTCTGATTCCCTTTACTGGAACCCGCCATAATTCCTCGACGCGTGCCTTTTGTCACCCGCTTGCCGCGCCGGACTTGCCCGAAAAACCCCACGCGTCCCTGCCGGCCCTGTACAGCGCCGCTTTGGCCCCCGGTGGTTCGGGGTGCGCCGGCGCCTATGCGCTCAACCACCCCTTCTTATTTTCGGAAAAAACAGGACCTTCCCGTGGTCTGCTGATTGACCTCTACGTGTAACCGCAGGGCTCGCTTAAGGAGTCGCGGGCTCGATTCTTGCCGGGGGCCCCGGCGAAAGCAACTTCCCATTTCATCAAATGCATCAAAACCCCTCGAATTTCTCCTCTCCATTGGCTTTTGGCACGGAAACCGCGGGCTCGGCGGCAGCCACGGCGGAACGCTTGTGCACATCCGCCATCGTTTTGTCCGCTTTTTTCCGATCGCCCTCCCTGACGCCGGCGGCCGCACTCTGCCCGGATTCTCCGACCAGCTTGATCAAATCCCTGACCAATGCGTTCATCTGTTCAGCCTGGGCGCTCATCTCCTCCGAGGCGGCTGCCGCTTCCTCGGCGGTCGCCGCATTGCTCTGGGTGACTTTGTCCATCTCAGCCACTGCAGCTGCAATCTGGGATGCGCCCTGGGCCTGTTCGCTGGAAGCGGCGGCAATCTCGTTGACCAGCGCAGCCGCCTTGGCGGCGCTTTCGGTGACCTGCTGAAATGCCCGGTTGGTGTCGGCCGCCTGTTCGGAGCCCTGCTGAATTTTACGGGTGGTGTCTTCGATCAGACCGGTGGTATTTTTGGCCGCTTCGGCGGCCCGGATGGCGAGGTTCCGGACTTCGTCGGCCACCACGGCAAACCCGGCACCGGCCTCCCCGGCCCGGGCCGCTTCCACGGCCGCGTTCAAAGCCAGCAGATTGGTCTGAAAAGCGATCTCGTCGATGGTTTTAATGATCTTGGAAGTTTCGGTGCTGGCCTTGGCAATCTCCTCCATGGAGACGTTCAGCCCTTTCATGGACGCATTGGCGCGTTCGACGATCTGTCCGGTTTCAGTCATGAACGTATTGGCCTGGCCGGCATGGCCGGCGTTCTGCTTGGCAATGGAGGACATCTCTTCCAGGGATGAGGAGGTTTCCTCGATGGAGGCCGCCTGTTCCGAGGACCCTTCGGCCAGCGACTGGCCGGCCCCGGACACCTGTCCTGAAGCCGCCGCCACCGCCTCGGCGCTCTGACTGAGCCCTTCGATGATGCGCTGAACGGGTCTGGCGATGCTGATGCGTGTGAAAAGATAAGTGACCAGCAAAGCGACTGCCAGCACCAGAACGCTCGCCAGCATGATTATTTTCAGCACCTGTTTGACTTTTTGCCGGGTGGCGTGCCTCACGGCATCGACCTGCTGTTGCACTGCGGCGCTCTGGGCCTGGACTTTCTTGTCCAGTTCAGCCGCATGCTGCACGGCGGCCTTTTCAATATCATCGGTGTAGACCCCCGTACCGACAACCCAGTTCCAGGGTTTGAAAACCTGCACATAAGACAGTTTGGGCATGGGCTTGTCGCCGCCGTAGCGCGGCCAGTAGTAATCCACGAACCCCCCGCCCTTTTCACGGCAGACTTTCACAAAGTCCATGAACAGCCTTTTCCCGTTGGGGTCCTTGATGTTGGACAGGTCCTTGCCGTTCAGCTGCGGCTTGTACGGGTGCATGACCATGGTGGGGTGCATGTCGTTGATCCAGAAATAATCCTTGTGCGTCGGCCCGTACCGCAGCGACTGGATGATCGCCGCGGCGTTGGCTTTCAATCCGCTCTCGGCAACTTCCAGATACACGCCGGACCCGATGATCCAGTTCCACGGTTTGAACAGCTTCACGAAAGACAGCTTGGGAACGGGTTTGTCGCCGCCATAATGGGGCCAGTAGTAATCCACGAACCCCCCGCCCTT
The DNA here is from genome assembly GCA_026984935.1 of Desulfobacterales bacterium. Lineage (GTDB taxonomy): Bacteria > Desulfobacterota > Desulfobacteria > Desulfobacterales > JALSRD01 > JALSRD01. Next base: position 44,383 of record JALSRD010000019.1, read on the forward strand.
TTCACGGCAGACTTTCACAAAGTCCATGAACAGCCTTTTCCCGTTGGGGTCCTTGACGTTGGACAGGTCCTTGCCGTTCAGCTGCGGCTTGTACGGGTGCATGACCATGGTGGGGTGCATGTCGTTGATCCAGAAATAGTCCTTGTGCGTCGGCCCGTACCGCAGCGACTGGATGATCGCCGCGGCCTTCTGCTGCTGCTGCTCCAACGTCAGGCCGTTTTCGGCAGCCACGGCCTTCAGCACGCCAAAGGCCGTATCCACGGCATTCTGAAGCGGCTTTTTGTACAGCCGCCTCAGTTTCTCCATGCTGTGGCTGTCGGCATAGGCCTGGTCCAGCACACTCATGGCGGTTTGAACCTGGGATTTGAGGTATTCCTTTTTGCGTTTCAGCAGCTCTTGGCGGAAACGGGCCTCATCTTTCTTCCCCTGGGATTTGAGCTGGGCGAGGTCCGTGCTCCCGAGTTTCTCGATCTGGGAGACGGCCATTTCTCCGCTGCGGTTTTGCTGCCATACCGCCACCGACGCGACGAGGGCCGATGTCAACAACAGGAGGAGTCCGGTCACCACCATGATCTTAACGTTGAGTTTCATGCAACGCTCCTTTTTCTGCTGGATTAGAATACTTCGTAACGTATATCGGCAGGCAGCGTCATGACCTTAACGTATTTTTCAACGTGCCGGGAGAAACCGTCGGGCTGCTGCCGGCGGACAGGAAGCCGAAACGTCATCGGGTATTGCCATACCGCCGTCGACAGGGTATAAATACGGCATGGCAGTAACCCGGATATCAGAGCATAGTCTGCGTTTTTATTTTATCACCGACGACCAAGAGGCGCAGATGTCCCCTTTGGAGCAGACCGCCATCGCCCTGCAGGCCGGTGCCACCATGGTGCAGTATCGCAACAAGGCTTTTCGCTTGGAATCGTATTTCGAAGCCGCTGCCATACGCGATCTTTGCCGGCGCAATGCCGTACCCTTCCTCGTTAATGACAACACCTTGCTGGCCAAGGCGCTGGGCGCCGACGGGGTGCACCTGGGCCAGGCGGATGACCCGCCGCAGACGGCCCGCCGCATATTGGGGCCCAGGGCCATCATCGGACTTTCGGTGTCCAACCTGGGGGAGCTTAAAGCCAGCGACCTTGCCGGTTGCGATTACATTGGCAGCGGCCCGGTCTTTGCGACCGCCACCAAGGCCGATGCCGGGGCCGTACTGGGCCCGAAGGGCCTTTCCCAGATAGTGGCGGCCGCACCTCTGCCGGTGGTCGCCATCGGCGGCATCGACAGCCATACGGCCGGTTCCTGTTTTGAACAGGGCGCCGCCGGCGCTGCGGTGATCAGCTGCATCACACGGTCCCGCAATCCCCGGAAAAGCGCCCTGGCATTCGGCGCGGCCTGCGGCTGCCGGCCCCGCAATGTTCTGACCTGACCGGAGGCGCACGCACCAGCTGTGCACATACCTCCGCCCCCTTCCGGCCCATCCCTGCGGCCGAGAAATACCTTGCCAAGTGAACCCCGTAATGATAGGAAATCCGCGTATTCCGAGCAGGGGTGTTCTGGCGGGCTCAGAACTGAGAGCATACCCTTTGAACCTGATACAGTTCGTACTGTCGGAGGAAAATCGGAGGACGCAGACCGTGGCGTGAAAGGCAACCGGTTACAACCCCAGGCCTTCCGCCGGATCCTTCCCCTGAGTTTTTTCAAAGCAACATTCGGGTAATCCACCGGGCCGCGGAGCCGACACCGGCAGCGGATTCCGATCATGCGGAGATCTCCATGCCGAATAAACGATCCGATTCACCGGGAAACGTTTCCCGCAAAAGCCGCCGCACCGCCTACGCTGTCGTGCTGGTGGCAGCGGGGGTCGCACTGGCGCCGTATACTTCCTTTCCGGTGGGCATCGCCAAGATCAACCCCACCCAGCACTTTATCAATGTGCTGGCCGCCGTGCTGCTGGGACCCTGGTGGGCGGTACTCATCGCAGCGGCCATCGGTGCCATGCGCAACGCCATGGGCGTCGGCACGTTGCTGGCCTTTCCGGGCGGCATGATCGGCGCTCTGCTGGCCGGTGTCTTTTACCGCGTGACCCGCAGCATCTACCCGGCCGCGGCCGGCGAGATCATCGGAACCGGATTTATCGCGCCGCTGGTCAGTGCCTGGGTAGTATCCCCGATACTCATGCACAGGGCCATCCCCCTGCTGGCACTGGTGCCTTCTTTTCTGGGAAGCACGACCGCCGGCGCCCTGCTGGCCGTACTGGCGCTCAACTATCTGCGACGCCTTGGAATCGTGGATTCCAGACCCCTGCGATAACCGGGAAGCACTGCCATATGCCCGTGCATATCGTCGAAACCCGCCAGCTGCGCTACCGCTATGCCAAAACGCAGGCCGGCTGGATCCTGGACGGGTTGAACGTGTACGTTCAGCCCGGGGAAACCGTGCTGCTGTGCGGTGCCAGCGGCAGCGGCAAATCCACCCTGCTGAGGACTTTCAACGGCCTGATTCCCCATTTTTACGGCGGCCGGCTGGAAGGTACCGTCCGTGTTGCCGGTTGCCTGACGGCCAGCCGGTCGGTGCCACAGCTCTTCGACAAGGTGGCCATGGTTTTCCAGAATCCGGACAGCCAGCTGTTTAACGCCACCGTCGAACACGAGATCGCCTTCGGCCTGGAGAGCCTGGGCCTGCCGCGCAACGAAATCCGGCGGCGGATCAGGCAGACCTGCCAAACGGTTAAGATCGCCCACCTGCTCGGGCAAAGCCCCCAGCAACTATCTGGTGGGGAAAAGCAACTGGTCGCCATCGCCGCCGTGCTGGCGCTCAAGCCGCGCCTGATCGTGCTGGACGAACCCTATGCCAACCTGGACCCTGCCGGTGTGCGCCGTATTCGGCGCACACTGGCCGCCGTCCACCGGCAGTCCATCAGCGTACTGATCAGCGAACACCGCCTGGCTTGCTCTGTGCCGGATGCAGCGCGCATGCTGGTGCTGCATGCCGGCCGGGTCGTCCTGGAAGGGTCGCCACAACAGGTGCTGACCCGGCACCTGGAGGCTTTCGGACTGGAAAGCCCGCCGGCCGTCAAATTTTCCCGCCGGCTCGGCATCCGGCCGCCGGCACTGGATATAGCCGCGCTGGCCGAAGCCGCCGGTGCCGGCCTGCATCGCCTGGCGCCGGCGCTGCCGGCCGGTGTGCCGGCCGCAGCGATCGGCAAACCACTGCTCAGCGCCGCCGGCCTTTGCTTCGAATATCAGCGCCGGCCGGCGGTCAAACATGTCAGTTTCGTGCTCAACCGGGGAGAATGCCTGGCCGTTGTCGGCGCCAACGGCGCCGGCAAAACAACCCTGCTGAAACTGCTGAACGGGCTGCTGGCCCCCTCCAGGGGCCGCATCCGGTTTCAGGGGCAGGATCTGGGCCGCATGAAGGCTTCCCAACGCGCCAGGCACATCGGCACGGCCTTCCAGAATCCGGACAGCCAGTTTTTCAAAAGCACGGTGCGCGAAGAAATTGAGGTCGCCCCGCGGGTGCTGGGATGCTACGATCCAACTTGGCTGCAGCACCTGGTCGACCGTTTTCAACTGGAAGCATTTGTCGACCACCCGCCCTACAGGCTCAGCGGCGGCGAAAAAAAACGGGTGGCCTTCGCCGCTGCGCTGGCCGCCCGACCGGAGATTCTGCTGGTCGACGAACCCACCGCGGGCCAGGATGCCCGTTTCCGCCGGGCGCTGGGGAAGATGCTGGGAGAACTATGCGCCACCGGACGTGCGATCATCATGGTCACCCACGACCTGTCTTTCGCCGAGCAGTACGCGCATCGCTGGCTGGTGATGGCCCGCGGCGAGGCAATCGCCGCCGGGCCGGCACACCGGGTTATGGAAAACGCAGAGGTCATGGCCCGGGCCGGGCTGGAAGCAACGGACGTCTTTCAACTCCGCCGCCTGGTGCAGGAACACGCCGGTGCTTGATCCCCGCACACACCTGGTGCTGGCAATCGTTGCGGGCATTTTTACTGCCGTTGTGCCGCGAATCACCGCCACAGCCGCTATCTGGCTGCTACTGCTTGTGGGGGTCGCCGCGTGCGGCCGGATACGGGCCTACCTGCGCTGGCTCCGGCTGGCGGGCTCGATGGCGCTTTTTTTCGGCGCCGTCACCTGGTGGGCCGCCGACTTTGGCGCCGCCGCCTTGGCCGCCGTCAAGCTGGCGACACTGGCCACGGTGTTCTTTCTTTTCTTCGCCGTAACAGCGCCGGAGGATCTGGCCAATGCGCTGGTTAAAAGCGGCCTGCCATACAGCGCCGCTTTTGTCTTTCGCACGGCGCTTCAGTTTGTGCCGATACTCGCCCGCAAAGCCGGCGATGTCCTCGATGCCCAGCGGGCGCGGGGTCTTCCCATGGAACCGGGATGGTCGGCGCTGAGGCATTATCCGGCTTTTTTTCTGCCCCTTCTGGTGCAGATGTTTCAGCTGGCCGAGGAGCTGGCAGAAGCCATGGAAGCGCGCGGGTTCGGGCGGCCGGGGCGCACGTTTTTGAAAAACTACCGCCTCACCTGGCGGGACTGGCTGGCCATCGGCATCGGGCTGCTGGCATTGATCCTGTGGATCGGAATCACAGTCAACAACCGGCGGCTGCCCGGCCTCTGACCCGGCGGGTGCGCTCCCGCCGGCGGAAAACAACAAAAAGGGAGAAGCATCCTGCCATAGAGGATGTTCCTCCCTTTTACGCCCCTATCGTGCGACCGGCGGCGGAAATTAACGCTTGGAGAACTGGAAGCGTGCGCGGGCGCCCTTCTGCCCGTACTTCTTGCGCTCCTTGACGCGCGGATCGCGCCGGATGAAGCCGGCTTTTTTGAGCACCGCCCGCAGGTCCGGCTGCGCCATGAGCAGTGCCCGCGTAATGCCGTGCCGGATGGCGCCGGCCTGTCCGGAATAACCGCCGCCTTTTACCTGCACCTTTACATCGTAAGCGTCCAGGTTGTTGGTCAACACCAGCGGCTGTTTCAACAGGGTTTTGGCGCTCTCTACATGGAAATAGCTGTCCAGCGCCCGGTTGTTCACCGTGATATTACCGGATCCCGGCATGAGCCAGGTTTTGGCGGTAACGCACTTGCGTCTGCCTGTCGCGTAAAAGATGTTTTCCTGATCCATTTTCCTTTAATCTGCCTTTTTGTCCATGTGCGTGCACATCATTTACAGAACCAGTGTCTCCGGGTTCTGCGCCTCATGGGGGTGGGTGTCGCCGGCATAGACTTTCAATTTTTTAAAGAGCTTGCGGCCCAGCCGGTTTTTGGGGAGCATCCCTTTGACGGCCAAGCGGATAATGTCCTCCGGCCTTTTCTCCAGCAGTTTCCCGGCCGTGATCTCCTTCAGGCCCCCGATATAGCCGCTGTGCCGGTAATAGACCTTCTGCTGCCATTTGCGGCCGGTGAGTTTGATTTTTTCGGCATTGATAACGACCACACTGTCACCTGTGTCCACGTGCGGTGTGTACATGGGATTGTGTTTGCCCCGCAGCTGGGATGCGATGCGTGTGGCCAGCCGGCCCAACACCGCTCCTTTAGCATCGATGAGATACCATTTCCCCGGGTTGTCCGCAGCCTTTGCGCTGTATGTATATTTTTTCACGAACCCAAGCTCCTGTATGCTATTATCTCTTACTTAAAAAAGTGCCCTGCCGTAAACTCCCGCAGTGCGGTATTCGAAAAACCTTGTACACGTAAATGAAATAACTGCTTGTGTCAAGAGAAAAATCATTTTAAAATGCAACATTGGCCGCTGCTATGTCGGCCGCAAAAACACATGCTTACAGAGCCAGGGACGCCATCCATGCAATATACTGAGATCGAAGTCAAGTTCGCCATCGACGATCCTGCTGCCATGCGCCGCAGAATTCTCGGCATCGGAGCGCAGTCAAAGGGAAAGGTCTTTGAGGCCAACGTCCGCTACGACGATCCGCAGGGGTCTTTGAGGCACAGCAAGTCGCTGCTGCGGCTGAGGCGCGATCGCAAGGTTACCCTGACCTACAAGGCACTGCCGGAGACCACCGACCCCCAGTTCAAGATTCTGAAGGAACTGGAAGTCACGGTGGACGATTTCAAAACCATGCATCTGATCCTCGAGGCTCTCGGCTTTCACAAAGTGCAGGTATATGAAAAATGGCGCGAAAGTTTCCGCTGCGAAAATGCGACGCTGTGCCTGGACACCATGCCATTTGGCACTTTCCTGGAGATCGAGGGCCCGCGCAAGGCCATCCGCTCTTTCGCCCGGCGCCTGGAACTGCCCTGGCCGTCGCGCATTTTGTCAAATTATCTGGAGCTCTTCGCGGATCTGCAAAAAGAATACAACCTGCCCTTTAAGGACGTGACCTTTGCCAATTTCGAGCAGGCGGGGTTTCGCCCCGTCGACGGGCACGGCAAAAGCAGCGGTTGATGCCGGTACGCGGTCTATTTTGCGCTTTTTGCCATCCTGCGGCGGGATCGGGTCTCAGCAGCCGCCGGTTTGCAGCTGATCTGGGCATTCATCCGCGCCCCGGCTTCCACCGTCAGATTGGGACAGGTCACTTTGCCGTGGCAGGCGCCCGTGGCCAGAACCGTCACCTCCCGGCGGGCCTGAACGGCTCCCTCGTACCGGCCGCCGATGGTCACGGTATCGGCCTGCACATCGGCGAAAACCTCCCCGCCCCGGGCGATCGTCAGAATTTCGCCCGACAACGTGCCCTTGACCGTCCCTTTGACGATCATCTCCCCTTTGCCCGAAAGCTGGCCCTCAACCGTCAGGCCTTCATCGATAATGGTGATGTTTCCCGCTGTTTTGCTCAAAATACGCCACTCCCCTGCAGGCAGCTTCCGGGTACGCAGCCGCCGGCGGCCTTGACCAAGCACAGGTGCCGGCGGCCGGGCGGACCCGGTGCAGGCCCTCACGGGCCAGTTTGACCAGCGGATCGTCCGCTTTGACGGAATCTTTTCCGGCCCGCCGCAAGAAACGATCCTCCAGAACCCGAAAGTCCGCACCGTTTTGGGCAACATACATCCGTCGCCGGCCGACACGTCGGTTTTTGCCGTTCATCGTTAAATACTGCACAAACTCAATCACATAGTCCATGCCATAGTGATAAATGGCCGGCGCTTCGAAAGACGTATAAAAGGAAACGCCGGCGGCCACCAGACGTTTGTCGAGCGCCTCCCAGGCCGGCAGCCAGTTCAGGCCGGATGCACAGGCCCTGTCGTAGAGTTCCCGGAACCTGCCGGCAGGGCTGCAGGTCAACGCGGTGTTCCAGTATTCCAGGAAGGTGAGCAACATCCGGGCCTGACGATTCCGCATTAGTGCCGGGCCGTAGTGGATGCGTTTGACGATCACCAGCGGCGTACGTCCCAGAACGATGTATTCGGCCAGACGGTCAATATCCGCGTTGGCCAGCACGATGCATCCATTTGAATTGCGTTTCTTCAGTGGCCGGTTTGTCCCGTGCAGCCAGATGGAATAGCCTCCGCGGCCTGCGCGGCGGTCGAAACAGTTGGGGTAATCCAGGGGGAAAGCGCGGGTCCCGTACCTGGCGGCAAGGACCGCCGCCTTGAAATGGTGCGTAAAGAAATAAACACCCTCGGGTGTTTTGCGATCGCCTGAGACGCGTTTCCGTCCACGATTCTCGCCGGTGGAGCATGGCAGGCGCAACAGCCGCGTCACCTTCGCAGCGCTGCGCCACAGCGACAGCTGCTGAAGGTCCTTTTCCACCACGATCACGTAAGTGGGCTTGTCCGCCAAACCCGCTGTCAACAGAAAATCCGGCTGCAGCTCGGCGGCGCATGGCGCTGCCGCCGGCGCAAGACCCAGGAGCAGGCCCACCAGGACGTACCATATCCGTCGCATCCGGAGTAGCCGGCGGGATGTTGTGAGTCGTACAGGCATCATTTTTCAAACATCTTCGTCTGGCGGACCGCGCCGGGCAGTTTTGACGACCACGGGATCCCCGCTGCGCCCGCCCAGCAGTTCACGCGCGCTGCCGCCGTTAACAGCGATCTCAAGAAAGCCCCGGCTGCCGATAACGGCCACCGGCCGCCCCGCCGGCACGCTGGCGTAGTTCGGCGCCAAACCGCTGATATGCCGTGCCCCGATATGGATATCAAGTTTATGCCGGGCGCCGGCATCGGTCATACGCTGCAGGTCGGCGCTTTCGATATTGGTCAGGATGTTGCCGAAGCGGTCAAAGCCCATGATGATCCCGCGGAGTTCACCGCGAACGACGGCCGCCCGCGGAATCTCCAGCTGCTGCATGTCCCCGGCTTTCAGCGGCGGACCCAGTTCTGTAATATCCAGCCCGGCGGACAAGCGGCCGGCCAGAGGTGCGAAAATATCCCGGCCGTGAAAGGTGGCGCTGACGCGCGGTAGAAAAAACGACTCCCGCTCCACGCGCACCATGCGGCGTATGCCCGCCTTTTGCGCCACCAGCGAAAGCAAGCCGTTATCCGGCGCCAGAAACGTCCAGTCGCCGGCCTCGGCCGCCAGAATCGCCCGTCCGCCGCCCACTCCGGGATCCACCACGGCCACGTGGACCGTACCCTTCGGAAAGTACATGTAGCTGGCACCGAGGGTCAAAGCGGCCTGCAAAATGTCCCGGGGCGCAATGCGGTGGCTGATGTCGACAATTCTGGCGAACGGGTCGGTCGAAAGGATCACACCTTTCATGACACCCGCATATTCGCTCTCCGTGCCGAAGTCGGTCAGCAGCGTTACAACAGCCATGGCGGATTCGTAATAGTCGATGCGCTTGGGATGGCGGGCCAAAACCTTCAGAAAAGGCCCGCCTGGCGCGGCATCTTCAGGTGCCGGTAAGCGGCCGCACTGGCCTTGCGGCCCGCAGACGTCCTGAGAACAAAGCCGGTTTTGAGCAGGTAGGGTTCAACCACGTCGACCAGCGTGTCGCTCTCTTCCTGCAAAGTTGCCGAAATGGCCTCGATGCCCACCGGGCCTCCGTTGTAAAACTCGATAATGGTTTTCAGGTAGCGCCGGTCGAGATCGGTCAGGCCCTTCCCGTCGACGCCCTCGAGCGTCAGCGCGGCATCGACCACTTTCCTGTCGATGCACCCGTCACCTTTCACTTCGGCGTAATCCCGCACCCTTTTCAACAACCGGTTGATGATCCGCGGCGTGCCCCTTGAACGGCGCGAAAGCTCCCGTGCGCCGCCGTCATCCATGCGCACCCCCAGCAAGGATGCCGAGCGTTTGGCGATTTTGACCAGATCGTTCTCGCTGTAAAAATCCAGACTCCTGAAAATCCCGAAACGGTCCCGCAGCGGTGCCGACAGCAGGCCCACACGGGTGGTGGCCCCCACCAGTGAAAAGCGCTGCAGGTTGAACCGATGGCTGCGGGCGTGAATTCCCTTGTCGAAGACAAAGTCCACGGCGAAGTCCTCCATGGCCGGATACAAAAACTCTTCGACGGTCTTGGGGGTGCGATGGATTTCATCCACAAAAAGGACGTCGCCTTCGCCCAGGTGCGTCAAAATGCCGATCAGGTCCCCGCCTTTTTCCAGCGCCGGACCCGACGTAACCGTCAGGCTGCTTTGCATTTCATTGGCAATAATATGGGCCAGGGTCGTTTTGCCGAGCCCCGGCGGTCCGTGGAACAGAATGTGATCCAACGGCTCCCGGCGCTGTTTGGCGGCCTGAATGGCGATCTTCAGGGTTTCAACGACCTCCGCCTGCCCGATATACTCTTTGAGCAGCTCGGGCCGCAGCGAAAGCAGTTCCGGCTCCTGATCCTCGGGAAGCCCGACTTTGGCGAGAACCCCCTGTTTTTCGGGTCCAGGCGTCAGCATGTTCAAGGTCCGTCCATCCCTTCGCGCATGCGCTTCCGATGTGCCGGGTTTGCCAACTGCGGTAGCTGGCATGGGGTTTCCACTTACCGCCTTTGTATTCCGCATCCGGGCTTACTCTCCCCGGAAAACCTCGTCCAACAGCATCTCGGGTGTCGATATATCCGGCCTGCGCGTCAGTGCCGCGGCAATCATTTTGCGGGCCTCCCCCCGGTGGTAGCCCAGCTGATCGACCAGTACCGCGAAGACCGCATCGTTGAGTTTTTCCGTTTCAGGGTTTCTTTCCGGAGCTGCCTGCGGGCCGTCGGAAAACATGTCCATCTTCCCGCGCAGGGCGGCAATAATCTTTTGCGCCGTCCGCTCGCCAATCCCCTTCAACCGCTTGAGTTTGGCGATATTTCGGGATTCGATGGCTTCGGCAATCTCGCCCAAAGGCAGGGTGAGCGCTTTGACGGCCTTCAGTGCGCCGATGGCCTCCACACTGATGAACCGCACAAAAAAGGCCTTTTCGATTTCACTGTTAAACCCTATCAGTACCGGCTTGGGCTGTCGTTCAGTCTGCTGGTAATAAATGTACAGCGCAACCTTCTCGCCAACGGCCCGGTCACGCAGGGTGTCGGCCACAAAGGCCGGCAGCAGCACCTCGTAACCGATCTGGTTGGCCAGCACGAGGATGCGCTCCGGCTCTTTTTTCAAAAGCCTGCCTTCGATGTAGCCAATCATAGAGTCCGATCACCGCCTGCAGCGGGTCTGTCAGCGGAGTTTCAGGGATCCACGCGCGCCGGCGGCCGGTATGGCACCGGTCGGGCCGCTGCGAAACAGGGCGACCAGAGCCAGTCCCAGCGCATCGGAGGCATGATCAGGGCGGATGGGCCGGTCGTGGCTGAGCAGGCTGCGGACCGCCTTTTCCAGCTGCTGCTTGCCGGCATTGCCGTTGCCGGTCAGTATCTGTTTGGCTTCGCGGGCTGGAATTTCGAAAACCGGCAGCTGCGCCTGCTGGCCCGCCAGAAGAATCACACCGCTGACCTTTCCCAAGGTTATGCCCGATTTCGGATACTTGTCCAGTGAAAATACGTCTTCGACCACCATCACGTCCGGCGTTTCACTTCGCAGCACCTCGGTAAGCCGGTCATAAATCCGCATGAGGCGCCGGGGCAGGGGGTCATTCTTCGACGTCCGGATGCTGCCGTATGAAAAAGACGCAACTTTCATGCCACGTCCCGTGACCACACCGATCCCCGTGGCGGCAAGCCCCGGATCTATCCCCACAATCGTAACCATCGAATCCTCAAAAGCCTGGCGCCGGGAAATCAGTATCCACGGCAACGGCCGCCGGCATGCACACCGGCAAAGCCCTGTCAAAGCAAGCCGCGCTAAAATTCCTTTAACTTTTTTTTGGCGATCTGGGCTTCCCTGGTATGCGGGTACTTGGAGGTGAGTTCTTTTAAAATCAGACGGGCATTGGCTTTGTCGCCGATGTTGAAGAAAGCGAGCCCCTGCTTCAACAGAGAGGCCGGCACCTTGTTTCCGTGAGGATACTTCTCAATAACCTTTTGGTATTCCAGGATCGCCTTTTCGTACCACTTCTGGCGATAGTAGGTTTCGCCGATCCAGAACTGGGCATTGTCGGCATTTCTGGATTTTGGGTAACGTTTAACCAGCTGGGCGAATTCACTGCGCGCGCGCGCATATTGGCCGGCATCAAAAGCCTGTTTGGCCGCGAGGTAAAGTGCATTTTCGGATTTCGGCTTGGCAGGTGGGGGAGCGGGCTTCCGGGCGACGCCGCTCTTTACCGCCACCTCCAGATTCAGGTATTGCTCGATCTGGCGGACGCGGCCATCCAGCTTGCCCAGCATCTCCTCGATATGCTTGATCTGCGCAGCATCCTTTTCACTGGCGGCCACGGCAACGGCCGATTTCTTGTGCAGCTGATACTCGACTTCATCTATCCGCCCCCCCAGGAGCCGGATGTCCTGCTGCACCTTGTCCAGTGTGGCAAACAACACCGCCGCGTTGTCCCGCAGTTTCTGGGCGGCAGCCCCTTCGTTTTTGCCGAAATTCCGGATTTCGCTGGCCAGCCGCCGGCTGTTTTTCTGCTGCTCCAGCACCTGTTGCTCCACAGCGGTGAGCCGTTGATCCACATCGTAAAAATCCGACTGCATGGCACAGCCCGAAAACACCAACAGCGTCAGCAACAGGACAAACAGATTGAATTTCATTTCAAGCATCCAGGAGGTTGTCGGAACGCCCAGGGACAAATTCCGCCGTTTCGACGCGCTTTCAACACCAAATGATAAAACGGGCGCGGCTTCTGCAGCGCCGGTTGGAATGCCTTCAAAGTGCAGCGGGACCGGACCGTTTCACGGTCTCCCATGTAGGCCTTCCGGCCGATGGCTGCCGCTGGCCGTTCTCCCCGCAACGGGCAAATCGTCCGCACTGCTGAGGGCGGCGCGCGGCAAGCCCGACCAGAAACCGTTTACGATCCGTATGCGGCGATTCGGCGCGTTACTTGATCACGAACTGGGCGCGCCGGTTTTTGGCCCAGGCCTGTTCATTGTGGCCGGGATCCAGGGGCCGCTCTTCACCGTAGCTTATCGTGGTCATGCGGGAAGCTGCAATCCCCAGGTTTTCCAGAAAGTTCTTGGCGCTTTTGGCCCGCCTGTCTCCCAGTGCGAGGTTGTACTCCACCGTCCCGCGCTCGTCGCAGTGTCCCTGGATGATAATATTGGCATCCGGGTTGGCGCGCAGCCAGGCGGCCTTCCGGCGCAGGATATCCTGTGCAGTGGCATCCAGTTCGGCGCTGTCAAAGGCAAAATGGACCATCTCATTTTCAAACTGCTGACGGGCCTCCATTTTGGCCCTCTGGGCAGCCTCTTCCTTGAGCCGCTGCTCTTCCAGTGCGCGTTTACGCGCCAATTCCTCCTGCCTGGCCTTCTCGGCGGCTTTGCGCGCGGCTTCGTCTTGGGCCATCTTGCTTGCCGATGTTCCGGTAACTGCCTTTTTCGCACACGATGTCGTAAACAGCATCGCGGGAACGATGAGTACCAGCGCAATGCTGAGCCACAGTCTTTTTCGCATTTTCATCCTCCTTTTAGATGGCTACGGATTGATACCTGCTATCGCAGTTTCGACGGGCTGGATCCCGAGCCCGAAAACGGTATTTCCCCTCTAAAAAAAATGCCCCCTGTGCACCGCCCGCCGTTGAAACCCGATCCAGGAAGCGCTTCGGCTGCCGCAAGGACGCGAAATCCATTCAGCGGTGCTATGGGAGGATATTGGCAGACCACCGGGGTTCACTTTGCTGTCCCGGCAGGTCGAGCAACCGCCGCTGATCGGTCCCGAATGCCGTCATGACATAGATCTTCGACGGTCCGCCGCGGGTGGAGCTGAAGGCAATCAGGCTCCCGTCCGGCGACCAGGAAGGTGATTCGTTATCCCCGGGGCCATCCGTCAATTGCAGCAGTCCGTTTCCGTCGACATCGATCACACGAATGTTGATCTGTCCTTTGACCAACGCCGTATAGGCGATTTTGTCCCCCCTGGGCGACCAGGCCGGCTGCGTGTTGTGCCGGCCGTCGTAAGTCAGCCGATGAACTTCCCCGCTGATGATATTTTTGATGTAAATCTGGGGGGTCCCCGAACGTTTCGAAACAAAGGCCATCTGCTTTCCGTCCGGCGACCAGGCCGGCGAAACATCAATGCCCGGCATATTGGTCAGTTTCTTAATAATTTTTCCCCTTCCGGTCAACAGATAAATTTCCTGGTCCCCGTTGAAGGAAAGGGTCGCCGCCAGTTCGAATTTGCCGGGCAGCCAGGCCGGCGAGATGTTGATTCCCGGTCTGGAAACCACGGATCCGCGTTTTTCGATGACGTTTTTAATATATAGGTCCGGATTTCCCTTTACGTACGAAGTGAAGGCGATCCAGCGGCCGTCCGATGACCAGGCCGGAGAGAGATTGATGCTCTTGTTGTGGGTAAACGGCTTGGGGTCAAATCCGTCAAAATCACAGGTGTAGATTTCCTTGTTTCCGGAACTGCTGGAAACAAAAGCGATTTTACTGCCGAATATACCGTGGCGGCCGGTGAGCTGGTAGACCACTTCGGAACAGAATCGATGAATCATGCGGCGCTGGTCTGCCACCTGTCCCCTGTAACGCTTGCCAACGATCAACTTGCCTTTGAAAGTGTCGTAGAGCCGCAGTTCCATTTCAACCAGGTCGGCTGTCCGCAGCACGCCGCCGGTGATTAAAAGCTCGGCACCGACGGTGGTCCAGTTTTTAAAGTTGATGTTGGGTGCCACGATGCCGTCTTTCTGTGGGTCGAAAAGAAAGGCGGCCGGATCGAGGACCTTGAAATATCCGGTAAACGCCAGGGTTTCGGTGAGCAGTTTGGACGCACTGTGGGAGACTTCGAATTCACCCGCCGTGCCGGATATGGCTTTGAACTGCGGAATCGCAATGGGAATTTTTCGCAAAAAGGGGTTGTTGATATCCACATAGTCATAACCTGCAAAGGCATGGCCGCAAAAAAGGATGAGCACAACGGACAGGATCGTGGCAATGGGTTTTAATCGCATATCGGCTTCCTTTAACCGGTTGTTTTGCAGACAGACTGCCTGGTTCACTTCAGCCCCGAAGGCGTAAACACCAGTCCGAGATTGTAAAAAGGCCGCAAATAGCCCTCCGGCAGGCGCGGCAGGGGATTGGATTTCTGTACGGCTTTGTAAGCCGATTCGTCAAGGTAACGGTTTCCCGAGCGTTTCTCGAACCAGATGTCGCTGATGGTGCCGTTGGGCAGGATCTTGATAACCAGCACGGCCTCGAGGCCGGGCGTGTCTCCGGCCAGCTGTTCTGAAAAGGCCCAGTGTTTCTGGATTTCATAGGCCACTTCGGCCTTGTATATATCGATCTGTTGAAGCGCCCGCGGGCTCAAGCCGCTTTGCCCGCCGGTCGCGCCGGGAAACGTCTTGCCGGCCGCGGCTTCCCGCTTAAGCCCAACCGCAGGCCCCTGACGGCGCACTTCTTTTTTTAAACGCGCAAGGGCGCTGGCCAGTGTCTTCTCGCGGGTGCGGGCCGTCTTTTTCTCCAGCTCCCGGATAGCGCGTTTAACGGCCGTGGCAGGCTTGAAGGTCTTTTTTTTCAGCGATGTTTTGGGTTTCCACTTTTTTGGCGCCAGCGAAACCGGCTTTTGGGGTGCAGGCTTTGGCGTGGCCGCCTTGGGAAGCTTTTTTTCGGGGGGCAGATGGACCTTTTTGCCTTCATTGGCCGCCGGCTTATGGGTTGCGACCGCTTTTTCCGGTTTGGCCGCCACCCGTACTGCCGAACCGCCCGGCGCCTTCCGGGACTTCAGGGTCACCATATGCACGTTGATCGCCGTGGGCGTCATGCGCCGGTTCCCCGACCTGAAATCCGGAAAAAGCACCAGGCCGGCAAAAAAAAGGATGTGGCACAGCAGCGAGATCAAAAAAAATTTGTACCACACCCGTCGCTCGGAATCCAAACCATACAGAAGGTTGCTGGCGCGCTGCAAGCGGTTATCCATATCGGTTCATCTTGGGCCCTTGGCTGGTTTTTTCCCCGCCGGGGGTGGCTCTGTAACCATCCCCAGGTTGGTGATACCGGCCGCCTGGATTTGGGCCATGACCCGCGCCACAAGCCCGTAGGGAATATTCTTGTCGGCCCGCAGGTATACCTGCCGATCGCTGCGGCCGGCAAGGATTCTGGCCAGTTTTTCCTTGAGAAAATCCGGTGTCACCTGAAAATCGTTGATGAAAACTTTGCCGTTCGCATCGATGCTGATGATCAAATGTTCCTGCTTGGTGCGCAAGGGCTGCGAGGTGGTTTGCGGCAGTGAGATGTCGACGCCCTGCATCATCATGGGAGCTGTTACCATGAAAATAATCAGCAAAACCAGCATCACGTCCACCAGCGGCGTGACATTGATATCGGCCATTAATCGATCGGCATTGGTTTCCACAGCCATGTCGGTCTCCCTTTCTATGCCTGCATACGCATGATATCACGTTCCACGATATTCAGAAAATCCGCCGAAAAACTGTGAAGCTCCGATTCGAGGATCCTGATTTTCTGCATAAAAAAATTAAAGGCGATCACAGCCGGAATGGCGGCCGCCAGGCCTGCCGCCGTGGCAATCAGGGCCTCGGATATGCCGGGCGCAACAACCGCCAGGCTGGCCGAACCGCGCAGTCCGATGCCATGAAAAGAACTCATGATTCCCCATACCGTTCCGAACAGGCCGATAAAAGGCGCCGTATTGCCGGTAGTCGCCAGAAAGGGAACCAGTTGTGTCATGCGGACGACTTCAGTGTTCGTGGCCCGCCGCAGGGCACGCTGGATATTGCCAAGCCCCGCCGGGCTGTTGTTCCAGGAAAAATCTTCCCCATCAGCCGCCCGGGGAGGCGCTGACCGCTGGGCCTGGCTGATTTTTCGAAGTTCAAGATAACCGACCCGGAAAATTCTTGCGATGGGGCTGTTGCGCAACTGTTTGGCCTTGGCAAAGGCATCGGAAAGATCCCGGCTCTTCCAGAAAAAATCCGTGAAAAACGCCGACTCTTTAAAGGCCCATTTTATATATCGGTATTTAATCAGGATAATCGCCCATGAGGCGACAGAAAAAAACAAAAGGATCAAAAGCACGAAAAGGACCATGGGGCCCGCACTGCGGACTATACTGAAAATATTAACATCATGAGCAAGCATAGAAACTCCGGTTGTTTTGAGGTCATGGACGCTGGTTTTTTTATCTTTAAACTATGGATTAATTGTTTCGATGATTTCGTAAAAACTCCGGTCAGACGGCTTGGGGTCTTTTAACGCTCAAACCCCGCACAGCGCTTTTCGAGGAAAAGCCTTGAAATCCGCTCCAAGGCGGCTTTTCCCCGGGTCTGTCAACTGTTTTGAATATCCTTGATTCGCAAATTCCAATTGCTCTGTCCCCATGACAGGGAACTGCACATACAGGTCAGGAACTCCGGATGCAAGTATCCGGATGGATAAGAAACTGCGGAAGGCCTTTTTTAAATGTCTTAGGCTTTCTTTCCGGTGGTCTCAAGTTCGCGGATTGGACCCAATGCATGGTCCGTGCATAAGGTGGACATAAATGGCCCAAAACAGACCGCAGGTGACACATACAAGACTGTATTTCTTATTACGATGATGAAAAGCATGTCAAGGGGTTTGCTATCCCTTCATTGACTTGCGCTGACTTTTTTGTTAAACATCCGCAACGTCAGCCTCAACCAGCCGCATACCACCGCAGCGTGTAAACGTCATATGCGTTTTAGATTAAAAGGTATTCACTCCATTAGGCATCGGGCGCCAAAACATTTGGCCGTTTGTTTCAGACTGCTCGACGACACCTTCGCCGCAGCGCGCAGGAAATGCTGGGACGCGTGCCGCCGCAGCCAGGTCCCTGCCGTAGCGGGCGCTGCTGACCGATGAAACTTTCTTTCGGCATCCGCGGCAAACTCTTCTTCTGGTATTTCCTCTTCCTGCTGATTTTCTACGGTACGATTCTGGCGCTGTATTTCGATATCCACCAGATCATGCGCATCTCCGAGAGCATTGTAAACCAACACTACCGGATCGCTTCCATTGCCAAGAAAATGGGCGAAAATCTTCTCAGCATGGAAGAGCATGAAAAAAAATACCAGTTGTTGCGCAAAAAAGAATATCTGCAGCTTTTTCTTGCCGCCAAAAACGACTTTGAAAACAGTCTGCGGGAAATCACCAGCCTGGTGCCCGCCAAAGAGAAATCGTCGGGGCCGTGGTGGAGGATTGCACAGAGTTACCGGAAGGTTGTCTCGCAGCTGCCGGAACTTGAAAACTCCCCGCCGCCTGAAAAAGCCTGGATTCCCGAATCCGCCATCAACCGCTGGATCGACATTTTGCGGCGTGCCCGGGCAGACACCGAAGAAAAAATCGTAACGGCCAACATTCAGCTGAACCGGCGTGGCCGGACTGCTGTGCGCAACGGCCTGGCCGGACTCGCACTCTCCACCCTGGTGGGGCTGGTCTGGAGCCTTTTTTTCGCTTATTCCACCATCAGGCCATTGAAATCACTGATCTACGGCATCCGTTCCATCTCCAGCGGACGCTCGAGCCGCCCCATTGCCATCCGTGCCAAAGATGAATTCGGTGAAGTGGCCCGGGCTTTTAATGAAATGGCCCAACGGCTGCACGAGGAAGAGCACATGCGTGCGGATTTCATCTCCATGCTGAGCCATGAAATCAGAACCCCCTTGACATCGATCCGGGAATCGGTGAATATGATCGCCGAAGAGGTCATGGGTGACATTAATGACCGCCAGAGAAAATTTTTACAAATTGCCAGTTCCGAAATCGGGCGTATATCAGAATTGCTCAATCATCTGATGCAGGTAACACGCCTGGAATCCCAGGTCATTCAGATCGACCCCCGACCTTTTTCTCCTTTTCCAATGCTGGCGAAGTCCATCGAACGGATCCGGCCGGCGGCGGTGGCCAAACGGATTCAGATCCGGATGCTGGCACCCCGAAAACTGCCCACCGTTGCCGGTGATTCGAAATACCTTCAGCAGGTGCTGCTCAACCTGCTGGGAAACGCCGTCAAATTTTCGAACCGGAACGGCCGCATCGAGCTGCGTGCCGAGCCGGACAGCGATAAAAAGAACCTAAAAATATGCGTATACGACAACGGGCCCGGAATTCCTGAAAACGAACAGAAACTCATCTTTACCAAATATTACCGGGCAAAGGATATCCGGGACCAGATGGACGGAGTCGGGTTGGGGCTCAACATCGCCAAGCACATTGTCGAAGCACACCACGGATCCATCTGGGTAAAAAGCATCCCGGGAAAGGGGAGCATCTTCTGTTTTACGGTACCCATCGCATAAACCGGGCTTACCGCCGATTCGGCCGCTGGCTGGCGTTGCTGACTCTGCTGTCGACGGCTGCAGGATGCGTGAATCAGCAGCAGTGGCTGGCCACACCGCATCTGTCCCATGCAAGGCAGGCGCTGCAGAAAGGGCTGGAAGCCTTCCAGCGCGCAGACTACCCGCATGCGCTGGCGATATTCGAAAAGCTTCAGCGCTCCGGCGACCCCAAAACTGCACGCCAGGCGACCTACGCCGCCGCGTGCGTCCGCCTGCTGTCGGCGGCCAATCCGCGGGAATATCGGGATGCTCTGCGCCAGTGGCAGGCCTGGAGCCGGATGGCACCTTTGAAATTCACGGGTGAAGACCCGCGCCTGCTGACGCCGCTCCTGCAACGCCAATTGCTGACCGCCGCCGGCAAACGCGCCTCCAAAAGAGAAAAACCCGCCCTGTGGCAAAAACGGGCTGTTCCACCGGCCAAGTACCGCGAACAGGAAAAAGAAATCCGCAAACTGAAGGCCCGCATCAAGGCCATGCAGGAGCAAAAACCTCTGTGGGAATATTACGTTAAACACACGGCCGAACTCGAAAATGAGATCTGGAACCTGAAACACAAAATCAACCGGCTGGAAGCCATCGACCAGAAAATTCAACAGAAAAAGAAAGAAATCTCCTCACCGTAGACTCCAGCTGGTCGATCCACATTGCAAATCCGTACCGCAGCCAAAAAATGCCATGAAATACCCCCAACACATTCTGATTGTCGATGACGACAAGAGCGTGCTGGAAGTTCTGGAAGCCCGACTGAGCACTTCCGGGTTCAACGTAATTATGGCGGATAACGGCTACCAGGCCCTTCGAATCCTGTCCGAAGAACCGGTGGATGCCGTGATTTCCGATGTCAAGATGCCGAAAATGGGGGGCATGCAGCTGCTGAACAAGATGCACAGTATCCGACCCGAACTGCCCGTCATCTTTCTTACGGCCTACGGCACCATCGCGGATGCGGTCAAGGCCGTACAGGCCGGCGCCACCGATTACCTGACCAAACCTTTTGACGGCCGTGAGCTGGTGCGCAAGCTAAAGGACATCCCCAGGCCAGCCGCGGACCGCCTGAAGGCATCGCTTTCCGCAGGTGATGAACTGGAATCCGATACGGCCAAAAGCCCCGGCATGCAGCGGCTGCACGACATGATCGAACGGGTTGCCGCCAGTGATGTCAACGTCCTGGTATTGGGCGAAAGCGGTGTCGGGAAAGAGCGTGCCGCACGCCAGATTCACCGCCTGAGCCGCCGCTGCGAAAACCCTTTTGTGGTTGTCGACTGCGGCGCCACGCCCTCCGGCCTTCTGGAAAGCGAACTGTTCGGACACATCAAGGGATCTTTTACGCACGCCATCCGGGATAAAAAAGGCCTGATCGAAGCCGCGGACGGCGGTACGCTTTTCCTGGATGAAATCGGCAACATTTCCGCCGAAATGCAAATGCGTCTGCTGCGCTTCATCGAAACACGCACAATCCGCAAAATCGGCAGCCTGCAGGAAGCCGCCGTCGACTGCCGTATTGTATCGGCCACCAACGTAGACCTCACCGAAGCCATCCGCCAGGGGCAGTTCCGTGAAGACCTCTATTACCGCCTGCGCGTGGTCACGCTGCGCATTCCGCCGCTGCGTGAGCGCCGGGAGGACATCCCCGCCCTGGCAGAGTGCTTCGTGAAAGATTTCTGCAAAATACGGGGCATTAAAAAGGTATCCCTGCCCGCAGATACCGTCAAATGGCTCTGCGAATATCCCTGGCCGGGCAACGTGCGTGAACTGAAAAACGCCATCGAGGGCGGGGTCATTTTCGCCACCAACGGCGTGCTGCGCGTCGAAGACCTGCAGTTGTGCGGGCTTCCCGAACATCCCGACATGGCACAGGACACCTGCAAAGATTCGCTGCTGCTGGCGGACAACGAGCGCAATACCATTGTCAAAGCATTGCAGCAGACTGGCGGTGTACAGAAAGATGCCGCCGTTTTGCTGGGCATCAGCCGCCGGGCCATCCACTACAAAATCAAAAAATTCGGCATCAACGTGCGGCAGCTGCAATGAAACTGAGGACCAGCGGCCCCGCCCCAAGGCCGGAGCAAAGCCTTCTTTTTCAAAAGACCCGCCAAATCCTTCAAGGCCCATGGCTTTTGCATACCTGAAGCCGGTGTGAAAATAGGTCCAGCCATCCCGCCGCGGCTGCGGTGGCCGGGACTTCGGGGTCTGGCGGATGAAAACCCCCCGACGCATACAAAATTCATGGTATGACGCATTCCATCAAGTCCGGCCTTCGGAACCGAGGGCCCGGGGAAAACCGCTCCCCCGGCATGCCTTTTCGGGCTTATCAAAATGCAACAAAAGTTTGGATTGACACAGCCGGATCGATTGTAATAGACTTTTTTGTTTTAAGAACGACTGGCTGAGCGCCCGTGGCAACCCCGGGCAACACCTCACAACAATGCGGAGGATGCAATGAACTGGCTGACCAACACACTGGGGACTTCCATTGGGAAAAAGCTGATGATGGCCGTTACCGGCTTGGCATTTATCGGTTTTCTGACCGTACATCTGGCTGGGAATCTGACCCTCTACGGCGGTCCGGACAGTTTTAACAGCTATGCGGAGCATCTGCACGCCCTGGGGCCGCTGGTAATCATTTTCGAATGGGGCCTGATGCTGCTGGCACTGGTGCATATCCTCACCGGCACATTCCTCTATTTCCAGAACCTGGCTGCCAGGCCACTGCGCTACAGTGTCAACAAGCGCGGCGGCGGACGTACCCTGGGCTCGGCGACCATGCCCTATACCGGCGTACTGATCCTGCTGTTTGTCATCTTTCACCTGGCCAATTTCCGTTTTATCGACGCTTCGCATGCCTCCCTTTTCCAGGTCGTTTCAGGGGCGTTTGCCCACCCGCTTTACGTCGGCATCTACGTTTTTGCCATGGCCGTCGTCGCCATCCACGTCAGTCACGGCTTCTGGAGCCTATTCCAAAGCCTGGGTTTGAACCACCCCAAATACATGCCCTTTCTCCGGGGGCTGGGCATTGTCGTCAGCCTGATTTTCGGCCTTGGTTTCGGTTTCCTGCCGATTTATATTTCATTCATTGCATAGATAGAGGAGGGAACGCGTTATGCAGCTCGACGCCAAAATTCCCGCGGGCCCGCTTGCGGAAAAATGGGACAAACACCGCTTCGATCTCAAGCTGGTCAATCCCGCCAACAAACGCAAGTTCACCATCATCATTGTCGGAACCGGGCTTGCCGGCGGTTCGGCCGCCGCCAGCCTGGCCGAACTCGGCTACCATGTAAAGAGTTTCTGCATTCAGGATACCCCGCGGCGCGCCCACAGCATTGCGGCCCAGGGCGGCATCAATGCCTCCAAGAATTACGCCAATGACGGTGACAGCGATTGGCGCCTTTTTTACGACACCATCAAGGGCGGCGATTTCCGATCGCGCGAGGCCAACGTCTACCGTCTGGCCCAGGTTTCCGGCAACATCATCGACCAGTGTACCGCCCAGGGCGTCCCCTTCGCCCGCGAATACGGCGGCGGCCTGGCCAACCGATCTTTCGGCGGCGCCCAGGTTTCGCGTACCTTTTACGCCCGCGGGCAGACCGGCCAGCAACTGCTGCTGGGGGCTTACAGTGCCATGAGCCGTCAGATCGCCGCCGGCATGATCGAAATGTTCCCGCGCCGTGAAATGCTCGAACTGGTGATCATCGACGGGCAGGCGCGCGGCATCGTCACACGCCACCTGATCACCGGCGAGATGGAGTGCCACGCCGCCGATGCGGTGGTTCTGGCCAGCGGCGGATACGGCAATGTCTTTTACCTGTCCACCAACGCCATGTCCTCCAATGTCTCGGCCGCTTTCAGGGCCTACAAGCGCGGTGCCTTCTTCGCCAACCCCTGTTACACCCAGATCCATCCGACCTGTATTCCCATCCACGGAACCTACCAGTCCAAGCTGACGCTGATGAGCGAAAGCCTGCGCAACGACGGGCGTGTGTGGGTCCCAAAAGATCCCGGTGACACCCGCCCGCCGGATCAGATTCCGGAATCCGAACGCGATTACTACCTGGAGCGTAAATATCCCACTTTCGGCAACCTGGTGCCACGGGACGTGGCCTCCCGCAATGCCAAGGCCCAGTGCGACGCGGGCCGAGGTGTCGGCGAAACCGGACGTGCGGTATACCTTGATCTGAGCGACGCCATCAAAAGGGACGGCCGGGAAGTTATCGAGCGCAAGTACGGCAACCTGTTCCAGATGTATGAAAAAATCACCGACGAAGATCCCTACCAGGTACCCATGCGCATCTATCCCGCATCGCATTACACCATGGGCGGCCTGTGGGTGGACTACAACCTGATGAGCACCATCCCGGGGCTCTTTGTCCTGGGAGAGGCCAATTTCTCGGACCACGGTGCCAACCGCCTGGGTGCCAGCGCCCTGATGCAGGGCCTGGCCGACGGTTATTTCGTCATTCCCTATACCATCGGCGGCTACCTGGCCGGTGCCGACCACCAGCATGTCTCCACCAGCCACAGCGCATTCAGAGATGCACTGGGATTCGCCGATGCACGCATCGAGAAACTAATGAAGCTGACAGGCAAGCGTACGGTAAACGACTTTCACCGCCGGCTGGGCGCGATCCTGTGGGACTACTGCGGCATGTCGCGCAACGACGAGGGGCTGAAAAAAGGCCTGCAGATGGTCCGTGACCTGCGGGCCGAGTTCTGGGAAAACGCCTGCGTTCCCGGCAGCGCCCGGGACCTCAACCAGAGCCTCGAACGGGCCGGTCGGGTAGCCGATTTCCTCGAATTCGGCGAGCTGCTGATCTTAGACGCCCTGGAACGGCGGGAATCCTGCGGCAGCCACTTTAACGAAGCCTTTCAGACCGAGGAGCACGAGGCCCTGCGGGACGACGAACACTTCTGCCATGTCGCCGCATGGGAATACAGAGGCGACGAGCAAGTCCCCGAAAGGCATATCGAACCGCTGGTTTTTGAGAATGTCCACCTGACACAAAGGAGCTACAAGTGACAAGAACCATCAATCTCACGCTGAAGGTATGGCGCCAGCCGGCGGCCGCTGCAAAGGGCCGGTTCGAAACCCTGCACGCGACCAATATCTCGACGGACATGTCTTTTCTTGAGATGCTCGACGTGGTCAATGAACAACTCACCCTGGACGGCAAAGAACCCATCGCTTTCGACTCGGACTGCCGGGAGGGCATTTGCGGCCAGTGCGGCGCTGTGATCAACGGGCATCCCCACGGCGCGGAAAAGGGAACCACGCTGTGCCAGCTGCACATGCGCCACTTCCAAAACGGCGATACCATCGTCGTCGAACCCTTCCGTGCCCGCGCCTTCAAACTGCACAAAGACCTGATCATCGACCGCAGTCCGCTGGACCAGATCATTCAGGCCGGCGGTTACATCTCGGTGCATACCGGTGGTGCACCGGAAGCCAACACCATCCCCATCTCCGAAGACCGGGCCGAACTGGCCATGGATGCGGCCGCCTGCATCGGTTGCGGCGCCTGTGTGGCCGCCTGCCCCAATGCCTCGGCCATGCTCTTTGTCAGTGCCAAGATATCCCACCTGGCACTGCTGCCCCAGGGCCGTCCGGAAGCTGCAAGACGGGCGCTTTCCATGGTGCGCAAAATGGATGAACTGTGTTTCGGCAACTGCTCCAACGAACGCGAGTGCGAGGCCGAATGCCCCAAGGAGATCTCCATCGCCAATATCGCCCGCATGAACCGTGAATACATCAAGGCCGGTTTTTTTTCAGCGTTGAAATAAAGGCGCACCTTACAGTAAATCCGACTGCTCCCGGTCAGTTGCCGGCAGCCCGGCCAAAAGGCGGGCTGCCCGCCTTTTGGCAGGTAATGCATGCTGCATATCACCGCCCAGTTGCGTGCCCTGTGGACCTTTGTACGGCAGGACCCTGCTTTCACCAACGCCCTGCTGAAAGCCGGCGCCACTGTTGTCGGGGCCTTGCTGACCTGGCTGATCCTACGCCGCATCCTGAAATCCGCCGAAAAGCGCGTCCAGCGCATCGCCTTTTTCAATAGCAACCCACGCCTGTTCGGCCTCATCCGCCTGGCCGCCTTTTACGTTCTCTTCCTGGTTGCCGGCAACATCATCATCAACCTGTTTTACCTGCACATCGTCGACGAAATTTTTTACGCCGCCTGTCTGCTGTTGATCGCCGTGCCGGTCAAACGTTTTGCCGATATCCTGATCAACTATCTTGAAAAGGAAGTGGCCAGCAAAACCGAGACCAAGGCCGATAATATCGTCTTCAGTCTGCTCAACAAACTGTCCGGCGTCATTATTTACACCACGGCCGTCATTCTGGCTTTGGACACCCTGGGCATCAATATCGTACCCTTTGTGGCCGGTGCCGGCGTTGCCGGTCTGGCCATCGGTTTTGCCGCCAAGGACACCCTCTCCAACATGATCGCCGGTGTCCTTTTGATCGTCGACCGGCCCTTTGAGATCGGTGACCGCATCGAAGTCTGGAGCGCCCCGGCCGGCAGCTCCACCTGGGGCGATGTCCTGGATATCGGGCTGCGCGCCACCCGCATCCGGACCACCGACAACATCGTCGTGACCATCCCCAACAACGAAATCATGAACCGCGACATCGTCAACTACACCATTCTCAGCACCCGCATCCGGGTGCGCATCAATATCGGCATCGCATACAGCGCCGACATCCGGCAGGCCAAGGACACTTTGGTGGCCGTGGCCCGCGAGATCCCATGGGTTTCGGCCTCGCCGGCACCCAAAGTGGTGGTGCGCAACTTCGGCGAATCGGCGATCGGGCTGCAGCTGCGCGTGTGGATCGACGATGCCCGCAAACGCATGGACACCATTTCGGAAATCACCGACCGCGTGAAAACGGCATTTGACCGCCGCGGGATCGAAATCCCCTACCCCAAACGCGAAATCATCATCCAGCGCCGGCAGGATACCGCCGGACAGCGCCAAGAACCCGACATTAAAATAAAGCCTTGATTCAATCGCTGATAGTGGCTATTTTACAGTGCTGCGGTTATGCGACTGAAACCATCGGATATGCGTTCAGTATGAAATTGACAATCCCCGAAATCGCCCGCTGCCTGGCCCTGCCGGAGAGCACCGTCAACCGCTGGATCCGACAGGGCCGCATGCCGGTCAAACGCGTGGACAATACCTGCTATTTCAGCCAGGCGGCCCTGGAGAGATGGGCACGGGAACGCAATCT
The DNA here is from genome assembly GCA_026984935.1 of Desulfobacterales bacterium. Lineage (GTDB taxonomy): Bacteria > Desulfobacterota > Desulfobacteria > Desulfobacterales > JALSRD01 > JALSRD01. The sequence continues at coordinate 70,340 of JALSRD010000019.1, forward strand.
GCCTTACTGCCCGCCGAATACCGACCAGCAGACCTGCGGCCAGCCCCCTCCGGAGGACCTGGAGCGCGCCATGAAACGCGGCGGCATCCATTACCATGTCCAGGCATCCGACGTGGAATCCGCCCTCAGGGCTGCTGCCGACCTGGTCCCCGAGCTCAGCGACAACCAGCGCGATGAACTCTTCCAGAGCCTGTTGGCGCGCGAACGTCTGGCATCCACCGGTATCGGCCGGGGAGTCGCCATTCCCCACCCCCGCACACCCGCGACTGCCTATGCCGAACCGGCCCGCATCACCACCTGTTTTCTGGAAGATCCCATTGATTTCAACGCGGTGGATGATGAACCGGTGTTCGTGCTGTTCGTGCTGTTGAGCCCTTCGGTCAAGCAGCACCTGCACCTGCTTTCACGGTTGGCCTTTTGTGTCCGCGATGACACGTTCGTGGACTTTTTGAAAAGCACCCCGGGACCGGCCGATTTTTTCCTCAAAATCACCGAATTTGAAAAGCGCCTGATTTCAGCAGGCTACTGACAGGCGAACTGCACCATGCGGCATATCAAACCCTGGCTTGCGGTAAAACGGTGGACACTGTTCCGCATCGACGACCGCCTGCTGCTCATCGTGATCGCCGTCATCGTCGGCAACTTCTCGGGCCTGGCATCCGTGGTGCTGAACCGCTCCATCGAAACCATGGTTGAATGGCTGACTCCCCTGCGGGCAAACTGGTGGGCTTTCCTGCTGCCCGGCGCCGGAGCCGCCGCCTCGTCACTTTTCCTGGATAAAATCATGCGCGAGGGTGCCGGCCATGGCGTACCGGAAGTTATCTACGCCGTATCGCGCCACGGCGGCCTGCTGCGTTTCCGCTCCAGTTTCTCGCGCCTGATATCAAGCTGCCTGACCATCGGCAGCGGCGGCAGCGCCGGTCCTGAAGCGCCGGTGGTCATCAGCGGCGCGGCCATCGGTTCGACCATCGCCCGGAAATTCGCCTTAAACGATCGACAGCGGGTCACTCTGGTGGGCTGCGGCGCGGCCGCCGGCATCTCGTCGATTTTCAACGCCCCCATCGCCGGCATGGTTTTTGCCGTCGAAGTTATCCTGGGCGAATGGAAAGCGCTGAACATCATCCCCGTGGCCATCGCCTCGGTGGCCGGCACCGAAATCAGCCGCCTTCTGCAGGGCAACCAGATCGCCTTTACACACCGCACCTTCAACATCCACTTTGTGGACATCCTGGCCAGCATCGGCCTGGCGGTGGCCGCCGCCGGCAGCGCCGTTCTCTTGACCCGCATGCTCAGGTTCATGGCCAAACTCTGCAGCCACAGCGCCGGCCCGACCTGGCTGCGCGCAGCCGCCGGCGGCTGCGCCGTCGGCCTGATCGCCGTTGCCCTGCCCGACGTGCTGGGTGAAGGCTATGCCCCCACGCGTATCATGATCAACGGCGCCTTTACCACCGGTCTGGCTTTTGTCAGCATCACCCTGCTGGCCAAGATCAGCGCCACGGCGCTGACCTTGGGATGGGGCGGATCCGGCGGGATCTTCGCCCCCTGCCTGGCCATCGGCAGCCTGTTGGGCCTGAGCTTCCAGCGCGCCCTCGTGCTGGCCTGGCCGGCGGCCGGTCTGGCCAACGAAGGCTGCTTTGCCCTGCTGGGCATGGCCGGTCTGATTTCCGGCATGCTGCAGGCGCCTTTAACCGGCATTTTTTTAATCGTCGAAATCACCGGCGGCTATGACGTGATCCTGCCGTTGATCATCGTTTCGGTCATTTCGACGACCATGTGCCATTATTTCGAGCCCGCATCGTATTACCTTCATGAACTGGTGGAACGTGGGCAACTGCTGCGGCCCGGCACCGATGCCCGCGTGCTCAGCGACATGAGCGTAATGGAAGTCATCGAGAAAGACTGCATCGCCGTTCCGCCGGACATGCGTCTGCGGGAATTCACCCAGATCATCTCGATTTCACACCGCAACTACTTCCCGGTGGAAGATCCGGCCACGGGCCGCTTTCTGGGAATGATCTATTTAGATGACATCCGGCCCTACCTGTTTGACCCCGTCATGTACGATGCGGTGGTCATGGGCGAAATCATGAACACCGACATCGAAACCGTGCGGCCGGATGACGACCTGACCGATGTGCTCAATAAAATGGACCGCAAGAAACTGTTCAGCATGCCGGTGGTCAACAACCAGCGCTTCCTCGGCATGATCTCCAAGGCGACCCTGCTGGATCGCTACCGACGGGAACTGGCCGTGCAAACCAGCTGAGAAAGGAAAAAGCGCAAGTGGACAAATCCTTATTTCACATCTTCCGCAACACCCCGCTGGGACGTGAAACCCTGCTGCAGTCGATCTATTTCTGCAAAACCGTCGGCGCCTACCCGATGATCTATATTCCTACGACCACCAAGTTTTTGATGTACTTTGAAAACGACGTGGTGCAGGTAGACCTGGACGACACCTATCTCACCAGCCCCCAAACCGCCCGGACGCATGCGGCCCAGCTGGTGGAACAGGCCGGCATCAAGCCGGTCTTTTTCACACCCAAGCACTACACGGCCTCGACTTTGCCGGATATCCCCACGCATTTCGATTTCATGTGCTGCCCGCGCAGCATCAGCGACCTGAGCAACAAGATCGGCCTGGGATACATCGGGCCGCGCGTGCGCCGTGTGGTCCAGGCCGCCCCTTTCCCGGTGCTGATCCCCAGCCCGGCCTTTAAGGAATGGAAGAGCATCACCGTGTTTTTCGGCGGATCGGCCAATGCCGTCAACGCTCTGCGGCTGGGCATCAACCTGGGCCGCGCCACGGGAATGGATCTCAATGTCTTCACCCAGGTCGGGCGGCGCAAGGTGGATTACTACGAGAAGGTAATCGCCGACAGCGGACTGGAAAAAGATGTGCAGCGCTACGTCAAAAACTGGCAGCGCTTTGAAAGCGGCAAATTCAGGGAAAATCTTTACGAAGTGCCCCATGACGCGCTGGTCGTGTTGGGCGCTTTCGGCCACGGCCTGATCCGTGACTTTATCTTCGGCAGCAAGATGGAAATGATTCAGTCCACCGTCACCAACAGCATGCTGATCGTCGGCCCCAACTACGTCGCACGCCTGTAGGACCTTTGCTGGAGGCAACCCGTGCATCCACATACATCAATGGATCAGCGCATCTTTACGGCCGGACTGCCCACGGCCGTGGTTTCCTGCTACCTTCTCTGTTGCGGCCTGCACGATGCCGGCCGCCGGATCACGCGGCAAAACCTGAGCGCCATCTGGAACAGCGATGCGGCTGCACTGGCGCATGCACTCGAAAGCCTGGAAGCCTGCAACATCATTCAGCGCACAACCCCGGCCAACCCTGAGCCTGCATTCCGCCTGCTGCCGGCCGACCGCTGGCAGAATCCACCGCCATCGGCTTCCGGATAGCGGGCTAGCGCTTCTGCTTGCGCCGCATCTGGGCCACGGCGGCACGGATGGCATCGTCCGGGCAGTCGGTGCGCATACCGGGGCAGAAGCCGGCCATGATGTGCCAGTTGCCGACGTCCACCAGCACGCTTTCCAGAAAGGGCCAGGCGCGGCACATGCCGGGTTTGACCGCGTGAATGGTGCAGATGCGGTCCCAGAAGATGCAATACCCGTTTTCCGCCTGGGCCAGCACCGGCCGGCCGCCGGAAAGCTGGCAGTAGTCGTCCACAAAACGACGTGCATCGGTGCCGATGTAGGCGGCAATGGCCTGGATATCGTGCGGCGTCACGAAGGTGCCGCCGTATCCCCGGCAGCAGTCGCCGCACTGCGTGCAGGAAAAGATGGCCTCGGGTCGGCAGTCAGAGGTCATGGCGGGTCTCCAGGGCCTTGCCCAGCGTCACCTGGTCCACGTATTTCAGGTCGCCGCCCATGGGCACGCCGGAAGCGATGCGCGTCACCCGCAGCGGCAGCCCGGCCAGCCGCTGGGCGAGATAGGCCGCCGTGGCCTCCCCCTCGACGCTGGTGCCCGTCGCCAGGATAATCTCCCGGATGGCGCCGCGGTCGACCCTTTGCAGCAGCTCACGGATACGGATGGCATCCGGGCCAATGCCGTCCATGGGCGAAAGCACACCCTGCAGTACGTGGTAGTGCCCTCTGAAAACCCCGGACTTTTCGATGGAGGTCATGTCGGCGGGCTGCTCAACCACGCACAGCACCGAAGCGTCCCGGGCCGGGTCGCTGCAGATCCGGCAGACGTCTTTTTCGCTGAGCGCAAAACACACCGAACAGAGGCGGACCTTGTCCTTCAGCTCGCGAATGGCCAGCGCGAGTTCTTCGGCCTCCTGGCGGGGTGCACGCAAAATATGCAGCGCCAACCGCGCAGCGGTCTTTTCCCCGATGGACGGCAGTCTGGACAAAGCGCGTATGAGCCGCACGACGGGCTTTGGATAGTATTGCATAATTTCTCCGGCGAAATCCTGAGTGCGTTGTCAGACCAGTCCCGGAATGTTCATGCCGCCGGTGAGTTTGCTCATCTCCGCCGAAATCATCTCCTGGGACTTGGCCAGCGCATCGTTTACGGCCGCCACCACCAGATCCTGCAGCATGTCGATATCTTCCGGATCGACGACCTCCCTTTCGATTTGAATGGACCGGATGCGCTGCCGGCCGTCGGCCACCACCTTGACCATCCCGCCCCCTGAAGCGCTCTCCACAGTCTTTTCGGCCAGTTCTTCCTGCATGCGGAACATCTTGGCCTGAAGCTTTTGCGCCTGCTTCATCATATTGCCCATGTTTTTCATTTGTGCTCCTTTGATAGAATCTTCACGTCAACGATGCGGCCTTTGAAAATATCCAGCGTGTCCTGTACCAGCGGATGCCGCAGGGCCCGCTCTCTCAGCGCCGCAGGGCTCTCGGACGAGCGCCGTTTCCCTTCACCTGCCCCGCGCACGACAATCTTTACAGGCTTTCCCAGCACCCTCCGCCAGGTGTCTTCAAGCAGCCGCAGGTGCTTTTCCCTTTTGACCATATTCAGCTGGAACCCGTTGCCCTGCACATCGAGCTGCAGGCGTTCGCCGGACAAGACACGGACGCAGCTGCCGGCCAGGCTTGCAGCCAGCGCCGGGGATTTGGCCGCCACTTCCCCGACAACCCGCGGCCAGCAGGCCGCAGCATCGTTGCCACGGTACGCGGGACCAGCCCCGGCACTCGAATCGGGTAGCGGCTCTGCCAGGGCTTCAGCGCCGTCGGCGGCGGTTACAGCGGAAGGTGCCTCTCCATCGCTTTCCGACCGCCCGGTCGGCAGCACGGGTGCATTTCTGTTGTCCGCTGTCGCCGGCAGCATTCCGATCTGCCTGCCGAGGCGGTCGAGCTTTTCGATCAACACATCGATGGGAAGTGTCGGCGCCGTGTTTACAAGGCGCATGAAAACCATTTCCAGGGCCAGCTTGGGCTGCAGTGCAAGCTTTACAGAAGCCTCCGCCTGCAAAAGATATTCAAAGGCATGGCTGATGGCCGACAGCGGCACGGCCTCTACCTGGCGGGATATTTTTTCGATCTCCTCGGCCGGCATATCAACCAGTTTTTCAAGCCCCGCGCCCATCTTGACGACCATCAGATTCCTGAAATGCGTTACAAGCTCCGTATAAAGACGCAGCATTTCATGACCGCGTCCGTAAATATCGTCGATACACTTCAAAACAGCCGCCAGGTCACCGGCCAGTACCGCCGCCGCCATGTCGGAAAGCACCTTGCGGTCGACCACTCCCAGGATGTCCAGCACCAGGTCGTCCGCCGCTGCCTCTCCGGAACAGGCCATCACCTGATCCAGCAGGCTCAGGGCATCACGCATGCTGCCGCCGGCTTCGCCGGCAATGCGCCACAGACTCTTTTCGCTGATCCGGAAAGATTCGGCCTGACAGAGGTGCTGCATCTGTTCGACAAGTCCCTTTTGCCCGATCCGCCGGAAATCGTAGCGCTGGCAGCGTGACAGGATCGTAATGGGAATTTTTTGCGGCTCGGTGGTGGCAAAGAGGAACATGACATGCGCAGGAGGCTCTTCCAATGTTTTTAACAGTGCATTAAAAGCCGCAATGCTGAGCATATGCACTTCATCGATGATGTAAATCTTGAACCGGCTGTGCGCCGGCATGTAGCGCACATTATCGCGCAGTTCCCGCACCTGGTCCACGCTGTTGTTGGAAGCACCGTCGATTTCAAACACGTCCACGGCGCTGCCGGCGGCAATCTCGGTGCAGGAGCGGCAGGTGTTGCAGGGATGGGCCGTGGGCCCCCCGGCACAGTTCATCGCCTTGGCCAGAATGCGCGCCACGGTGGTCTTACCCGTACCGCGGGGACCGGAGAAGAGGATGGCATGCGCCACGCGTCCGGCACTGATGGCATTGCTGAGTGTGCGCGTCACATGACGCTGGGCCACCACCTCCTCGAAGCTGCGGGGCCGATATTTTCTTGCCAGAACCAGGTATGACATGTGCGACATGACCTCCGCCGATTAAATCGACGACGCAGGAAGGGGTGCCGGGAATATACGGGGCATCGATAGGTGCAAAATCAACACGGACATGCAGCGGATCCGGACGCCCGCGGCTGCTGGATGGCGGAGAGAGAGGGATTCGAACCCTCGGTGCCGCTTTTGACAGCACACACGATTTCCAGTCGTGCTCCTTCAGCCAGCTCGGACATCTCTCCGTACGACAACCTGCACCCCGCCCCCCGGGATGTATTCGGCCTGACGGGGAAAGGGTGGTGCTCAAAACATTCCCGCTTTCCCGCCGGGAGCGTGCAATCTGCAGCAGATGGCGGAGAGGGTGGGATTCGAACCCACGATCCCGCTTTTGGCGGGATACCGCTTTTCGAGAGCGGGGCCTTCAGCCGCTCGGCCACCTCTCCGCAACGGCCAGTCGGCCTGCTGCAACCAGATCCGGTTTAGTACCCTTTTTCACGTCGGCTGTCAACGGCCTTGCCACAGGCAGACCTACTCCAGGAGCGTCTTGGGAATTTCTTCCAGCCAGGCCTCATCCCCGAACGCGCGCGACATTTCAGCCGCCAGCGCCTTCATTGCGGCCCGGTCGGCCGACTCGACCACCAGATCCCGCCCATCCAGCACTTTCAGCTTGCCGTAGCGTTCGATGAGCGCAATGAGATCCTGTACATCGACCGTCACCCAGCCCCGCATGCGCCGCAACAGTTCCGCGCCGTTGAAAGCGCGTTCGATGGTCAGGTCCACACGGCGCCGCTTGGCCTCCCAACCAATGACCGCCGGCTGTTTCAGCACCGGCCTCACCGGGTCGTGCATGGCCGCACATTTACACCACAGCATGGCCCTCTGCATGGCCTTTCCTCCGCTGGTTCAAATTCGCGTTTTATGCATAAATTCTGGAAAAGTCAATGTCAAGCACGAAAGGATTGGATTGACAGTCCACCATTCCAGCTGCTATTTTTTTTATTTTGCCGGCACCCCTGCACGTCCGGTCCGCCAGCCGGGGCCGCGTGCGGGCGCAGCGGGGGCCAAACGCGGGGAAGGAGACACCGGGGGGAGGCAGATGGAAAAAGACCTGTTTGACGCCATGCGAACGCGCAAAAGCACACGCGCTTTTCTAAAACGTCCGGTTTCCAGAAGCGACATCAACAAGTTGTTCGAATGTGCCGCTCTGGCGCCTTCGGCCATCAATCTCCAGCCCTGGGAGTTTGTCGTCACCTACGGCCAGGAAAAGGACCGCTTGGTGCGCCGCCTTGAAAAAGCCCGCCGTGAACGGTCCGTATCCTGCGGGCCGGGAACGCGCCGGCCGTTGCCCGATCAATTCAGCCGGCGCAGCCGGGAGGCGCTGAGAGTCATGGCGCCGCACATCGGCAAACTGAGCCCCGATTTCAATACCTTTGTCGAACAGGGCAGCTGTGCCTTTTACGGCGCACCTGTGGCGGTCATCGTGACCATCGACAAGCTCTTTCCGGCGATTCGATACCTCGATCTGGGCATCAGCGTGGCCTATTTCCTGCTGGCGGCACAAGCCCTGGGACTCGGCACCTGCCCCATCGGGCTGATTTGCGCCTATGCCGATGAAATCGCCGACGTCCTGGAAATCCCCGATGAAAAGACGGTCGTTTTGGGCATTGCCCTGGGCTATCCCGATGCGGCATCCCCGGCCAACCAGTTTAAAACCGGACGCACGGATCTGTCCGAAATAGTGACCTGGTACGAGTGACGCCGGCCGCCGCTCTAGGCGTCAAACATGCGTTTGACTTCCGTACAATAACTGCCGTCTGCACGGTAAACGATCAACGGGGGGCCGATTTTCAGCCCGCCGGCAGCGGCCTTGCACCCTTCGGCGTATATCATCTTGGCCACCTCCCGGCGGCGGGCGTGGACCATGCGCAGGTATTTGGGTTCCAGGCCCGCAGCGCGCATGCGTGCCAGCAGGTCCACGGTGCGTTCGGCGCCATAAATCACCGCAAAACGGCCGTTTTTGTGCAAGATGCGGGCGGCAGCGTGCAGCACTTCATCCAGGGACACCTTCAGTTCGTGGCGCGCCACCGCCCGTTGTACATCTGGACTGATCTTCCCGCTGCCCACCCGGCGGTAGGGCGGATTCGTCACCACGAGGTCCACCCGCCGCGGAATCATTGCGCGCGTTAGCACCCGCATGTCGCCACAGCGCATGTCAACCCGCCCGGCCAGACCGCTGGACGCGGCGTTTTCAAGCGCCAGGGCCGCCAGTTCCGGCTGAATTTCAATTCCGAAAACGCGGATGTCCGGATGGCGGTGGGCCAGCATCAGCGAGACAATGCCGCAGCCGGCGCCCAAATCCAGCACGGTATCTTGACGATGGGGCGATACCAGGTGCGCCAGCAGCACGGCATCGATGGAGAAGCGATAGCCGGGCTGCAGCTGTCGCACCTGCAGCGTGCCGTTAAAAAACGTATCCGACGTAATTTTCATCGTCATTTGTCCGCCATTGCCAAGGCACGCGCACATGGTGTCTCCCGGCAAATGGCCGGCCGCATTCGGTGGGCCGGCTAGAGGTTGCCGATTCTGAAGCGGATGTCTTCAACCAGTGCTTTTCCAACACGCCGGTTGAGTTTGTCGATCAGCTCCCTTTTCAAAAACTGCAGCTGATGCAGCCAGGCAGGGCTGGCAACATTGACAACCAGGCGCCCGTCCCTCAGTTGCGCCGGACGGGTGTTCTGGGCCACCGCCGTTCCCACCGCCGCTTCCCAGCACTGCCAGATCCGTCTCAGATCCTGCTGGGACTGGCGTGCGTAAGATTTCATCAGCCGGTCCAGTACACGGCCGAGGGGCACGAATTCTTTACAGGCCTTGCGCTTCTGCACCATGGGCGTTTAGCTATAGAGACATGCGTGGCTTGTCAATAAAAACTCCGGCATCATTGGGTCACCGGCTGCCGTTTTTGCTTGACTTGGCGCCGCACGTCACTTATTTTACGGAAATTAGGCAGGTTCATGATTTGCGGGCGGCCGCATGGAGCGACAAATGGCCTGCGGATCGAAGTCGGGGGCAACAGGCGGCGGTTGCATGAGACTTTCGGGCATTCAGCTGACTGAAGTTCCTGCACGCCCCCGTTTGCATTTTACTCACAGCAGCGGACCGAACGACCATGGCATGGGACTGGGACAAACTGAAGCAGCAGCAGCGGCGCCCCTCCGGCGGCGGACCCGCACCGCCGCAGATGGACGAGGTGCTCAACCGACTCAAAAAAATCAAACTGCCGGGCGGCGGCCTGCTGATCATTATCGCCGTAATCGCCATCCTCCTGGGGTCCTCGACATTTTTCACCATCGGCGTGGATGAGGTCGGCGTGGTCCAGCGCTTCGGCAGGTACGTACGCACCACCCAGCCGGGCCTTAACTTCAAGCTGCCCATCGGCATCGAAAAGGTGACCAAGGTCAAGGTGCGGCGGGTCTACAAGGAAGAATTCGGCGTGCGCCCCGGCACCGCCAGGCCCGTTGCATACCGGACCGAAAGCGAGCAGAGCGCCTCGCTGATGCTGACCGGGGATCTCAATGTCGCCGTGGTCCCCTGGATCGTACAGTACCGCATCAACGACCCCTACAAGTTCCTGTTCAAGGTGAGAAACGTGCGCAAGCTGCTGCGCGACATGTCCGAAGCAGCCGTGCGGCTGGTGGTCGGCGACCGCAGCATCAACGAAGTCATCAGCAAGCGCGAGGCCATTGCCGTGGAATCCCGCAAGGTGCTCCAGGAAGAGATGGACTACGCAGATTCGGGCATTCACATCATCACCATCGAAATGAAAAAGACCAACGTTCCCGGACCGGTGCAGCCGTCTTTCAATGAGGTCAACCAGGCCATCCAGGAAAAGGAGCAGATGATCTACAATGCCAAGAAGGATTATAACCAGGCCATCCCGGCGGCCAAGGGCAAGGCCGACAGGACCATCAAGATGGCCGAGGGCTACGCCATCAGCAAGGTCAACCGGGCCGAGGGCGACGCGGCCCGCTTTACGGCATTGTACGCCGAGTACGCCAAGGCCAAAGACGTCACCAAGCGGCGGCTCTACCTGGAAATGATCAGAAACGTCCTGCCCCAGCTGGGCCCCAAGTACATCGTGGACGCCAACACCAAAAATTTCCTGCCGCTACTCAACCTGGGAAAAGGGAGCAGCATCGCAAAATGAAGGTCAAAGGAATACTCATCGTTGCACTTCTGGCGGCCGGTCTGCTGGTTTTCGCGTCCACCTACATTGTCGACGAAACCGAACAGGTGGTGGTCACCCAGTTCGGCAAGGTCGTGGGCCAGCCGAAAACCAAGCCTGGGCTTTACTTCAAAGTGCCCTTTATCCAGCTGACCACCTATTTCCCCAAAAACCTGCTGGAGTGGGACGGCGACCCCGGGCAGATCCCCACCCTGGACAAGACCTACATCTGGGTCGACACCTTTGCGCGCTGGAAAATCGTGGATCCGGTCAAATTTTTCCAGACCGTAAACAACACGGTGCGCGCCATGGCCCGCCTGGATGACATCATCGATCCGGCGGTGCGCAACTTCATCACCTCCTATTCCCTCATCGAAGCCGTGCGGCGCACCAACCGCGTACTGGATACCTACGAAATCGGCCTCGGCCAGGGCAGCGAGAAAGACCTCATCGACCTGCGCTCCAAGTTCAGGATTTCCACCGGGCGGGAGAAGATCACCGCAGGCATCCGCAAGCAGGCCCAGGCCAAGCTGACGCCTTTCGGTATCAAAATCGTGGACATCAAGATCAAGCGCATCAACTACGTGGAGTCGGTCCGCAAGTCGGTTTACAACCGCATGATCGCCGAACGCAAGCAGATCGCCGCCAAGTTCCGTTCCGAAGGCAAGGGCGAGGCCCAGAAGATTCTCGGTGAAAAAGAGCGCGATTTGAAACAGATCGAATCCCAGGCCTACCGCAGCGCCCAGGAAATCAAGGGCAAGGCCGATGCCCGGACCACGAAACTCTACGCCCAGGCTTACAGCGTGGATCCCGAATTCTACTCCTTTATCAAATCACTGGAGGTATATAAAAGCGCGCTGGACGACAAGACCTCGCTGGTTTTGTCCACCCAGTCCGATTTTTTGAAATATCTGCAGAATTACGCCAAGTAAGGACAACACCCCGTCAAGCCAAGCGGTTTGTAGGCCTGACTGAGATTCACAGGGCACCGGCGGATGCGGGCCTGCCACATTGGCTTCGGGCCGCCGGCAATACAGTGCGTCAGGCAAGATCAGAAGCCCGAGGGGGGTTGGCTGTTGGTTGTAGAACCTGAATTTTGCAAGCGTCGCGTTTGCCGCCTATACAAGGCGCAGGGCATGCAGCTGTGGTATACAGACGCAAATGCCCTGCGACACAGTAGAGGCGGTAAAATCGGCGCTCCTGCAGGGCAGACAATTTTGAAGTCAAAATGGAAGGTTTCCGAACATACCAATGACGCTAAAAATTATCGCGCTGCATCCATAGACAACCATGAGATAACATTACAATTTTATAAGTTTTCAAAATTGTCTGTGCAA
>JALSRD010000020.1 GCA_026984935.1 Desulfobacterales bacterium
CAAACCCATGTGCTTCGTGATCGCCGCCGTCAGCGTCGTCTTCCCGTGATCGATGTGACCAATCGTCCCTACATTCACGTGCGGCTTCGTGCGCTCATATTTTTCCTTCGCCATCTCCCGTCTCCTCTGAAAGTTTCGCGGCCGCCGGCAATTTGCCGCGGAGTCATCCACGCTGCGGCAGCCCCGTTTTTTTACCAGCGATAATGGGCAAAAGCCTTGTTGGCCTCCGCCATCTTGTGGGTATCTTCCTTCTTTTTAATGGAGGCGCCGCGGCTGTTGGCGGCATCCAGCAGCTCGGCGGCGAGTTTTCTGGCCATGCCGCGCTCCGCACGATTGCGGGCAAACCCGATAATCCAGCGGATGCCCAGGGCCATTCTGCGCGAGGGCCGGATTTCAGTGGGCACCTGGTAGGTGGAGCCACCGACCCGCCGGGACTTGACCTCGATGACCGGTTTGACATTGTCCAGCGCCTGCTCGAAGATTTTCAGCGGAGATTCACTGGTTTTGCTTTTGATAATATCAAAAGCCCCGTAGAGGATATTTTCAGCGGTACTCTTTTTCCCGTCACGCATCATGCAGTTGATGAACTTCGTCACCAGCTGGCTGTTGAACCGGGGATCCGGGATACTGACTCTTTCGGGCACTTCTCTTCTTCTTGGCATCGCTCACACCACTTGTTTCATCGGTTGTTGACTCATCGGCCGCGGCCGCAGGAAAATCACTTGGGTTTCTTGGCGCCGTATTTGGACCGGCCCTGCTTGCGGTCCTCCACTCCCAGCGTGTCCAACGTGCCCCGGATAATGTGGTATCGTACGCCGGGCAGATCCTTGACACGTCCGCCACGCACCAGCACCACCGAGTGCTCCTGGAGGTTGTGCCCGATTCCCGGGATATAGGCGGTCACTTCAGCACCGGAAGTCAGGCGCACCCTGGCCACCTTGCGCAGCGCCGAATTGGGCTTTTTGGGTGTGGAGGTGTACACCCGTGTACAGACCCCCCGCTTCTGGGGCGCGCCCTTGAGCGCCGGCGTGGTGTTTTTCTTTTTCAAACGTTTTCGGCCCTTGCGGACAAGCTGATTGATGGTCGGCATCGTTTCCTCTTGCAGGCTGTTGTTACACGATTCTGGCCCTGGCGGCGGACCTTACGGGCCGGCGCAAATAAAAAGCAGTTTTGTATACAGCAACGGGGTAAATGTCAAGCCTTTTATAATTGCAGGGCCCATGTTTTTGCCGGAGCGCCGCCGCGGCAGAGACGATCTTTCAGAATCGCACGGCTCGCCGGCGCCAGGCTGCGCCTCCGGCGCCCATTTCCCGTCAGGCCACCTCGATTTCAATCTCGCGGTAGGCCTGCACACCGGTGCCGGCCGGAATGATCCGCCCCATGATGACGTTTTCCTTCAATCCCCGCAGGTGGTCAACGGCCCCGGCAATGGAGGCGTCCGCCAGCACCTTGGTGGTTTCCTGGAACGAGGCCGCCGATATGAAGCTTTCGGTGGAAAGCGAGGCCTTGGTGATTCCCAGAATCAGCGGCACCGCCACGGCCGGCTGGCCGCCCTTGGCGATGGTTTCACGGTTGACGGATTCAAAGTGCTCCTTGTTCACCTGTTCATCGTTGATGAACGAGGTGTCCCCCGGGTCGGTGATCTTCACGCGCCGCATCATCTGCCGCACGATGACCTCGATGTGCTTGTCGTTGATGCGCACGCCCTGCAGGCGGTAGACTTCCTGCACCTCGTCCACCAGGTAGCGCGCCAGGGCGATTTCGCCCTTGATGTTCAGGATATCCTGGGGCACGGCGGCGCCGCTGATCAGCGGCTCGCCGGCCCGGATGTAGTCTCCGTCATAGACATTGATGTGCTTCCCGCGCGGGATCAGGTAATCCTTCTTTTCGCCCACGTCCACCGGCGTGACCGTGACGCGCTGCTTGCCCTTTTTGGTGCTCTTGGAGATGGAGACATAGCCGTCGATTTCGCTGAGCACGGCAATTTCCTTGGGTTTGCGGACCTCGAAAAGCTCGGCCACCCGCGGCAGGCCGCCGGTGATGTCCTTGGTCTTGGTGGTGGCCCGCGGCAGCTTGGCGACGATGTCACCGGCCTTGACCGCATCCCCCTCTTCCACCAGGATAATGGCGTCGATGGGCAGCAGGTAGCGGGCCAGCCCCCGGGCGTCGCCGCCCTCGGCATCCTTCAGGTGCAGGGTCTTGCCGTCGGCATCCTTGATGGAAATGCGCGGCCGCACGTCCGGGTTCTTGGACTCGATGATCGTACGGCTGGATTTGCCGGTGACCGGATCGACTTTTTCCTGCAGCGTGGTGCCGAGCTCGATGTCGCCGAATTTGACGATACCGTCGACCTCGGTGATGATCGGCGTGGTAAACGGATCCCAGGTGGCCAGCAGGTCGCCGGGCTTGACTTCCTGGCCGTCTTTGACCCTCAGGTGGGCGCCGTAAATCACCGGAAAGCGTTCGAGTTCCCGGCCGCCGGGGCCGATGATGGCGAACTCCCCGCCGCGGCGGTTCATGACCACGGTTTCGCCGCTGGCGTTTTCCACGACCTGCAGATCGATGAACCGCACCGTACCGTCGGCCCGGGCGCGGATATCGGCCTGCTCCACCCGCCGGCTGGCCGTCCCGCCGATGTGGAAGGTGCGCATGGTCAGCTGGGTCCCCGGCTCGCCGATGGACTGGGCGGCCAGGATCCCGACGGCCTGCCCGATTTCGATGCGCGCGCCGTGGGCCAGATCCCGGCCGTAGCACTTGGCACAGATGCCGTGCGGTGTTTTGCAGGTCAGCACCGAACGGATTTTGACTTTGGTAAGACCGGCTTTTTCAATGCGCGCCACAGCCGCCTCGTCGATCTCGTCACCGGCGCGCACGAGCACTTCGTCGGTAAAGGGGTCGCAGATATCTTCATTGGTGTAGCGCCCCAGGATGCGTTCGGACAGCCGCTGGATCACTTCGCCGCCCTCCATCAGGGGTTCGACCTCGATCCCCATCATGGTGCCGCAGTCATCCTCCCGGATGGTGCAGTTCTGGGAAACATCGGCCAGACGGCGCGTCAGATATCCGGAATTGGCGGTTTTCAGAGCCGTGTCCGCCAGCCCCTTGCGCGCGCCGTGGGTCGAGATGAAGTACTGCAGCACCGACAGGCCCTCCCGGAAATTGGCCTTGATGGGCGTTTCGATGATCTCGCCCGAGGGTTTGGCCATCAACCCGCGCATGCCCGCCAGCTGGCGCATCTGGTCTTTGCTGCCGCGTGCGCCGGAATCCGCCATCATGTAAATGGGGTTGAAGCTCTCCTGGATGATCTCACGGCCGTTTTCATCCAGCAGCGGCTTGCCGTCCGGCCCGTAGATCTTGTCCATTTTCATGCGGTTCATCATCTCGTTGGCCACATCATCGGTGGCCTTGGCCCAGATATCGACGACCTTGTTGTACTTTTCCCCCTGGGTGATCAGGCCCTCGGCGTACTGCCGGCTGATTTCATTGACCTGTTTTTCGGCGGCATCCAGGATTTCCCACTTGGCCTTGGGGATGATCATGGCGTCGATGGAAATCGACAGGCCGCCGCGCGTCGAATATTCATAGCCGATGTCCTTGAGCCGGTCGGCCAGAATCACCGTCGCCTTGGGGCCCAGATTGCGGTAGGCGAAATCGACCAGGCTGCGCAAAGCGGCCTTGTCCATCACCTTGTTGACCACTGAAAAGGGAATTTCGGGCTGCTTGTCAAGGGTTTTGAAAATGTGGCAGCCCTCATCGGTGGCGATGATCCCGCTGACCGCACCCACACCCAGGGCGAAGAGCGCCTCCGTGTCGCGCTCGTCGGGTCCGAAGACCCGCTGGAACTCCTCGCGGCCCAGGCGTCCGATCAGCCCCCGGTTTTCCCGGTCCGGAGCCGACGAGTAATCTGCCACCACCGTCTCAAAATCGCTTCCGGACTCCAGTTCGGCCAAGGCCTTTTCGGCATCCTCCCGGCTGTCCGTCATGATATGCTGCAGCACCACCACGTTGGCCTTGGGCATGATCTCCCACAGCAGGACACGCCCCGCGGTGGTTTCCATCCGCCGGCCGTCGATGCGCACGACGATGCGGGCGTGGAGGTCAAGCGCGCCGGAATCATACGCGATGCGGACTTCCTCGGGGTTGGCGAAAACACTCCCCTCGCCCCGGCTGCCGATGACGCCGCGCGTCATGTAATAGGTCCCCAGCACGATGTCCTGGCTGGGAACGATGATGGGCGTGCCGTTGGCCGGCGACAGGATATTGTTGCTCGACAGCATCAGCACACGCGCTTCGATCTGGGATTCGATGGACAGGGGCACGTGCACGGCCATCTGGTCACCGTCGAAATCGGCGTTAAAGGCCGTGCACACCAGGGGGTGCAGCTGAATGGCCTTGCCCTCGATCAGGATGGGTTCAAAAGCCTGAATACCCAGCCGGTGCAGCGTGGGCGCACGGTTCAGCATGACCGGGTACTCCCTGACGACTTCGTCCAGGGTATCCCAGACCTCCGGAATTTCGCGCTCCACCATTTTTTTGGCGCTTTTGACCGTGGAGACCAGACCCTTCTGTTCCAGGCGGTAGTAAATAAAAGGCTTGAACAGCTCCAGCGCCATTTTCTTGGGCAGACCGCACTGGTGCAGCCGCAGGTTGGGCCCCACCGTGATGACGGTACGTCCGGAATAGTCCACGCGTTTGCCCAGCAGGTTCTGCCGGAAGCGCCCCTGCTTGCCTTTCAGGGTGTCGGAAAGCGATTTCAGCGGCCGCTTGTTGGAGCCGATGATGACCCGGCCGTGGCGCCCGTTGTCGAACAGCACGTCCACGGATTCCTGCAGCATGCGCTTTTCGTTGCGCACGATGATGTCGGGCGCCTTTAAATCGATAAGCCGTTTCAGGCGGTTGTTGCGGTTGATCACGCGGCGGTAGAGATCGTTCAGGTCCGAAGTGGCGAAGCGCCCGCCTTCCAGCGGAACCAGGGGGCGCAGGTCCGGCGGCAGCACCGGAATGACATCCATGATCATCCAGGCCGGGTTGATGCCCGAACGCCGGAAGGCATCGATGACTTTCAGGCGCTTGGCCATCTTCTGGCGCTTGGCCACCGAACCGGAGGTGCGCAATCCTTCGCGCAGCAGGTGGTACTCGCTATCCAGGTCCACCTTTGCCAGCATCGCCTTGATGGCTTCGGCGCCAATGCCGGCTTCGAACTGGTTGCCGTATGTTTCCAAAGCCTCCTGGTATTTCTCGTCGGAGAGCAGCTGACCGCGGGCCAGCGGCGTGTCCTTGGGATCGATGACGATGTAGCTGTCGAAATAAAGGACCTTTTCCAGATTTTTCAGCGTCAGGTCGAGGGTATTGCCGATTTTGCTCGGCAGGCTCTTCAAAAACCAGATATGCGCCACCGGCGTGGCCAGCTGAATATGGGCCATGCGGTCCCGCCGAACCTTGGACTGGATGACTTCCACGCCGCATTTTTCACAGATCACGCCACGGTGCTTCATGCGCTTGTACTTGCCGCAGTTGCACTCGTAGTCCTTGGTGGGGCCGAAGATCTTGGCGCAGAACAGCCCGTCGCGTTCGGGCTTGAAGGTCCGGTAGTTGATGGTTTCAGGCTTTTTGATCTCACCATGCGACCACTTCAGGATCTGTTCCGCCGAAGCCAGCGCCACACGCACACCGGAATAGCGCCGGGGATCCATCGGTTTGGCGAAAAAATCATACAAAGTTTCCAAAAGCCGCCTCCTCTTATTTTTCGTCTTCCAGCAGGGTGATATCCAGGCCCAGGGCCATGAGTTCCTTGGTCAGGACCTTGAAGGATTCCGGCAGTCCCGGCTCCAGCGAGGTTTGCCCCTTGACGATTTTTTCATACATGCGCGTACGGCCCGCCATGTCATCGGACTTCACGGTCAAAAATTCCTGCAGTGCATGGGCCGCGCCGTAGGCCTCCATGGCCCAGACTTCCATTTCGCCCAAGCGCTGTCCGCCGAACTGGGCCTTGCCGCCCAGCGGCTGCTGGGTGACCAGCGAGTAAGGCCCGATGGAGCGGGCGTGGATCTTGTCATCCACCAGGTGATGCAGCTTGAGCATGTACATGGTGCCCACGGTGATTTTTTCCCGGAAGGGCTCTCCGGTGCGCCCGTCGTAGAGGGTGGTCTGGGCCGTTTCCGGCAGGCCGGCCTCCGTGAGCAGGGCCTTGATTTCGTCCTCCCCGGCGCCGTTGAAGACCGGGGTGGCCATATGTACGCCGTCGCGGTACTGGCGGGCAAAATCGACCAGCCGGGAATCGTCCATACCCTTGATCATTTTCCGGGACTCCGGCCGGCTGAAGATGCGGTTGATCTTTTTGCGCAGTTCCCCGATTTTGTTTTCCGCCACCAGGCGGTTGATCTGGTCGCCGAGCCCCTTGGCCGCCCAGCCGAGATGGATCTCCAGGACCTGTCCGACGTTCATGCGCGAAGGCACCCCCAGGGGGTTTAGAATCATATCCACCGGCGTGCCGTCTTCGAAGTAGGGCAGATCCTCCAGCGGCAGGATCCGGGAAACCACCCCCTTGTTGCCGTGGCGCCCCGCCATTTTATCCCCCACGGACAGCTTGCGCTTCATGGCCACATAAACCTTGACCAGCTTGATGACGCCGGGCGCCAGATCGTCACCCTTCTCGTAGCGGCTGACCCTGCGCTCGAAGTTGTCCCTGCAGCGGCGGCGCTCCTCGCGGCGCTGCTCCAGCAGTGCGTGCACCTGTTCGGTGAGCTCGGCATCCTCCAGTACAATGGTTTCCAGCTGCGCAAAGGGAACCTGTGCGAGGTTGTCGGCATCCAGCTTGTCTTTCTTGGAAATCAGGATCTTTTTGCCTTTCTTGAGCGGGACGGCACAGTGCCGGCCCGCGACCATACGGGCCAACTGCTGCAGAACCACTTCGTCGATCACCCGCAGTTCCTCCACCATGTCGCGTTCGAAGGCGGCGATCTCTTCATCTTCGATCAGGCGTGTGCGCTCGTCCTTTTCCACACCGCGCCGCGAAAACACCTTGGCGTCGATGACAATTCCAGCGACGCCGGGCGGCACCCGCAGCGAAGTGTCTTTGACATCACCGGCCTTTTCGCCGAAAATGGCGCGCAGCAGCTTCTCTTCGGGTGACAACTGGGTTTCGCCCTTGGGGGTGATTTTGCCCACCAGGATGTCGCCCGGATTGACTTCGGCCCCCAGGCGTACGATGCCGCTTTCGTCCAGATTGCGCAGGGCCTCCTCGCCCACATTGGGGATGTCCCGCGTTATCTCCTCTTTCCCCAGCTTGGTGTCGCGCGACACGACTTCGAACTCCTCGATATGTACCGAAGTGTACACCCCGTCGCGCACGAGGCGCTCACTTACCAGAATGGAGTCTTCGAAGTTGTAGCCACCCCAGGGCATGAAGGCCACGGTGACATTTTTCCCCAGCGCCAGTTCGCCCATGTCGGTGGCCAGCCCGTCGGCGATAATTTCACCGGCGCGCACGCGTTGGCCCTTTTTCACGATGGGGCGGTGGTTGAGGCAGGTGTTCTGGTTGGAGCGCACGAACTTGGAGAGGTTGAAAATGGAGACTGGCTGCCGGATGGCATCCGGGCCGCCGTCGCCGTCTACGTCGTGCCGCACGACAATGCGCGCCGCGTTGACCGATTCGACGATACCGTCGCGTTCTGTGACAATGGCCACGCCCGAATCCTTGGCCACCACCTTCTCCATACCGGTGCCCACCAGCGGCGCCTTGTTCACCAGCAGCGGCACGGCCTGGCGCTGCATGTTCGATCCCATGAGGGCCCGGTTGGCGTCGTCGTTTTCCAGAAACGGGATCAGGGCGGCGGAGACACTGACCAGCTGAATGGGGGATATATCCATCAGCTCGATATCCTCGCGCTTGACCATCATCAGTTCGCCGGCCACCCGCGATGTCACCAGCGGGTTGATGAACTTCCCCTTGTCATCCACCGGCGCATTGGCCTGCGCGATGGGGTGTTCCTTTTCCTCAAAAGCACTCAGCGACCGGATGTCCCGTGTAAGCTTGCCTTTTTTCGCCACGCGGTAGGGTGTTTCGATGAATCCGTAACGGTTGACACGCGCATAGGTGGAAAGCGAAACAATCAGGCCGATGTTGGGGCCTTCGGGCGTTTCGATGGGACAGATGCGGCCGTAATGCGACGGGTGCACGTCCCGCACCTCGAACCCCGCCCGCTCGCGCGTCAGCCCCCCCGGGCCCAGGGAGCTCAAACGCCGTTTGTGGGTGGTTTCGGACAGGGGATTGGTCTGGTCCATGAACTGGCTGAGCTGGCTGGTGCCGAAGAACTCCTTGACAACGGCGGTCACCGGTTTGGGATTGATCAGGTCGTGGGGCATCAGCGCATCGACTTCCTGCAGGCTCATGCGCTCTTTGATGGCCCGCTCCATGCGCACCAGCCCGATGCGGTACTGGTTCTGAAGCAGCTCGCCCACGGCCCGCACGCGGCGGTTACCGAGATGGTCGATATCATCCACCACGCCCTGGGTATCGCGCAGGTAGATCAGTTTACGCGTCGTGGCCAGGATATCTTCTTTGCGTAGCACGCGCAGATCATCGGCCGAAACGACGCCCAGGCTCTGGTTGATTTTCAGGCGTCCGACGGCGGACAGATCATAGTAGGCGGACTTGAAAAACAGGTGGTCGACAAACTCCTGCGCCACCTCCGGCGTGGCCGGGTTTCCGGGCCGCAGCCGCCGGTAGATCTCGATCAGGGCCTCTTCCTTGGTGTCGGTTTTGTCCACCAGCAGCGTCTTGTGCAGGGCATCGCTGGAGGTCACCCCGTCGATAAACAGAATCGAAAATCCCCCGATTCCGGCCTCCTGGATCTTTTCCAGAACATCTTCATCGATCACTTCGTTGGCCGCCGCGATGCGTTCGCCGGCGGTGTCGCGGAGGTCGCAGGCCATCACCTTGCCCAGGACCTCATCACTGTCCATGGGAATTTTGTCGATCCCGCAGCCGATCAACCGTTTGATGGCGCGCTGGGTGAAGCGGCGGCCCTTGCGCACAATGGCTTCTCCGCTTTCCGGATCGACCACCTCGTGCCTGGCGCGCCGCCCGGCAAGCAGGCGGGCATCGAACGCACGGTAAAACCGGCCCTGTTCGATAATGATCTTTTCGGTGTCGTAAAAGTAGTCCAGCAAGTCCTCGATGGAATACCCGAAAGCCTTGAACAGGATCGTAACGGGCAGCTTGCGCCGCCGGTCGATGCGGATCTGGACGATGTCCTTGGGGTCGATTTCCATGTCGATCCATGACCCGCGCACCGGAATGATCCGCGAAGAGTAAATCACCTTCCCGCTGGAGTGCGACTTGCCCTTGTCATGGTCGAAAAAGACACCCGATGAACGGTGCAGCTGGCTGACCACCACGCGTTCGGTGCCGTTGATGATAAAGGTCCCCTTTTCGGTCATCATCGGGATGGTGCCGAAATAGATCTCCTGCTCCTTGATGTCCCGGATATTGGAAATCCCGGTTTCGCGGTCCACGTCGTAAACCACGAGGCGCACCGTAATGCGCACCGGAATTTCATACGTCATGCCGCGGTAAATGCACTCCTCGACACTCTGCTTGATATCTCCGAAGCGGTAGGAGACAAACTCGAGAGAGGCGCTGCCGGTAAAATCCTTAATGGGGAAAACCGACTGGAAGACCGTCTGCAGACCGGAATCTTCACGCTTGTCCGGTGGAACATCGATCTGCAGGAAGCGATTGTAGGATTCCCGCTGCATCCCGATCAGGTGGGGAATCTCGAAAATCGTCTGAATCTTGGCGAAATCTTTCCTCAGCCGTTTACTTGCCAAAGGTTTGCTGGACATCACATCTCCATTGAATTATTATGGAAACCGGGGGATCGTCTGCCGGAATACCCTCCGGCGCAATCCCCCTTTTCCCGTCGGCAGTTTCGGTCGCGCCAGTCGTCAACCACTACTTGATTTCAACCTGCGCCCCGGCGCCTTCGAGCTGCTCCTTGATTTTTTCAGCTTCTTCCTTGGCAATGCCCTCTTTCACCGGCTGCGGCACACCGTCGACCAGCGTCTTGGCGTCCTTGAGGCCGAGTCCGGTGATGGCGCGCACCTCCTTGATCACCTGGATCTTTTTATCCCCGAAGCTCGTAAGGATGACATCGAATTCGGTCTTTTCCTCGGCTGCCGCGCCGCCGCCTTCCGCGGCTGCGGCGCCGGCCACCATGGCCACCGGTGCCGCTGCGGAAACACCGAATTTTTCTTCCATTTCCTTTACCAGCTCCGAGAGTTCGAGAACACTCATGTTGGCAATAAACTCAATCACATCTTCCTTGGTAATATCCGCCATTTTTTTCTCCTTAAACCCCTGGCACAGCGGCCGCTGCCGGCAGGCACGCGGGCGCATGTGCGAAATATCCTGCTGCCGCGCAGCCAATGCGCTATTCAGCGGCAGCCTCCTTTTTGTCCTTGAGCGCTACGAGCACATTGACCAGCTGCTGCGGAAAATTATTGAGCAGCCGGACAAAGGATGTCGGAACACCGTTTAACACCGACAGCAGCTGGCCCAGCAGAGCATCCCTGGAGGGCAGCGCCGAAAGCGCCTTGATAGCATCTATATCGAGAACCTTGCCGTTCATCACGCCGGCCTTGATCTCAAGCTTGTCGTTTTCCTTGGCAAAATCGACAAGCGTTTTGGCCGGTGCGACCGGGTCGCGGTAACTCAGGGCAATGGCGCTCGGGCCGGCAAAGTAGTCTCTGATGAGCGCCACGTCGTTGCCCTCCGCTGCCCGCACGAGCAGTGAATTCTTGACCACCCGGTACTCGACCTCGGCTTCCCTGAGTTTTCTGCGCAAAGCATCTATGGCCGCCACGTTCAACCCTTTGTAATCAGTAACGATGGCAACCCGGCTACGCGAGAATTTCTCGCTGAGGTCCTCCACGATTTTCTTTTTCTCTTCTAGTCTCACAAGTGTCAACACCTCCTTCCATGACAGTAAAAAACCGGAGGCACGCCTTTCTGCAGGCACCGTCTCGGTAGGCCGGCTGCGCCGATTAAACACAAAGCGTGTGCACCTACGGTCTTCGACAGGTCGTATTGTGCGGCAACGCGCCTTCGTACAGCCTGGCGCCACTTCCCGGTACCCGGCTGCAGGACGACTGTCGCGTTACCCCGTGATTCGTATCTGAAGGTCCCTGGCCTCAGGCCACAGAACCACCGGCAACTTCTCAAAGATCGGTTCAGCTGTGAACATCTTCCGGGCATCCGTCCCGGCGTCAGACAGATTTTTTCCGCATTCCGGCGGTATTCGGCGCAATGCGGAAGCAAACGGTTTTACAGGGCGTCGATGTTTCACACCGCCCTTAAGGTTGATTTTGTCTTCAGGCGGGTTCTCTACTTGAGAAAATCCTTTACCTGGGTAGCGTCAATCTTGATTCCCGGGCCCATGGTCGTGGAAATGGCGATCCCTTTCAGGTAGGTTCCTTTACTGGAAGTCGGCTTGAGGCGCAGGATGGTTTCCAGAAACGCTGCCAGATTCTGCTTGATCTTTTCGGCGCCGAAAGAAACTTTGCCCATGGGCACGTGCACAATCCCGGCCTTTTCAACTCTGAAATCAATTTTACCGGCTTTCAATTCCTGAACTGCCTTGGGCAGATCAAAGGTGACCGTCCCGGACTTGGCATTGGGCATCAGCCCTCGGGGGCCCAGCAGACGTCCGATTTTGCCCACCGTGCCCATCATGTCCGGCGTGGCCACCGCCTTGTCGAAACCGAACCAGCCGCCCTTGATTTTTTCCACCAGTTCTTCGGCGCCAACGAAATCGGCACCGGCATCCCGGGCTTCCTTTTCTTTTTCTCCCTTGGCAAATACCAGGACCTTGACCTTTTTCCCCAGCCCGTTGGGAAGCACGACGGTGCCCCTCACCATCTGGTCGGCATGCCTCGGATCGACACCCAGCTTGACCGCGACATCCACCGTCTCGTCAAAATTGACATAGGACGTACCCAGCGCCATCTCGACCGCTTCGCTGAATCCGTGGCGCCTGGAAGTGTCAATCTTCTGCATGGCCTGCAAGTATTTTTTCCCGCGTTTCGGCATTGTTCTCTATGCACCCTTCCTTTTGGTTCCTGAGTCTTGTACAGACAATCTTGAAAATTTATAACCTGAATCTTGCACAGACAATTTTGAAAACTTATAAAATTGTAATGTTATCTCATGGTTGTCTATGGATGCAGCGCGATATTTTTTAGCGTCATTGGTATGTTCGGAAACCTTCCATTTTTATTTCAAAATTGTCTGCCTTGCGTGAGCGCCGATTTTACCGCCTCTACTGTGTTGCAGGGCATTTGCGTCTGTATACGACAGCTGCATGCCCTGCGCCTTGTATAGGCGGCAAACGCGACGCTTGCAAAATTCAGGTATAAAATGGAAATTTTATCCTATGGTTGCCTGTGAATTTATATTGGCCTTCTCGCGCTGATTGTTATTTCGGAATACTCCCATTTTATTTCAGGACTGTCTGCCCTTCAGGCTTCGCTTTCAGTTACACCCCGACAAGCCGGGAGTGCCGATTTTGCCGCATCTACTGTGTTGCAGGGCATTTGCCGGTGGCGCACCACAGCTGCATACCCTGCGCCTTGTATAGGCGGCAACATGACACATGCAAAATCCAGGTGTTAAACGACTTCAATCCCCATGCTGCGCGCCGTTCCGGCAATAATTCTACAGGCGGCATCCAGGTCGTTGGCATTTAAG
The DNA here is from genome assembly GCA_026984935.1 of Desulfobacterales bacterium. Lineage (GTDB taxonomy): Bacteria > Desulfobacterota > Desulfobacteria > Desulfobacterales > JALSRD01 > JALSRD01. The sequence continues at coordinate 12,749 of JALSRD010000020.1, forward strand.
TCGACCATTTTCAACCTGGCGATTTCTTCCACCTGCTGACGGGTAACCGATCCGACCCGCTCACGCTTGGGGTCCCCGGCGCCTTTGGCGATCTTGGCCGCTTTTTTCAGCAACACGGCCGCAGGGGGTGTTTTGGTGATGAACTTAAACGTTCTGTCCTGGAAAACGGTAATGATCACAGGGATGATCATCCCCTCTTCGCCGGCAGTGCGCGCATTGAAGGCTTTACAGAAATCCATGATATTCACGCCGTGCTGGCCAAGCGCGGGCCCGATGGGCGGCGATGGATTGGCTTTCCCAGCCTCGACCTGGAGTTTGATTTGCGCCATAACCTTTTTTGCCATTGTAAGCTTCTGCTCCCGACTCTATTGGAAAGATGTTAAAGGGTGCGCAAGCGCCGCGGTCTTCAGACTAAAATTTCCGGTATGCCGTATCCGTGCACGCCGAAAGGATTCTGCCGGCACCCGTCAAATTTTGGTCACCTGAACGAACTCCAGTTCAACCGGTGTCGAGCGGCCGAAAATGCTGACCAGCACACGGATTTTACCCTTTTCAGGGTTGACTTCGTCCACCGTGCCATTGAAATTGGTAAACGGACCGTCAATTACCCGGATCTCATCGCCGGGTTCAAAAAAGAACTTCGGTTTGGGCTTGAGCTTTCCAGCCTCCATGCGATGCAGGATCCGCTCGGCCTCTTCATCGGAAATCGGTGTCGGCGTGCGGCGTCCACCGAGAAACCCGCTGACTTTGGCCGTATCGTTGACAATGTGCCATGTCTGGTCGTTCATCTCCATGCGCACCAGCAGGTATCCGGGATAAAACTTGCGCGAAGACTCCCGGCGTTTGCCCTTCACCAGTTCGACAACCTGCTCGGTGGGGACAACGATCTCACGAAACTTGTCCGCATGCGGCGAAGCTGCAGCACGCTCCTGAAGCGCCTTTTGCACCTTCTTTTCAAATCCGGAATAGACGTGGACGATGTACCATTTGAAAGCCACTGTTTTCTCCAGCCAAGATTTTCTGCCGCAGTTTTTTGCCTGTTCAGCGCAGGACCGCCCGAAAAATGCCGGACAAACCGGCGTCAACGGCACCCAGGAAAATTGCAATCAGAATCACCAGCACAATCACCACCGCAGTCGAACCGAGTGTCTGCTTGCGTGTCGGCCAGGTCACTTTTTTCAGTTCGACTTTGACCTCCCGCAAAAACTGCAGCGATTTCTGCAGCCAGCCGTCTTTTGACCTGGCGGCCTGGGGCTTGGACAAACTGACCGGCGTTTTTTTGACAGCCGCCGGCTGCCTGCGCCGGCTTTCCCCGGACGTCTCGCTCTTTCCAGGTGCCCGCCTGCCGGCAACCTGGGAATCCGCTGCTCCGTCGACAGCTGCCCCTGAGTTCAGTCGCCGGGGACTTTTGGCACCTGGCTTTTTTTTTCGCTGTATGCGTGCCATCGCACTCCTAAAAAACCAAACCGTAAACGGTCGTGGGCGAAACTCCCCGGCCGCGGGTTTCAACCAGAAAGGAAATGGCAGGCCAGGAGGGATTCGAACCCCCAACACCCGGATTTGGAGTCCGATGCTCTACCGTTAGAGCTACTGGCCTGCATAACCCGTCCTTCAAGCACACCGATCCATATACATGCGCCAAGCCCAAGGTTATTTGGTCTCTTTGTGCGGCGTGTGCTTGCGGCAGAATCGACAGTACTTGCTGAATTCAAGCTTGTCCGGCGTGGTGCGTTTGTTTTTCGTTGTGGTGTAGTTGCGCTGTTTACACGCGGTGCATGCCAGAGTCACGATAATTCTCACCGGAATTCTCCTTTACACCCTACTCGATAATTTCGGAAACCACGCCGGCGCCGACGGTGCGTCCGCCCTCCCGGATGGCGAACCGGACCTCTTTCTCCATTGCAATCGGCGTGATCAGCTCCGCCGTGATCGTCACGTTGTCCCCCGGCATCACCATCTCCACACCCTCAGGCAGCGTCAAAACACCCGTTACATCCGTCGTCCGAAAATAAAACTGCGGCCGGTACCCGTTGAAAAACGGCGTGTGACGCCCGCCCTCCTCCTTGCTCAAAATGTACACCTCCGCCTTGAACTTCGTGTGCGGCGTGATCGACCCCGGAACCGCCACCACCTGGCCCCGCTCCACCTCGTCGCGCTTCGTCCCGCGCAACAATACACCGATGTTGTCACCCGCCTGACCCTCGTCAAGCAGCTTGCGGAACATCTCCACCCCCGTGCACACCGTCTTGATCGTCGGACGGATCCCTACAATCTCAATGTTGTCCCCCACATGGATCACGCCTCGCTCCACACGGCCCGTCACCACCGTCCCGCGCCCCGATATGCTGAAAACATCCTCGATCGGCATCAAAAACGGCTTGTCGATGTCGCGCTCCGGCTCCGGTATGAACTCGTCGATCGCGTCCATCAACTCAAATACACACTTGGCCTCCGCACTGTTCGGATCGTCACTCTCCAGCGCCTTCAACGCGCTCCCCCGAATGATCGGCGTGTCGTCCCCAGGAAAATCATACTTGTCCAGCAGCTCCCGCAACTCCAGCTCCACCAGCTCGATCAGCTCCTCGTCGTCCACCATGTCGCACTTGTTCAAAAATACCACGATCCGCGGTACCCCCACCTGGCGCGCCAGCAGAATGTGCTCCCGCGTCTGAGGCATCGGCCCGTCATCCGCACCCACCACCAGAATCGCTCCGTCCATCTGCGCCGCACCCGTGATCATGTTCTTGATGTAGTCCGCATGCCCCGGACAGTCCACGTGCGCATAGTGACGCTTGTCCGTCTCGTACTCCACGTGCGCCGTCGCAATCGTGATCCCGCGCTCCTTCTCCTCCGGCGCCTTGTCGATCTGATCGAACGGTACGAAATCCGCCATCCCGCGCAAACCCATGTGCTTCGTGATCGCCGCCGTCAGCGTCGTCTTCCCGTGATCGATGTGACCAATCGTCCCTACATTCACGTGCGGCTTCGTGCGCTCATATTTTTCCTTCGCCATCTCCCGTCTCCTCCCTGAGTTGGTTGTCGCAGTTGAAAAACGAGGTTCACTGCCGGCAATTCATTATTTTTATATATAATACCACAACGATATCGGCATCCAACGGTGGAATATCCGGGATCCGCTTCCCGTAAGCAAGTATGCATGCCGGCCATGGAGCCCACGACCGGAATCGAACCGGTGAACCTCTTCCTTACCAAGGAAGCGCTCTACCGACTGAGCTACGTGGGCATCAATTTCCACAGCTTGTGCAGCATGCATTGCTTTTTCAGCAGGCTTTTCCGGAATCCGCCGAACAGCAGTACGGCAACCGCCGCATCACTCGTCTCAAACTGAACCCGCCCGCTTGAGGGCCTTCCGTTGCCTTCGTCCCGTCTTCAGTTCGATCCGGCTGCCCGGCGTTGTATCTCTGAATTGGAGCGGGAGACGAGGCTCGAACTCGCGACATTCAGCTTGGAAGGCTGAAGCTCTACCAACTGAGCTACTCCCGCAATCGGCCGGACATATACCGTATTCCCGAAGCCGCAGGAAAAACAATGGCAGGGCAGGCTTGATTCCCCAATACGCAGAAAATTAAGCAGGAAGCCCCGTAGTTATCGCCGATTCCGACCTCCGGCCGGAACCTCCTACATGCGGCCCGCCTCGTGACTGGTGGTGGGGGGAGGATTTGAACCTCCGAAGGCTTCGCCGACAGATTTACAGTCTGTTCCCTTTGACCACTCGGGAACCCCACCTTGATGTTAATGCCTTTTTTATTTAATTGAATGCAAGTTTCACGTATCGCCAACTGGAGCCAGCGAAGGGACTCGAACCCCCGACCCACTGATTACAAATCAGTAGCTCTACCAACTGAGCTACGCTGGCCGCAAAACGGTTTTTGCACTTAAATTCCCTGGCATGGCAACTGGTTGCTTCGGTTCTTATAGCCGTAATCAAGTAAGTATACCTACTTTTTTGAAAATTTCAAGCAATTTTATGCTTTTTTTTCGAGCTTAAATGCGACCCCGCAAATCAAAAACCGCCGATCGGAATTGGGGCCTGGCGTTTGGCAGGGTCCCGGGCATGCAAATGCAGCCCGCCATGCAGGGACCGTTAGCGGCCAAGCACCGCGGGCATCGGACAGGCCATTTTTGCACCCCCGGCCCGGGCTTTTCGCTAGACCCAGGCGCATAAAGTTTATTTGGACCGAAAAGTCAAGAAGTTTTTCGCCCGAAACAGGCTATCTGCCGGCTATCCCTTGACAGGGAACCTTTTTTCTGTGTAAGCACTTCCAGGCCGATCCGGCCTGCCCTGTTTTTTCGTGGTTTTTCGACCTGCTTGTTCGAGTTGTTTCGCGCCGCCTGTTACGTGTAACTGAAAGTCTGTCACGTTCCGGCGCCGTTTCCGCGGCCTGGCCCTGCGGCCGGGCCGGAACCGCTGCAAATAGAGGAGATATGCCGACGGTGAGAGCCTGCCTTTTTGCCGCTTTGTGGATGCTGTTCGTTTTGTCCGGATGCGCCCTGCCCTTCCGGCAGGCCACCCGACCACCCCAGCCGGCGGCGCAGCGGAGTCCGCAGCACCCCGCCGTACAGCCGGACGCCAAGGGCGCGAGCAAAGCCCTGGCCGGACAACAGGCCGCAACCGCCGCGCCCAGCCAGCCGGCCGCACCCCGGGATGCGTCGGCCGCTGTTCCCGCCATGGCCTGCCCCACCGGCGATCTGCCGGCCACCGGCCCGGCGCAGCCGAAATCCGGAAAACCTTCTGCCCCTTCGTTCCAGGGCCGCCTCGACAAGGCCCTCAGCTACTGCGAGCTTTCACAGGACCTCTGGCAGAAAGGCGAACTCGACAACGCGCTGGATGCGCTGGACCACGCCTATTCCCTGATCCTTACGGTAACCCCCGAAGACAGTTCGGATGCCGAGCAGCAGAAGGAAGACTTGCGCTTTCTGATTTCGAAACGCATTCTGCAGATCTACGCGTCGCGCAACACCGTGGCCACCGGCAGCCACAATGCCATCCCCATTGTGCTGAACTCCCATGTGAGAGCCGAAATTCGTTCATTTTCAACGGGATGTGAAAAAAACATTTTCAAAGCGGCCTACAGACGTTCCGGGAAGTACCACGCAGCCATCGCCGCCGCTTTCCGCAAGGCCGGCCTGCCGGAAGAGCTGTCCTGGATGCCGCTGATCGAAAGCGGTTTCAAAGTCCACGCCATGTCCAGGGCCAGGGCCCTGGGGCTGTGGCAGTTCATCTCTTCCACCGGCTACAAGTTCGGCTTAAAGCGCAGCCGCTATATCGACGAGCGCCTGGATCCCTACAAGTCCACCCGGGCCGCCATCGAGTATCTTCGCGAGCTGCACCAGATATTCGGCGACTGGACCACGGTACTGGCGGCCTACAACTGCGGCGAGGGCCGCGTCCTGCGGCTGATCCGCAGGCAGAAAATCAACTACCTGGACAACTTCTGGGACCTTTACGAGCGCCTGCCGCGTGAAACCGCCCGCTATGTACCCCGCTTTCTGGCCACCTTGTATATGGTCAGGCACCCCGAAAAATTCGGTTTGAATACCATCACGGTGGACCCGCCGCTGGCGTTTAAAACCGTTGCCGTCGAAAAAAGCTTGCGCCTGCGGGATATCGCCGGTGCCATCGGCACGCCCTACCGGCGGCTGCGCGCGCTGAACCCGGAGCTGCGCCGCAATATATTGCCGACGGGGCGGTACGCCCTGAGGGTGCCGCCGGACAAAGCCGAGGTACTGACGGCCAAGCTCGCACAGATTCCGGAGCTGGCAGCCGCAGCCCGCATGTATGCCTACCATCGCGTCCGGCGGGGGGAAACGATTTCAACCATTGCCCGGCGGTACCACACGCGGCCGGACCGCATCGCCGAGGCCAACCACCTGAACCGACACTACCTGATCGTGGCCGGCCAATCGCTGAAAATCCCCATGAACAGCGGTCGCCATGTGCGCCGTACCGCCGCTGTACCGGTTCGGCGGCGTACAGCCACGCAGCATGTTGTGCGCAGCGGCGATTCCCTGTGGAACATCGCGCGCCGCTACGGCACGACCATCCGGGAAATCCAGGCGGCCAACGGCCTGGCAGGCACCCAGCTGCACATCGGCCAGGTGCTGATCATCAACAGCGCGCCGCGGCCGGCCCAGTATGCGGCGCGACCGCCGCAAAACACTGCGCACGGGCAGTACGAAGTCAAACACGGCGACAGCCCCTTTCGCATCGCCGCCATCCACAACATGCGCCTGGAGCATTTCCTGCGGATCAACCACCTGACGCCGCGTTCAAAGATCTACCCGGGCCAGACCCTGGTGGTCGAATAGTTCCTCGGTATCCACGGGGCTGCGCACAATGCAGGCCAACGCCGCGTAAGCGGTGTCCGAAACCGCCGCAAAGGGCTGCTGAAGGCCCCGCAGGTGTTTGAGATGATCGGCCGTGCGCAGCACCAGTGAGGCGATGTCGCCTTCCGCCATTTCCGTCCAGGCACTCAGCTGCTCCCAGGGCTGCCCCTCTGCCCAGGCATACAGCACACACGCCGGCTTGAGGTATAAATCACGGACATCGAAACCGCGCTTGCGCATCTGGCGCATCAGCCCTGACAGTTTGCGCTGCAGCCTGGAAAACACAGCCGCCAGCGGCTGCGGCACCTGTTCATCGTGCAGGCCCTCATCTGTCTGGCGCTCATTGACAAACGCCGCCATAACCGCTGCCAGCAGCGCCGGACTGCGCCGCGGCAGGACGCCCAGACGCAGGGCTTCGGCGATCAGCAGCGGCTGGTCCATCCTGAGGCGCGACGCCCAGACGCCGTCGGGTGTCAGGCGGCCGTCGGCGGTGACGAAAGCTTTCTCCTTCAAAAAATCCAGGTGGCGCGCAAAATCTTGCTGCAGTTGCTGTGCGGCACGGCGCAAGGTTCCGCCTTGCCGGCGTACCATAAGATAGCACGCGTAGCTGCGTTCCAGCAGATCCTCGATCTGCGGCGGCGTGTGGGAAAGCAGCAAATTGAGCACCATGGAAAAATTGATCCGGATCTGACTGAACACGTCCGAAGGCGGTGAGGCCGTCAGTTTCACGATCCAGCGCGTGTCCATGAACCTGCCGGGCACTACCAGTGCAAAACCGATGCGGTCTTTGCCCCTGCGGCCGGCGCGTCCGGTCATCTGGTGAAACTCCGAAGCCGTCAGCGGCAAAAACTCGGTGCCGTTGTATCGATCGGAATTCAGCAGAACCACCGCACGCGCCGGAAAGTTTACCCCGGCCGCCACGGTGGCGGTGGCAAACACGGCGTCCAGCAGGCCCGCGGACATGAGCTTTTCAATCACCAGCTTCCAGGCCGGCAGCTGTCCAGAGTGGTGTGCACCCAGCCCCAGATGCAGCAGATGCCACATCTGTGCGTGGCCGGACAGCGGCGCAGCGCTCCCCACGAGTCCTTTCAGCTGCGCCCGTATGGCCCGTCGGCGTGTCTCCGTCATGCGATGGCGTCTGCACATTTCCAGCGCCAGGTCGCAATCGGCACGCGATTTCAGAAAAAAAATGGCCGGCAGCAGATGAAACTTCTGCAGGATTTCCAGCACTTCGTTTAAAGGCGGGGTCTGCGGGCGGCGGCGCAAAGGGCCCTGGGCCGCCGGCAGAGCGGCGGCCACCTTTTTGTTGACCCGCTGCCGGCCGCCGGGTCCGGGCGCGGCCAGCAACGGCATCAGAGTTCCGGTGGGGTGCAGGAAAAGCGGGAAAAGCGGCACCGGCCGCCTGCGGGCCGTCACCACCCGGCAGGGCTGCCCGCGCACCTGTGACAGCCAGGCGGCTATCTCCGGCGCATTGCCCACAGTGGCCGAAAGCATCAGCAACGCCACGCGCGCGGGCAGGTAGATCATCACTTCCTCCCACACCACGCCGCGCTCGGCATCGCCTAAAAAATGGGCCTCGTCAAGCACCACCAGGTCCACTGCCAGCATGCGCCCGGCACCCATGGCGTCGTACAGCTGGTTGCGCAGAATCTCCGTGGTGCCCACGATGACCGGTGCATCCGGATTTTCCTTGCGGTCGCCCGTCAGAATGCCGACCCGGGGGCGGCCGAAGGCGGCTGCAAACTCTTCGTACTTCGCATTGCTCAATGCCTTGAGCGGGGTGGCGTACCAGGCGCTGCGGCCCT
>JALSRD010000021.1 GCA_026984935.1 Desulfobacterales bacterium
GTTGTAGTATACAGACGCAAATGCCCTGCAACACAGTCGATGCGGTAAAACCGGTGCTCCTGCAGGGCAGACAATTTTGAAGTCAAAATGGAAGGTTTCCGAACATACCAATGACGCTAAAAAATATCGCGCTGCATCCGTAGACAACCATGAGATAACATTGCAATTTTATATGTTTTCAAAATTGTCTGTGCAAGATTCAGGTATCAACTGATCTTGGCGCGGTACAGCCGCAGGCTGTTGGAGACCACCGAAATGCTGCTGCAGGCCATGGCCAGGGCCGCCAGGATGGGGTGCAGCTGGCGCAGGAAGATGGGCAGCGATGCCACCGGCGACAGTACGCCGGCGGCCACGGGAATCAGGATCACGTTGTAGACAAATGCCAGAAAGAGATTCTGGCGGATGGTACGCATGGTTTTGCGGCTGATGGCAATGGCACGCGGAATGCCGGTCAGGCTGCCGCTGGACAAAATCACGTCGGCGGTTTCGATGGCCACGTCGGTGCCGGTGCCGATGGCCATGCCGATGTCGGCCGCCGCCAGTGCCGGCGCATCGTTGATACCGTCGCCCACCATACCCACGCGGTGGCCGGCGGCCTGGATCTCATGGACAGCCGCCGACTTGTCTTCGGGCCGCACTTCGGCGCGCACCTGGTCGATGTCGACCTGCGCGGCGATGGTCTCAGCAGCCATCTGGTTGTCGCCGGTGACCATGACCACATCCAGTTTCTGGGCGTGCAGCGCGGCGATGGCTTGGTGCGATTCCGGCTTGAGGCGGTCGGAGACCGCGATCAGCGCCACGGGCTGATCGTCTTGTGCCATGACCATCACGGTGTGCCCGCGGGCCTGCATTGCCTGGATGCGTTCGGCGGCATCGGCCAGTGAAATGGAGAGGGACCCGAACCACCTGGGCTTGCCGATTTTATATGCATGGCCGTCGATCACCGCTGAAACGCCCATGCCGCTGGTGGCCTTGAACTGCCGCGGCGTTTTGATGGTCAGCCCGCGGTCGCGGGCCGCATTGACGACGGCCTTTCCCAGCGGATGCTCGGATCCGGTTTCCACGCCGGCGGCCAGCGCCAGCAGCGTCTCCGGGTCGGTACCCTTGGCATCCAGGGGTACGATGTCCGTTACCGACGGTTTGCCCTCGGTGATGGTGCCGGTCTTGTCCAGCACGATGGTGTCCAGGTGCGTGGCGTTTTCCAGAGCTTCGCCTTTCTTGTAGAGAATCCCGTGTTCCGCACCCTTGCCCGTACCGGCCATGATGGCCGTGGGTGTGGCCAGCCCCAGGGCGCAGGGGCAGGCGATCACCAGCACCGCCACCATGCGGATCATGGCCGGTACGAATTCGCCGCCGAGTGCCCACCAGATGCCGAAAGTCACCAGGGCGATGGTGATCACGGCCGGCACGAAGATGGCTGATACGCGGTCGGCGATGGCCTGGATGGGAGCCTTGCTGCCCTGGGCCTCCTGGACGAGCTTGATGATCTGGGCCAGTGCGGTTTCCCGGCCCACGCGTTCGGCGCGGAATTCCAGCAGGCCTTCGCCGTTGATGCTGCCGCCGACCACCTCGTCACCGGGGCCCTTGTCCACGGGCAAAGGTTCGCCGCTGAGCATGGATTCGTCGACGGCGGAAGCGCCCTGCAGCACGATGCCGTCCACCGGGATTTTTTCCCCCGGCCGTACCCGCACCGTATCACCCACGCTGACTTTGGACAGCGGGATTTCCCGTTCAACACCGTCCACCACGATGGTGGCCGTTTTGGGCTGCAGGCCGATCAGCTTGCGGATGGCACCGCCGGTTTTGCCTTTGGTGCGTGCCTCCAGCAGCTTGCCGATCTTGATCAGGGTGATGATCACGGCCGACGTTTCGAAGTAGACATGTTCGCCGGCCGCCGGCAGCAGCAGCACCACGATGGAGTAGAAATAGGCCACCGAGGATCCCAAGGCCACCAGCACGTCCATATTGGCGCTCTTGTTGCGCAGGCTTTTGATCCCGCCCACATAGTAATCCCAGCCGGTGTAAAACTGCACCGGCGTGGCCAGGGCAAAAAAGAGCCAGTTCATCCAGGGCGCATGGCTCCAGGCGCCGAGAAACTGGAAGTCGCGCGCCATGCTCAGTGCGAACAGGGGCAGTGCGAAGATGGCACCTACCACCAGCTTGCGCGTCTGGTCACGGATTTCCGCATCGCGGGCCGCCTGCTCGGCGTCAACCTCGGTGTCGGCATCCCGGGGGATGATGGCGTCGTAGCCTGCCTTGCGGATGACGGCGACGATTTCCTCGACATCGGTGGCGCCGGGCAGGTAGTTGACCGTGGCGCGTTCGGTGGCAAAATTTACCGCGGCGCTGAGAACCCCGTCACGCTTGCGCGTCAGGGCCCGTTCGATGTTGGCGGCGCAGTTGGCGCAGGTCATGCCGATGATGGGCAGCTCGACTGATGCGCTGGGAACGCCGTAGCCGGCCTTTTCGATCTGCTGAACCAGCGCCTGGGGTGTCAGGGTTTCCGGGTCGAATTTTACGGCCACTTTTTCGGTGGCGAAATTCACATTGCTGCTGTCCACGCCTGGGAGTTTTTTCAGGGCCCGTTCGATGTTGGCGGCGCAGTTGGCGCAGGTCATGCCGGTAACGGGCATAGATAGCTGTTTTTCGCTCATGGTCAGCTCCTTGAAGATGGGCCCGGACCGCTTAGCGGCCGCAGGTACAAATATAATAAGACCGTAACCGGGCTTTGTCATGCGGGTATCCCGCATGCAGGCCGTTGCCCATGTCCGGCCTCCAAGTCACAAGTATAGCAAAAGCGGTGCCAGCACTCCGAAGTTCGTCCTTTTAAAATGATAACATTTCGAAATATTATATGAAATTGTGGAAACCGCAGTTAGTGCCCCGTACAGGACATGTAACGGCCTAAGCCAGCCGCCGGATAAAATTTACGCAGTATCGCATGCGCAGCGTGTTCCCTGCATGGTACGTCCGAAAGCGCCGCCACCGGATCTTGCGGCCTGCACGTCCATGTATTATTTTTTTGGCGACCCCGGAGAGCGATTTCCGGACGCCGGCCCCTGTATTGGGGGGCTGATATGAGGAGCCGGACAGGTGGCGATCGATGTCTGCCACCTGAGAGAAAGGAGGGAGATTCATTATGCAGTGCGACAAGTGCAGTCAGTCCATTCCGGCCGGCGAGGCGGTGGCATACCAAGGGCAGAACCTGTGCGAGGACTGTTACCTCGATCTGCTGGCGGCCCCCAAGGTGTGCGATCCCTGGGCGGTGCACGCCGCCAAGAAGGAGATGGGCGACAAGCCCGAGCTGACCGTTATCCAGGAAAAAATACTGGCGCTGCTGAAGCGGAGAGGGCCGCTGGACATGCAGCAGATCTGCGAGGCGCTGAACATCAGCGAGCAGGATTTTAAGGACAACTTTGCCGCCCTGCGGCACATGGAGCTCGCCCGCGGTTTGCGTAAGGGCGACGCGGTCTGCTACACGCTGTTCGAGCGCTGATGGGCCGCGGCCGGCGGCCGGTGGAGTTATGGCGACGTTTTCAGCGCCGTCAGGATATAGAGCTCTTCTTCGTCTACGAAGCTTTCGATTGCAAAACCGTAATTCGCCAACATTTTGCGGGCCTGGTTGCGGCGCGGAAAGTCGTCCAGCGGAAAGGGAACGCTTTTTTTCAAACGTGCGATGAAGGCGCGGCCCATGGGATGGCTGATGACCAGGCGGCCGGCGGGCTTTTGCATGCGCGCGATGTTGGCGAAAGCGCCCGGCTTGTCCACGATGTTGGGGTAGCAGGCATTGAGGAAAACCACGTCGATGCTGGCATCCGGCAGGGCAAGGTCGCGCACGTCGGCCAAGAGGGTCCGGACACGCGGGTAATGCCTGGAAAGCTGCGCCAGCATGGCCGGCGAGAGGTCGCAGGCGTAAATGCGTGCGGGGTGATAAGACCGGATCAACGGAATCAGGATGCCCGTACCGCTGCCGACGTCCAACACCGTATCCCCGGCCCGGATGCGGCCGGCGGCCGCGATCTGTTCCAGGCGCCCGGGGACCCCTTCGGGCAGGGGCGGATCGAAAAGGCGGTAGAGGCGGTCGAACAGCTCCCGCTGCTGGCGGTTGATTTCGCGTACCCGTGCGTCCTGGGGTTTTTCTTCGGATGACATAGTCCTACTCTATCACAAAGCCGACCGCCGGGCGAGTGGATTGTGCTTCCCGAAACCTTGCTGTGGAAAGATGGGGAATGCCCCGCCCGGGCCGCCGTTGGCGAAACATTCCCCGCGGCAGGTACGGGCCATCGGCTGTTCGAAGCACAGCCGTTGGGCGCGGCTGGCTTCGAACAGGCGGCACAACAGGATTACCGCGCGTCCTTCGTGCCTCCTTCCGCCATCCGGGCTTGCACGGGAATCACGAAGCGGAAGCAGGCGCCTTTTCCCTTCCCGTCGCTTTGTGCCCGGATGGTGCCGCCGTGCAGTTCGACCAGCCGGCGTGTCAGGGCCAGGCCCAGGCCGGTGCCGTGGTACCGGCGGCTGGCGCCGTTTTCCACCTGTTCGAAAGGCTC
>JALSRD010000022.1 GCA_026984935.1 Desulfobacterales bacterium
GAAGTCAAAATGGAAGGTTTCCGAACATACCAATGACGCTGAAAATTATCGCGCTGCATCCATAGACAACCATGAGATAACATTACAATTTTATAAGTTTTCAAAATTGTCTGTGCAAGATTCAGGTCATAACCGGAACAAAAAATCTTCCCACAGCGCCACGTCCGATGCGGCCTGCGGCCGTGCGCCAACGTTTCCCCGTTGCCATCAATACTGCGCGGCGCGGGCCGCCGCTAGCGTTTTCGCCGGCAGCTCTTGAACAGCCTGCGGCTCCATTTTTTTCCTGTCCAGGTTACGAATTTTGCGCGCCTGCCGAAGCTCCCGTTCTTTTCCGGATCACCCTCGTGTTCATCGAAATCGTTTGTGGGGGGGGGTTACCAACACCATCGCAAAACGGCGAAAAACAGAGAAACCGAGAGCATACGGAGGATTTTGCCTCAAAACCCTTTTCACCCGCAAGGATGCCGTCACCCCGCTTCCTCCATTGGCATCTTTTTTGCTTCATTGCCCAAGCGAGGCACGGCCTGCTGATCGCCATAGAAAGGTCGACCCCGAAAAAACGGCAGAGGCACCCCGGCGTTTAACCGTATGTGCATGGAAGAGTCGGCCAATACGTTACATGCATAAATCCTTTCCAATGACGCCACCGGAAGGCGTGGTCTATGAGTGCCGCAGAGCCGCACGGACGACCGTTGACGTGGCGGCGCATCTTCTGCCGGCGGCTCCCAGCGGCACGCGCAGCGCCATCGTTTCGCGGATCATCGAAACCAGCAGAATCGGGGCCCGAACGGTTTCAGAACACCCCCTTCGCGTCGGCCAGTGGCTGGATGTACGTCTCAACGATGTGGTGGTTGCGCACGATACGGCCTACATGCCCCACCGCCTTTGGAAAATGAGGCATATCAAGGCCCGCGTGGTAAGAGAAATTACGGCCGACCGAATTGCCGGCGAACAGACGCTGCGCTTTACCTACGGTCTCGAATATGCCCAGGGCCTGTTGCACCTGCTGCGATACTGGCTGCACCTGCATACACCGCTGATCGCCTCGGCCCTCTTTGTGCTGGGCACGGTCAATGTCTATTTTTTAAAGCGCGTCAACGTCGTTTTCTTCTGGTATCATCCCCTGCTCAACATTTACAGCCTGGGGATCTCCTTTTATATCCTGTCGCGCTTTTTCCTGGCGTTTTTTTATAAGCCGCCGGCCGACTGCAATCTGCTGGTTCCGGTTTCCGTCATCATTGCCTGTAAAAACGAGGAAGCTTCCATCCGCAAGACCATTGAATGCGTTTACGCATCGGATTATCCGGCGCACCTGCTGGAGGTGATCGTGATCAATGACGGTTCCACCGACGGCACTCTGCGCGAAATGCAAAAGGCGGCTTTGCGCCACCCTGATCTGGCGATTATCGATTTTGCCGAAAACCGCGGCAAACGCCACGGCATGGCGGCCGGAGCCCGGCGCGCCAGCGGTGAAATCCTGATCTACATCGACTCGGACAGTTTCGTGGAAGAACACACCTTGTACAAACTGGTGCAGGGATTTGCCGACCCCGACATCGGCGCTGTCTGCGGCCATGCCAATGTCAGCAACGCCCGACAGAACACGCTGACGCGTATGCAGCAGGTGCGTTACTTCGTGGCGTTCCGCGTGATGAAGGCCGCCGAGTCCCTTTTTTCGGCGGTAACCTGCTGCTCGGGATGCCTGGCGGCATACCGGCGCAGCTATGTCATGCCCATCCTCGATACCTGGCTGCATCAATCCTTTCTGGGCGTGGCAGCCACATTCGGCGATGACCGCAGCCTGACCAATTTCATGCTGCGCAGCCACCGTGTCATATACGATTGCGAGGCCATCTGTGCGACCCTGGTTCCCAGCCGCTACGGTGTATTTTTCCGGCAGCAGCTGCGCTGGAAAAAATCGTGGGTCCGCGAGACCTGGATCGCCTCAAGGTTCATGTGGAAGCGGCATCCTCTGGCGGCGTACTTCTTTTACAGCGGCGCCCTGTTTCCGGTAGTTGCGCCCATTATCGTTTTAAACGCCACCGTGCTGCCCGTTTTTCTGGGATACAGCATCTCTTATCTCTACATTTACGGCGCCTTTCTGATGGCTGTTCTCTATAGCCTGGTCTATCTCGGTTACCACCGCGACCGCCTGTGGATTTACGGCGTCGCTTTTTGCTTTTTCTATATGCTGGTGCTGGTCTGGCAGACCTACTACGCCATGGTCACTCCTCACAGGAATCACTGGGGCACGCGCTGAGACCATGGGTGGAAAAACAAGAACGCCGCCGGCGCGCAGCTTTCGGTCCGACCGGATTGCCTGGATGGTCACCTGGCTGCTGATCCTGGCGGCAGCGGGCGGCATCTTCCACTGGCAACATCACCGTACACTGCCGGTGCGTCGCTGGAACGGCCCCGTCAGCCGCGACCCGGGAATTTTGGTGCTGGCTTTTGACCGCATCGTGTCTGAAGCGGACGGCTTGCACATGACCGCAGCGTCGGTGCACGACCTCGTGCAGGTACTCGCCGACGAGGGTTTTCAGGCCATCGCACTTTCCGATCTGCGCAGCTTCTTCCTTGAGAAGCGGCCGCTGCCGCGCTGGTCGCTGCTGCTGACTTTCGATCACGGCTACATGTCGACCTTTGAGGCCGTCGATCCGCTGCTGCGCTCCATGAAGCTCAAGGCCGCCATGTCCGTCAGCTGCAGCCGCATTGACCGACGCAACACCTCGTTTTTGTATTGGAAGCGGCTTGAGCGCATGGTCAACAGCGGACGCTGGGAGCTGATCTCCGGCGGAGACCAGGCCGCCGAAACCGTGCCGACAGCCGCCCCAGGGCGTCAAGGGAATTTTCTGGCCTCCCGCCGCTGGCTGCCGACGTTGGGTCGACCGGAAAACGACGCCGAGTACCACCGCCGTGTGCACCGCGACTTGCAAGAGGCCGGAGCACGCATCGGCACAGAGCTGGCCTCGGATGCGCCCTTCGCCTTCAGCGCTCCGGTGGGGAATCTGGCGCGATCCATCAAGGACCGGCAACTGTTGGCCATCAGCGAGGAGGCCATCCGACAAAACTATGAACTGGCCTTCGAGGACGATCGTTTCGGGTACAACGATGCCCATACCGACCCCTATCACATTGCACGCCTGCGCCTGGACATCAGCTGGCGGCCGGGGGATCTGCGGCGCTATGTGCGCGGACTGCGCAGCCTGCGCCACAGCACCGGCGCCATCCAGGCCGCTGAACATCTCCCCTGGCTGCCGGGGACGGGAGCGCTTGCACGCAGCGACAACACCTATACGCTTGAAGGTCGGCCGCGGGCCGATATGTGGCTTCCCGCCGTCGGGCAGGCGCGCTGCTGGCAAATGCAAGCTCAGGTGCTGGTTGGGCTGGGTCAGTTCTGGATCGTCCAGCGGTCTTCCCGGGATTCAAAGCGGCTGTGGCGTGTGGGGGGCACCGCCAAAGCCCTGTTCGTGCAATTCCGCAACTGGGACGTTTTGCAGACCTTGGCGGCGTTTCCCGTCGCCCTGGCGCCCCGCAGCTGGCACCGGTTGTCCGTCACCAAGAGGGGACACGGGGTCTGGATCCGTCTAGACGGCAACCTGCTGACCGTCACACCGGTCTACCTGCACGGCAGCTGGCAGGGCGCCATCGGCTGGGTGGCCTGGAACCGGCTGGGAGCGGCGAAACTGAGAATCCGATCCTTGCGTTTCGGTGTCGGAACACCTGTTTTCGTACGCATCCCGTCTTCCATGAGCCGCCGTCAGGTGCAGCGGCTCATCGCCCACGCCCGGGACATCACCGGCCTGGTGGTGCCCGGCTGGGACATGTGGGGCTGCCGGCTGAAAAGCCGCCGGATCGATGCGGATTTGCTGGCCCTCCTCGCCAAGCGGTACGCATTTGAAGTGCTGGCGGCCCTGCGGATGGACGGTGGCGGATCCGCCGGCTGCGGCCAAGCCATACGGCTCCGGCGACTGGTCCGGCATCTGGCAGCCACACGTCCGCCATTTTGCACACGTGTGCTGGCGGAGACCAAAGACCCGGCAAACCTGCAAAGCGCGGTCCCCAAGCCCTGGCTCCACCGGTTCGGCGAAGCGCTGGCCAAAGCGGGCCTCGAACTGCAGCGCCACCCGCTGCCGGGCCTGCGGATCTGCACACTACAGGAAATGGGCAACCGCTCCGGCGGCTCGGTGCGGATACCGCAAGCCGCCCCTGTCACACCAACAAAGGCCTCTGCAGCATGTTCCATGTGAGACGCTTTTCTTTTGCAGCTTTGTCACTATTGGTCATCGGCTTGGCCCTGGGTGCCGCCCTCCGGGTCCAGGCCCGCTCACCCGGCCAGGACAACCTCGACCGTGGAACGGTCCTATACCGCCAGGGGCGCTACACAGCAGCACGCACGGCTTTCGAGCAGGCGGCACACCAGGATCCGGGTCTGCTGCTGGCCTGGGAAAACCTCGGCTGGGCGCATTACAAAAATGGCGACCCGGCCGAAGCACGCCGCCTGTGGCACATGGTTCTCAAGGTCGATCCGGGCAACGCCCGGCTGACGCAGGCCCTGGGCGATCTCGATCTGGAAACCGCCCGGTGGCAAGATGCCGTCGATCAGTTCCGCAGGCTGCTGGTGATCCGCGGGGATGTCGACGTGATTCGGCTGAAGCTGGGAGCCGCATACGAAGGCGCCGGCCAGTGGGATCAGGCCGCCCTGCAGTACCGCGGCATCCTGCAAAAAAAGCCGCATAATTTCCTATGTGTTTCACGCCTGGCCAGAGTCTATGGGCACATGGGCCGGCAGGCAGCGGCCATCGCCCTGGTGGAACAGTATTTGTCCCGTAAGCCGGCGCAAAGCCGCAAGGCCCGGCGCCTTGCCGCCAGGCTTTACGCCGCCCGGGGAGGCCGGCTTTACGGCAGGCAACGTTATGCACAGGCCTGCGCAGCGTACCGGGCCGCCCTGGCATACCGGCCACGGCACGCGCCGTACCTGGCAAATCTAGGGTGGGCGCACTACCGGCAGCAACACTGGCAGCGGGCCGTTGCCGCATGGCAACAGGCCCTGGACAGCGGCTACAGGCACCGGCTGGCACGCAACATCGCCCTGGCGTACCTCCATGGCGGTGATACGCGCCAGGCCCTGGTCTGGTACATGCAGGCGGCCGACAACGGGCAGACACGCCATCAGGATTTGCTGAACATCGCCCGGATCTACTTCAGGCAGAAAGATTCCAAGCAGGCTCTGTTAACCTGCCGCCAGCTGCTGCACCGGCCGGGTGCAGATGCACAGTGGGCCCGGCGGTTGGCCCGACTGTTTATCGAAGAAGATGCACTCGAGCAGGGGACCGCCTTTTTCGAAGACCGCTTGAGAAACTCCGGTAGCCGACCGGCCCTGGAACACGCCCTGGCCCGCATCTATGCCGCCTCCGCCCGCCGCCGATACATCGACCGGGACTACGACCGGGCCCGTAAAATGTTTGCAAGCGCCCTGGCTCACGATCCGAATACCGGGAGGTACTACCGGGACCTGGGCTGGACCTGCTGGCAGCTGGAGCAGTGGGGAGCCTGCGAAAAGGTATGGCGGCGCTATGCCGCCCGATTCAAGGGCCGCCCCGAACCGTGGAACCTGCTGACCGGCCTGTACCTGCGGCGCAGCCGCTACCGGCAGGCCCTGGCGACGGCCGCAACAAGCCTGGCGCTGCAGCCGGACCAGCCCGACCAGCGCCTGAACCTGGCGCGCGCCCACCTGGCCCTGGAGCACTACCGGACCGCCGACCGGCAGGCGCGGGATCTGGCCCGGGCATATCCCGGCCATCTGGCCATCCAGGTCTTTTTCGGAGACATCCTGATGCAGCGCCACGATTTCAGCCGCGGCCTGGCGCAATGGCAGCGGGTGCTGAAAATGGGCGGCCACTTGCCGCGCGCCCGCTATTACCGGCTGAAGTGCCTCTACGAACAGGGCGCCTATGACGAGGCGGTCGCCGAAGCCCGGCAGGACATCGAAAAGCACGGACCGCGGCGGCTGATGCTGCAGTTTCTGCGCGACGACGCCATCGCGCGCGGCGACCAAAGCGGCGCCATCGAGTACCAGAAAAAACTCCTGTCGCTGCCCGCGGTAGCCGCCCGCAAGCGGCCCTGGCTCGATCTGGCGACGTTGTACATCGAAGCGCAGCAGTACGGGGACGCGGCCCGCCTGATCGAAAGGGCCCTGGTGCGGCATCCCGGTTACCTCCCTTTCCGGCTAAAACGCGCCTACCTGGCGCAGGCCCGGCACGATTACCGCCGGTCCCTGGAACGTTTCCGCAGGCTCTACCACGACCATCCGGACAACCGCAATGCCTATATGGGGGTATTTGACTCGCTGGTCGGCAGCCGGGACTATGCCGCCGCCCTGCAATTTCTGAACGGCAACCGCTGTAGTTTTTTCACCGACCATGACCGGCGTCTGAAGAGCATCCGGCTGGCGGCACGCCTGGGTGACAACACCGAGGCCGCCTATGCCGCACTGGTGAACGAGGGTTACCGCCAGCGGTGTGTCTATGTCCCGGTGCTGCTTTACCACGGAATCACCAGCGGTCGCATGAGCGGCCACAATCTGCCGCGCTTTCGTTTCGAGGACCATCTGAAAGCCCTCCAAGCGGCCGGATACACCGCCATCACCGTCAGTGAATTAAAGGCCATGGCCGACGGAAAGCGGGCCTTTCCCGCCAAACCGATCCTGATCACCTTCGATGACGCCAGGATCGACTCCTTTGTTCAGGCAGACCCGCTGCTGAAAAAATACGCCCTGAAAGCGACCATGTTCGTGCCCACCGCCGGCATCCGTGCCGGCCACCCCTTTCAGGCCGACTGGAAAATGATCGCCGCCTATCGGCAAAGCGGCCGCTGGGACATCCAGGCGCATGGCCACCATGCACATGACAACATACCGGTGAATGCCTCGGGCCGGCAGGGGAAGTTCCTCGTCGACCACAAGTGGCTGGCTGAACTACATCGTTCCGAAAACACAACAGAATTCACCCATCGGGTGCATCAGGATTACCGTCGCTGCATCCGGTCCCTCAAACAACACCTGGGACTCGAACAAGTCGTGGGCTACGCTTTTCCCTATTCCGAGGCCGGCCAGGAGCAAGGCGGCAGCGCACCGGAGGCCTGGGATGTCAACCGCCGGGCCATCGAGCGCTATTTCCGCTTTGGCTTCATCCAGGACGCCAGCGGGTACAACCGGATCGTCGTGGGTGCGCAAAAACCCCGTTTTCTCAGGCGTTACATCGTCATGCACACCATGGACGGCCGCCAGCTGCTGGCGCATCTGGTGCGCCGGCATCCCCTGAACCTGGCGCGCCTGGCACAGGCCCGCAATGATTATTATCAAGGCCGGTACTGGCGGGCGGAAGAGCGCCTGCAGGCTTTGGTCCGCGAACACCCGCTGCTGGCCGGTCAGGCCCGTCTCGACCTGGCTGCCACGGCATACGCGCAGGGCCGTTTCCACAAGGCCCGATATCTTCTGCAGAGGAACGGGCATTCCGCCGGGCACATAAAAGTCTGGCAGACTGCCGGACGACAACGCCTGCTGCAGCAGGTTTTGTGGGCAACCCGTCCGCATCTTGGCATGCGCGTGCAATACTTTCGTGACTCCGACCAGCGGCGGAATGTGTTCTGGTCGACACCCCTTGCCTATCCCCTGAAGGGGCCCTTCGACTTGTGGCTTACCCCCGCATATATCGAGTTCCATGAAGGGCAGCGGCCGGCGCTCTACGGCAGGCAGGCGACCGCCGGCGTCCGTTGGCGGGGTTTGGACCACCTGATCCTCAGCGCCAGCCTGCGCCGGCGCAATATCGGCAGCCATCACGGGCGGGTCAATGCCTGGCTCAAAGGGCGCTACGTCGATGACCGCCGCAATCTGGCGCTGCAGCTGGGACACGAAGATGTCGATACGCTTTCAGCGCTTTTGGCCGACATCGCCGCAGACCGGATCCAGCTGGCCTACCGGCGGATGCTGGGCGTCAAGGGTCGTGTACATGCCGCCACGAACTACACGCACTATACCGACGGCAATCAGCGCGTGGATGTTAGGCTGGGCTATCGCCGCAACTGGCACCTGCTGACCGGCCTGAAGGCCGGGGTCGGTCTCGGTTACAGCCATGCGGCCCGCGATGCACCGCAGTATTACACACCACGCAGCCTGCGGCACCTGATGCTCAACCTGTTTTATGACAGACACCTGTCCGGCGGCTGGAAAATCGACAGCCGCCTGGGACTCGGTGCAGTGGACGAAGCCGGCGGCAGCCTGCGCCTGGCCGTGGCGGTGCATGCCAAGGTGCAAAAAGACTGGTCGGGCCGCTGGCGGACCTTTCTGGCCTTCGACTACGCGACAACACCCACTTATGACAGTTCAAACCTGACCGCGGGTGTGACTTTTCGTTTTTAACCGCAAGGCCGTGAGGGGCCTAACACATGCAGCGCTTGCTGATCCTTGTTTTGTCGGCATACCTGGGACAGGCATCTGCCGGTCTGGCGGCCGAGCCGGCCTCCGGAACGAACCCGGCGATCCTGGGGGCCTGGGTGACCTATTGGGATTTCGGGAAAAGTCTGCAGGCCGTTTCGGCGCCGCCGGCGTTTTTCCGGGACGTCTATTTCTTTGTCGCCCGGCTGGCACCCAACGGGGATCCGGAGCTTTACCGTTCTGATTTGCCTTTGCACAAAACCGTTTTGCGCCTCAATCAGCGCAAAATCCACACCTGGCTGACACTGGTCAACGACACGGTAGATGCCAAGAGCCGCAAAGCCGTGCTGAAAGATGCACGTTTGGTTAACCGCATCCTGCACAACAGGCGCCTGCGGCGCGACCATGAACGAAAAATCGTGCAACTGGCCCGGCGTTACGGTTTTACGGGCATCGACATCGACTACGAGAATCTGGCGGCCGAAGACCGGCGATCCTTTGCGGAGTTTATCGGTGAACTGGCCCGCCTGGCCCGGACACGGGGTCTCCGGCTGTCGGTCACCGTGCAGCCGACCTTGCGCAAGACGGTGGCAGATGGTGCGGGGGCCATGGACCTGGCCGCCTTCGGTCCAAGCGTCGATCAGGTCCAGGTCATGCTCTACAACCTGCACAGCTGCCGCTCCGGCCCCGGGCCCGTGGCAAGCATCGCCTGGATCGCCCGGGTCATGCGCTTTGTCCGCGGGCAGTGTCCGTCAGCGACGATCATCCCGGTGCTCAAGGTCTCGGGGTTTTTGTGGCAGCCACAGGGATGCCGCGCCGCCACCTACCAGGACATTTTTCCCCGCCTGGCCGCCGGCGCACGGGTCCGGCGAACCGCCGATGGCACGCCGTACCTGCACTACATCGACCACGGCCGGCCAACCACCGTGTATTACGAGGACCGCCCCAGCCTTTTGCACAAGATCGACGCGCTGCGGCAGATGGGCGCAAAACACGTGACGCTCTGGGGTCTGGGACGGCATGACCTGAGCCTGGAGCTGGGTCTTGAACGCCTTCTTCTCCCGTCACAATCCCGCTAGATTTTTCACAGCGATTTTCAACGGCCTGCTTTCGCCGCAAATTCCCGCTACATGGGGTTGCGGGCAGCGGGAAAAGAGCTCTCTTCGCCTGAATTTATTTAAATATTCAGCTGTTGCCGGACACCGGCGAATCTTTACAGCACCCTCCTCGACAGCAGTTACAGGGCACGAACCGGTAAAGTTTTCCGGCCAGGCACCGATAATATTTTCATACAGCTGCCGCACTCGATGGTAACCAGCCGTTGGCAGGCCGACGTCGGAGTTATCTGCCATGCCAAAAAACGTCCTATCAGGAGACGAACATGTTTACATGCAGAATCTGGATCATGGTCGCCATGCTGGTTTTCACCGGCAACGGCTTCATGCCGGCCATAGGCTACTCAGCCGGGCAGTCAGGCCGTCAAAATGAGAAGGGCAAAACCCTGACGCTTTACAACTGGGAAGACTACATCGGGTCGCACACGCTGGAAAATTTCCGCAAGGCCACCGGCATTGCCGTCAGGGAAGTCAATTTCCAAGACGAGGAGGAGATGCTGGGCGCCCTGCAATCCGACCTTGCCGCCTACGACCTGGTGGTCTGCAGCGGCGATCTGATCCGGGAGATGATTGCCGCCAAAACCCTTTCTCCCGTCGATCATTCCAAAATCCCCAACTACCGCTACATTGGGAAAGCGTTTACAAACCTGCCCTTTGATCCGGGAAACCGGTATTCCATTCCCTACCTTTTCGGCACCACTGGCCTGCTGGTCAACACGCAATATATCAAAAAAGACACCGGCAGCTGGAAGGTTCTCTTCAATCCGCAGTACAAGGGGCATCTGGCCATGTTAAACAACGTCTACGAGCTGGTCGGGGCGGCTACCAAGCTGCGGAACTACCCGCTGAACATCACCGACCCCGGGCAGCTTGCCGGAATCGAAAAGCTGCTGCTGGCGCAAAAACCGCTTCTACAGGGCTATTTGGACGTCATGACCATACAAAAACGCATGATCTCCGGAAAGCTCTGGGCAGCCCAGATCTATAGCGGCGAGGGCATGGCGGCGGCCGACAGGAATGCAAGCCTGCGCTACGTGATTCCGAAAGAGGGCGCTGCGATCTGGGTGGATAACTTCGCCATTCCACGCGACGCCCGGCACAAAGCGCAAGCCCACGCATTTATCAACTACATCCTGAAACCCGATATCAATGCCGCCATTGCCTCGGAGCTGTGGTACGCGACACCCAATACGGCCGCCAAGCCCCTGCTGGACCCGGAAGTGGCTAAGTCACCGGCGGTCTACCCGTCACCGGCCATACGGAAACGCTGTGAATTCTACCACAGCGTCGGGGCGGCGACAGCCCTGTACGCGCGTCTCTGGAGCCGCCTGACGGTAAAGCACAAATAGGCTGAAAGTACCCCCGTATGCGGTTGTCCCATAAAATTCTTTTTTTGATGGCCATCGTGGGCCTATCCCCGCTTTTGATCGTCGGCGTGATCTCTTTTACCCGTGTGGAAAACTCCATTTCCCGCACCACGCGGGAAATGCTGACACAGCTGGCCCTTTCCTCCGGCAAGGAAATCGCGCGGGAAGTCAACGAAGCCTACCACAACGTGCTGCTACTGGCACAAAACCCCTTGATCAGGTCACCTGCGGCCCATGACGCGCAGAAAGAAAAGGAACTGGCCACGACCCAGCAGTTTCACCGCATCTTCAAAGATATCAGCCTGCTCAATCCGGAGGGCGGTGTTGTGGCCTCCGCAAAGTACTCTTTCCGGGGCGCCTGGAAAACCACCTGCTGGTTTCAGTCGGCCCGCAAAGGCAAGACCGTATTTTCAGACGTACATGCCGTGCTCTACCCCTACGGGACCACCATGACCGTGGCCACGCCGGTGCAGGATGCGGCCGGCAAAATCACCGGTGTGCTGGTGGGCCAAATCGAAATGCGCAGGATCTGGCGCATCACACGCCAATTTTCGCTGGGAAAAAGCGGCCAGGAATTTATCATCGACCGCCACGGCATCGTGGTGTCAGCGCCCCGGGACAATCAAATCCTGGAGCCCATGCAACCGGAAGCGCTGCGTACGGCAGCCCTCGGCCAAAGCGGTATCGTCGAATATGAACAAAGCGGTATACGGCAGATTGCGGCACATGTGCCCATTTCCGAATTGGTCGCCGGGCGGAATCTGGACTGGATCGTTATCCTCACCGCGCCCCGGCAGCAGATCTACCAGCCGCTTTTTCGCGTGCGCCGGTCGTTGCTGGTTGCCTCGGCAGCAGCCCTTGCGACGATTTTGGCGCTGAGCCTTGTGTTGAGCCGTCGGCTCTGCCGACGCATCGAAACATTATCCAGAGCAGCGCAGGCACTGGGCGAAGGCCGTTTTTCGCAGCAAATTTTAAACCAGGGAAACGATGAAATCGGCCGGTTGGGAAAGGCGCTCGATACGGCTGGAAGACAGTTGGAGGCCTCCCGGAAGCAGGAACAGGCAGCAAAAACAGCGCTTGAACAGGCCAACCGGACATTGGAAAAACGTGTTCGCGAACGCACCATGGAGCTGGCCCGGGCCAAGGATGCCGCCGAAGCCGCCAACCGCGCCAAGAGCGACTTTCTGGCCAACATGAGCCATGAACTGAGAACGCCGCTCAACCACATCATCGGCTTTACCGAGCTGGTGATCGACCAGAGCTTCGGGCCGCTCAACGAGACGCAGTCAGACTATCTGCAAGATGCCCTGGAAAGCAGCCGGCACCTGCTGTCCCTGATCAACGATATTTTGGACCTGTCCAAGATCGAGGCCGGCAGGCAGGAACTGGAGCTTTCCCAAATCGACCTGCGCACACTGCTGCAAAACAGCCTGACCATGATCCGCGAAAAGACGCTCAAGCACGGCATTGTCCTGGAAACCGACTTCGACGGCATTCCGGATACGATCCGGGCAGATGAGCGCAAGCTCAAGCAGATTCTCTACAACCTGCTCTCCAACGCCGCCAAGTTCACACCCGACGGCGGGAAAATCCGGCTGGCCGCCCGGCGGGTGGCCCATGCGGGCAAAGATGCGGCGGCGGTCGAAATTGCGGTGACCGACACGGGCATCGGCATCACGCCCGAAGACCTCGCACGCGTGTTCGACCCCTTCGAACAGGTGGAAAACGGCACAGCGCGCCAGTACCAGGGCACCGGCCTGGGCCTGGCCCTGACGCGCCAGCTGGTTGAACTGCACGGCGGCCGCATCCGGGCCCAGAGCCGGGGGAAAAATCATGGGGCCGCTTTTCTTTTTACACTGCCCATCGGCTGCACACCTGACGGCGGATAAAATCGTCCGGGAGCGCTTAATTTTATTAATAAAATACCGATATAACCGGCAGGCGGTGCTGCCGGTCGGAACAGCAGCCAAGCAACGGCTCTTACCTTTCCTGGTAAGGATGGCCGCATCGACAGGCAGAGGCATTGGGCAGGGCATGGAAACTGCGGAGGAGCAGGAGAGATGAGCACGAAAACCGTATTGGTCATTGAAGACAACGAGATGAACATGAAACTGGTGCGCACACTGCTGGAAATCGGGAAATACCGGGTGCTGGAGGCAGTCGATGCCGAAACCGGCATCGACCTGGCAAAAAGGCACCGGCCCAACCTGATCCTGATGGATATTCAGTTGCCGGCCATGGACGGGCTGAGTGCCACCCAGGTGATCAAGGACGACCCGGATACGCACCATATACCGATCGTTGCATTGACATCCTATGCCATGCAGGGCGACGAGAAAAAAGCACTGGCCGCCGGATGCGCGGGATACATGAGCAAACCCATCGATACGCGGCAGTTTTTAAAAACCCTGTCGCAGTACCTGTAACTGCCATCCGGCGCAGTGCGCTGAAATTCGGAGAGATGAAAATGGCAAAGGGAATCTGTAAGGTGGCGGCTTCCGGCGGCACAGCAGCGCTGATGCTGGCTGGAATTTTTCTGTTCCTGGTGCCCGTATGCCGGGCAAAAGGGCCTTCCGCAAACCAGGCCCTTCGGCAGCTCAAGCAGCTGACCATCGAACAGCTGGCCGACCTGGAAGTCACGACCGTGTCCAAAAAACCGGAGAAACTGGCCGATGCGGCGGCAGCGGTTTTCGTCATCTCCGGCGATGACATCCGCCGGGGCGGTTTTACCAGCATCGCCGAAGCCCTGCGTCTGGTCCCGGGACTGGAGGTGGCGCATATCGATGCCAACAAGTGGGCTATCAGCAGCAGGGGATTCAATGCCTGGTTCGCCAACAAGCTGCTCGTGCTCATGGACGGCAGGTCGGTCTACACACCGCTTTTTTCCGGTGTTTACTGGGATGTACAGGACACGCTGCTCGAAGACATCGACCGCATTGAAGTCATCCGCGGACCGGGGGCCACGCTATGGGGCGCCAACGCGGTCAACGGCGTGATCAACATTATCACCAAGAAAGCGCAAGATACCCAGGGAGGGCTGATAACCGCCGGCGGCGGCAATTTGGAACAAGGCTTCGGGGCCGCCCGCTACGGTGGGAAAATCGGGAAACATGCCTGGTACCGGGGTTATGCCAAATACTTCAACCGTACCTCTTTCGAAGACATCCATGGCAACGATGCCGATGACGACTGGGATGCAGGCCGTGCGGGCTTCCGCCTCGACTGGGACCGGTCGGCCAAAGACGCGCTGACGCTCCAGGGCGATATCTATACCGGCAACAGCGGCACCACCAGTCTGACGACCGGTTCCATTGTGCCCCGCACATTCGCCGATAATGCGGACCTGTCAGGGGGCAATCTCCTCGGCCGCTGGACGCACATACTGACCGACACTTCCGACCTGTCGCTGCAGGCCTACTACGACCGCACAGTCCGCAATATGCAGGTGATGTCAGAGGACCGCGACACCGTGGACATCGATTTTCAGCACACCTTCCGGCTCGGCGGCCGTCAGCAGGTCATCTGGGGACTGGGCTATCGGATGACGCGCGATGATATCACCAATTCTGAGACCATCTTTTTCGACCCGGACAGCCGCACGGAAAATCTCTTTTCCGGCTTTATTCAGGACAAAATCGTGCTGATCCCGGACAAGCTTGATCTGACCGTGGGCTCGAAGTTCGAGCACAACGACTACTCCGGATTCGAAATCCAGCCCAGTGCCCGCCTGCGCTGGACGCCGGTAGAGAACCATACGCTCTGGGCCGCCGTCTCACGGGCGGTGCGCACGCCTTCGCGGGCGGATCGGGATGCAAACATTAAACTGGGCGCCTTTCGCACCGGTCCGACGGTCAACGCCCTCATGATCCGCGGCAACAGCGCATTTGATTCTGAGGAGGTCATCGCCTATGAAGCCGGCTACCGTCTGGTCCCCATGGCACGCCTCTCACTGGACTTCGCCTCCTTTTACAACGTCTACCGCGATCTGCGCACCACGGTGCCCGGCATGCCCATCCCGCCTTTTACCGCCTTCCCGCCGCCCGCCGCGCGTGTGCTTCCGCAGAATATCGTCAATAAGTTTCATGAAGACGCATATGGCGCTGAAATTGCCGGCAACCTCCAACTGGCCGATTGGTGGAAACTGAGTCTCGGATACACCTGGATCAACCTGCACCTGTTTGCCGATGCCGCTGAAAAGGGCCTGGACCTCGAGCTCAATGAAGGCGGCACGCCACGCAACCAGTTTTCCGCAGGCAGTTACCTCGACCTGCCCGGCAATCTGCAGTTCGACACCCTGCTCTTTTTCGTCGATGACCTGCCCGACCTGAATGTTCCCAGCTATACCCGCGTAGATGTGCGCCTCGGCTGGCAGCCGCTGAAACACTTGGCGTTCAGCCTCAAACTGGAAAACCTGCTGGACAATCGGCACCCCGAATACACCGACACCCAGGGCATCCGGTCCACAGAGGTGCCGCGCAGCATCTATGGAAAGATTACATGGCGTTTCTGACAGCCGAAAAAATTCGCCGCCCCGGCCGCCGCACCGCATGGCACTGCGTCTTTCTCCCGGCCCTGGTACTGCTGCTGTCGGGCCTGCCGGCGGGGAAAAGCCGGGCTGCGGCCTTTAAACCCGCCCAGGTCAAAGCCGCCTTTATCTACAATCTGGCCAGCTTTGTCACCTGGCCGGACGACACCGACCCGGCCGCCGGCCCTTTTGTGATTGCCGTTCTCGGTGATGACGAGATTGCAAAAAATCTGGAAATCCTCACCGAAGGGGAACGGATCCAAGGGCGCCCGGTGGCGATCAGGCCCTTACGGTCCCCGGCGGACATCGGCGCCTGCCGCATCCTCTTCGTGGGTGCCGCGGTCGCCGGAAACACCCCACAAATTCTGCAAAGCCTCGGCGGCCGCAATGTCCTGACCGTGGGAGACAGCGAGGCTTTTGGCCGCGGCCGCGGCATGGTCAATCTGGTTCAGCGCGGACGGCGCATTCACCTGCAGATCAATATCAGAGCGGCCCGGGCTGCCGGCCTGCATTTTAACTCAAAACTGCTGAAAATCGCCCGTATCATCCGGTCAGAGCCCTGAACGGAGAAGTGCCGATGCCAAAATTCCAGAATCTTTCCATTAAACACAAACTGACCACCATGATCGTGCTCACCTGTGGGTTGATGATGGTCCTGTTTGCATTCCTCTTTCTCTTGAACGAAGCATTTTCGTTTCAAAACAATGCACGCCACCATATCTCCGCGCTGGCCAAAGTCACGGGCATCAATGCAACGGCGGCCCTCAGCTTTCAGGATCCCCAGACCGCCCGGGAGCTGCTGGATGCGCTGCGGGTCGAACCCAACATCCTGCAGGCGGCGATTTACACGGCCGCCGGCGACCGTTTTGCCGCCTATGCCAAGGGGCGCGTCCCCGACATCCCCCGCCACATCGATCTGCAGGATCTGCCGGCAGCGGATCGGCGACCCATGGCCCGGGCGGTGAAGGCAGGCCTCAAAGGACTGAGCGGTGACTTCCTGGATGTTTTCCAACCGATTATGCTCAACGGCAAACGCATCGGCATGGTCCTCATCCGTGCGGATCAGCGATGGGTCTACGCGCGCATGCAGTCCGTCACCATGATGGTGGCCGGCATCATGCTGATATTGATTGTTTTGTCCGGATTCATATCCGCCAGGCTGCAGCGCATCATTTCCCTGCCCATCGAAACCCTTTCCAAAACCATGCAGCACGTAAAGCACCGGCAGGACTATGGCGTGAGGGTGCACAGCGACCGCCGCGACGAACTGGGTACCCTTATGGACGGATTCAACGACATGCTCGAACAGATCCAGGAGCGTGACAGCCGGCTCGAACTAAATCGCAGGAAGCTCGAAGAACAGGTCGCCCTGCGCACCCAGGCGCTGGCATTAAGTGAATCCCAGAAGAAACAGCTCTTGCTCCAGCAACGGATTCAGCAGGCTTACGGTGAACTGGTCAGCCAGCTGAACACCATCGATGTCAGTTTGATCCTGGAAAAGAGCCTGAACCAGATTGCAATGCAGGCCGGCGCCCCTTGGGGTGCGGTCTACCTCCAGGACCCGGAGTGCGAAAGACTCAACCTGAAGAAAACCTTCATGTCCGGCGCGCTAAAGGCCGGTACGCCGCAAAATTCCCGGGTGATCACGCGCCTGATGGAAAAGGCCGCCAAGCTGGCCCAAGCGTCTTTGCGCCAGACGGAAAATTTCCCCCTTCAACCGGATTCCGGCGCCAAAAGCAGCATCGATGTTGAATCGCATCTTAATGCATACCCCCTGTTCTTTCAACAACGGCGTGTGGGCGTACTGGTATTGGCCGGCGGCGGCGTGCTGGACACCTATACCCGCAAGTTCATCACAAACGCATCCCGCCAACTGGCTGTGGCCATCCACAATGCCCTGACTTTCGAGGATCTGCGGTACAAATCCGCCCAGCTGAAAGAGAGCAATCTGGAGCTCGCGCGGGCGTCGAAAATGAAAAGCGATTTTCTGGCCAACATGAGCCACGAACTGCGCACGCCGCTGAATGCCATCATCGGATTTTCAGAACTGCTGGTGGACCAGCACTTTGGCGAACTC
This sequence comes from Desulfobacterales bacterium, assembly GCA_026984935.1. Lineage (GTDB taxonomy): Bacteria > Desulfobacterota > Desulfobacteria > Desulfobacterales > JALSRD01 > JALSRD01. The sequence goes on from JALSRD010000022.1 coordinate 17,519, forward strand.
AATGCCACCCAGCAAGACTACCTGACGGATATCCTGGACAGCGGGCGTCACCTGCTGTCACTGATCAACGATATTCTGGATCTGTCCAAGGTCGAGGCCGGCAAGATGGTGGTAAATCCGACCGATGTGCCCATCGGTCAGGTCCTGCAGGCAGGCCTGACCATGATCCGGCAAAAGGCGCTCAAGCACCGCATCCGGTTGTCGATTCAAGCCGACGGATGCCCCGAAACCATCCGCGCCGATGAACGTAAGGTCAAACAGGTTATCTACAACCTGCTCTCCAATGCGGCCAAGTTTACCGAAGACGGCGGCCGCATTGCCCTGCACGCGGAAACCGTTTCACGCTTCTGGGTCGATGCGCATATCCCGGAAATCTTCAAAGAGCAGTGCGCGGTATCCCTTGATGACACCTGCCAATCCTTTCTGAAAATATCAGTGGCGGACACCGGCATCGGCATCGACAGCGGATCCTTGCTGAAAATATTCAACGCTTTCGAACAGGTCGACCCGTCGACGTCCAAGAAATATGAGGGAACGGGTCTGGGGCTGGCGCTGTGCAGGCGCTTTATCGAACTGCACCACGGCGCCATTTGGGCCGTGAGTGCGCCGGACAAGGGAAGCACCTTCACCTTCGTGCTTCCCATTGCGACCACCGCCGCCGGGAGAGAAATTTCTCCACCGGAAAAAAGAGCACCGCGCTTTTCAGGGCAATCTGAACAGCCCCTGGTGCTTATCGCCGATGACGATGAAGCCATTTGCCGGCAGGTATCCATCCTGCTGTCCGACCTGGGTTGCCGGGTGAAATGTGTCATCGACGGCCACGCGGCCGTCAAGCAGACCGCCGAACTCCGGCCCGACATTGTCCTGCTGGACCTGATGCTTCCCGGCAAAGACGGCTGGCAGGTGCTGACCCGGCTCAAAGAGGATGCACGAACCCGCGATATCCCCGTCATCATCTGCTCGGCCATCGAAGACCGTCCTTTTGCCTGCAGCCTCGGCGCCTGCGATTACCTGATCAAACCGGTCGAGAAAACGGATCTCCTGCGATGCCTCCAAAAAGCCGGGCTGAACCCGCGGGAAGCCGGACGAAACGGCAAGCATGTACTGCTCGTCGATGACGATCCCAGGGACCTAAAGTATTTTTCCGCCCTGTTGCGCGAAAAGGGCGTAACCGTGCGCACGGCCGCAACCGGCCGCAAGGCCGTGGCCATGTCCATCGAAAGCCCCCCGGCCGTCATTCTGCAGGATCTTGTCATGCCGGACATAAACGGCTATGAAGTCATCCAGGCGTTGAGGGCGATGCCCCTGACACAGCACATTCCGGTCATCCTGCTGACTGCCAAAACCTTAAGCGCGGCCGAAAGGCGGGCGCTTTCAGACAGTATCGAATCCATCGTCCAGAAATCACCGGCCAGCCGGGACACCCTGATCGCCGAAATCAAGCGGTTTTTACCCGTGGGGGCAAAGGCTTAACGCGCTGCCGCGAGGAATGGCCATGAGCGTAAGAACAGCACTGGAAAACCTGATCACCAGCGGGATCGTCTTCGATGAGGATTCCGAGCTGAAATGGCGTATTGTAATGATCAACCTGATCGGCATCGTCGCCATCGCCAATCTCATCCCGCTGGGCATTTACTCCCTGATCAGGGGGAAGCTGGCCCTGGGTATCGGCGACAACCTGCTGGGGGCATTTTTCATCTTCAGCATGATTGCGCTTCGCAAGGGAACTAACTATGCCGCCATTGCCTATCCCAGCATTTATGCCACCGCCGCACTGTTCCTCTACCTGTTTTTCAGCGGCGGTTTTGACGGCACCGGCCATCTGTGGCTCTACCCTTTTCCATTGGCGGCGGTTTTTCTGCTCGGATCCGGCGCCGGCGCCATTGCCACGCTGGTATTGGTGTTGCCGGCTTTCGCGTATGCGGTCTTTTTCCCACAGCTTCCCGGCTGGGCGAACTATTCGGTAAATTTCTGCACCCGTTTTTTCCCCTCGCTGGCGGCGGTATGCACGTTTGCCCTGATCTTCGAATACCTGCGGAAACGATACTATCAGGGGTTGCAGAAAAACAACCAGGCCCTTCAGACGGCGGTGCATCAGCTCGAGGATGCCCAAACATCATTAAAGGGAATGCAGAAAAAGCTCAAACAGCAGGTCCAGGAACTTCAACAGGCCAACCGCGCCAAGAGCGACTTTCTGGCCAACATGAGCCACGAGCTGCGCACGCCGCTCAACCACATCATCGGCTTTACCGAACTGGTGATCGACCAGAGCTTCGGGCCGCTCAACAGCAAGCAAAAAGAGTACCTCGACGACGCCCTGGAGAGCAGCCGCCATTTGCTGTCCCTGATCAACGACATCCTGGATCTGTCCAAGGTCGAGGCCGGCAAGCAGGAACTGGAGCTTTCCGAAATCGACCTGCCCGCGCTTTTGCAAAACAGCCTGAGCATGATCCGTGAAAAAGCACTCAGCCACGGCCTGCATCTTGACACCGACATTAACGGCATCCCGCAAACCATTCGCGCGGATACGCGCAAGCTCAAGCAGATACTCTACAACCTGCTTTCCAACGCCGCCAAGTTCACCCCCGACGGCGGCCGCATCCGGGTCGTCGCGCGGTGCACCACGGGCACCGGCCCGGATGCGGGCCCGCCGGACGCCTGCCCGGCCGTTGAAATTTCGGTGACCGACACGGGCATCGGCATCGAGCCGCAAGATCTGGAACGTGTGTTCGAGCCTTTCGAACAGGTGGAAAACGGCGCCAGCCGCCGGTACCACGGCACCGGCCTGGGCCTGGCCCTGACACGCCGGCTGGTCGAACTGCACGGCGGCACCATCCGGGCACAAAGCGACGGGAAGG